>NZ_CDXDQE010000002.1:0-680212 GCF_978021625.1 Janthinobacterium foliorum | reverse complement strand
CGTCGACAGCGAAATCAATATCGCCACCGTCGACTATCGCGTGGCCCGCGATTTGCGCAAGCGGGTGTGGCGCATGCATAGCGGCGGGATGGTCGACGGTGGGGGCGGGACGAAGGCGGAGATTGTGGGCGCTTATCGGAAGTGGGTGGAGTTGATGGGCGAAAATCGCAAGAAAAAATGGGATAAATCTGAAGATGCACTTTTAAAGAAAATGACCGGTTTCCTGCTGCCACTGGAAGATAAACGCAGCTCCACCATACGCCTGGGCTGATTATGAGTAAAAACGATACCGTTTTTTTCCGCCTGCCATCTGTTGTGTTGGCAGTTCTTTTCTTTATTTCTCTAATCGCCTGCAAAATGCCTAACGAAAAAGTCTTGCCACGCAATCAAAGCCTGCCCCTCTTCAATCCGCATGTTGCGGATTTTATCTGTGAAACCGAGGCAAGCAAGGTACCTCCGATCGATGCGCAAGCCGAGGACTGGTTCCTCGCAGCGCGCGCCCTGGAAGATCCTGAAATTTTTGTGGAAGACCGCGATTACAAAAAAATCGTCGATTTGACGCGTCAAGCGGCCGAGCGTTTGCACTGGAAGGCGATGCTCAATCTGGCCAGCCTGTATGTGGAAGGGCGCGATCCCTTGTATGGTAAAGAAGACGCGGTGCAACTGGTGGAAAAGGCGATGCTCCTGGGGATACCGGCGGCGTATGACCGGATGGGAACATATTATGCGAATGGTACGGGCGTGGCAGGCGATTCCACTCGGGCTTATTCCTTCTGGCAAAAGGCGGCGCAGATGGGTAATCCGCAAGCGCTGGGTTATTTAGGAGAAAAACTCACTGCAGGAAAGGATTATCCGGGTGCCGAAATGTGGGGGAATATTCCTGTGGCAATCAAGATGATGGAGTGCGCGCTAGGGCAGGGATATGGCCCACCCGCATATGATTTATATTATTTATATGTTGTATTAAGAACGCCTGACGGCACGTCTGATGGGAAAAGAACAGCTGAAACCAAAGAGCGTGCCTTGCAAGTATTACATACTGGAGTAAGGCTGGGCTGCGAGAAATGCGCAAACAAACTCACGATTGAATTCGGCGATCCGTTTGATCTTGCAAATATGCTGGTTCCATACATTGATAAAGCGCGGGCGGAACGTTATGGCGTACTTGGTCGTGCCCTCGGCTTCAATCCAAATCGCCGCTTTCCCAACCTCGATAAAATCTTGCCATTGCCACCAGCCGATCTGCCGCCCTGGGATGGTCAACGAAAGAGCCTGCTTGACGCGGCCATGGGCGTCAGCCCGCCGCCCGCCATTCCGAAGCCAAGCGCCGCCTCGCTGTTGCAAGAACCATATTTCCTGGCCGCCGAGTATGCGCTGCGGCCCACCGGCTTGTACAGCGACGCGGCGAGCGCGCCATTTTCCGCGTACTGGCAACCGGCCCCAGGGCAGGGCTTGACCCAGCCGGCCCGACTGGTGCACGCAGGCGTAGCGTTCCGCCACTTCGATGTGCCGGATGCCGCCGGCAAGGGGCGTTATGGCGGCGTGACATGGGAACAGTGCCTGACGATACGGCACAACCATGGCGCCGTGGAACCGCGCGCCGCGCGCGGCTTGCTGCGCGAGGTGGCGCGACCCGAGCCATGGTTGATCTGCACTGGCGCGCAGGCCTGTCCCGTCAGCGGCGTCTGGCAACCGTGGGTAGCGGCTGACCATCCGCTGCAGGCGAACGTCAACCAGTACTGGCGCCAGGCCTGGCTGACCCAGGGCGCGCCGTTCCCGCGACCGCGCCGCGACTGGCTGCTCGATTTGCCCGACGACGAGGTGACGTGGCATTTGATGGATGCGTCCCTTCCTGATATGGGATAACACCATGCCGCAGCGATGGAGCACGCAATGATTTGGAATCAATCCGGCATGGCTGCCGCGAGAGGATGCTGCGCATCGTCTATTTTCTTGTGCTGCCTGCTTGCCTGCAAAATGCCAGACGACAAAGTCTTGCCACGCAACCAGAGCTTGCCGCTTTTTAATCCCCATGTCGCGGATTTTATCTGTGAAACCGAGGCGAGCAAGGTGCCTCCCATCGATGCGCAAGCCGAGGATTGGTTCCTCGCAGCGCGCGCCTTGGAAGATCCTGAAATTTTCGTGGACGACCGCGATTACAAAAAAATCGTTGATCTGACGCGTCAGGCGGCGGAGCGTTTGCACTGGAAGGCGATGCTCAATCTGGCCAGCCTGTATGTGGAAGGGCGCGATCCCTTGTATGGTAAGGAAGACGCGGTGCAACTGGTAGAAAAGGCGATGCAGCTGGGCATACCTGCGGCGTATGACCGGATGGGAACATATTATGCGAATGGTACGGGCGTGGCAGGCGATTCCACTCGGGCTTATGCCTTCTGGCAAAAGGCGGCGCAGATGGGCAACCCGCAAGCGCTGGGTTATTTAGGAGAAAAACTCACTGCAGGAAAGGATTATCCGGGTGCTGAAATGTGGGGGAATATTCCTGTAGCGACCAAAATGTTGGAATGTGCGGTTGCCCAAGGTTATGGTCCAGCGGCATACGATTTATACTATTTATATGCTGCGCCAAGAACTGCAGATGGCACAATAATTGGCGATCATCGGACGCCAGAAACAAAAGACCGTGCACTAAAAATTTTACATGAAGGTGTTCGCCTGGGTTGCGCGCAGTGCGCACGCGATCTCTCGATAGAGTTTAGCCAACCTTTTAATTTGTCCGACATGTTAGTGCCGTTCATTGACAAAGCGCGCGGCGAACGTTATGCGGTATTAAATCGTGAATTGGGATTCAATCCCAATGCCCGCTTTCCCAATCTGGACAAGGTATTACCGCTTCCCCCAGCCGATCTGCCCCCCTGGAATGGTGACAGGGATACCTTGCTGCATGCCGCCAAGGGCGTGCGTCCGCCACCGGCCATTCCGAAGCCAAGCGCCGCCTCGTTGTTGCACGAACCATATTTCCTGGCTGCCGAGTATGCGCTGCGGCCCACCGGCTTGCACAGCGACGCGGCGAGCGCGCCATTTTCGGCCTACTGGCAACCCGCTCAGGGGCAGGGCTTGACGCAGCCAGCCCAGCTGGTGCACGCAGGCGTAGCGTTCCGCCATTTCGATGTGGCGGATGCCGCCGGCAAGAGGCGTTATGGCGGCGTGAGGTGGGAACAGTGCCTGACGATACGGCACAACCATGGAGCCGTGGAACCGCGCGCCGCGCGCGGCTTGCTGCGCGAGGTGGCGCGACCCGAGCCATGGTTGAGCTGTGCTTGCGCACAAGCCTGTCCCGTCAGCGGCGTCTGGCAACCGTGGCTAGCGGCCGACCATCCGCTGCAGGCGAACGTCAACCAGTACTGGCGCCAGGCTTGGCTGACCC
The DNA here is from genome assembly GCF_978021625.1 of Janthinobacterium foliorum. Lineage (NCBI taxonomy): Bacteria > Pseudomonadati > Pseudomonadota > Betaproteobacteria > Burkholderiales > Oxalobacteraceae > Janthinobacterium > Janthinobacterium foliorum. The sequence continues at coordinate 676,827 of NZ_CDXDQE010000002.1, read as the reverse complement.
AGGGCGCGCCGTTCCCGCGACCGCGCCGCGACTGGCTGCTCGATTTGCCCGACGACGAGGTGACGTGGCATTGGATGGATGCGTCCCTTCCTGATATGGGATAACACCATGCCGCAGCGATGGAGCACGCAATGATTTGGAATCAATCCGGCATGGCTGCCGCGAGAGGACGCTGCGCATCGTCTATTTTCTTATGCTGCCTGCTTGCTTGCAAAATGCCAAACGACAAAGTCTTGCCACGCAACCAAAGCCTGCCCCTCTTCAATCCACATGTCGCGGATTTTATCTGTGAAACCGAGGCAAGCAAGGTGCCTCCGATCGATGCGCAAGCCGAGGAGTGGTTTCTCGAAGCACGCGCCCTGGAAGATCCTGAAATTTTTGTGGAAGACCGCGATTACAAAAAGATCCTCGATCTGACGCGTCAGGCGGCAGAGCGGTTGCACTGGAAGGCGATGCTCAATCTGGCCAGCCTGTATGTGGAAGGGCGCGATCCCTCACATGGTAATGAAGAGGCGGTGCAACTGGTGGAAAAGGCGATGCTCCTGGGGATACCGGCGGCGTATGACCGGATGGGAACATATTATGCGAATGGTACGGGCGTGGCAGGCGATTCCACTCGGGCTTATTCCTTCTGGCAAAAGGCGGCGCAGATGGGTAATCCGCAAGCGATGGGTTATTTAGGAGAAAAACTCACTGCAGGAAAGGATTATCCGGGTGCCGAAATGTGGGGGAATATTCCTGTGGCAATCAAGATGATGGAGTGCGCGCTGGGGCAGGGATATGGCCCGTCCGCATATGATTTATCTTATTTATATGTTGTATTAAGAACGCCTGACGGCACGTCTGATGGGAAAAGAACAGCTGAAACAAAAGAACGCGCCTTGCAAGTATTACATACTGGAGTGAGGCTGGGCTGCGGGAAATGCGCAACCAAACTCAAGATCGAATTCGGCGATCCGTTTGATCTTGCAAATATGCTGGTTCCATATATTGATAAAGCACGGGCAGAACGTTATGGCGTACTTGGTCGTGCCCTCGGCTTCAATCCCAATCGCCGCTTTCCGAACCTCGATAAAATCTTGCCATTGCCACCAGCCGATCTGCCGCCCTGGGATGGTCAACGAAAGAGCCTGCTTGACGCGGCCATGGGCGTCAGCGCGCCACCGGCAATCCCGAAGCCAAGCGCCGCCTCCCTGTTACAAGAACCATATTTCCTGGCCGCCGAGTATGCGCTGCGGCCCATCGGCTTGCACAGCGACGCGGCGAGCGCGCCATTTTCCGCGTACTGGCAACCGGCCCAGGGGCAGGGCTTGACGCAGCCAGCCCAGCTGGTGCACGCAGGCGTAGCGTTCCGCCACTTCGATGTGGCGGATGCCACCGGCCAGAGGCGCTATGGCGGCGTGACGTGGGAACGGTGCCTGACGATACGGCACAACCACGGCGCCGTGGAACCGCGCGCCGCGCGCGGCTTGCTGCGCGAGGTGGCGCGGCCCGAGCCATGGTTGATCTGCACTGGCGCGCAAGCCTGTCCCGTCAGCGGCGTCTGGCAACCGTGGGTAGCGGCCGACCATCCGCTGCAGGTGAACGTCAACCAGTACTGGCGCCAGGCCTGGCTGACCCGGGGCGCGCCGTTCCCGCAACCGCGCCGCGACTGGTTGCTCGATTTGCCAGACGACGAGGTGACGTGGCATTTGATGGATGCGTCCCTTCCTGATATGGGATAACACCATGCCGCAGCGATGGAGCACGCAATGATTTGGAATCAATCCGGCATGGCTGCCGCGAGAGGATGCTGCGCATCGTCTATTTTCTTGTGCTGCCTGCTTGCTTGCAAAATGCCAAACGACAAAGAAGACGTCTTGCCACGCAACCAAAGCCTGCCCCTCTTCAATCCACATGTTGCGGATTTTATCTGTGAAACCGAGTCGAGCAAGGTACCTCCCATCGATGCGCAAGCCGAGGAGTGGTTTCTCGAAGCACGCGCCCTGGAAGATCCTGAAATTTTTGTGGAAGACCGCGATTACAAAAAGATCCTCGATCTGACGCGTCAGGCGGCAGAGCGGTTGCACTGGAAGGCGATGCTCAATCTGGCCAGCCTGTATGTGGAAGGGCGCGATCCCTCACATGGTAATGAAGAGGCGGTGCAACTGGTGGAAAAGGCGATGCTGCTGGGGATACCGGCGGCGTATGACCGGATGGGAACATATTATGCGAATGGTACGGGCGTGGCAGGCGATTCCACTCGGGCTTATTCCTTCTGGCAAAAGGCGGCGCAGATGGGTAATCCGCAAGCGATGGGTTATTTAGGAGAAAAACTCACTGCAGGAAAGGATTATCCGGGTGCCGAAATGTGGGGGAATATTCCTGTAGCAATCAAGATGATGGAGTGCGCGCTGGGGCAGGGATATGGCCCGTCCGCATATGATTTATCTTATTTATATGTTGTATTAAGAACGCCTGACGGCACGTCTGATGGGAAAAGAACAGCTGAAACAAAAGAACGCGCCTTGCAAGTATTACATACTGGAGTGAGGCTGGGCTGCGGGAAATGCGCAACCAAACTCAAGATCGAATTCGGCGATCCGTTTGATCTTGCAAATATGCAGGTTCCATATATTGATAAAGCACGGGCAGAACGTTATGGCGTACTTGGTCGTGCCCTCGGCTTCAACCCCAATCGCCGCTTTCCGAACCTCGATAAAATCTTGCCATTGCCACCAGCTGATCTGCCGCCCTGGGATGGTCAACGAAAGAGCCTGCTTGACGTGGCCATGGGCGTCAGCCCGTCATCGGCCATTCCGAAGCCAAGCGCCGCCTCGCTGTTGCAAGAACCATATTTCCTGGCCGCCGAGTATGCGCTGCGGCCCACCGGCTTGCACAGCGACGCGGCGAGCGCGCCATTTTCCGCGTACTGGCAACCGGCCCCAGGGCAGGGCTTGACCCAGCCGGCCCAGCTGGTGCACGCAGGCGTAGCGTTCCGCCATTTCGATGTGGCGGATGCCGCCGGCAAGAGGCGTTATGGCGGCGTGACATGGGAACAGTGCCTGACGATACGGCACAACCATGGCGCGGTGGAACCGCGCGCCGCGCGCGGCTTGCTGCGCGAGGTGGCGCGACCCGAGCCATGGTTGAGCTGCCCTTGCGCACAAGCCTGTCCCGTCAGCGGCGTCTGGCAACCCTGGGTAGCGGCCGACCATCCGCTGCAGGCGAACGTCAACCAGTACTGGCGCCAGGCCTGGCTGATCCAGGGCGCGCCGTTCCCGCAACCGCGCCGCGACTGGCTGCTCGATTTGCCCGACGACGAGGTGACGTGGCATTGGATGGATGCGTCCATGGCGGATACCGTCTAAGGCTTGACGTTCACGATCTCTTTCATAATGGATATGGACAGGATTCAGGACAGCGGTGCTGACGTCAGTGCCTCCACCGGCAATTGAAAAAAGCGCGGCACCATGGCCGGCGACAGTTCGTCGCCGCCGTCCGTCATGGCCAGGCGGCCGCTCAGCAGCAGCATCACGTAGCCGTGTCCCAGCGACCAGCCGGCGCTGGCGGCGGCACGTTCCCAGCGCGGGTCGGCGCCCGCTTCGCGCACGGCCGCGCCCGCCGTTTTCAGCACATATTGGAAGCACGCTTGCGCCGCCTCTTGCAGGACGGGGAACTGGCGCACGTCCTGGTGCTCGAACATCAGGCGGTAGTGGGCGGGCGCGGCCAGGGCGAATTCGATGTATTGCTGGCCCAGCAGCTGGAAACGCTGTTCGGCGGGCAGGCTGCCGGCCGGCGGCAATTCCGTTTCCCATTTGGCGACCAGGCTGGCGAAGCCGGCCGCGGCCACCTCGGCCAGCAAGGCTTCCTTGCTGGGGAAATGGCGGTACACGGCGGCGATCGACACGCCCACCGTGCGCGCCAGTTCGCGCAGCGAGAGAGCGGCGTCGTGCTGCTGCGCCAGTTGCGCGATGGCGGTGGCCACCAAGGTGTCGCGCAGGTTGCCGTGATGGTAAGTGTTCACTGTAGTCATCGCTGTTGTCATTGCATGTTATCGCTGTTCACATTGTGGTGTATGATGGCCATGTTATCACTGAACACATGGAGATCGCATGCAAGAGATGAACAACGTGGTACGCGCCGTGGACCTGCCGCCCGGCGCCGGCATCGCGTCCCTGTACCCAGGCAGCAACCTGGCCGACGCGTATGCCGTCGCCTTGCCGACCGAACAGGCGCGGCGGATGGATATGCCCGGCCTGGCGCGCATCCTGCTGGGCAGCCAGCCGCGCTGGGCGCGCTGGCTGATGGTGGTGCGCGACGCCATCGTCGCACTGTTTGGCATCAAGACGTCCAGGCAGATGGAGGCCAGGCGTGGCGAACGCATCGGCATCTTCCGCATTTACAGCGTCAGCGACGACGAAATCATCGTGGGCGAGGATGACAGCCACCTGGACTTCCGGCTGTCGGTGCTGCGCAACCGGGAGGCGGGCAGGCATGGCAGCGTGACCCTGGCCAGCGTGGTGCACTGCCACAACCGGGTGGGACGCGCATATATCCTGCTGATCCGGCCCTTCCACAAGCTGATCGTGCAGCGTTCGCTGGCGCGCGCCGTCGAGGAGGGATTTGTGTGACGCGCAGGCAGCCTGCTGCGGCTGCCTGCCATCGTTGTCGACATTCGCCGGCGCCGCCGTTTATGGTTCCCGGCAGCCGCCTTGCGGCGAGTTGGCAGGGCATTTCCAGTTCCAGCGTACGATCGCTTCTTCGCTGATCTGGATTGAAAACGTCATCGCGGGCGAAGTCACGGTCAGCAACAGGATATTGGCCTGGACCGGGCCGTCTGGCGGTGCGCTGGTGCCTGGCTTGGTCTTGATTTCCAGGCCGCGTCCAAATTGCATGTCGAATTGGCTGTTGCCCAGTACATAGTCCATATTATTGGCCACATACAGGCCCAGGTTGAATGGCGTGCCGTCCGGCAAACGCACGCCATTCTCGGACGAAGTCAGAAGGTTATTCAGGCCAACGCCCCAAATGGCATCGGGAACGAACAGCAGTTTATCTTTAACATTGTTCATCGCCTGGCGCGCCCCATCTTCCAGGCGGCCGTCGAGGATGCCGGTGGCCTTGTTCACCAGCAGGTCGCCAACGATGGGCAAGATCCAGGACAGGTTGGAATCGCAGTCCGTCGATGAATTGACGTTCGAGTTGAGGCCCACGCTCGGGGCCAGCGCGCCATTGTTGGCGCCATATTGGCCGGTGATTGAAATGTTGTTGGCCGTGAAGGTGTTCACGCAATCGAAGGTGATAAAACCCAGGCGCTTGCCCGAATAGCTGCTGCGTGCCGCGTAATTGATGCCATCCAGACTCATGAGTATCGTATTGTTACCGATGGGCTGCATGCGTGCGTGCAGATTGCCCGTGATGCTGCCCCCTCTGAACGTGATGCCTTGTTCCGCCACTTTCGCGGCGACTACCGTGTTGAGCGCGTTCTCGAACACGGCATGCGCACCGCGCATCTGCGCGGCGAATTGATAAATCCGGCCATCGTAGTTTCTGGCACCCTCCCGATAAGTCCCCGTGCCCCCGCCATAGCTGATCGTGACCACATGGTTATTGCTTGCCAGGGTAGGCACCCAGTCGGCCTGGGCCCAGCCGGCGGCCAGCATGGCAGCCAGGAATACGGTAGTACGCATGTAAGCTCCTCATAGATGGACGGGGGCAATCTGATCTCGTCCTTGTCGGCGAAAGCCAGCCATTCGCAGTGCCAGATGGCATGGCAGGTGAACGGTTTGATGTTGCCATAAATAGATTTATTTTAGTAAACATTTTTCTATTGAAACATCGAGCTTCGCACCGGCCTGGCAAGCCTGGCTGATCGGCATGTCCTTGCTTATTCAACTACCGTATTGCATACTGCGCCACCCGCCTCATCACGATTCCCATGAACGATACGCTTCTCCTGCTGGGTTTTGCCACCACGCCGCTTGAACTGATTTCCTTTGTCCTGGCATTGACAACCGTTGCGCTGAACATCCGCCAGAACCACTGGGCCTGGCTGTTTGCCATCATTTCCTCGGGCGCCTACGGTTTCGTGTTCTTCGAGTCGCGCCTGTATGGCGACATGGCCTTGCAGCTGCTGTTCATCAGCGTCTCGTTCTGGGGCTGGTATCAATGGCTGCACCCCGTCAGCGGCGGCAAGACCCTGCCCGTCACGCGCCTCGATGGCCGCGGCTGGCTGGCTTGCGCCGCGGGTTGGCTTGCCGGTTTTCTGCTCATCGCCTGGCTGCTGACGACGACCGATACGGATGTGCCCCATGCTGACGGTTTCCTCACGGCAGGCAGCCTGGTGGGGCAGTTCCTGCTGTCGCGCAAGAAGCTGGAAAACTGGATCGCCTGGATCATCGTCGACGTGCTGTACGTGTGGCTGTACCTGCACAAGGGCCTGACCCTGACGGCCGTGCTGTATGGATTCTTTGTCGTGATGGCGGTCATCGGCTTGCTGGCGTGGAAAAAATCGGCGCCGGCCGCGCCTGACGCCATGGTCCTCAAGTGATGGGGCGCTGCGTGCGCGTGGCCATCCTGGGCGCGGAATCGTCGGGCAAGTCGACCCTGGCGGCCGCCCTGGCCGAGCGCTACGGCACGGTCTGGGTGCCGGAATACCTGCGCGAATTCGTCGAGACGCAGGGCCGGGTGCCTGTGGCCGCCGACCAGTACGGCATCGCGCGCACGCAAGTCGAACGGGAAGCGGCGGCAAGCGCGCAGGCGCGCCATTTCCTGTTTTGCGACACGACGCCGCTGATGACGGTGGTTTACAGCCGCCATTATTTTGCCGGCGCCGATGCGCGGCTGGCGGCGCTGGCCGCTGCCACGCGCTACGACCTCACCCTGGTGACGGCGCCCGACAGCCCGTGGGTGGCCGACGGCTTGCAGCGCGAGTCGGAAGCCGTGCGCCAGCTGATCTACCGCATGCTGCTGGAGGAACTCGACGCGCGCGGCATTGTCTACCACGTGCTGCACGACAGCCTGGAAGCGCGCCTGGTCCAGGCGGCGCCCTTGCTGCAGCAGGCGCTCGATGCAGCGCCTGCCCATCCCCTCGCTTAAAAGTCGAACTGCGCTGACACCTTCAAGGTGCGGCTGGCGCCCGGGAACAGGTAGCCGCCTGCTTCCGGCGTCACGTCGCGCCAGTAGAACTTGTCCGTCACGTTATTGACGGTGGCGCGCAGCACGGCGGGCGTGCCGGCCAGGCGCGTGGCGTAGGCGGCGCCCAGATTGAACACGCTGTACGACGGCACGAAGGTGGTGTTGTTGTTCTCGAACGCCTTCTTGCCCGCATATTCCCAGCTGCCGTTGACGTTCAGGCCCGCCACTTGCGGCACGGCGTAGTCGGCGCGCACGGCCGCCTTGAAGGCGGGCACGTTGGGCACGCGCTTGCCATCGTAGTCGGCGCTGCCCGTGCCGGACTGCTGGCTGTTCAGGGCCGTGATGGATGCGCCCAGGTTCAGGCTGGCGCTGGCCTTGCCCTGCGCCGACAATTCCAGGCCGCGGTGCTGGGCCTGGCCGGCGCGCACGAAGTTGTAGGTGCTCATGCTGCTGTCGAGGTACTGGTTGAATTCCAGGCCCTTGCGGATCTGGAACAGGCTGGCGGCCACCATGAAGTCCGGCGTCAGGTCCGCCTTCACGCCCAATTCGATCTGCTTCGAGCGGCTCGGCGTCAGTTCCACGTTGGCGTTTTCCGCGTAGCGGTCGGCCGTGCCGCCATGTTCCATGCCTTGCGAATACGATGCGTACACGGCGATATTGTCTTGCGGGTTGTACACCAGCGCCACGTTCGGCAGCAGGAAGTCATGCTTGGCGCGGATTTCCGTGTCGGCCTTCAGCACGTACTGATAGCCGTCGACATCGATATGGCGCACGCCGCCATGCAGCTTCCAGTTCGGTGCCAGGCTGACGATGTCCTGCACGAAGACGGATTTTTCCTTGTCGTTGCGCACCAGGCGCACGGGGCCCGTGACGCCATCGGAGGGGGCGACGATGACAGGGCGGTAGATGTTGCTGATGCCCACTTCGTCATACACGTATTTGCCGGCCCGGTCCTTGCGGTTGAAGTACGATACGCCGGCCGTGAATTCGTGGCGCAGGCTGCCCGTGGCGAACTTGCCCTGGATCATGGCTTGCGCGCTCAGCGGTTTTTTCGTCTCGCCCAGGCTGCGGAAGTCCCACACGGAGAAATCGCCGTTGCTGCAGAACACGGGGTTCCAGCCTTCCGGACTGCAGCCATACGGGTAGGCCGTGTAGTCGTCGCGCTTGAATGAGTGCTGGTTGGCCGACAAGGTGGCGTGCCAGTCGTCATTGAAGGCGTACTGGAAGCGCAGGCCCAGGTTGCTGGTGACGGTTTCCACCGGGTGCGTCCACGGCTGCTTGTTGAGCATGGTGTCGGCGCTGACGTTGGCGGGCAGGCTGCCGTTGCTGAGCAGCTGGAAGCCGGGCGCCGTTACTTGCGCCTTGTCCTGGTAGTCGGCGTCCAGTTGCAGCAGGGCTTGCGGCGAGATCTGCCAGTCGAAGGCGCCGGAAATGAATTTCCGGTTGCCATCGGCGCCCTGGATATAGGAGCGCAGGCGCTCGGCCGCCACATTGATGCGGTAGCCGAAGCGCTTGTCTTCCAGGCGTCCGCCCAGGTCGACGGCGCCGTACAGGGTGCCCCGCTCGCGCGCTTCCACGGTGACGCTGCGCAGTGGCGCGTTGGTGGGGCGCTTGACGATGAAGTCGATGACGCCGCCCGGCGCGGCCACGCCCGCCTGCAGGCCGGCCAGGCCTTTCAGCACTTCGATGCGTTCCTTGTTTTCCAGCGGAATTTGCGTATCGCCGGGAATCGCCACGCCATCCTTGCGGTAGCTGGAGTTCGTATCGAGCTTGAAGCCGCGGATGGTGAACTGTTCCGCATAGCCGACGGCGTTGTACGACTCGTTGATGCTGGCGTCGAGCTTGACGGCATCGCTGAGGTTGCGGATTTGCAGGTCCTGCAGTTCCTTTTGCCCGATGACGGTGACGGCGGCCGGCGTTTGCAGCAGCGGCGCGTCGGAAAAGCCGCCGACGGCGGCGCGCTTGGCGGCCGGGGCCTTGCTGGCCGTGACGACCACTTCGGCCATGCTCTGTGCCTGCGGATCGGCGGCGGTCTCGGCGGTGTTGTGCGCGGCAAAGGCTGGTGCGGCAAACGCGTGCAGGATAGCCAGGGTCAATACAGGGCGGGATAAATTCGGTGTGGACATAGATTGCTCGTGGTTCAAGCCGTCTCGGTGAAGAGCACGGCAGGCTGCTTGTTCGGCTGGCGCCAACGCAGGAGCTATCAAAGGAGGGAGGTACTTTGCGCTTTCCTTCGCTGGCATTATCCAGATCAGGTACGAAGGGTATCTCTCACCCGGATAACTGCTCCAGGACCCCTAGCGAATTGATAGCTTAGCATGAACCACGGCCAGCTGTCCCACCCGGCTGACCGTTTTACAACAGTGTCGCGCGAATTTGCAAACGGGGCTACAGGCTCAGTTCCAATACCTTGCGGCTGATGTCCGGCGTCACTTCGCGCTGCTCGCCCAGGGCCGTCATGCCATGCGCTTCCAGCGCGGCGACGACGGCGTCCACGCTGGCATGGTTCAGGCCGTAGTCGGCCAGGCGCGTCTTGACGCCCATATGGCGGAAGAAATATTCCGTGCGGGCGATGGCCGCCTCGATGCGGCCGTCCTCGTCGCCGCCATCGAGTCCCCACACGCGGGCCGCGTATTGCAGCAGCTTGGCGCGCTTGGCCTGCTTGCGCACGCGCAGCATGCTGGGCAGGATGATGGCCAGCGTCTGTGCGTGGTCGAGTTCGTACAGGGCCGTCAATTCATGGCCGATGGCGTGCGTGGACCAGTCCTGCGGCACGCCCACGCCGATCAGGCCGTTCAAGGCCAGGGTGGCGCTCCACATCACGTTGGCGCGCACGTCATAGTCATCCGGCTGCGACAGCGCCTTCGGGCCTTCCTCGATCAGGGTCAGCAGGATGCCTTCGGCGAAGCGGTCCTGCACGCAGGCGTTGACGGGGTAGGTCAGGTATTGCTCCATCACGTGCGCGAAGGCATCGACGACGCCGTTGCCGATCTGGCGCAGCGGCAAGGTAAACGTTTTCGTCGGGTCCAGCACGGAAAATTTCGGATACACCTTGCGGCTCATGAACGAGCGCTTTTCCTGCGTCACCTTGCGCGTGATCACGGCCGAGCCATTCATTTCGGAGCCCGTCGCCGGCAGGGTCAACACGGTGCCGAAGGGCAGGGCGGCTTCGACGATCTTGCCGCCCTTGGCCAGGATGTCCCACGCGTCGCCCTCATGCAGGGCGGCGGCGGCGATGAACTTGGTGCCGTCGACCACGGAACCGCCGCCGACGGCCAGCAGGAAGTCGATGCGCTCGCCTTTCACCAGGGCCACGGCCTGCATCAGCGTTTCGTAGCTGGGATTGGGTTCGATGCCGGCAAATTCCAGCACGGTGTGGCCCGCCAGCGCCGCCTTGACTTCATCGTAGACGCCGTTCTGCCGGATGCTGCCGCCGCCGTAGGTCATGAGCACCCGGGCCTGCGGCGGGATCAGCGCCGTGATGGCGGCGATCTGCCCCTGGCCGAAGAGGATTTGCGTTGGATTGTAAAAGTCGAAATTGAACATGGGGCTCCCGCTGTGTAGGCTAATGCTGAGCCATGATTATGGCCGAACGGGTGGAAACGTGTCGTGGACGCTTGAGCTTTTCGCCCGCGCGGCGGAGAATGCAGCCGATGCCACCACTCACCTGCGCAAAGGAATCCGCATGACTACCGTCCCACTCGAAGAATCCGACTTGCCCGCTACCGCGCTGGACATGCACCGCGCCATCGGCGCCACCATCGCCGCGCTGCAGGCGCTGGACTTGAACAGCCAGCGCTTCGAAGCGTGCACGGACCCGGAACTGCGCCGCGTGCTGGCGCATGCGGGCGACACCAGCCGCAAGGAAGCGGCCATGCTGCTCGAATGGATGCGCCGCCGCGACGCGCGCCTGGACAAGGAAATGAAGGAGGCGCTGTTCAAGGCCGGCCCTATCGTCGCCCAGTACCATTACGATGAGAAGGTTCTGTAACTCTTGGTTTGTTGCCGTGGCGTACCATACGCCACACCCGCCTTGTTTCGCGTAGACTGTGCCCCGAACACGATTTTGGGGGAGTTTGCAGAGATGAAATCATTACCATACCGAGAAGGCAGCTGGTTTGCCGTGCCCCTGCCGGGCGGCGGCTATGCCGTCGGCGTGGTGGCGCGTACGGCGCCTGCCGGGCGCATCATGCTGGCGTACATGTTCGGGCCCAAGCGCGACAGCTTGCCCGCATTGGATGAGCTGGAAGGCTTGCGGCCGGAACAGGCCGTGCGCCGCCTGCGCACGGGCGACATGGCCCTGCTCAACGAGCGCTGGCCCTTGCTGGGCGACAGCCGCCACTGGGAGCGCGATGCCTGGCCCATGCCGGCCTTTATCCGCCGCAACGAATCCCTGCAGCGCGCCTGGCGCGCCAGCTATGCGGACGCCGATCCAGCCAAGCTGGACCGTGAGGAATCGATCCCCTTCGACACGCCAGGCATGGAAAGCGATTCCCTGTACGGCTACGGGGCGACGGAATTGCTGATGAATAAATTGCTGGCGCAGGAGCAGGCGCCGGCGTGAAGCGAGTGAACGGCACGCCCGTGCCGTTCACTGTGCCGTGTTAACGCCATGTCGCGTTACACGGCAGGCAAGCTGATCTGGAATGCCAGGCCGCCGCCTTCGCGGTTGCGCACCTGCAGTTCCGCGCCGTGGCGCAGCAGCACGCGGTCGACGATGGCCAGGCCGAGGCCGGCGCCATTTGCTTGGCCGCGCGCCGTGTCGAGGCGCGTGAACGGCTTCATCAGCTGCTCGATCTTTTCCGTCGGCACGCCCGTGCCGTGGTCCTGCACCTCGATAATCACTTTTTTCGCGCCATGGCTGGTGCGCACGTGGCAGGCGATGTCGATTTCCGTGACGTCGCTGCCCGGCGTCTTGCCATAGCGGCGCGCATTCTCGATCAGGTTGTTCAGCACGCGGCGCAGATCGGTGGGATTGCCCATCGCATGCGCGCCTTCCGCAATGTCGGCCGTGAGCTTGACGTCCGGCAGGCGCATGGCTTCGCGCGCCATGTCATTGAGCAAACCGCTGAGGTCGACATCGGTAAAGCTCGACGTTTCCGTCGGCTTGGCGTAATCGAGGAACTGGCCGATGATGGCGTCCATCTGCCCGATATCGGACTGGATGCCTTCGCGCGCCTCGTCCGACAGGTTGGCCATTTCCACTTCCAGCTGCATGCGCGCCAGCGGCGTGCGCAGGTCGTGGGAAATGCCCGCCAGGATCACGGCGCGGTCCGATTCCACCTGCTTCAGGTCGTCGACCATCTGGTTGAAGCTGCGGTTCGCCTCGATGATTTCGATCGGGCCCTTTTCCGGCAGCGGCGCCGGCTGCTTGCCCTTGGCGATGTCGCGCGCGGCCGCCGTCAGGCGCGACAGGGGCAGGTTGATCAGGCTGGAAATGATGGCCGCGCCCAGCAGCGACAGCAGGGATACCAGGCTGGCCCAGCCCAGCCACTGGAAGCCCGTCAGGCCGCGCAGGCGGTCGCGGTCCAGCATCAGCCAGTATTCGTCGTCGTCGATCTTGAAGCTGACCCAGAAGCCGGCCACGCCGTTGACGCGGGCGGAAAAACGCGTGTCCTTGCCCAGCTTGGCTTTCACCAGCGCCTCGATGTCGGGCATCAGGTAATTGTCGGGCGGCGGGTCGATGCGGTCGTCCTCTTCCAGCGAGAAGATGCGGATGCCTTCATTGCTGACGAGGTCGAACAGCAGCTCGCGCCGCAGCTCGGGCGCCGAGTGCGTCAGCGCCGCATGCGTGATGGTGACGACGGAAATGATCTGGGCGGAAATCTGCTGCGCCTGCGGCTCGCGCTGGACGACGGAAATCATGCCGATCCAGGTGATCATGCTGACCGAGGTCAGGGTGCCGAGCAGCAAAAAGGTGCGCCAGAACAGGCCGCTTTTCAGCCGTGCCAGGCTGATATCGGGAACAAGCTTCATCATGCCTCGCCTGCGATCAGCGCGGCTGTCCGTCCGGGATGAAGACGTAGCCCAGGCCCCACACGGTCTGGATGAACAGCGGGCTCGACGGGTCTGGCTCGATCAGCTTGCGCAGGCGGGAAATCTGCACGTCCAGGCTGCGGTCGAAGACTTCGTATTCGCGGCCGCGCGCCAGTTCCATGAGTTTCTCGCGCGACAGGGGCTGGCGCGCATGGCGGGCAAACACTTTTAATACGGAAAACTCGCCCGTCGTCAGCGGCACCGTTTCGCCATTCTTTTTCAGGGTACGCGTGCCCAGGTCCAGCACGAAGTCGCCGAACTCGAAAGTTTGCGGCGTTTCCGATGGCGCACCGGGGATTTCGTCGGGCCCCTTGCGGCGCAGCACGGCGCCGATGCGGGCCACCAGTTCGCGCGGGTTGAAAGGTTTCGGCAGGTAGTCGTCGGCGCCCATTTCCAGGCCGACGATGCGGTCCACGTCTTCGCCCTTGGCCGTGAGCATGATGATCGGCGTCTGGTCGCCCGCGCCGCGCAGGCGGCGGCAGATGGACAGGCCGTCTTCGCCCGGCAGCATCAGGTCGAGCACCAGCAGGTCGTAGCGCTCGCGCAGCCACAGCTTGTTCATCGCAGTGGCGCTCTCGGCCGTAAAGACATTGAATCCCTGTTCGGTCAGATAGCGGCGCAGCAGATCGCGCAGGCGCACATCGTCATCCACTACCATGATTTTGGCCTGGTGGCCGTGGATGGATTGCGTTGTTGTATTGCTGCCGGTAGTGGAGGTTGTGGTCATTTAAGGTGTCGTGTTATCTTATATTGGTTGCTATAGTAACGCCTCGCGCGGCACCCACAAGGGGCTGCGGCGACCCATTACAAACTGTTACAAACTTTACCCAATTACTCTTACTGCACCGTGTAAAGCATCATACACTGGGGCCACAGTGGAAATCAGCTTTAAGTGTATACGGCATCGCGGAAGAGGAACTCAATGAATATCTTTACTAAAAAAATTCACACCGCTCCCAGCGCAGCGATCGCCGCACGCGCAACTTCGTCCGTGCTGTCCGCGTTTGCCGCGTGCTGCATATTGTCGACCAGCCTGGCGCAGGCTCAAAACCAGCCGCCGCCGCGCCGCGACGACCAGCAGCAGTTGCAGGCCCAGCGGTATGAGCAGGTACAGCGCAGCAATAGCAATGATACGCGACTGCGCGAACAGCGTGACGCACGCAGCTTCGACACGCGCGCCGAAGAGCAGCGCCGCAACAACGACGGCGCCGACGCTGCGCGCCGCACGGGCCGCATGACGCCCGATGAACGCCGCGACCTGCGGCGCCAGATCAACGAAGTGGGCCAGGATATTTACTCGAACCCGCCGCGCCGCTGATTTTTCCCGACCCTATCCGAGACAGGGCCTTGTGCATGCACATGGCCCTGTTTTCACGTTTGCCGCCCCAATTCGGCTGATTTCGGCACGCGGCCATTCCCCGTGATATTGTTCCAGTGCACAGAAGCAATTCTCTTATTGGGGAGGCAAGTGGTGAGCGACGAGAACACACCCGTTCCTGATGCGGTCCAGGCCGGCGGCTTGCCGCGCGGCCTGCTCCAGCGCGACGGCGGCGTGTTCCTGGATCTGTCGCTGGCGCCCGTGCAGCTGCGTGCCGCCGTCGAGCAGCTGTTCCAGTCCGGGCAGTTGCTGGCCGGTCTCGATTACGCCCTGTTCCTGCTGACCCTGTTTCACGCCCCGGCACCGCGCGCCGCGCCGAAGGGCGACGCCTTGCTGCGCATCGCTGCCCGCGTGGCGCCATTCCCGCCCCAGCGCCGCCTGCTGTATAAGCAAGTCAAGATCCGCGGCGACAGCGCCGAGTTTTACTTCGAGCCGCTGCCCCTCGACGCGGACGGCGAGGCGCCGGCGCGCCGCGAATTTGACGAGCTGGTGGCCGACCTGTGGGGCAAGGGCGTGCGCTACGGCCTCGACAGCCTGGCCGTGCGCGCTCTGCTCGACGCCGGCAAGGCCGAACGCATCACGGTGGCGCGCGCGCTGGCGCCGCAGCCGGGACGCGACGCCCAGCTGGTCGAAGTGTCGCAAGGCATCCACCGCGACGATGCGCCGCGCGAACGGCCCGACGGACGCCTGGATCTGCTCAGCTTCAAGAACCGCTTTCCGCAAGTGAAGAAACACGCGCGCCTGCTGCGCCTGCTGCCGGGCGCGCCCGGCTTGCCCGGCTATGACCTGGCGGGCAATGTGCTGCCGCCACCGGCGCCGCTGGAACTGGACCTGGCGACCGTCGCCGGCGCCGGCACGCAGGTGGAGCACTTCAGCGATGGCGACTTCGTCGTGGCCACCGTGGATGGCTATGTGAACGTCGATGAGCACGGCAAGATATCGATCGAGAACAAGATCGTCAGCCGCGAAGGCGTCAGCAGCCGCACCACGGGCAACTTGAAGCTGCGCGCCGCCTACGAGGAATATGGCGAGGTGCAGGAACAGCGCCTGGTCGATGGCAGCGACATCACCATCCACGGCGACGTGTATGGCCATCTGCACTCGCATGGCGGACTGATCCTGCTGGAGCACAACCTGGTGGGCGGCACGGCCTTCAATGAGCATGGCGACGTGCGCATCGCGGGCGTGGCGTCCGGTTCCGTGGTGCAGGCGCTGAGCGGCGAAGTGCACTTGCAGCGCGCGGAAAGCTGCGTCATCGCCGGCACGCGCGTGGTGATCGACCATGCCAGCAATTGCGAGATCATCGCCGATGACGTCGTCATCGAACTGGCCGAGGGCTGCGCCGTGGCGGCGCGCACCATCCGCATCGGCAGCGCCGGCCCGCGCAAGCAGGTGGACATGCTGGTGTTCCCGCTGGTGCCCGATTTGAGCGCGCTGGAGCAGAAAATCGCCGAGAGCCTGGCCAGGGCCGCGCAATTCCTGCAGATGCAGCACAAGCGCCAGCAGGAAATCGACGCCATCGCGCAGTTGCCCGAAGTGCGCAATTATTTGCTGCTGGCGGGCCAGTTGCGGCGCGGCGAATTGCAGCTGCAGCCGGCGCAGCAAGTGCAGTACGACAAGCTGGCCGCGCGCATCGCGCCCGTCCTGAAGGAAGTGGCGCGCTTGCGGCTGGAAGTGAAACAGTCGGAAATCTCGCAGGGGCAGATGCTGGCGCTGGTGGAGCAGTTGCGCGTGGAGCGCCAGGCGATGGCCGGCCTGTCGCATTGCACGCTGGGGCTGGTCGACGGCGAAACGACGGTGCGGGCCATGGTGGTGCCGCACGGGCCGGCCAGGGTCTACGACCGGCCGCCGAAAGAGATCAAGGCCTTGCTGCGCAGCGCCACGCCGGCCACGCAGCTGGTGTTCGCGGACAGCACGGGCAGCCTGGACTGGACGTATGCGCCGCCGCCTTAACATGCCAGACAAAACCGTCGCGAGCGGCAACGAGTTGTGGCGGAGAAGCGCAGCTGTGCGACTGCACAGTGAGCATCGCAGGCCGCAACTCGCGATGCGCAGCAGCTTGGGTCAGGCATTTAGTCGGTGACCTTGCCGCGGGACTGTTTCAACACGCTGTGCGTGCTCTTGCTGTCGAGACGGCGCCGCTGCGAGCTGCGCGTGGGCTTGGTGGCGCGCCGCACGGCCGGCAAAAAGGTCACGCTGTCGATAATTTCCTGCAAGCGCCGCAAGGCCTCTTCCTTGTTCTGCTCCTGGCTGCGCGACTGCTGCGCCTTGAGCACCAGCACGCCATCCTTGCTGATGCGGCTGTCGCGCAGGGCCAGCAGGCGCTCCTTGTACGCTTCCGGCAGCGACGAGGCGGCGATGGGGAAGCGCAGATGGATGGCGCTGGAGACCTTGTTGACGTTCTGCCCGCCCGGACCCTGGGCGCGGATGGCGGAGAATTCAACTTCAGCGGGGTTGACGAGGTGTTGCATGGCCTGCCTGTGGGAAAACGATACGGCTATTGTAAGGCAAGACGGCGGCACTGCGCCGGCGCAAGGTCGTGCCTGCCTGCACTGATGTCTTCCGGGAAAGTTGATGTTTCTCAAGCACGCCTGTAGCGATGCCCGTTAGCATGAGGCCAAAGTTGCATCGTTGCGCCACTGCGCATCCTGGCAGCGCTTACCGGATGAAAGGAACACCATGCAGCCCACGATGACGCCTGGCGCCGCAGGAACGGCGGAACCTGTCTCCGTGCAGTATCTGAGTTTTCGGCTGGGGGGGCTGGAATATGGCCTCGATTACCGTTGCGTGCGGGAATTGCGCCCGCTCAAGGAGCTCGACCGTTTTTCCTCGGAAGGGGAAGTGCTGCAAAGCGTGGCCGTCTCGCGCGGCATGATCATTCCCATCGTCGACATGCGCGCCGCGTTCGGCAGCGCCCACGGCGCGCCCGATCCCACCACCGACGTGATCATCCTGCAATTGAGCAGCGGCGTGATGGGCATGGTGGTCGACGGCATCACCGATATCGTCAGCCTGGCCGATGGCGATATCGCCGCCGTGCCGGGCCTGGGCGAGACGGAAGCCGACTATCTGCTGGGCGTGGGCCAGGTGGCGGGGCGCCGCCTGATCCTCGTCGACATCGACCGCCTGATGGCCATCCGCAGCAGCAGCCCCATGCAGGCGGCATGATACGGTGACATAGCCTAAAAAAAAGACGACCCGCGGGTCGTCTTTGGGTGCTGCGTCAGCCCAGCTTTTCCAGCTGATCCTGCAAATCGAGCCATTCCGCTTCCAGCTGCGCCAGGTCCTTGGTGAAGAAGGTCTGGTCGGCCAGCAACTGCTTCAGCTTGGCCTTGTTGGCGGCGTCGTAGATGCTCGGCTCGCCCAGCTTGGCGTCCGTTTCCGCCTTTTGCGCATTGCGCTTGGCGATCTGCTCTTCCTGGCGCTTGATCTTGTTTTCGATCGGCTTGCGCAGGGCGGCCGTTTTCTGGCGCTCTTCCGCTTCCTTGCGCTTGTCGCGCACGGGCGCGGCAGGGGCCGGGGCGGCGGCTACCGGCGAAACGACGGGGAAGTCGGTCTTGTTGGCCTTGCCGGCGGCCGGCAGCACGTCCGTGCCCTTGCCCAGCTTGGTCTTGAACAGCCAGTCCTTGTAGTCGTCCAGGTCGCCGTCGAACGGCTGCAGCTTGCCGTCGGCAACGATGATGAATTCGTCCGTGGTGGCGCGCAGCAAGTGGCGGTCATGGGAGACGACGACCAGGGTGCCTTCGAACTGCGCCAGCGCTTCCGTCAGCGCTTCGCGCGTTTCCAGGTCCAGATGGTTGGTCGGTTCATCGAGCAGCAGCAAATTCGGACGCTGCCAGACGATCAGGGCCAGCGCCAGGCGGGCTTTTTCGCCGCCGGAGAACGGCGCGATCGAGCTGGTGACCATGTTGCCGGGGAAGTTGAAGCCGCCCAGGAAGTTGCGCAGTTCCTGCTCGCGCGTGGTCGGCGCGATCTTCGACAAGTGCCACAGCGGCGATTCGTCGTGGCGCAGCATTTCCACCTGGTGCTGGGCGAAGTAGCCGATGTTCAGGCCCTTGCCCAGGGTGGCGTCGCCCGTCAATGGCATCAGTTCGCCGGCGATGGTCTTGATCAGGGTCGATTTGCCGGCGCCGTTCTGGCCCAGCAAGCCGATGCGCTGGCCGATCTGCAGCGAAAACTTGATGCCGTTGACGATGGTCTTGTGCGTGATTTCGCCCGTCGCCTCGTTCTCGATCTTGTAGCCCGCGTCGACGTCTTCCATCACCAGCAGCGGGTTCGGCGCGCTCAAAGGCTCGCGGAATTCGAACGAGAATTCGGCGGCGGCGCGCAAGGGTGCCAGCTCTTCCATCTTCGCCAGCGCCTTCATGCGGCTCTGCGCCTGGCGGGCCTTGGAAGCCTGCGCCTTGAAGCGGTTGACGAACGATTCCAGGTGGGCACGCTTGCGCTGCTGCTTTTCCAGCGCGCCGGCGGCCAGGATCATCTGCGCCGCGCGCTGGCGCTCGAAGCTCGAATAGTTGCCCGAGTAGCGTTTCAGCTTGCGCTCGTCGATATGCACGACCACGTTGACGACTTCATCGAGGAAGTCGCGGTCATGGGAAATGATCAGCAAGGTGCCGGCGTAGCGTTTCAGCCAGTCTTCCAGCCAGATGATGGCGTCCAGGTCCAAGTGGTTGGTCGGTTCATCGAGCAGCAGCAGGTCGGACGGGCACATCAGCGCTTGCGCCAGGTTCAGGCGCATGCGCCAGCCGCCCGAGAAGCTGGCCACCGGTTGCTGCATCTGGTCCAGCGTGAAGCCCAGGCCCAGCAGCAGTTGCTCGCCGCGCGACTGCACGGTATAGGCGTCGGCATCGGCCAGCGCGCTGTAGATTTCGCCGATGGCGATGCCGTTTTCCGACGTCGCCGGCTCCGCTTCCAGGCGCGCCAGTTCCGCTTCGAGTTTACGCAGGGTGACGTCGCCGTCGATGGCGTAGTCGAGCGCGGCGCGGTCCAGCGGCGGGGTTTCCTGCGCCACGTAAGCCACGCGCCATTTGGCGGGGAAATCGATCTCGCCCTGGTCAGGGTGCAGTTCGCCACGCATCATGGCGAACAGGCTCGACTTGCCCGCGCCATTGGCGCCGATCAGGCCGATCTTGTCGCCCGGATTGAGGGTGACGTCGACTTGTTCGAGCAACGGTTTGATGCCGCGCATCAGGCTTACTTGTAGGAAACGTATCATTTTTTTCTTTGTAAAGGCGGGGCTTTGAGCCCCGCCGTAAAAACATCGTGTAGGTCGGATTAGTCCGAAGGACGTAATCCGACGGGTGCCGCACAGGCATGTCGGATTACGCTACGCTAATCCGACCTACCAATTCCATTAAACCAGCTTGAGCTGCTCGGCCGTCAGCAGGAACACCATGTCGTCGCCGGCGCTCGTCGTCAGCCAGGTCAGGCCCAGCTCGCCAAACGCCGCTTCCGCGTATTCGCGTTCGTTGCCGATTTCAATCATCAGGATGCCGTCGTCCGTCAGGCGCTCGGCCGCGCCGGCGATGATCTTGCGCACCAGGTCCATGCCGTCGCTGCCGCCGTCGAGGGCGATTTGCGGTTCGGCCAGGTATTCCTGGGGCAGGGCGCCCATCGAGGCGGAATTCACGTACGGCGGGTTGCTGATGATCAGGTCATATTTTTTTGCCGGCACGTTGGCGTACAGGTCGGACTCGATCAGGTGCACGCGGTCTTGCAGCTTGTACGTGTCGACGTTGCGCTTGGCGACGGCCAGCGCGTCGGCGGAAATGTCCACGGCATCGACCTGGGCGTTCGGGAAGGCGTCGGCCATCATGATGGACAGGCAGCCCGAGCCGGTGCACAGCTCCAGGATGTTTTCCACGGCGTCCGGTTCCGGCACCCACGGCGAGAAGTATTCCGGGATCAGTTCGGCGATGAAGGAACGGGGCACGATCACGCGCTCGTCGACGTAGAAGTTATACGTGCCCAGCCACGCTTCCTTGGTGATGTAGGCGGCCGGCACGCGGTCGATGCTGCGGCGGTCGATGACCGTCATCACGCTGGCCACTTCCGACGGCAGCAATTTGGCGTCGAGGAAGGGTTCCAGGCGGTCGAGCGGCAGTTTCAGGGTGTGCAGGACCAGGTAGGCGGCTTCATCGAACGCTTCGGCGCTGCCGTGGCCGAAAAACAGCTTGGCGGTGTTGAAACGGGTAACGGCGTAGCGCAGCAGGTCGCGTGGCGTGGAAAACGGGTTCGGGGTCATGGCATTCTCGAAAAGACGGTGTTCTGGCCCGCCGTGACGGGCCTCGGTATTCTGGTTCAGACGGGCAGCAAATGCTCCAAGGTGCGCCGGTAAATATTTTTCAGGGGATCGATGTGGCGCAGTTCGATGTGCTCGTCGATCTTGTGAATACTGGCATTGGGCGGCCCGAATTCTATCACTTGAGGGCAGATCTGCGCGATAAACCGGCCATCGGAGGTGCCGCCCGTGGTCGACAGCTCCGTCGTGATGCCCGTTTCCGCGTGGATCGCGGACGACAGCGCATCGGAGAGGGTGCCGCGCGGCGTGAGGAAGGGCTGGCCGCTCAGGGTCCACTGCAAGTCATACTGCAAGTCATGCCTGTCGAGGATGGCGTGCACCCGCTCCTGCAAGCCCTCGGCCGTGCTGGCCGTGGAAAAGCGGAAATTGAAGTCGATCACCATGTCGCCTGGAATGACGTTGTTGGCGCCCGTGCCCGCGTTGATGTTCGACATTTGCCAGGAAGTCGGCAGGTAATACTCATTGCCCGCGTCCCATTGTTCCTCGACCAGGTCGGCCAGCGCCTGCGCCGCTTCATGGATCGGGTTCTTTGCCAGGTGCGGGTAGGCGATGTGGCCTTGCACGCCCTTGATCGTCAGGCGGCCCGACAGCGAACCGCGGCGGCCGTTCTTGATCATGTCGCCCAGCTGCGCGCTGGAGGTCGGCTCACCGACCAGGCAATAATCGATCCGTTCGCCCCGTTCCTTCAATTTGTCGCAGACGATGACGGTGCCATCCGTGGCCGGGCCTTCCTCGTCGCTGGTGATGAGGAAAGCGATCGAGCCCGTGTGATCGGGCGTGGCGGCGATAAATTCTTCACAGGCAACAACCATGGCGGCGATCGACGTCTTCATGTCGGCCGCGCCACGGCCGTACAGCTTGCCGTCGCGCTGCGTGGGAATGAAGGGCTGCGAGCGCCATTGCTCGACGGGGCCCGTGGGCACCACGTCCGTATGGCCGGCAAACACGAATACGGGCGACGTGGTGCCGCGGCGTGCCCACAGGTTGGTGACGTCGTTCGACTGGATCGTCTCGCAGGCAAAGCCCAGCGGCGTCAGGATATCGATCAAGTGCTGCTGGCAGCCCTTGTCATCGGGCGTGACCGAGGACAGGGCGATCAGTTTTTCGGTCAGGGCGAGGGTTTTGGAGGTGGTCATGGGCGGTATGTGGCGGAGCATCAACTTGGGGGCAGACCCGCCGGGGGACATTTGCCCCAGTGGGGCAAATGTCGATCCCTAAGGACTGACCCCAGCCTTGCAGGTGTCGGGCTGGACTGGAAAATTACACTGAAAAAATGGTCTTGTATTGCGCATCCGAAAACGCCACGCTGAACTGGCCATCCTTGTCCAGCACGGGGCGCTTGATGATGGACGGGTTCTCCAGCATCAGTTCCAGGGCGCTGGCCGCATCCGCGATGGACGCCTTGCGCTCGTCGGACAGGGCGCGCCACGTCGTGCCTTTCTTGTTGACCAGTACATCCCAGGGCAGTTGCGTCAGCCACGCCTCGACGGTGGCGCGTTCCAGGCCTTGCTTCTTGAAGTCGTGGAAGGTGAAATCGAGTTGCTGCGCGGCCAGCCAGGTGCGGGCCTTTTTGACGGTATCGCAGTTGGGGATACCGTAGAGTGTAATGGTCATAGTGGTCGGGCTAACGGGGAATGAGTGCGGTTCGCTTGATCGCGGCGCTTGCGCCGGCACGATATGCGATGTTAGCCGCCATTATACAGTCCTTGCGCCAGGCGATGCGGCGCTGCAACATGTCCGCGATTTTTCCTAGACGGGCCGTGGCGCTGTCTTGCCCGGTTCCGCCGGGCCGAAATGCAGGCCCAGGCGCAAGGCCAGGGCGCGCAGGGCGCCGCTTTCCTGCAGGTGCAGGGCCAGGGCGATGTGGCCGTCGGGTCGCACCAGGTAGGCGGCGTCGCGGCCCAGGCCCGCCAGCTTGGCGGCCACGTTGAAGGTGTAGCAATGCACGGGCAGTTTCAGCACGCGGGCCTCGTCCAGCAGTTCCGGCGCAGGTTCGCCATAGACGTGCAGTTGCCAATCCATGCTGCGCAGGGCGATAAAGTTGTCTTGCGTGCCGTCGGAAAACCACGGCAGGCGGTCGCCGCCGCGCAGGTGTTCCGCATAGCCGGCGGACAGGGCGCTGCCTTCGTAAGTGATCTGGATTTGCGATACCGTCTTGAAAAGCAGTCGGCGCGCCCGCTCGAAGCCGGAGAGGAAGGGCAGGGCGTGCGGCACCAGCCAGCGGCGCAGGAATTGCCCGGCCATGCCTTGCGCGACGATGGCCTGGAAGGCGCGGTCGGTGGTGGCGACCAGCTTGCGGGCAAATACGATGCGCTCGCTTTCATAGGTGTCGAGCAGGGCGTCGTTGCTTTGCCCCCGCAGCTTTTGCGCCAGCTTCCACGCCAGGTTGACGGCGTCGCCCAGGCCCGTGTTCATGCCCTGGCCGCCCACGGGGCTGTGCAGGTGGGCCGCGTCGCCGAGGATGAAACAGCGGCGCTCGCGGAATTGCCCGGCGACCCGGTGGTGCACCTTATAGGTGGAAAACCAGTTCACGTGTTCGACCTGGACGCCCAGCAGGGTTTCCACGTCGCCGCGCACATCGTCGAAGACGGGCGCCGGCACGCCTTCCGGGCGGTCGGGCAGGATGCCGATCAGGCGCTGCATGCCGCTGGTGCGCACGGGCAGCATCAGGGCGAAGGCGTTGGCGCCCAGGTGGGCGTGCAGATCCGTATTGCTGCCGGCCACCTTGGCATCGGCCACGTAATACAGGTGGTCATAGGTGCCGCCTGAAAACGCGAATTGCGCGATCTCGCGCACCTTGCTGCGGGCGCCGTCGCAGCCGCAAATGTAGTCATAGGTGCAATATTGGCGTTCGCCATCTTTCAGCAGGATGGCTTGCACTTCGCTATCGTCCTGCGTCCACAAGTCCAGCGTGACGTTCCATTCCACGTGCACGCCGGCCGCCGCCAGCTTGCTGATAAGAAAGCGTTCATGTTCGTCCTGCGGCAAGCTCAGCACGAAAGGATAGGGACTCAGTCCCTCGCCGATCTCGCCCAGCGCCAGTTTCACCAGTTCCTCGCCGCCTTCGTGGATGTGCATGGCATTGATCTTGATGCCCAAGTGCACCAGTTCGTCGGCAAAGCCCAGCTGCTGGTAAAACTCCAGGGTGCGCGCATGCACGGCCATGGCCCGCGAGGCTTGCCCGGGACCGCTGTTTTTATCGATGATGCGGCAATCGACGCCATGGCGCGCCAGGCGCAAGGCAAGCATGAGGCCGGTAGGGCCGGCGCCGACGATCAATACGGGAGGAGTATTCATGCCATCCAGTATAGGACAGGATGGGAGCGGATAGCGGGACGATTGAAGTTGCTAGTTGGAAATGAAAATGTCCCGCCAAAAGGCAGGACATGATTTTTTTACGTGCGTCACGACGCCTCTGCAAACCGTGGCGGGCACGCCCAGTATCGGGGCGGCTTGCTCACCGTACAGTTAGTACGGTGAGCAAGCCGATAGTGGGCAGCGCGGCAGGTTTACAAAGCTGTCGTCAGCGCAGGGATCAAATACCGCGCAGCAGTTCGTTGATGCCGGTCTTGGCGCGGGTTTTTGCATCCACGCGCTTGACGATCACGGCGCAGTACAGCGAGTACTTGCCGTCTTCCGAAGGCAGGTTGCCCGACACCACGACGGAGCCGGCTGGCACGCGGCCATACGTCACTTCGCCCGTGGCACGGTCGTAGATCTTGGTCGACTGGCCGATGTACACGCCCATCGAGATGACCGAGTTTTCCTCGACGATCACGCCTTCGACGATTTCCGAGCGGGCGCCGATGAAGCAGTTGTCTTCGATGATGGTCGGGTTCGCCTGCATCGGCTCCAGCACGCCGCCGATGCCGACGCCGCCGGACAGGTGGACGTTCTTGCCGATCTGCGCGCAGGAACCGACGGTGGCCCAGGTGTCGACCATGGCGCCTTCATCGACATAGGCGCCGATGTTGACGTAGGACGGCATCAGCACGACGTTCTTGGCGATAAAGGAACCACGGCGGGCGACGGCCGGCGGCACCACGCGGAAACCGCCCTTGGCGAAGTCTTCCTTGGTGTAGTTGGCGAACTTGGTCGGTACCTTGTCGTAGAACTGCATCGTGCCGTCCGATGGCAGGACGACGTTGTCTTCCAGGCGGAACGACAGCAGCACGGCTTTCTTGACCCACTGGTTGACGACCCAGTCGCCCGAGGTTTTTTCCGCCACGCGGATGCTGCCGTTGTCCAGGCCATTGATGACGTGGGAGACGGCATCGCGCAGTTCGGCCGTGCCGTTGCCCGGATTGATCTCGGCGCGGTTTTCCCAGGCCTGGTCGATGATGTTTTGCAGTTGTTGGCTCATGATGATGTCTTATGTAGGGGTTAATGCGGGGTTGATGCGGATGCGGAAAGCTGCTGGCAGAATTTTACTATGCGCAACGCCGCTTCCAGCCCTTCGGCCGTTTCGGCCACCAGGGCCATGCGGATGCGGTTGCGGCCCGGATTGATGCCGTGCGCGTCGCGCGCCAGGTAACTGCCAGGCAATACCGTGACATTATATTCGGCGTACAGGCGTTGCGCGAATTGCGTGTCGGACAGGCCCGTGCGGCTGACGTCGGCCCACAGGTAGAAGCCGGCGTCCGGCAATTGCACGTCCATCACCGATTGCAGCAGCGGCGTGATGGCGTCGAACTTGGCGCGGTACTTGGCGCGATTTTCCTCGACATGGGTTTCGTCGTTCCAGGCCGCGACGGAGGCCGCCTGCACGGCGGGGCTCATGGCGCCGCCGTGGTAGGTTCGGTAGAGCAGGAATTTTTTCAACACTTCCGCGTCGCCGGCGACGAAGCCCGAGCGCATGCCCGGCACGTTCGAGCGCTTCGACAGGCTGGAAAACACCACCAGGCGCGCATACGGACGCTCGACCGTGGACAGGCCCAGCATATGCGCCGCCTGCAGCGCGCCCAGCGGGGGCGTGTCGCCGTGGTAGATCTCGGAATAGCACTCGTCGGCGGCGATGACGAAATCGTAGCGCTCGGACAGGGCGAACAGGTGTTCCCAGTCCGTCAGGGTCAGCACGGCACCCGTCGGGTTGCCCGGTGAGCACAAAAACAGCAGTTTCACTTTTTCCCACACGCTGGCCGGTACGCTGTCGTAGTCGCAGCCGAAATTGCGCGCCGGGTCGGAATTGACGAAATACGGTTCGGCACCGGCCAGGTAGGCGGCGCCTTCATAGATCTGGTAAAACGGATTCGGGCTGATCACCAGCGAACCGGCCGCCGGATCGATTACCGTCTGCGCCAGCGCAAACAGCGCTTCGCGCGAGCCGTTCACGGGCAGGATTTGCGTGGCAGGATCGAGCTTGGGGATGGCGTAGCGGCGTTCCAGCCAGCCGGCGATGGCACCGCGCAAGGCTTCCGAGCCGATGGTGGTCGGATAGCTGGCCAGGCCGTGGATATTGTCGGTCAGGGCTTGCTCGATGAAGGCCGGCGTCGGGTGCTTGGGTTCGCCCATGCCCAGGCTGATGGGCGCGTAATCGGGATTGACCGTCACGCCGGCAAACAGCTGGCGCAGCTTTTCAAACGGGTAAGGTTGCAGTTTAGCAAGAAGTGGATTCACGGAACGGACCAGGGCAAGAGTGGAAAGACGATGTTGCTAGGCGATTGAGGCTAATTGATTGCTGCCAAGTATTTACTGAACAATTTACTAAACAATTGCTTGGCGCGGCAGACTTGATGCCGGTCAAATTATCAGCCGCGTCTTGCATTATAGCCGTCCTCGCGGACCCGCTGTGCAAGCCGCCTCAGCCTGATCGCTGCCCGGCGGGGCCAGGCATGGCGCAGCGGGGAGTGCCGCAGCATGGCGCGGCAAGGTAAAATACGCTATGTCTACCTCACTTCCCACCCTGCTTGCCATTGAAACCTCGTCGGAACTCGCCTCGTGCGCCTTGCTGCGCGGCGATGCCGTCCTTTCCCGCGCCTCGTCGGGCGTGCGCACCCATTCCCAGTCCATCTTGCCCATGGTGCAAGAATTGCTGGCCGAAGCGGGCGTGACCCTGGCTGATGTCGACGCCATCGCCTACGGTTCCGGCCCCGGCTCGTTTACGGGCGTGCGCACGGCCTGCGGCATCGCCCAAGGCCTGGCCTACGGCGCCGGCCTGCCCGTCGTGCCCGTCGTCACCCTCGACGCCATGGCGCTGGCCTGCCACCAGGCCCACGGCGCGCAGCGCATCCTGGCCGTGCTCGACGCCCGCATGGGCGAAGTGTACTGGGCGCAATACGACTGCCAGGACGGCTTGCAAGCCGTCCTGCCGCCGGCCTTGAGCGCGCCCGCCGGCGTGGCGCCGCAAGGCGATGTTGTTGGCTGCGGCAACGGTTTTAGTGCATACGCCGAAGCATTGGCTGGCCTGCCGTGCGCCGCCAGCGCCGACGCCGCCATCATGCCGCATGCCGTGCAGGTGGCGCAGCTGGCGCGCATCGCCTTTGCCGCCGGCCACTTCGTCAAGGCGGCCGAGGCGCAGCCTTTGTACTTGCGCAACAAGATCGCCTACACGAGCGCGGAACGGCTCGACATGCAAGCCGCCAAGGCCGCCGCGGAGTCCGCGCAATGAGCGTGGCGGGCCAGGACGCAGTGACGCAGGCCGGCAATGCTGCCGGCTGGGACTTGCCGCGCCTTGATTATCAGCCGATGCAGGCAGCGGACCTGGGCGAAGTGCTGGCGCTGGAGCAGCGCGTGTATCCGCATCCCTGGACGCATGGCAACTTTGTCGATTCGCTGCAGAGCGGCTACCCGGCCTGGGTGCTGCGCGACGTGGATGGCACCTTGCTCGGCTATTTCCTGCTGATGCTGGTGGTCGACGAGGCGCACCTGCTCAACGTGGCCGTCGACGGCGCCATCCAGGGCCAGGGCCTGGGCCGCTTCCTGCTGAACCAGTCCTGCGCCTGCGCGCGCCAGCTGGGCATGGAATCGATGCTGCTGGAAGTGCGCCCGTCGAACGTGCGCGCGCTCGACATTTACCAGCGCTATGGATTTGAACAGATCGGCCGGCGCAAGGGATATTATCCGGCCGCCGAGTCGCAACGTGAGGACGCCATCGTGATGCGTTATACCCTATGAGCCGCAGCGCCGTTTTTCTCGATGAAATGGGCGTGGGGCCATTGTGGCGCTTGCGCCAGGGCGGCGCGCCGGAAGCGCCGGATGCCGTGGCTGCCGCGCCCGTGGTGGCTGAACCCGTCATGGCGCCCGTGGCCGAAGTGGCTGCGCCTGTGGCCGTTTCCGCGCCAGCACCGGTGCTGGCCGAGGTGGCAGTCGTTGCTGAGGTGAAAACCGTTGCCGCCAGCGTGCCGGCTGCTGCCGCGCCCGCTCCTGCCGCGCTGGACGACACGGCCTGGTTCGACGATGCCCCGCCACCGCCGCCCGCCAGACAGCTCGGCGATGCCGATATCGCCGCCCTCGACTGGGATGGCCTGGCGGCGGCCGTCGCCAAATGCGCGCGCTGCGACTTGTGCAAGACGCGCAAGGGCGTGGTCATGGGCCGTGGCAACCGCCAGGCGGACTGGCTGATGCTGGCCAGCAGCCCCGCGCGCGCGGAAGAGCGGGAAGGACGGGCCTTGCCGGGCGAGCAGGGCATTTTGCTCGACAATATGTTGAAGGCCATCGGCGTCGATGCGGGCCCCGATGCGTATGTCACCCACTTGCTGAAATGCCGTCCGCTCGATGATGCCGGCCAGGAACGCTTGCCAACCCAGGCCGAATCGGCCGCCTGCCGCCCCTATTTTGACCGCGAACTGGCCCTGTTGCAGCCGCGCACTATCGTGACGCTCGGCTCGATGGCCGCCGCCGGCATCAATCCTGGCGAAAAGCCCGTGCGCGGCACGGTGCGCCAGCTGGGAGGCGCCTCCGTCATCGCCACTTTCCACCCGGAGCAATTGCTGCAGGACGAGACTGGCAAGGCCAAGGCGCGTGCCTGGGCCGACTTGTGCCTGGCGAAAAGCGCGCACGGTGACTCGCACGGTGATTGACGCGGCCGTCGGCACGTTCCAGTCCCGCTTCGAGCGGCGCTGGGGCCATCTGACGCACCCCCGCGTGCGGGCGCTGGCCTGGCTGCTCGATTCGCCCGACCTGCTAGACCCGGCCAGCCCCCGCTGGGGCGGGCGCATCGCCAGCCTGGCGCCCGTCACGCCTGCCGTGGCCGCGTGGCTGGCAGCGTTGCAGGACGATCCTGCGCCGCTCGATACGGCGCTGGGCCCCAAGTTCTATTCCCGCCTGGGCCTGTACGCTGAAAAGCTGCTGGCCTTTTATTTTGAGCAACAAGGATTGTTGCAGGCGCATGGCTTGCAAGTGCAGGTCAACCGCAACGACACGGTGGGCGAATTCGATTTCCTGCTGCGTGACGCCGATCAGTTGCTGCACTGGGAGTTCGCCACCAAGTTCTACCTGCTGGAAGGGGCACCCGACCCCGGCATCTTCAATCACCTGATCGGACCGAACCTGGCCGACACACTCGGTTTAAAGATGCGCAAGATCCTGGACAAGCAGCTGGCCCTGTCGCGCCACCCGGCCGCGCAAGACTTGCTGGCGCAGCCCGTGCGCGCGGCGCAGGCGCTGGTCAAGGGCTGGCTGTTTTATGCGCCCGGCGCCACGCCAGGCATGGACGGCATTTCCCAAGAGCATGGACACGGTTTCTGGTGCACGCCCGCGCAATTGCCCGCGCAGCGCTATGTCGTGCTGCCGCGCCTGCAATGGCTGGCGCCGTACAAGGGGCGCGAGGCGGATGTGCTGGAGGTGGATGCCTTGCGCGCGCAACTGGCGGATCTGGCGCAACCGGTGCTCGTCGCATCGGTGGATAATGCCGAAGGCTGGGAAGTGGAGCGCACGCGCGGCTTTGTCGTGCCGCCTGACTGGACGGAGCAGGCTGCCGCGCGGCGGCTGGCAGGTGCTTTACCGATTTAAAACTCGCAACCCAAAACGACATCCGGGTCAGACCCTGAGGGTCTGACCCCGGCCTTTGCTTGGGCGTTAATGTTTTTGCTCGCCAATCAGCGACAAGTTGTCGTGCTCGGCCTGGTTCAGCTTGTGCTTGCGCATGATGGCGAACATGGTGCCGGCGACGAACAGGCCGAACAGGATGATGATGATGTTCAGCGGCAGGTGCAGACGGATCATGATGGAATACACGGCCAGCATGGTCAGGATCGACAGGTTCTCATTGAAGTTCTGTACGGCGATGGAATGGCCTGCGCTCATCAGCACGTGGCCGCGGTGCTGCAGCAGGGCATTCATCGGCACGACGAAAAAGCCGGACAGGGCGCCGATCAGCACCAGCAGCGGGTAGGCGATCCATACGGAGTGTACTTGCGTCATCATCATGACGATCACGCCCATGGCAATGCCCAGCGGTATCACGGTCAAGGACTTGCGCAGTGGAATGAAACGTGCCGACAGCACGGCGCCGGCTGCCACGCCGATGGCCACCACGCCCACCAGGCTGGTGGCCTTGTCGAACGGCATGTTCAACGATTGCTTGGCCCATTCCAGCACGATCAGCTGCAAGGTGGCGCCGGCGCCCCAGAACAGGGTCGTCACGGCCAGGGTGATCTGGCCCAGCTTGTCTTTCCACAGGATGGAATAGCAATTGGCAAAATCGGTGATCAGTTTGATAGGATTGCGTTCCTGGTGCGGATATACGCAGCCCGTGTCCGGAATCTTCAGGTTGGCCAGGGTGGCCAGGGCATAGATGCCGACCACTACGCACAGGGCCGCTTCCGTCTTGTTGGTGATGCCCGTGTCGATCAGCGGGAAGTCGAAGGACAGCAGCATGGCCGAGACGTGGCCGCTGACGAGCGCGCCGCCCATGACGGTGCCGAGGATGATGGAGGTGACGGTCAAGCCTTCGATCCAGCCATTCGCCGCCACCAGTTTTTCCGGCGGCAGCAATTCCGTCAGGATGCCGTACTTGGCGGGCGAGTACACGGCCGCGCCAAAACCGACGACGGCGTAGGCCAGCAGGGGGTGGACATGGAAGAAGACGAGGGCGCAGCCGAAGATCTTGACCATGTTGGCGATGAACATGACCTTGCCTTTGGGTAATGCATCAGCGAAGGCGCCGACAAAAGCGGCCAACAGCACGTAAAACAGCACGAATGACAGTTTTAACAGCGGCGTGATCCACGCCGGAGATTTCATGGACACCAATAAATCGACGGCGACAAAAAAGAGGGCGTTATCGGCCAGCGAGGAAAAGAACTGCGCCGCCATGATGGTATAAAAACCACGATTCATTCTGGAATGCCTGAAATCATATCTGGCTTGCTTTATACCACGAAAAAACGGCAAACCCCAAGTTTGGACGGGCCTGCTTCACATCCGCTAGTCTAAGGTTCACTTAATTATTCTGCCGTAGAAAAATACACATACATGTGAGCATTTTATCAATGGTGTCACCTGTACACGACCTTGGGCGTGCGCCGCATCCGCGGCCTGCCCATCCGGTAAAATACGGCTTTCCCACTTGCCGTGAACAATGCTTATGCCCAGGCCACTCATCGCCAGCATCCATCTCGATGCCATGCAACATAATCTGGCGCGTGCCCGCGCCTGCGCGCGCGGCGCCAGGGTGTGGGCCGTCGTCAAGGCGAACGCCTACGGACACGGCCTGGAGCGGGCCATGCGCGGCTTTGCCGAGGCCGATGGCCTGGCGCTGGTCGAGGTCGACTACGCCGTGCGCCTGCGCGAACTGGGCTGGACCAAACCCATCCTCCTGCTGGAAGGCTTTTTCGACGCCAGCGACTTGCCCGTCATGGCGCAGCACCATTTGAATGGCAGCGTGCATTGTGTGGAGCAGATCGCCATGCTGGAAGCGGCGCGCCTGCCGCACAGCATCGATGTGCACCTGAAGATGAACACGGGCATGAACCGCCTGGGTTTTACGCCCGATGCCGTGGCCGCCGCGTATGCGCGCCTGCGCGCCATTGCCCATGTCGGCAGCATCACCCTGATGACGCACTTCGCCAATGCCGACGAGGCGGCGCCCACGCGCCTGCCCCTGGAGCAGCAGATGCTGCGCTTTGAGGCCGGCGCGGCCAGCATCGGTACGGTCTTGCCGCGCAGCCTGTGCAATTCGGCCGGTCTGCTGCTGCACCACCTGGACAGCGACTGGGTGCGTCCCGGCATCATGCTATACGGCGGCACGCCCAGCGGCGCCCCGGGCGGTACCTCGGCGCAGGCCTTCGATTTGCTGCCCACCATGACCTTGCGCAGCCAGATTATCGGCATCCAGGACATCGCCGCCGGCGACGTGGTGGGCTATGGCAGCCGCTATGAGGCGGCGGGCAACGTCAAGGTGGGCGTGGTGGCCTGCGGCTACGCGGACGGCTATCCGCGCCACGCGCCCGAAGGCACGCCCGTGCTGGTCGATGGCGTGCGCACGGGGCTGATCGGCAGGGTCTCGATGGACATGCTGATGGTCGATCTGACGCATGTGCCCGGCGCCAGGGTCGGCAGCGCCGTCACCCTGTGGGGCCAGGGCATGCCGGTCGACGAGGTGGCGCTGGCGGCCGGCACCATCGGCTACGAGCTGATGTGTGCACTGGCGCCGCGCGTGCCCGTGATGGAAGCCTAGGGTGACGCGCGGACGCGCTTTGTATATACTGTGAATTCACTGTATATATAAACAGCATTCTTTCTTACCCGGGCAAAGTACACCATGGCAAAAGTCAAGACCATCTACACCTGCAGCGATTGCGGCGCCGTCAGCAATAAATGGATGGGGCAGTGCACCTCGTGCAATCAGTGGAATACCATGGTGGAAACCCTGCCCGAGACGGGCGGCAACAACCGCTATTCGAATCCGCAGCATATGTCGCTGGCGCAGACGGCGCCCGTGCTGTCGCTCGACGATATCGATGCCATCGACGTGCCCCGGTTCGGCACGGGCATCGAGGAATTCGACCGCGTGCTGGGCGGCGGCATGGTGGCGGGCGGCGTGGTGCTGATCGGCGGCGACCCCGGCATCGGCAAGTCGACCCTGCTGCTGCAGGCGCTGGCCAACATGTCGCACCACAAGCGCGTGCTGTACGTGAGCGGCGAGGAATCGGGTGCGCAGATCGCCCTGCGCGCCAAGCGCCTCGTCATCGACGCCAAGGAACTCAAATTGCAGGCGGAGATCCAGCTGGAAAAGATCCTCTCCACCTTGAACGACCTGAAGCCGGAAGTGGTGGTGATCGACTCGATCCAGACCGTGTATTCGGATGCCCTCAGCTCGGCGCCCGGTTCCGTGGCGCAAGTGCGCGAATGCGCGGCGCAGCTGACGCGCGCGGCCAAGCAGACGGGCGTGACCATCATCCTGGTGGGCCACGTGACGAAAGAGGGCGCGCTGGCCGGGCCCCGCGTGCTCGAACACATCGTCGATACGGTGCTGTATTTCGAGGGCGACGCGCACTCCAGCTTCCGCCTGGTGCGCGCCATCAAGAACCGTTTCGGCGCCGTCAACGAGCTGGGCGTGTTCGCCATGACGGAAAAGGGCTTGAAAGGCGTGTCGAATCCGTCCGCCCTGTTCCTGTCGCAGCACGACAACCAGGTGCCAGGTTCGTGCGTGATGGTGACGCAGGAAGGCACGCGCCCCCTGCTGGTGGAAATCCAGGCCCTGGTCGACACCAGCCACTTGCCGAACGCGCGCCGGCTGTCCGTCGGCCTGGAGCAGAACCGCCTGGCCATGCTGCTGGCGGTGGCGCACCGCCACGCGGGCATCGCCGCCTTTGACCAGGACGTCTTCATCAACGCCGTGGGCGGCGTGAAAATCACGGAACCGGCGGCCGACCTGGCGGTCTTGCTGGCGATCAATTCATCGATGCGCAACAAGCCGCTGCCGCGGGGACTCGTGGTGTTTGGCGAAGTGGGCCTGGCCGGTGAAATCCGTCCCGCGCCGCGGGGACAGGAGCGTTTGCGCGAAGCGGCCAAGCTGGGCTTTACCCTGGCCGTGGTGCCCAAGTCGAACTTGCCGAAACAGGCCATCGACGGCATCAAGGTCATCGGTGTGGAGCGCATCGACGAGGCCTTTAATAAACTGCGCGACCACGAGTAAAAGTTGACATGGTATAAATGCCAAGTTTGAGACAAGTCAAACAAAATTCCCGTTTGGAACTATAATATTTGTCCGATGAATTCGCCTGGTGAATTCGCATGGACAATGAATCGATAGAGAAGCGGAATATAGTGTCAGTAGAGCAAAGGCAGGGCGCACGCAAGATTTTGCGTGCCAAGGCAATGTTGGTCATGGATGGCGCGGGTCCGGTGGCGGCGCGCACCCTCGATGTGGGGCCGGGCGGCATGTCCGCCGTGATCGCTGACCCAGTGCCGGCAGGCAAGCAAGGCAAGGTGCTGTTCGAGCTGTTTTACGATGGCAAGGCGCACATCATCGAAGCGCGCACCTCCGTGTCGCACTGCATTTTCAGCAGCGCCGGCTTCAAGGTGGGGCTGACGTTCATGAACGTGGACATGGCCGTCAGCAGCGCCATCTCCAAATTTATGCGCTAAAATGGTGCAAACACATTAGCACTGCGGTAAACATGGCTCTGCTCGCTGTTTTGATCTTTTAGCCATGCTGCATAATTATCAATCAGTGGAGACGACGCTGCCGCGCCTTGCGCGCTTGCCGCCTCATCTCTTGTAGACGCGGCGCACGGTCAAGCCTGATCCGTGGGCGCACACCCTCACCGGATGAAAAGCCACCATGTTTAATTCGACCATCAACAGCAGGGCCTTTACCAATAACACGCAGCAAACCACGCAGGGCAATATCTCGGCCGACGTGTATGCCAAGGTAGAGCGCCAGATGCAGTCGCAGAACACGGGCGTGGTCAAGCTCAACGCGAGCCTGGCGCGCGACCAGGCCAAGTTCTCGGGCCTGGGCCAGCTGCAATCGGCGCTGGCGAAATTCCAGACCGTGGCCAAGAACATGGCCGGCAGCGGCCTGGCCACCTCGGCCACGCCCAGCGCCAAGGACGTGCTCAGCGCCACCACCACCGACAAGGCCGCCAGCGGCAGCTACGAACTGAACGTCAAGCAGCTGGCGCAGGGCCAGACCCTGCTCAGCGGCGCACAAAAATCCTCGAGCACGCCGATCGGCACGGGCGCGCCCGCGCTGGTGAAGATCGAAGTGGGCACGGCCGATGGCAAGCAGTTTACGGCGGGCAGCGGCAAGATCATTTCGCTGACCATCGACAGCAGCAACAATAGCCTGGACGGCATCGCCGCCGCGCTGAAACAGCAAGGCATCGACGCCAGCGTGGTCAAAGGCCCCGATGGCTATGCGCTGTCGCTGAACGGCAAGAGCGGCGCCGACAGCAGCATGCGCATCAGCGTATCCGGCGACGCGGCCGTCAGCAATCTGCTGGCGTATGCGCCCGGCTCCAGCAAGGGCATGCAGCAGACGGCCGCCGCGCAGGACGCGCTGCTGACCGTCGACGGCAAGGACATCAAGAGCGCCACGAATACCCTGACGACGGCCATCGAGGGCGCCACCATCGAATTGAAGAAAAAGGGCACGAGCGACCTGGTCATCGCCAAGGACAGCAGCCAGATCGCCAGCAACGTGGCCAGCTTCGTGACGGCCTATAACGACCTCAATACCAAATTGCAGAGCCTGCAGCAGGGCGACTTGAAATCGGATACGGCCCTGGGGCAGGTGCGTTCGCAAATGGAGCAGGTGCTGCGCACGGCCAGCACGGGCGTGCCTGCATCCGTCCTGAGCAGCGCGGGCGTCACCCTGGGCAAGAGCGGCGAGCTGGTGCTGGACGAGAAGAAACTCAAGGCCGCCATCGAAGCCGACCCCGATGCCGTCAGCAAGCTGTTTACCAATAACGGCAAGGGCGTGGCGGATCAGTTTGCCAGCAAGATCGGCGAGCTGACGGGCGAGACGAGCATCATCCGCAAGGAAGTGCAGACGGTCGGCAAGGACATCACCACCCTCACCAACAAGAAGGCCGTGCTGGCCAAGGCCCTGACGGCGCAGGCGCAGGCGCTGGTGAAGGCGTATTCGGCGCAGGAGCAGATGGGCACGAATTCGGCCCTGCCGGGGTATACCGGCAAGAATTCCCTGTTCGACTTCATGGCTTGAGAGCGCACCGCTAAAGCGCCCATGGCGGCGTTGCACCGCCTTGCCGTACTAGCGTACTGTCTGCGGCGCTGCGCCTTGCCCTGAGCGCTGTATCGGCGCGCTTTCCCGTTGAGCGCACAGTTAAAGCGCCCATGGCGGCGTTGCACCGCCTTGCCGTACTAGCGTACTGTCTGCGGCGCTGCGCCTTGCCCTGAGCGCTGTATCGGCGCGCTTTCCCGTTGAGCGCACAGTTAAAGCGCCCATGGCGGCGTTGCACCGCCTTGCCGTACTAGCGTACTGTCTGCGGCGCTGCGCCTTGCCCTGAGCGCTGTATCGGCGCGCTTTCCCGTTGAGCGCACAGTTAAAGCGTCCATGGCGGCGTTGCACCGCCTTGCCGTACCAGCGTACTGTCTGCGGCGCTGCGCCTTGCCCTGAGCACTGTATCGGCGCGCTTTCCCGTTGAGCGCACAGTTAAAGCGCCCATGGCGGCGTTGCACCGCCTTGCCCCGAGCGCTTGCGGGCGCCCGCTCACGGGCGCCCGCCCTGCGCAAAAAACGCCGAGGGCGAACTGCCGAAAGTCTTCTTGAACATGGCGGAAAAGGCCGACTGGCTGGCATAGCCCAGTTCTTCGGCCACCTGCGACAGCGGCACGCCGCGCGCGATCATCGGTGCCGCGTGGGCCAGGCGCACCTGCTGGCGCCACTGGCCAAAACTCATGCCCAACTCCCGTTCGAACAGCCGCGCCAGGGTCCGCTCCGAGGCGCCGGCAATGTGCGCCCAGTGTTCCAGCGTGTGGTTCGAGCCGGGCTTGTCGATCAGGCTGTCGCACAGGGTCTTCAGGCGCTTGTCGCCAGGCAAGGGAACGCGGATGGGGCGCGTGGCCGACCGTTTCAATTCATCGAGGATCAGCTCGGCCAGCAGCGCCTCGCGCGCCGGTTCCTGGCCCGGGTCCAGCTGTTCCAATGCCATGATCAGCTGGCGCAGCAGGCTCGACACTTCCAGCACCTTGCAGTCGCGGCCGGCAAATGGCGCGCGCGCGGCATGGATGCACAGGGGGCGCAAGCGGGTTTTTTCCAGTATCGTGACGGCATGCTCCACGTTCGGCGCGATCCAGATGGCGCGCATGGGCGGCAGCACCCAGCTGCTGTTGTTGGCGGTAATGCGCAGCACGCCTTCGAGCGCCATCGTGACCTGGCCCCACGGATGCGTGTGCGGCAATAAAAATTCATCGGGTTGCAGGTCGCGCGCGATCATGGTCACGGGAATGGTGGCGCTGGGCGCTTCCCGCGGCGGACACATGCGGGTATGGTGGAGGATAGGTACACCCATCAGCTTGGCCTTAATTCGATAAATTATGTCGTTCTGTCGGAAAACAGACGATGGTATTTTGCATACACTTGAGCTTCACCAGTATAAGACAGGGTATGACATGATAACAACTAACTCGGCATCCGAACTTCCCACCCTGCGCAGCGATGCCCGCGTCATCGGCCTGGTGGGCCTGGCGCATGGCGTGTCGCACTTCTACCACCTGATCCTGGCGGCCCTGTTCGTCTGGCTGAAGCCTGCCTTTCACCTGTCGTATGCGGAGCTGGGCTTGCTGATGACGGTGTTTTTCATCATCTCGGGCGTGGGGCAGGCGCTGGCCGGCTTTGTCGTCGACCGCTTCGGCGCGCGGGCCGTGCTGTTTTCTGGCATTTTCCTGCTGGGCGTGTCGGCGCTGGCCCTGTCCACGGCCCACAGCTATACGGCCCTGATGCTGGGCGCCATGCTGGCCGGCGTGGGCAACAGCGTCTTCCACCCCGCCGATTACACCATCCTCAACCAGCGCGTCTCGGCCGCGCGCGTGGCTTACGGTTTTTCCGTGCATGGCATCAGCGGCAACATTGGCTGGGCCCTGGCGCCGTTATTCATGACCTATGTGGCCACGCAGTATGACTGGAGGGTGGCCCTGCAGTGCGCGGCCGTGCTGCCGTTCGGCGTGCTGCTGGTGCTGTTCCTGAACCGCCACGCCATCCGTCCCGAACCGCTGAAAAAGACGGCGCCGGGCCAGGCGGGCAGCGGCGAAGGCACCCTGGATTTCCTGCGCCTGCCGGCCGTGTGGATGTGCTTTGCCTTCTTCTTCATCACCGCCATCGCCCTGGGCGGCATCCAGAGCTTTGCCAGCGTGGCCCTGGTCAAACTGTACGGCATGAGCCTGGCACTGGCCACCAGCGCCTACACGGCGTACATGCTGGCCTCGGCCGTGGGCATGCTGGCAGGCGGCGTGGTGGGCGCGCGCAGCAAGCAGCCGGACCGCAACGTGGCAATCGCCTTTTCCGCCGCCGCGCTGCTGGCCGTACTGCTGGGCATGGCCGTCGTGCCGGCCTGGGGCGCGGTGCTGCTGATGGGCGCCATCGGCCTGACGTCCGGCGTGGCGGGCCCGTCGCGCGACCTGATGATACGCGCGGCGGCGCCGAAGAATGCCACGGGACGCGTGTATGGCGTCGTGTATTCCGGCCTCGACAGCGGCCTGGCCGTGGGGCCGCTGTTCTTTGGCGCGCTGATGGATGGCAACCATCCGGCCCTGCTGTTTGTCTTTATCGGCGTGTTCCAGGCGCTGGCGATCGCCACGGCCGTCGGCGTGGGCGGTAAAACACGTGCCGCGGCGCTGCAAAAGGCATAGAATCGTTGCCATCCGATATGATTTCCTCACTTCCTGGAGCCAGCATGACTTTTGCCACCACCGACCTGTGCGACGACTATGCAGCCATGCTGGACGATGGCACCCTGGCGGTCTTGCCGCCCGTGTACCGGGCCTTTGGCCAGCGCATGCGCTTCAGCGGCCCCGCCACGACCTTGCAAGTGTTTGAAGACAACGCCCTCGTGCGCAGCACCCTGGAAGCGCCGGGGCAGGGCCACGTGCTGGTCATCGACGGTGGCGGCAGCCTGCGCCGCGCACTGGTGGGCGGCCAGCTGGGCGTGCTGGCGGAAGGCAATGGCTGGGCCGGCATCGTCGTGCACGGCTGCATCCGCGACAGCGAGGAAATCAATGTGTGCCAGATCGGCGTGCGCGCCCTGGCCACGCATCCGCGCAAGAGCAACAAGACGGGCGCGGGCCAGCGCGACGTGCGCGTGGAGATCAGCGGCGTGCCCGTGCAGCCCGGCGACTGGATCTATGCGGATGCCGACGGCATCCTGGTGGCGCGCCAGGAACTCGACTGAGCCTTCACGCTTCGAGCCGCCAGCGCGCCATCGGGCGCGTTTTTTTTTTGCGCCTGGCCTTAGGTCGAAACGTTACAAATTGTCCACATTGAATATATTTTTGCAAAGTTCTTTGATTTTTATCAAGGCTGGGATATGATTTCACTTAAGGTAACTTTAATATCAACAAGGCAAGGAAATCAGACCATGAAAACCACCACCATCGCCGCCGTCCTTGCCCTGTTGTGTGCCAGCGCCGCAGGCACCGCCAGCGCCAGTCCCATCAATCTGATCACGAATGGCGACTTCGAGACTGTCGCGCCCGGTTCCACGTTTTCCAGCGGCTTCCAGGTGGTCAACAGCGGCTCCTCCGCGATCACGGGCTGGACCGTGGGCGCCTCTTCCGTCGACCTGATCCGCAATGCCTACAACGCCATCGACGGCTACAGCATCGACATGTTGGGCACGCCAGGACCTGGTTTCCTGTCGCAAAATTTCAACGTGGTGGCCGGCCAGACCTATAACTTGAGCTTTGACATGGCGCGCAATGCGAATGGTCCCGCAGGCCAGGGCGTGGCCGTCAATTTCGGTGGCGTGGCCGGCAATTTCTACTCGACGGCTGCCGCCTCGAATACCCTGTACAGCAACACCCTGAGCTTCACGGCCGCGTCCACGGGCCTGGCGACCCTGTCGTTTGCCAGCGCCGCCAAGGCCGGCACGCCGTTCGATAATTACTCGGGCGCCGTGATCGACAACGTGTCCGTGATGGCCGCCGTGCCGGAACCGGAAACCTACGCCATGCTGCTGGCCGGCCTGGGCCTGATGGGTTTCCTGCGCCGCCGCAAGGCTGGCAAGTAAGCCCGTTTATTGTCCACGCAAAACCGCCTGCTGCCATGCACAGGCGGTTTTTTGTTGTTCAGGGGTCTTGCGCGTAGCCGTCGACCTGGATCACAAAGCGGTCGATCCGCGGCCAGGCGGCGCGCGTGCGCACCGGCGTTTCTGCCGTGGCCATGAACATGACGTAGCTGTAGCCCGAGCGGCGGTCGCGCCAGGAATGCTGCGAACTGTCCCACATGCAGCAGTAGCGTTGGAGCTTGGGCAAGCCATAGGCGCGCCGCAAGTACGCTTCCGCCTGCCGCGCATGCCTGCCATCCACATGGTAGCTGGCCTTGAACGGCTGGTCCTGGCGTTCCATGTTTTGCTGGCAACCCTGGTAGACGATATACGGTGGTTTCCGGCCCAGCCTGGACAGGAAATCGCCGCACGTCAGTGCGCCCGCCTGCGCGCCGCCCGCGCCCAGCAGCAACAGCCATGGCAGCCATTTACCCGGTCGCATGGCCGCCTCCATGCAACGGACACGCCGCCGCCTGCGGCGCCAGTCGCCGCGCCAGTTCGCCGCGCAGCTGCGTCAGCCCGGCGATGCGCGCGTCGATGTCGGCCAGCTTGCGCGCCAGGGCCGCGCGCAGCAGTTCGGCCGTGGCCGGTTCATCGGCGCTGGCCAGCAGCGGCATGTCGGCCTCGATCTCGGCCAGGGTAAAGCCCAGCTGCTGCGCCGTGCGCAGGTAGCGCAGCCAGTCGGCCGCCTCGGGCGGGTAGTCGCGGTAGCCATTCGCGCCGCGCCGCGCGCGCAGCAAGCCCCGTTTTTCATAAAAGCGCAGGGTATCGCGGCTCAATCCCGTCGCCTGCGCCATCTCGCCGATCTGCATGACGATGCTTCCTTCATAAAATGCTTGACCATGGAGTGTACTCCAGCCTTGATCATGGGCGCTTTCCCCTTGATGGAGGTCTCGCATGTTGTCCGTTTCCGCTTTCCGCCGCCTGGTGCGCACCAGTGCCCATCTACGATGTCGTCATGACGGTCGCGTTCGCCACGCCGTGGACGTTTCTGCTGTTGCGCGAGCAATTGAGCGCCCTTAACGTGGGACTGGGCGGCCTGCCGCTGCCCGTCTTCGAACCGTTTCACTTGCTTATCAGCAGCTTGCTGGGCAGCGTGGTACTGGTCTGGTCAGCCTTGCGCCTGCTCGATCCGCAGCCGCGCTTCGGCCGTTTCGATGCGGCCGCCCGCTACCTGTTTTCCAGCTGGATGGCGTGGGCCTTGCTGGCGACGGGGCAGCCCGTGCTGTGGCTGTTCATCGTGCCGGAACTGGCCTGGGGCGTGGCGCAAAGCTTGCCGCTGCGCCGCGCAGCGGACAGCCTGGGCACGGCCCCGCACGAATCGTTGTTGAGATGACGATAACGAAATGCAATAATGCGCCTGTATGCCGTACAGCAATGAACGGCAATAATGATTCATAAAGGAATGACTATGCAGCAGGACGCCGCTGGAAAAAACATGGCTTTGCTCGATCCGGTGGTGGCGCCGCGCATCGCGGTGACGCGCCTGGTGACGGGGCTGCTGCAAGGCTTGCTGCTGTATTGGCTGTACAGCTCGTCCCAGGACAAGACCTGGCCAGCCACGGAAGCCTACTTGCTGGGGCCGCTGATGCTGATCGGCCTGCTGCTGCCCATCCTGCTGGTTTCCAGCCTGGGCCACATGTCGGCGAAGCGCATTGCCCTGTGGATGGCGGGCGCGGCGGCCGTCATGGCCGTGCTGGCCTGGCACGACGTGGCGCGCGGCGCCGAGCATGTCATCTGGGGCAACTACAAGCCGGGCGCGCCGCTGCGCGTCATTTCGGCCCAGCTGTTCGGCTTTTGCGTGGTGGGCTTTTACATCGCCCATGCGCTGGTGCTGGCCAGCGCCCAGGATGGCCAGCGCATCGCCCGCTACACCACGTATTTTGAAATCGCCTGGAAGCTGGGCATCCAGCTGCTGTTTTCCTTGCTGTTCGTGCTGGGCCTGTGCCTGGTGCTGTGGCTGGGCGGGCAATTGTTCCTGCTGATTAAACTGAATTTCCTGAAAAAATTGCTGGGCCAGGCCTGGTTCGTGATTCCCGTCATCTGCTTCGCCTTTTCCTTTGCCATCCACATCACGGACGTGCGTCCCTCCATCGTGCGCGGCATCCGCACCCTGCTGCTGGTGCTGCTGTCGTGGCTGGTGCCGATCGCCGCCGTGCTGGTCTCCGGCTTCCTGCTGACCTTGCCATTCATCGGCTTCGAGCGCCTGTGGGCCACGCGCCATGCGGCGTCCGTGCTGCTGGGCATGGCCGGCGTGCTGGTGGTGCTGATCAATGCCGCCTTCCAGAATGGCGAAGTGGGCCATGGCGTGGCGCGCGGCATCCGCCTGGGCACGCGCCTGGCCTGCCTGCTGCTGCCGTGGGTGGTGGGCATCGCCATCTATGCCCTGACCCTGCGCGTGATGTCGCATGGCTGGACGGCCGACCGCCTGATCGCCGCCGCCTGCCTGCTGGTCGCCACCTGCTACGCCGTCGGCTATGCCTGGGCGGCCAGCAAGTATGGCGACTGGCTGCACCTGATCGCCAACGTCAACGTGGCCACCGCCTTCGTCACCTTGCTGGTGCTGTTCGCGCTGTTCTCGCCGTTGGCGGACCCGGCGCGCATTTCCGTGGCCAGTCAGATGGCGCGCCTGGACAGCGGCAAGGTGGGCGTGGATAAATTCGATTTCGAATACCTGCGCTTCGAAGGCGCCCGCTACGGCCAGGCGGCCTTGCAGGAACTGGCCAAGCGCACGACGGGGCCGGACGCGGCCACCGTGCGGGCCCGCGCCGCGGCCATGCTGAAGCGCCAGAACCGCCTCGACGAGACGGGCGCCCTGAGCGACGTGTCGATCAACCTGACCCTGCGCCCGGCGACGGCGCAGCTGCCGGACAGTTTCCTGCGCCAGGACTGGACGCAAGTAGGCCCGGCCTGGCGTTTGCCCGCCTGCTTGAAGCGGGCAGGGCAGCAGTGCGACGCCTATCTGCTCGATTTCGATGGCGATGGCAAGCAGGAAGTACTGCTGATCAGCAATGATCCGCGCGCCTCGTCGGTGCTGCTGGCGGAGAAGGACGATGGCAGCTGGACCGCACGGGGACAAATTCCCACGGAAGCCCTGCGCTGCAAGCCCCTGCGCGAAAAACTCCAGGCGGGCGAGTTCCAGCTGGTGCCGCCCAAGGTGCGCGAGCTGGAAGTCGATGGCCAGCGCGTGCCGATGACTTTATATACGCAAGAGGAAGAAGTCAGCTGCCCGGAAGAGGCGGAGCCGGCCCCGTAAATCGGCCCAACGTCCCCGGCACACTGCATGCCGATTCAGCCGATTCAGCCGATGGGGGCCGGCCAGGCGCCCCTAGTTCTTCGTGCGCACTTGCCGCACGTGGTTTTCCAGTTCGCTGAACGATGGACGTTCCGTGGCGGAAATGACCTTGCGGCCGAATTCCACGGCCAGGGCCGGCGCGTAGCCGTTCAGGCTGGCCAGCAGGGTGACTTTCACGCACTGGTACATCTTCGCCGTTTCATGGTGCTTGCGGCGCAGCAGGCTGGCCAGCGGCGCGATGAAGCCGTAGGCCAGCAGGATGCCGATGAAGGTGCCCACCAGCGCCTGCGCGATCAGCACGCCCAGCTCGGCCGGCGGCAAGCCGACGGAAGCCATGGTATGCACCACGCCCATCACGGCGGCGACGATGCCGAAGGCGGGCATGGCGTCGGCCAGCTGGGAAATCGTCTGGATCGGCATTTCCGCATCTTCGTGGTGCGTCTCGATCTCGTTATCCATCAGGTTTTCGATCTGGTAGGCATCCATATTGCCCGACACCATCAGACGCAGGTAATCGGTGATGAATTCCAGGATATGCTCGTCGCCCAGCGTGTACGGATATTTCACGAAGATGGGGCTGCGGTACGGGTCGTCGATATCGTCCTCGACCGACATCAGGCCTTCCTTGCGGATCTTGCTGAGGATTTCATACATCAGCCCCATCAGCTCCATGTAGCGCGCTTTCGTGTACTGCGAGCCGTGGAACAGGGTGGGCAGGGCGGCGAAGGTGGCGCGGATGGCCTTGGCGTCATTGCCGACAAAGAAGGTGCCCAGCGCGGCGCCGCCGATCATCAGCAGCTCCAGCGGCTGGAACAGGGCGCCCAGGTGCCCGCCCTGCATGGCGAAGCCGCCGAAGACGGAAAACAGCACGACGATAAATCCGAGTATGACTAGCAAAACTTACTCCCTCATAATATTGCCATATCGCAATATTATAGTTTAACCTGATTCGGCATCCGTGGCCCCGTCCGGCTGCAGCCGCTGGCCGAGAAAATTGATAAAAGCGCGCACTTTGGCGGGCAATTGGTGGCGGCTGGGGTAGTAGGCGTACAGGTCGGCCGGCGCCAGGGTGTAGTCGGGCAGCACCACGCGCAGGCGGCCGCTGTCGAGGTAGCGGGCCAGGTCCCATTCCGAGCGCAGCAGGATGCCGTGGCCGTCCAGGGCCCAGCCCAGCACCACGTCGCCATCGTTGCTGGCCACGGTGCCGCGCACCTTCACCGTGTGCGTGGCGCGGCCTTTACTCAAACGCCAGATGCCATAGGCGTCGTCGTTCTGCCGGTGCACGATGCAGCGGTGGCGCGCCAGTTCGTCCGGCGTGGCCGGCGCGCCGTGCGCCTGCAGGTAGGCGGGCGAGGCGCACAGGAAGCGCCGGTTCGACATGATCTTGCGCGC
The DNA here is from genome assembly GCF_978021625.1 of Janthinobacterium foliorum. Classification (NCBI taxonomy): domain Bacteria; kingdom Pseudomonadati; phylum Pseudomonadota; class Betaproteobacteria; order Burkholderiales; family Oxalobacteraceae; genus Janthinobacterium; species Janthinobacterium foliorum. Next base: position 632,138 of record NZ_CDXDQE010000002.1, on the reverse strand, counting down.
CGACAGCCGCGTGTCGGGCAAGTCGCCGAAACGGATGCCCAGGTCGTAGGCCTGCTCGACCAGGTTGATGGGGCTGTCCGTCAGCTGCAGCTGCACTTCCAGCTGCGGGTGGCGCAGGGCAAATTGCGACAGCAGGGGCGCGATCACCGTGCGGCCGAAACCCAGGGTGGCGTTCACGCGCAGCAAGCCGCGCGGCTCGGCGCTGCCGCTGGCCAGGGACTCTTCCATGGCGCGGATATCGTCAAGGATCTGCCGCGCCTGCGCCAGGTAGCTTTCGCCATCGCCCGTCAGGCTGATGCGCCGCGTGCTGCGGTTCAGCAGGCGCACGCCCAGGCGCTGCTCCATCAGCACCAGGCGCTTGCTGACGGCGGGCGGCGTGATGCCCAGCTCGCGCGCCGTGGCCGACAGGCTGCCCAGCTTGGCCAGCAGCACAAAGAAGGCCATTTCCGTGGTCGTATCGGTTTTCATCTTTAACTTCAGGTGAATAATGGTTTAAATTGGATTTGATTATACGATTCCTGTTCGCGGGTAAGCTGGCGTGATTCAATCAATGACAGGAGACCCCGCATGAAAATCGTTGAAATCCGCGAAAAGACCATTCCCATTTCATCCCCCATCCGCAACGCCTACATCGATTTCACGAAGATGACCCTGAGCCTGGTGGCCGTCATCACGGACGTGATGCGCGATGGCAAGCCCGTCGTCGGCTACGGCTTCAACTCGAACGGCCGCTACGGCCAGGGCATGCTGATGCGCGAGCGCTTCATCCCGCGCCTCCTCGACGCCGATCCCGCCAGCCTCGTGACGCCGGATGGCAGCAATCTCGATCCGCACAAGGTGTGGGACTGCATGTTTAGCAATGAAAAACCGGGCGGCCACGGCGAGCGCTCGGTGGCCATCGGCACCATCGACATGGCCATCTGGGATGCCGTGGCGAAGATCGAGCGCAAGCCATTGTTCCAGCTGCTGGCCGAGCGCCACGGCACGGGCGCGCCCGACAACAAGGTGTTCGTGTACGCGGCCGGCGGTTATTACTATCCGGGCCAGAGCCTGTCCGCCCTGCAGGACGAGATGCGCAGCTATATCGACCGCGGCTACACGGTGGTCAAGAAGAAGATCGGCGGCGCTTCGCTGGACGAAGACTTGCGCCGCATCGACGCCATCATGGAGGTGCTGCAGGATGGCCAGAAGCTGTGCGTGGACGCCAACGGGCGCTTCGACCTCGATACCTCGATCGCCTACGCCAAGGCGCTGCGCCAGTACGATTTGTTCTGGTACGAAGAAGCGGGCGACCCGCTCGACTTCGAGCTGCAGGCCACCCTGCGCAGCTATTACGACAAGCCGATGGCGACGGGAGAAAACCTGTTTTCCATGCAGGATGCGCGCAACCTGATCCGCTATGGCGGCATGCGCGCCGACCGCGACTGGCTGCAGTTCGACTGCGCCCTCAGCTACGGCCTGGTGGAATACCTGCGCACCCTGGACATGCTGCGCCAGCACGGCTGGTCGCGCAGCCGCTGCATCCCGCACGGCGGCCACCAGATGTCCCTGAATATCGCGGCGGGCCTGGGCCTGGGCGGCAATGAATCGTACCCGGACCTGTTCCAGCCCTTCGGCGGCTTCCCCGACGGCGTGCGGGTGGAAAATGGCCACATCACCATGCCGGACCTGGTCGGCATCGGCTTCGAGGGCAAGGCCAACCTGTATGCGGAAATGCGCGCCCTGAGCGGGCAGTAAGGGCTAGGCGCTGCGTTGCCAGAAGCGCAGCCGGTTGCCGAACGGGTCGGCCACTTCCAGGATGCGGCCCCAGTCCTCGTCGCGGATGCCGGGCCGCGCATACGGATAATCCTTCGCCTGCAGCTCCGCATGCAGGGCGGCGATGTCGTCGATGGGGATCAGCAGCGCCGCGCCGGGCGTGGCGTCGCCGTAGTGTTCACTCAGGTGCAGCACCAGTTCGCCCCGCGTCACCTGCAGGTACAGGGGCGCCGTGGGCGCGAAGCGGTGCTGCCAGTCCAGGGTAAAACCGAGGAAGCCGAGGTAGAACTCGCGCGCCTTGTCTTCGGAAAAGATGCGCAGGATGGGGATGGGAGCATGCATGGCGGCGCTTTCACTTTCAACTAGGTGGCGATGCCGCCATTCTAGCGTCAAGCCAGCGCCTGGCGTTTCACGCGCGCGGCAGGGCTGGTCTGCTCCCAGCGGAACAGCCACATGATGATCAGCTTGGTCGTGGCGCTGACGCAGGCCAGCAGCAGCAAGGGCCAGCCTGTCGATAAACCCATGACGCAGGCAAAGAAGATGGTGCTGACATCCATCGCCAGGATGAACTGGCTCATTTTCAGGGACACGGCGCCCGTCCTGCCGGAACGCCAGATCAGGCGGATCTGGTGCGCATAGCCCTGCGCCAGCAGCACGGTGACGGCGACGATCAGGCTTTGCGAGATCACGCGCTTTTCATCGGTCAAGGTGGGGCCGAAGGCGAGGCCGGCCACGCCGGCGCACAGCAGCAGGGCGCACGCCAGCAGCGCGCGGCGGGCCGTCGCGCTGCGGCGGTCGCGGTCAATCTCGAACAGGATGAGCAGCGCGATCAGCGAGGCGGCCAGGCGCGGCCAGACGATGTAGTGGTTGAAGGGCGTGATCGAATAGCCGTACACGAAGAAGGCGCAATACGCGAGGAAGCTGACGGTGAACTGGTTGATGGAAAGGATATCCGTCGTCTTGCCCCGCGCCAGGCTGGCGTCGTGCTTGCGGCGCCAGATTTTTGCCAGCTGCGACCACAGGCCATACAGGCTGACGACGATGAAGAGGGAATTGAGGCTGCCGGCGAGGGCGTAGAGGGAAGGGGGCTGCACGTTGTCTCCTGGACGCGGCAAGCATGGCCGCGCGGACGGCCTGGCTTGTCTATACATTTTATTTGGACAATATGCTCTCATGAAATAAATTAGCAGGCAAGCAATGTTTCGGCCCGCACACATGCGCTCGCTTGCCTGAATGCATCGGATAACGCGCTTGCCCCTATAATCATGGCATGACTTTCTTATCACACCGTATCCGCTCCGTGCTGGGCACCATCGGCAAAATGGCCGCGACTCTGATTATCCTGTTGACTGCCCTGTGGGGCGCGCTGGCGCTGTGGTACCAGCTGTCCGGCGGCGCCACGGCGCAAGGCATCGGCGCCTTGCTGTGGGGCGCGCTGGGCGTGGCCAGCGTGGTCCTGTGGTGGCTGCGCGGCGATGTGCGCGTGCTGCTGCCGTATGCGGCCGGCTTTCTCTTGCTGCTGCTGTGGTGGAGCCTGATCATGCCGAAGCAGCAGCGCGTGTGGGCCGACGACGTGGCGCGCAATGTCACGGGCAGCGTCAAGGGCAGCATCGTCACGCTGGAGAACGTGCGCAATTTCGACTGGCGCAGCGACGACGACTACACGGTCAAGTGGGAGCAGCGCAGCTACAACCTCGACGAACTGCGCACGCTGGACGTGGCGCTGTCGTACTGGACGGGGCCATTGATTGCGCACACCCTGATCTCGTTCGGCTTTGCGGACGGGCGCTTCCTGACGTTTTCCATCGAGATCCGCAAGGAAAAGGGCGAGAGTTTTTCCGCCATCGGCGGCTTCTTCAAGCATTTTGAGATGAGCCTGGTGGCGGCCGACGAGCGCGACATCCTGCGCGTGCGCACGAATGCACGGGGCGAGGACATGCATTTGTACCGCGTGATGATGCCCAAGGCGGCCATGCGCTCGCTGTTCCTCGCCTACCTGGACGAGGCGGAATCGCTGAAGCGCCAGCCGCAGTTCTACAATACCTTGACGGCCAACTGCACCACCATCGTCTTCGAGATGGTGCGCCGCATCGTGCCGGGCCTGCCCGTCGACTACCGCCTGCTCGCTTCCGGCTACCTGGACCGCTACCTGTACGACGTCAGGGGCCTGGTGCCCGGCCTGGCCTTCCAGCAGTTGCGCGACGGCGGCCACATCACGGCGCGCGCGCGGGCGGCGAATGCCGATGCGGACTTCTCGCACGCCATCCGCCGCGGCATGCCCGGCTATGACGACGCGGGCTATCCGAAGCTGCAGATGCCCAGGCAGTAGTCGACCTGCAGCACGACGTCCGGGCAAGCCGCCGCGAGCGGAAGGCAGAGGCGGCCGGGAAGCGGAGCCTTGCCGCAGTACGGCGAGCATCGCAGGGGCGCCCGTGCCGACGCGCGGCAGGCCTGGTTGGGCCTTATCTGTCATTGCTTTATACTGTCGTCATATCCCGACCGGCCGCACATTGCGGCCGGTCTCACTTTACGCATAAATATCAAGAAGGCCCGCTATGCCATTTTCCTCACTGGGTCTGATTCCCGCCCTGGTCCGCGCCGTTGACAAGGCCGGCTATGCCGCGCCGACGGCCATCCAGGCGGCCGCCATCCCCGCCATCCTGCGCGGCAGCGACGTGCTGGGCGCGGCGCAGACGGGTTCCGGCAAGACGGCCGCCTATGCGCTGCCGCTGCTGCAGGCGCTGATGGCGCCCGCCGCCGGCCCGCGCCAGGTGCGCGCGCTGATCCTCGTGCCCACGCGCGAGCTGGCGGCGCAGGTGGGGCAGACCGTGCACGCGCTGGCCAAGCCGCTGCCCGTCAAGCTGAAAATTTCCGTGCTGTTCGGCGGCGTGTCGATCAACCCGCAGATGATGGACTTGCGCGGCGGCGCCGACATCGTCGTCGCCACGCCGGGCCGCCTGCTGGACCTGGTCAAGCACAATGCGGTGAAGCTGGGCGGCGTGCAGCTGTTCGTGCTCGACGAGGCCGACCGTCTGCTGGACATGGGTTTCAGCGAAGAAATCAACGCCATCCTGGCGCTGCTGCCCAAGCAGCGGCAAAACCTGTTCTTCTCGGCCACCTTCCCGGACAGCGTGCAGGCGCTGGCCGACAGCCTGCTGACGCACCCCGTGCGCATCGAAGTGGCCTCCGAGCCGCAGGACAAGCCCGATATCGTGCAGCGCGCCATCACGGTCGACGTGCCGCGCCGCACGCAGCTGCTGCGCTACCTGATCCTGCAGCACCAGTGGGAGCGCGTGCTGGTGTTTGTCGCCACCAAGTATGCGGCCGAACACGTGGCCGACAAGCTGCAGCGCGCGGGCCTGCACGTGGGCGCCTTCCACGGCGAATTCAGCCAGGGCACGCGCAGCCAGCTGCTGGCCGACTTCAAGGCGGGGCGCCTGCAAGTACTGGTGGCCACCGACGTGGCCGCGCGCGGCATCGACATCGCCGGCTTGCCGGCCGTCGTCAACTACGACTTGCCCCGTTCCGCCGTCGACTACACGCACCGCATCGGCCGCACGGGCCGCGCCGGCGAAAGCGGCACGGCCATCAGTTTCGTGACGGCCGACACGGAAGCGCATTTCCGCCTGATCGAAAACCGCAACGACCTGCGCATCGTGCGCGAAGTGGTGGCCGGCTTCGAGCCGACGGAACTGTCCACGCCCGTGAGCGCCGTGACGGATACGGTGAACGGCGGCGTGAAGGGCGCGCGCAAAAGCAAGAAGGACAAACTGCGCGAGGCGGCGGCCAGGGCGGCCCAGTCGGCCGAGGGCAGCGGCGACATTTAAATCGCCCTTATGTGCGCTGGCCGCTTGAACGGCCAGCCATCCCCCTTTAAGATGGTGTTTCTATAAGGCAAGGGGACGGCAATGCACATGACATTCATCACACGCACCAGCATCCTGGCGTGCGCGCTGGCGCTGGCCGGCTGCGCCGGCATGGGCGGCAAAGGTGACAAGCCCGCGGGGAAAAGCGACGGCGCAGGCATGCAAATGCCGGGCAAGACGCCGGCGAATGCGGCCGTGGCCGCCACCTGGTACAACCCGCCCAGCGAATTTCCCGGCATTTGCCTGACCCAGTTCAAGGATGGCAGCCTGCGCTTCGATGGCGGCTTCGCCTTCTATAATCCGGGCCGCTGGACCTATGATCCCGCCACGGCCGAATTGAGCCTGCAACTGGCGCCCACCCCGTCGCTGGAGCTGTCGCACGCGCAAATCGTCCTGCACAAGAACCTGCTGCGCATCGATGGAGCGAAAAATACCCTGGTGTATGGCGTCAAGGCCGATACGGACGCGATCGGCCTGGGCGGCTTCCTGTTCTACCGCGACATGCCTTGCCCGGCTGCCAGGAACGGCTGATACGAGGGCCCGGACCGGCTTTCGGCAGGGGCGCGAGTCCGTGAGCGGGAGACGTAGTCGAAAGAGGTAAGCGAGAGAAATATGTTCCGGGCGTCGGCTCGCCGTGCCTGGCGGCATGCGCAATGTGCGCAACGGAGGACGCCATCCGCTGTTTTGCACGGCGGCCTTCTGCCATCTGCCCGGTCCCGGCGCTTTACGGCACTGCACGCCATGGCGGGGGATGCGGCGAACGGGCCGGAGTCAATGTGCCGCCATGCCGGCTGCGGCCGCGCTGGCCGATGCCTGGAACTCAAATTCCACCAGTGTGTCATCCGGCCAGCTCTTATCATGCAGGGGCGGTGCATACCGGGTATGGTCCTTCGCACTCAGGCGCTCTGCCGGCAACTTTTCCCGGCGCGCATCCGATACCAGCGTTACACCCGTGATCGGTGCTGCCGTCGTATAGAAAACCCGGCTTCTGGACGTGTGACATACTCCGCCGAGGGGAAGCAGGTAAGCCAGCTGGATGAACGACACGTCAAATTTATCGACAGCCCATCGCACCTCGCATTCCAGCCGCAGATCACCCAGCCTGCGTGTCCCTGCTGGCAGGCCTTGAGTATGAATGTCCGGGCGCCAGCGGAACAAGCCCTTCTTGCTGGAGAGCCGCAAATCCGCATCTTCCCTGGATGCCGACTCGTCACGGGGTATCGAGAAAGTATTGTCGGCCGCGATCGGGACCGCGATATCGACGCTGTCGCCCACGATGCGCAAAGTCAGATCAGGCACCGTCAAGTTGGGCTGTTGCGGGCGCAAGATGAATTTCAACGCCGCCTGGGGCGCCAGCGAGTGGTAGCGCTCGAATGCGTCCATGCCAGCCAACATTTTACGATACGGCTTCCAGTCGGGATCCCTGCTGCCCGAGATCGCGACTTGCTGGGTTGCTTCGGGGGCTGAATCTTGCGTATCAGCTTCAGCGATGGCAGAGCCTGATATGCTCAACAACAGGATAAGCGGAAGTGCGAGGTGCATGGCTGGGTGCTTCTTTCAGTCGGCAATTTAGCAAATCTCCAGATTTGCTCGTGGTTGGCAGCGGCCTCCGAGCATATCGAATTACCCCTGATACATAATCACACATTGTCACGTCGAGGCGAATCGAATCGCGCCAGCTGGCGCGGGATTGCCTGCGAGCTGTCCTCGGCCGGCTGCATCACGGTATCGTGCAAGACCTCGCAATCTTCCGACTTCAGCGCTGCTGGCCTGTCGCCGGAATGGCGCGGCGGCGCGGTGCTCCTGAATAGCGGTGGCGTTGCCACGGCATGCTCCTTCCGCATCGAAATGGCATGACGGAATGGCAGCGCCGATTCTGTCTGTATCTGCTCGCCTACTGCAGCGGCTTGCCGCTCTTTTCCACGATATCCATGCGCCGTCCGATGCGCTGTGCTTCCTGCGCGTCGCCCGCCTGCTCCGCGCGCAGGCGCTGCACGCCCAGCCAGGCCAGCAGCGGGCGGCGCCAGCCCTGGTCCGAGGCCGTGGCGATGGCCGTGTCCAGCAGGGCAGGGGTGGCGCGGTCCGAGCGCAGCAGCACGCCGGCCGCCACCAGCCGCGACAGCGGATCGGTGATGGCGGCGACGGCGCTGGCCGCTGCCGTGTCCGGCGTCGCCGCCGCCACGGCGCGCTGCGCCTCGGGCAGCAGGGCGATGTCCGCTGGCTGGAGCTTGCCCGCCAGGTAGTCCGCATAGGCGCGGTCGGCGGGCGTGGCGTCGGCGCGCAGCGCGTCAAAGCCCGTGCAGTCCGCGAAGGCCAGGCTGGCCACGCGCGTGGCGCAGCGCAGCAGTTCGACCCGTGCGATCAGGTCGATCTTGCCGGTGGAGCCCACCTGGTCGCGCGCGCGCTGGAATTCCGTCTGCTCGACCAGCACGCTGCCATTCAGGTAGGCCGCTTCAAAGCGCTCGATCGAGCTTTGCGCATTCATTTTCCAGTCCGGCACGGGCGGCCCGCTGGAACAGGCGGCGAGGGCCGCCACAGCCATGGCGGACAGGGCGAGATTGATTTTTCTCATGGCAGCTTGATCTCCGGATTGCGCTTGAACGGCCACTTGCGGTTGATTTCATTGACCAATTGCTCGACCTTGCGCAGATTGCTTTCCACGTCGGCGCGCAGCGGGCCCAGGTCGGCGGTGGCCGCCTTGGCGTTGGCGCCCACGGCTTGCGCCTCGACCAGCACGGCGTCGACCTTTTTCAGGCTGTTGCGCGTGTCGGCCAGCAGCGCGTTCAGCTGCACGATGGTGGCTTGCGCATCCGTCATGACGCCCTTCTCGCCAAACACGCGCGTATCCGCGTTGGCCACCAGGCTGTCGGTGCGGCGCGCCAGCTGGTCGGCCGTGCTCAACAGGACGTTGGCCCGTTCGACCAGCAGGCGCGATTGCTTGTCGTCGCCCGTCAGCAAGCCCATGGCGCCGCCAGGGCCGCTCAGCTTGCCCGTCACGGCCTGCACGTTGCGCAGGGTGCCATCGAGCGCGGAATCGCTGCCCGTCAGGCTGGCCACGTTGTTCAGCAAATCCTTCGCGGCCGACAGCAGGCGCGGGATTTCCGCCGCCATGTCGCCTACCAGCAGGTCGCGCGTGGCGTCGTCGGGCAGGGGCGGATCGGTCAGGATGCCGCTGTAGGCGCGCAGCTTGGCGCCGCCCACGATGCCCCGTTCCAGGGTGAAGATGGAACTGGTGCGCAGCCAGTGCGCGTCCTTGCGCGGCACGTCGACGATGACGCGGGCCTTGCCGTCCGGCGCCAGTTCGATGCGCTGCACGCGGCCGATGGGAAAGCCGGAGAAGGTCAGGTCGGCGCCCACGCCGACGCCATCGGAATCGTCGGTCGTCAGCACCAGCGTCTGCGTGGCTTCGAAGGCGCCGCGCGCATACATCAGGTAGACGACGGAACCGACCACCAGCACGAACATGAAGACGAGCAGGATGGCCGCCTTCAGTTCGGCGTGGCGCACGGGCGGCGGCGCGGGCAAGACGGCCTCGGGCGTAAGACCGGCGGGCGCCGTGACGTCGACCTGGTCGGGATTGGGGGGCTGGTTCTGGCTCATGGCTTCTGGCTCTGGTATGGGGGGAATCGGGATCGCTGGCGGCGGGCGGGCATCAGTAGTAATTGCCCATCAGCGAGGCCACTTCGATCAGCAGGGTAACGGAAAACAGGCGCAGCATCTCGGACAGGCCATGCGCGGCCCAGATGCGTCCGCGGCGCTTGGCCAGCTCCTCCGGGTAGTACGAGGAAGCCAGCGGAATCAGCGCCACGGCAAAGCTGAAAAAGATCACCTTGAGCATCAGGATCAGCGCCACGGCGGGATTGAAGATCTGTCCCACCACGCGCGTGTAGCCTTGCAGCGCCCATGGCGTGAAGCCGTAGATGGTCAGATAGGCGAGCACCAGCGAGGTGACGCAGCTGACGATGGCCAGCATCCACACGGCGAAAATGCCGGACATCACGCGGGGGAAATATTCGCGGCGCAGCAGGTCGACGCCCTGGCGCTGCATGGCATCGAGCACGCCGGACGAGCGCATCTGCGCGAACGCGATGCCGTCGGGCAGGGTCAGGCGCAGGGCGACGAACAGGGCGGCCGTCAGCGGGATCAGTTCCAGCACCAGCACGCGCACCACCATTTCCAGCGCATAGCGCGACAGGCCATAGCTTTGCGCGCTGACGACGACGATGCGGATCAGCACCAGGCTGACCAGCGCGCAGGCGACGCTGAACCACACCAGGTTGGGCGCCGTGTTCGACACCAGCCGGTGCGCGAGGATGGGGCGGTTGGCGCGGTTATAGCTCGATGGCGACAGGGCCAGCGAAAACACCAGGATGGCGAAATGCACCAGGCGCCACCAGCTGCCCAGCCAGGCGATGGTGGCCCGGTGCAGGCGGCGCATGCCGATGATGAGGGAGACGGAAAGGGTCATGATGGCATCTTAACATTGGATGCGTTCGGTACAAGCGATTGGCCTGCCGTGCAGCCGTGCAGCCGGCATGCGTGCGTGCCGCGTGCCGGCCTATTGCCCGGCCACGCTGTCGATAATCGCGTCGGCCGCCGCCCGCACCCGCGCCGAGCGGTTCAGGTCCGCATGCATCACCAGCCATACGTCGTAGCTTTCCGCCCGCTCGGGCCAGATGCGCACCAGCTGCGGGTCGCTGTCGCCCAGGTGGGTGGCCAGCTCCGCCACGCCCAGGCCCGCGCGCGTGGCTTCCTGCAGCATCATGGCCGAATTCACTTCCATGGCCACCCTGGCGTTGGCGACGGCTTCGCCGGCGATCTTGTCTCCATGGCGCGGGGTGACGGAATGGTGGTAGATGACGATGTCGTGCCCGGCCAGCGCCGTGCCGCGCACGGGTTCGCCCCGCTCGGCCAGATAGCGTTTTGAGGCATACAGACCCAGGCTGCGCTTGACCAGGTGGCGGGAAATGAGGTCCGGGTCGGTGGGGCGCACGCCGCGCACGGCCAGGTCGGCTTCGCGCCGCGTCAGGCTGGCCAGCGCCGGCGCCACGTTGAGCACGATGCGGATGTCCGGGTGGGCCGCATGCAGCCGCTGCATGGCGCGGATGACAAAATGGCTGGCCATGGTATCCGTGGTGGCCACGCGCACCAGGCCGCTTAAACGGTTGTCGACGCCCTGCATCTCGCGCTGCAGCTTGTCGGCGGCCCGCTCCATGGCTTCGGCGGCGGAGAGCGCCAGTTCGCCGGCCGGCGTCGGCACATAGCCCGAAGGCGTGCGCAGGAACAGGGTGGCGCCCAGCGACGCTTCCAGCGCGGCCAGGCGGCGCCCGCAGGTGGCCTGGTCGATGCACAGCAGGGCGGCCGCGCCGCGCAGGGTGCCGGCCCGGCCGATGGCCAGGAAAATGCGCGCGTTATCCCAGTCCATGAGCCCACTCCATGCATCCGCTCCCTATTGGTTTGAGATGCATTTTTGCATCAGTGTGCTGATTCTATGCCTGTTTACTGCATTCTTCAAGACTCCTACAATGACTGCCCCCGCTGCCTTTGCAAGGAAACCATCATGTCTGTCACTCCCTCGCGCCGCGCCAACGGCTTGATCCTGCTGACCCTGGCGTTCGGCTTCGTCATGGCCATGATCGATGTCACGGCCGTCAACGTGGCCCTGTCCGATATCGCGCTCGACCTGGCCATCCCCCTCACGGGCCTCGTCTGGGTGGTCGATGGCTACACGCTGACGTTTGCCGCGCTGCTGCTGGCCGGCGGCGCGCTGGCCGACCGCTACGGGCCGAAGGCCGTCTACCAGGCCGGCCTGGGCGTTTTTTTGCTCGGCTCGATCCTGTGCGGCGCCGCGCCCGACGGCCACTTCCTGACGGCCGCGCGCCTGCTGCAAGGGGCCGGCGCGGCCCTGTTCATGCCCAGTTCCCTGAGCCTGCTGACGCACAGTTTTGACGATGAAAAAGTGCGCACGCGCATGCTGGGGGCCTGGTCGGCGCTGGTGGGCGTGGCCGGCGCGTCCGGCCCGTTGATCGGCGGCATCCTCGTGCACCAGTTCGGCTGGCGCAGCGTCTTCTGGGTGAACGTGCCCATCGGCCTGCTGGCCATCGTCATGGCGCAGGTGCTGCTGGCCGCGCCGGCCCGCCAGCCGCGCGCGCTGTCCCTGTTCAGCCATGCGCTCGGCGTGCTGGCGCTGGCGGGCCTGAGTTTCGTGCTGATCGAAGGCCCCGTGCTGGGCTGGCTGTCGCCCGGCGTGCTGGCGGCGGGGGCGCTGACGGTGGTGGCGGCCGGGCAGCTGCTGCGGCGCGAGCGCAGCGGCAGCCATCCGCTGCTGCCGCGCGCCCTGTTTGAAAGCAGCAGCTTTGGCGCGGCCAATGGCGTGGGTTTCCTGATCAATTTCTGCGTCTTCGGCCAGCTGTTTTTACTCAGCCTGTTCCTGCAGCAATCTGGCGGCGCCGATGCCTTGCAGTCGGGCTTGCGCCTGCTGCCCATGATGGCGGCCTATACGGTGGGGAACTTTATGGCGGGACATATCGCGGCGCGCTGGGGCACGCGCCGGCCCATGCTGGCCGGCTTGCTGGTGGGGGCGGCCATGGCCTTGCTGCTGACGGCCCTGCGCCCCGGCACGCCGTACGCATTGCTGGCCTTGGGCACGGCCGTGATGAATGTGGCCATCGGCATCGCCATTCCCGCCATGACGGCCACCGTGATGCGGGTGGCCGGCAGGCAGCATGCGAACAGCGCGGCGGCGGCCCTGAATGCGAACCGGCAGATCGGCGCTCTGGTGGGCGTGGCCCTGATCGGCAGCATCCTGCACATGGCCCCCAGCTGGTCGCTGCGGCTGCCGCTGGCCTACGCGACGATCGCCGCCGCGTATGGCCTGGCGGCCAGCCTCGTGTATCGCCACGTGCATCTGCCGAAGGCGGTGGCTGCCGCCTGAGCGATTACTGGGCGTGCTTGCGGCGCCATTCCACCAGTTCTTCGATGGTGAGGATGGGCATGCCATGCAGTTCGGCGAAGCGCTCGATGTCGTCGCCGCGCATCATGGTGCCGTCCGGATTCATCAGCTCGCACAGCACGGCCGCCGGGTTCAGGCCCGCCAGGCGCGACAGGTCGACGGAGCCTTCCGTGTGGCCACGACGCTCGAGCACGCCACCGGGCGCGGCGCGCAGGGGGAAGACGTGGCCGGGGCGCACCAGGTCGGCCGGCTTGGCGTCCGGCGCGATGGCGGCGCGGATGGTGGTGACCCGGTCGGCGGCCGACACGCCTGTGGTGACGCCGTCGCGCGCCTCGATGGACACCGTGAATGGCGTGCCGTAGCGGCTGCCATTATCGGGCGACATGGGCGGCAATTCCAGCGCGCTGACGACGTCCGTCGGCAGGCACAGGCAGACGATGCCGCTGCATTCGCGGATCAGGAGGGCCATGGTTTCGTTCGTGAGTTTTTCCGCCGACAGGATCAGGTCGGCTTCGTTTTCGCGGTCGAAATCGTCGAGCAGGATGACGGGCACGCCGGCGCGCATGGCGGCCAGGGCGGATTGAATGCGACCTTCCAGGTCGGTGGAAACCAGGGTATAGCTGTTGACTAACATGGTGAAACGCTCCTCGCATCAGCGAAAAACGCAACAGGGCAAGCGAATAGACGCAACTGGCCGCATCGCCGTGGCGATGGGACATCACACTACTGCACATCTTCTTTCATCCGGACTATACCGTCGGCTCTGGAGTCACACCAGATCTGCTGACCTCACCAGGCGGTGCCTGGCAAGCGCTCGCGGGCTCGACCGTTGCCGGTCTTACCGCCGGTGGGGAATCGCACCCCGCCCCGAAGACGTATTGTTGTGCCGATCACATGACCGGCGGCAATACTTTAGCACAGATCAAAAAATGCGGCAGGCTACTCTTCAGTCCGCTGTAGGATCATCTTCCCTGGGGAAAACGGTTTTCCCTAAGCTGTTTTTAATGGCGGAAACAGGAATTCGGTGTAAGGTACGCCTACTGAATCTTACCGTTGAGAATACATGAAGCTGAGTAAATTACGCGTGGTCTCGGGCGCCGTCCTGTTGGCTTGCGCCTGCATGGCCCAGGCGGAAATCCGTTTGAACGATCCCTTGCCTGTGGCACCAGAAGTTACCGTCGGAAAATTGCCGAACGGCTTGACCTATTACATCAAGAAGAATGCCCGCCCGGCGCAGAAAGTGGAATTGCGCCTGGTGGTCAAGGCAGGTTCCATCCTGGAAGATGACGACCAGCAAGGCCTGGCGCATTTCACGGAACACATGGCCTTCAATGGCTCCACGCATTTCAAGCGCAATGAACTGATTTCATATCTGCAATCGATCGGCGTGAAATTCGGCGCCGACCTGAACGCCTACACGAGTTTCGATGAAACCGTCTACGTGCTGCCAATTCCGACGAACAAGAAGGGCAATCTGGAAAAGGGTTTCCTCGTGCTCGAGGACTGGGCGCATGGCTTGAAATTCAATCCGGCCGACATCAACAGCGAGCGCGGCATCGTGCTGGAAGAGGCGCGCCTGGGCAAGGGCGCCAGCGACCGCATGAACAAGGTGCTGTATCCGAAACTGCTGAATGGCTCGCGCTATGCGGAACGCATGCCGATCGGCAAGGAATCCATCCTGAAAACCTTCAAGCCGGACACCATCAAGCGTTTCTACAAGGATTGGTACCGCCCCGACCTGATGGCCGTGATGGTGGTGGGCGACGTGGAACCCAAGCAGGCCGAAGCGATGATCCGCCAGCATTTCGGCAAGCTGAAAAACCCGGCGCAGCCGCGTCCGCGCCTGTATGCGGAAGTGCCGCAGCGTGCGCAGACGGAAGCGCTGGTGATCACGGACAAGGAAGCGCCGGACGATAGCGTGTTCATCCGCTATCCGATCCGCCCGGCGCAGGAACCCGTCACGATCGCCGACTACCGCCGCCAGATGATCGAGAACCTGTATGGCCAGATGCTCAGCGCGCGCATGCAGGAATTGTCGCAGCAAGCCAATCCGCCGTTCATCCAGGGCGGCAGCAGCATGGGCAAGCTGGTGCGCGGCTATGAATCGTTCAGCGCCTACGCCTTGCTGGGCAAGGGCGGCGTGCAGCCGGCCGTCGATGCGCTGGTGCAGGAAGACGAGCGCGCGCGCCGCTTCGGCTTCAGCCAGGATGAGCTGGACCGCGCGCGCAAGAACATGCTGCGCAATTACGAGCGCGCGTATAGCGAACGCGACAAGTCCGATTCCGCCGGTTTCGTGGCCGAGTATTCGCGCAACTTCCTGGAGCAGGAAGCCATCCCCGGCATCGCCAACGAGCTGCTGTATGCGCAGGAACTCTTGCCGCAAGTAACCTTGCAAGAGATTAACGAGACGGTGGCCAAGGTCATTCCCGACCAGCAAAAGAAACTCGTCGTCTTCATGGGCGCCGAAGGGAAGGAAGGCGACACGGCCTCGACTGTGCCGACGCAGCAGCAATTGCTCGACGCGGTGGCCAGGGCCGAGCAGCAGAAGGTCGAGCCGCGCACGGAAAAAGTCCTGGCCAGCAAGCTGATGGACGGCCCGCCGGCGGGCGGCAGCATCGTCGCTGAAAAGTTGAACAGCGCCATCGGCGTGACGGAGCTGACCCTGGGCAACGGCGTGCGCGTGCTGCTGAAACCGACGGACTTCAAGAATGACCAGGTGCTGATGGGCTCGACCCGCTTTGGCGGCCAGTCGCTGTTTGGCGATGCGGACATTTATAACGCCCGCTATGCCAGCGCCATCGTCGGCAGCATGGGCTTGAAGGACCTGGCGCCGCTGGACTTGCAAAAAGTCCTGGCCGGCAAGACGGTCAACGTGGGCGCTTCGCTGGGCGAACTGAGCGAAGGTTTCGGCGGCTCGTCGAGCAGCGCCGACGTGGAATCCATGCTGCAGCTGGTGACCCTGTATTTCAACAACTTGCGCAAGGATGCGGGACTGTACCAGTCCTTCATCGGCAGGCAGCAAGACCTGGCGAAGAACAGCATGGCACAGCCGGAAGCCGTGTTCTACGATGCTGTCCAGCACGCCACGTTTGGCGACAATCCCCGCGTCGATGGCGTGCCGCGCGCGGCCGACTTCGACAAGGTGAACCTGGACAAGGCACTCGACATCTTCCACCAGCGCTTCTCCAGCGCGCGCGACATGACCTTCATCTTCACGGGCAGCTTCGAGCTCGACAAGATCAAGCCGCTGATCGCCAGCTACCTGGGCACCTTGTCCGTGGGCGAGGTGACGCATGCCTACCGCGACGTGGGCATGCGCCCGGTCAACGGGGTGGTGAAGAAGGATGTCTACGTGGGCAGCGAACCGAAAAGCACGATTTCCATCACCTTCAATGGCGACGCGGCCTACTCGGATGAACAGAAGCTGACGCTGCAGGCGCTGGGCGAAGTGCTGAACCTGAAAGTCATCGAAGTGCTACGCGAAAAGATGAGCATGATCTATGGCGGCGGCTTCGAGACGGCCATGGGCCAGCATCCGTACGGCCATTATTCGGTGGCCCTGAACCTGCCGACGGGACCGGAAAACGTGAACAAGGTGATCGCTGCGGCGTTTGCCGAAATCAACAAGATGAAGGCGGACGGGCCATCGGCGGCCGACCTGGAAAAGGTCAAGCTGAACTGGATCACGCGCCAGCAGAAGTCCCTGCGGGAAAATAACTACTGGATGAGCCAGCTGATGGGTTCCGTGACGCAGGGCCGCGATCCGGCGCAGATCCTGCGCTTCGAGCAGCGCGTGCGCGCCATCACGCCGCAAGCCATCAAGCAGGCGGCGCAGCGCTACCTGAACATGGATAACTATGTGCAGGTGGTGCTGTATCCTGAACGCAAAAATGTTGCGGCAAAGTAACCCTTGTTGTTGACGTGCGGGGGCGGCAGGGCGACGAAGCTGTTAAACTGCCGCTTATTGATGTGATATCGCAAATTAACAGGCAAGGAATGCACGATGGCTAAGAAAGAAGAACTCGATCCGGAAACCCTGGAACTGATCAACTGGTGCATCGAGGTCGAAGGCTTCCTCGTGGCCGGCGGCGCCACCGTGGCGCAGGCGCAGGATCATATCGAGGAGCAAGTCGAGTGGTTTACCGACCAGTTCTATGACGGCTTGACGCCGGAAGAGGCGGCCAAGGAAGCCTTGGCCTGACCGGCCACAGAGATTTATCAACAACAACGCGGGCGGTGCCTGCCGGGCATCAGCCCGGTAGCGCCGCCCGTTTTGCTTTTCTGAAAAGATTTCCATCGGGCAATTTATTCCTACTTACTCCAGGTTTCCATGACTCTCCGTTCGCGCATCCTTTTGTTGTGTTTCAGTACCTTGCTGGGCATCGTCCTGATCGCCTCCTTTTCCCTGTATTCCCTGCGCCAGACGATGATGGCCGAGCGCGTCGAACAATTGACGGTGCTGGTGGAGCTGGCCAATGCCTCGGTGGAAAAGGCCTATGCGCTGGAACAGTCGGGCAAGCTCACGCGTGAGCAGGCGCAGCAGCAAGCGAAGCTGGCCGTCGGCAGTTTCGTCAAGGACGAGATGTATTATTTCGTGCGCGATTTCAGCACGGACTTGCTGTACGTGCATCCGAATCCGGCGCGCATCGGCACGCCGCAAAAGAACATGAAACAGTCGGGCGACCGCTATCGCGCGGCGCTGGCCAACAGCCGCATCGGCCTGGTGCAGGCGGACGGCACGCGTCCCGGCGTGGCCGATCCCGTGGCGAAGATGTATGCGGTGGTGAAATTTGCCCCATGGGACTGGCTGATCGGCACGGGCACGTATATCGATGACATCAACCACAAGTTCTGGGCCCAGGCGGGCGTGCTGCTGGCCATCGGCGGCGCGCTGATGCTGGTGGTGGGCGGCCTGGCAGCCCTGATGCTGCGCCGCATCCTGGGCCAGCTCGGCGGCGAACCCGACTATGCTGCCGGCGTCGTCGCGCAAATTGCCCAGGGCGACCTGACCACGCATATCGCGACCCGTCCAGGCGACACGTCCAGCCTGCTGATGGCCATCAAGGCCATGCGCGACAACCTGGCGCATCTGGTGAGCCAGGTGCGCAACGATGCCGATGCCATTTCCACGGCATCGGGCGAGATCGCTTCCGGCAACCACGACCTGTCGGCGCGCACGGAACAGCAGGCGGGC
This sequence comes from Janthinobacterium foliorum, assembly GCF_978021625.1. NCBI lineage: Bacteria > Pseudomonadati > Pseudomonadota > Betaproteobacteria > Burkholderiales > Oxalobacteraceae > Janthinobacterium > Janthinobacterium foliorum. Next base: position 614,371 of record NZ_CDXDQE010000002.1, on the reverse strand, counting down.
TCGCTGGAAGAGACGGCCTCGACCATGGAAGAGATGACCTCGACCGTGCGCCAGAATGCGGACAATGCGCGCCAGGCCAACCAGCTGGCCATTTCCGCCTCGCAAGTGGCCAGCCAGGCCGGCGGCGTGGTGGGCCAGGTGGTCGAAACCATGGGCGCCATCAATGCGTCGTCGAAAAAGATCGGCGACATCATCGCCGTCATCGACGGCATTGCGTTCCAGACGAATATCCTGGCCTTGAACGCGGCCGTGGAAGCGGCCCGCGCAGGCGAGCAGGGCCGTGGCTTCGCGGTGGTGGCGACAGAAGTGCGCAACCTGGCGCAGCGCTCGGCCGCAGCAGCGAAGGAAATCAAGCAATTGATCGACAGTTCCGCCGAACAGGTGGGTGCCGGTGAAAAACTCGTTGCGCTGGCGGGCGAGACGATGGAAAAAGTCGTTTCCAGCGTGCAGCATGTGACCGATATCGTGGCCGAGATTTCCTCTGCCAGCGCCGAGCAGAGCGCCGGCATCGAACAGATCAACCAGGCCATCGTCGAGATGGACAACATGACGCAGCAAAACTCGGCCCTCGTCGAGCAGGCGTCGGCGGCGGCGCAAGCCATGAACGAGCAGGCGGCCGGACTGGCGCAGATCGTCAGCGTCTTCAAGGTGGGGGCATCGGCGTCGGCGCCGCGCCGCCTGACGCGCTAAGCTTTTTTTTCTGTCACGGCGGGAACTTACGCCTGGCTCACCTGTCCAAACTTCTTCGTCCGCAAGGGACGCATAGACGAGGTGAGCATGACAGACGGTTTTTCCTATCACGCGGCATTCGCCCGCAACCTGGGCTGGGTCACGCAGGCGGAGCAGGACAGCTTGCGCGGCAAGCGCGTGGCCATCGCCGGCATGGGCGGCGTGGGCGGCGTGCATTTGCTGACCCTGGCCCGGCTGGGCATCGGCGCGTTTCACATCGCCGATTTCGATACTTTCGATATCGCCAATTTCAACCGCCAGGCGGGTGCCATGGTGTCCACGCTGGGCCAGCCCAAGGCGGCCGTGCTGGCGCAGATGGCGCGTGATATCAATCCCGAACTGGACATCCGGCTATTTCCCGACGGCGTACACGACAGTAACCTGGCCGAGTTTTTCGACGGCGTCGACCTGTACGTGGACGGCCTGGATTTCTTCGCCTTTCCCGCGCGCCAGGCCACCTTCGCCCGCTGCGCGCGCCTGGGCATTCCCGCCATCACGGCCGCGCCCCTGGGCATGGGCACGGCCGTGCTCAATTTCATGCCGGGCGGCATGACGTTCGAGCAATACTTTGGCTGGGGCGACTTGCCCGAGGAAGAAAAAGCCCTGCGCTTCCTCGTCGGACTGGCGCCGGCCGGCCTGCACGGCCCGTATCTCGTCGATCCGTCCGCCATCAACCTGAAGGAGCGGCGCGGGCCGTCGACCATCATGGGCTGCCAGTTGTGCGCGGGCGTGGCCGCCACCGAGGCGCTGAAGATACTGTTAAAACGTGGCAAGGTGATGGCGGCACCGCATGGCATGCACTTCGATGCCTACCGCAACAAGCTCGTGCATACATGGCGTCCCGGCGGCAACCGCCATCCGCTGCAACGGCTGACGATGGCCATCATCAAGCGGCGCCGCGCCGCGCAGGGGAAATGAATGGGCCAGGCACCGCACATCGATCCCGTACTGGAAAACATCCTCGACCAGGCGCGCTGGGCGCCCAGCGGCGACAACACGCAGCCGTGGCGTTTTGAAATCGTCGATGCGCGCCATGTCGTCGTGCATGGCTTCGATACGCGCAGCCATTGCGTATATGACCTCGACGGCCATCCCAGCCAGCTGTCGCTCGGTGCCTTGCTGGAAAGCCTGGCGCTGGCGGCCAGCAGCCACGGCTTGCGCATGCAAGCGCGGCGGCGCACGGCCATGCCCGACACCTTGCCCACCTTCGACGTGCATTTGGTCGACAGCCCCGGCATGCTGCCCGATGCGCTGGCGGCCTTCCTGCCGCGCCGCAGCGTGCAGCGCCGCCGGCTCAGCACGCGCCAGTTGCGCGCCAGCGAAAAGGCCGCGCTGGCGGACTGCCTGCCGCCAGGCTACCAGGTGCAATGGTTCGAAGGCTGGCGCGCGCGCCTGGCCTGCGCGCGCCTGATGTTCGACAATGCCCGGCTGCGCCTGACCATGCCCGAAGCACACAAGGTGCACCGCGACGTGATCGAGTGGGGCGCGCGCTACAGTGCCGACCGCATTCCGGACCAGGCACTGGGCGTGGACCCGATGACGGCGCGATTGATGCGCTGGGTCATGCAAAGCTGGCGCCGCGTGGATTTTTTCAATACCTGGCTGGCGGGCACCGTGGCGCCCCGGCTGCAGATGGACTTGCTGCCCGGCCTGTCCTGCGCCGCGCATTTCGTCCTGCTGGCCGATGCCCCGCCGCGCCACACGGATGACTACGTGGCGGCCGGGCGCGCCATGCAGCGCTTCTGGCTGACGGCCACGCAGCTGGGCCTGCAAATGCAGCCGGAGCTGACGCCGCTGATCTTTGCCCGCTATGTGCGCGAACGGCGGGCCTTTTCGCGCACGGACGGCATGCAGGAGCTGGCCCAGGAGCTGGCCGTGCAATGCCAGGGCGTGCTGGGGGCGGCGGCGTTCGACCGGGCCGTGTTTCTCGGCCGGATAGGCGCCGGGCCGGCGGCGCAGGCCCGTTCGCTGCGCCGTCCGCTGGCGGACTTGATCGTCGCGCCAGCCGCGCAGCCATGACTAGCGCGCATCAACGATATTGCCGGCGCGTCGCCAGCGCCAGCATGGCCAGGCCCGCCGCCAGCAGGGCCAGGGTGCCCGGCAGCGGCATCGGCGTATCGATGGGCACGTAGGCCAGCTCGGAGCTGTTGAGCATGTTCAACACCAGGGTGTAGCTGCCGGCCGCCAGGGTGTCGGTGACGGCGCCATATTGGCCGCCGCACGTCGTGCCGATGCCCGTGCCCGTCGGCGCGCCGCAGCCGCTGGGGTCGTAGGTGAACACGCTGCCGCTGGTGAGTGGGGTTTGCGCGTAGCCCGTGTTCAGGCTGGCGTCGTCGGCCAGTTCGGTGCCGCCCAGAATGTTGGAGCCGAGTATGCCATCAGGCGCCCAGTTGAAGACGATCTGGCCATGTTCATCGATGATGCTGAAGGTCAGCGCCATGTTCGTGCTGGCCGCCGAACCCGTGCTGGCGACGGCATCGAGGTACAGCCGCATGAAGGGCAGGGCCTGGAAATTGAAGGCCAGGGTGGCGCCCGGTTCGCCGACGACGAAATTGACGGCCATGGCCGTGTTGGAGCCATTGCGTCCCGACGCGTCGGCGCTGCCGCCGCCCGCCAGGTAAGTTTCCGCCATATTGACCGTGTGCGTGCTGGTCGAGCCGGGAGGGAAGGGGGGGATTTGCGAGGTAACGATCTGCGCATCGCCGCGCGCGTACGAGGCATTGCCGAGGCCTTGTGGCGTGAAATCATTTTGCCCTTTGGTAACGGCGCCCCGCGTCGCTTGCGCTGCGTCGATCTCGTTGCTGCCGCCGTGGATGACGCTGCTGCCGTTCAGGGTGGCGGTGGTGCGCGACAGGTCGATGTTGCTCAGCAAGGTGGTGGAGCCCGAGGGATTGCTGATGACCAGGCCATAGACGCTGGTGTAGGAGTAACCGTAGGCGGCGGCATGGGCGCCGCCGCATGTCAGCAGCATGGACAGCAGCGCCGCTGCGAGACGGGTGCAAGAAAAATGCGTCATGAAATTCCTTTCTCCTGGCGGGTTGGCGCGGCCATCGCACGCTGGCGGACGGTGGCCGCGCTGTAAGGAAAACCGACAGGATGGCAGCATAAAAAAGGCGAGGAAATTCTCCTCGCCTGTGAATACCCCCCTGTTGCCTGCTTCAGTTGATGACCTTGCGGCGACGGGCATAGCCGAGTCCCGCCAGGCCCAGGCCCAGCAAGGCCAGGGTGCCGGGTTCCGGCGTGGCCGCCTGTTTCACCAGATCCACGCTTTCCACCGCGTTCAAGGTCAAGGTGTAGTTGCCCGCCGTCAAAGCATTGCTGACGGCGCTGAAGTTGCTGCCGCAACCCGTGCCCACGCCCGTACCCGTGGGGGTGCCGCAGCCGGAAGGGTCATAGGTGAACAGGTTGCCGCGCGTCAGGAAGTTGGTTGCCAGGCTGGTGTTCAGATTGGCACCATCGGCCGCTTCCGTGCCACCGAAGATGCCGGAGCCGATCACGCCATCGGGCGTCCAGTTGAAGACGGTCGCGCCATTGGCATCGGTGATGGTGAAGGTGACCACCAGGTTGGCCGTCGCCGTGGACAGCTGGCCGACCGTGCTTTGCAGGAAGACTTGCATGAACGGCGAGGCCAGGAAGTCAAAGCTCAGTGTCGCCGTGGGCGAGCCGACGATGAAATCGACGGAAAAGCCCGTCGTCGAACCGTTGCGTCCGGAGGCGTCCGCCGTGCCGGCGGGGCCGTCGAGGTGGGCCTCGGCCACGTTGACGGCCTGCGTGGAAGTGGAGCCGGTGGGGAACGAGGGGAACTGCGTGCTGACGATCTGCGCATCGCCGCGCGAGTAGTTGCCCGACGGGCCTTGCTGCGTGAAGTCGTTCTCGCCCTTGGTGACGGCGCCGACGTTGGCGCGCGGCGCGTCGAGCGAACCGGCGCCGCCGTTGATGACGCTCACGCCATTCAGGGTCGCCGTGCTGCGCGAGATGGTGGTGCTGTTGGCTACCGTGATCTGGCCCGTGGGCACGCCGATTTGCAGGCCGAAGATGTTGTTGTAGGAATAGCCGTAGGCGCCCGCCTGGGCGCTACCGGCCGCGCACAGCATGGCCAGTGCCGCAGCCGCCGGGATCAGTTTCAAATGAGACAGTTTCATTTTGCTTACCTCGTGGTTGAATGGGACAGGAAGTCTTGCCTGAGTCCTGTGGGCAGGTGCTCATGGCCAGTACTAAGCGACTTCCATGCCAACGCATGAGGTGCTTTTAAAATCAAGGACTTGGCGTGCTTTTGTTGACGTAATGCAGGGTTTGCGCGGCATGCTGTAAGAAATGCCGACGCTGGCTGGTCAACGTGCGTTGCCAGGCAGAAGCGGACCCAGCAGAGCGTCGACATGCGCCAGCAAGCGTGGCGCAGGCTGATAGTCGCGCAAGGCGACGGCCAGTTGCCGTGCAGCCAGCCGCGTCTGGCCATCGTCCAGCATGCGCGTGGCGGCGTGGCGCAGGGCGGTTTCCTGGAAGCGGTCGGCGCGCAGCAGCACGCCGGCACCGGCGCCCACGATGCCGTGCATGTTGAGGAACTGGTCGAGATTGCCGGCGATGCCGATCACGGGCACGCCTGCCGTCAGCGCCTGCTGGCTGGTGGGGCTGCCGCCATTGCAAATGACCAGGCTGGCGCGCCGCGCGGCCGCATCGCCGGGCAGGAAGGGGGCGACAAAGGCATTCGGCGGCACGGCATCGACGCGGATGGTGCCCGCCGTGGCGGCCAGCACGGTGACGGGCAGCGGCGCCAGCGCGCGCAGCACGCGCGGCAGCAACTGGCCCTGGCCGGAACTGCCCAGGGTGACGTACACGATGGGCCGCCCACTGCTCAGTTCCGGGCGCTGCCACCAGTCCGGCAAGTCGAGCGGCGGGGCCCAGATGACGGCGCCCAGGTAGTCGTGCGTGGGAGGCATGGCGTGCGGTGGAAACAGCAGCGGAATGTCGGCATACAAGGTGCGGTCGGCATCCGTGTAGGTGCGGCGCAGGTCGCTCCCCAGCGACGGCAGGCCATGGCGGCGGCGCACGCGGTTCAAGGGCACGGCGTGGGAGGCAAAGGCCAGCGGACGGATCAGGCGGAACAGTGGATTGGCCAGCCAGATGGGCAGCACGCCCGTCAGGGGCAGGTCGGGCACCGTGTAATGCTGGCGCACGTAGGGACTCCAGTAGGCATTGCTGACGGTGATGTAGGGAATGCGCTGCAGGCGCGCGCTGACGGAAAGCGACAGGCGGAAGTCGCCGATCACGAGGTCGGGCTGGACGGCTTTGAGCAGACGCAAGTCGTCTTCCACGTAGCCCTGTAAAGTACTTTCCGTGTAGACAGGTTTGCCGCCGGCCAGGGCTTGCAGGAATTGCAGCGAGCTTATGCTGTCGATGCGCCAGCGCCGGAAGGCGATCTGCTTGAAACAAAAGTCGTAGCCGTCGGCGCAGGCGAAATGCACCTCGTACGCCTCCTCGTCCAGGCCTTGCGCCAGACTCAGGGGACGACCGACATGGGCCAAGGTTACGGCCTCGGCCATGAACAGAATCTTTTTACGCGCCATGGGCTCGCGGATGAAGGAGTAGCTGCGGCTCCTGGTGAATGGAGGCTTGCGAAGTTGGAGTGGCAACCGCCCGTTTGGTTCCCGCGGCATCGCGCCACTGGCGGGCGCCAGGATTTGTCCGTATCGGCTACAGTGGGGCAAAGGAGGTCACCATGCAACTCGCATCCCATCACACCCTGCTGCGTGCGCACAGCACGCCCGAACCCGATATTCCGCCGCCACCGGAAGGCGATCCCTTGGCGCCGCCGCCCGAACCGCCGCCGCACATCGATCCCGTGCCGGTCGAGGAGCCAACGCCGCCGTCGCCGCCCGTGAAAATGGCGTGAGCGCCGGATCTGCATGAGTGCTTGCGCGGTGCTGCGGGCCGCGCCGCTGCCGTGCGTGCGCTTTATTTCTGGTCGGAAATGAATAAGCGTGCGGCGGACTCGTCACGCCATATAAACAACAAAAATGCCAATAAATGTTGCCCCTTGGATACAAATCAAAGGCTAACTGCTGTGTGTCATGCGGCCGTCACGATTCTGTTCTTATAATGAGACATCATAAAAATTCTTGTACAGGAGACCATCATGGGCAATTCCTTGCATAACAAAATTTACCTGGGCCGTCGCCCTGTGATCACCAGCAAGAACCTGGTGGCGCTGGCGCTGGCAGGCGCCGTGGCCGGTTGCGGCCTGGCCTGGCTGCTGCTGCGCAGCTACAAATAAGCGCCATCCCGGCGTCATTTCAGCGCGCCGTCCGTGGGGCGGGCGGCGACTGAATCACGTTGCCTGTTGCCGATGCGCAGCGGGGCGCGTACCATGGGGGCCGAACACCTGGCCTTTTATGGAAAAGTAATGAAGAACGAGAAATTAACGACCGATGAATATGACGCGCTGGAGCAAGTTGCACGCGGCATCAAGACCGAGCGCCCCAGCGCTTGCGTTGCCCGCAATGCCAAGCGCCTGTCCGGGCTGAAGCTGCTCAGCTACGCCCGCGATGGCCGTCTGTCCATCACCGAGAAGGCGCAGCAGATGCTGTTCCTGCGCCGCTGCATCATGGGCTTGCGCGCCGTGGCGGCCGATCCGCTGACCAAGCTGGATACGGACGTGGCTTACTTCCTGGGCAAGAAAGCCCACATCGTGGCGCGCGCCGAAGGCGAGGGGCACGACATTTCCGACAAGGGCCGCGACTCGCTGGCCGACATCGATACCCTGGGCCTGTAAGTCCCGCAACCGGCCCCTGGGGCCGGTTTTCACATCCTCCCCTTTTTATTATTTCCCCTTTGGAGAACACTTTGGACAGCGCGATGAACTGGTCGGCCCACGAACTGACGATGACGGTCTTGATGACGCCCGATATGGCCAACTTTTCCGGTAACGTGCACGGCGGCACCATCCTGAAATACCTCGACAGCGTCGCCTATGCCTGCGCCAGCCGCTATTCCGGCAGTTACGTGGTGACCCTGTCGGTGGACCAGGTGATGTTCCTGCAGCCGATCCACGTGGGCGAACTGGTGACGTTCCTCGCCTCGATCAATTACACGGGCACGACGTCGATGGAAGTGGGGATCCGCGTGGTGACGGAAAACATCCAGCAGCGCCTGGTGCGCCACGCGAACAGCTGCTACTTCACCATGGTGGCGGTGGATGCCAACCGCAAGCCGGTGGCCGTGCCGCCGCTGGCGCTGGAGACGCCGGAGCAGCAGGTGCGCTTCGAGCAGGCCAAGCTGCGCAAGCTGTCGCGCCAGAAGGTGTCGAAGAAGTAAATGTGCCGGACATGAAAAAACGGCCACCAGAGCGATCTGGTGGCCGTTTTTCATTGCATGCTTAGAGGCAATGCTAAACCGTGATTAACGGTCGCCGTAGCTGCGGCGTGCGCCGTCGGTGCTGCGCGGGTTGGAACCCTTGTAGCCGCCGCCGGTGCTTGGCGCGCCGTCTTTACGTGGTGCGCCTGGCTTGCTGAACGTGCGTTGGCCTGGTTTCGCGCCGCCGCGGTTGTCGCCTGGTTTCCAGCCGCCTGGACGGGCGCTCGAACGTGGTGCCGATGCCGTTTTCTTTGGCTCGAAACCTTCGATGACATTGACCGGGATCAATTGCTTGGTGAAGCGTTCGATGCGCTTGACGTTCATGCCTTCTGCGTGGTTCACCAGCGAGATGGCCAGGCCATTGCGGCCAGCGCGGCCGGTACGGCCGATGCGGTGGACGTAGTCTTCCGGGAACTTCGGCAGATCGTAGTTGAACACGTGGGTGATCGTTGGCACGTCGATGCCGCGGGCGGCAACGTCGGTGGCAACCAGCACCTTGACCTGGCCGCGGCGCATGCCGTCCAGGGTGCGGTTGCGCGCGCCCTGGTGCATGTCGCCGTGCAGGGCGGCAGCCGAGAAACCGGCGATGTTCAGGCGGTCGGCGATGGTGTCGGCGTCACGCTTGGTGGCGGTGAATACCACAGCCTGGTCCAGCGTTTCGTCGCGCAGCAGGTGGTCCAGCAGGCGATTCTTGTGCGACAGATCGTCGACGAAGTGCACGCGCTGCGTGATGTTCTCGTGCTTGTTGCTCGAGCTTGCCACTTGGATGACCAGCGGGTTTTTCGTGATGCGACGGGCCATGTTGCCGACCACGCCATCCAGGGTTGCCGAGAACAGCATGGTTTGACGGCCTTCCGGCGTTGCTTCCACGATCTTTTCGATATCGTCGATGAAACCCATGTCCAGCATGCGGTCGGCTTCGTCCAGCACCAGGATTTCCAGTTGCGAGAAGTCGATCTTGCCCGAATCCATGTGGTCGATCAGGCGGCCAGGCGTGGCGACCAGAATCTCGGGATTCTTGGCCAGCAATTGCATCTGTTTAGGGTAAGGCATGCCGCCCAGGATCGACACAGCCTTGATGCGGCGGATGCCGGTGCTGTACTTGTCGGTGTTGGTGGTCACTTGCAGGGCCAGTTCGCGCGTTGGCGTCAGCACCAGCATTTTTGGCTGGGCAGCCTTGAAGCGTGGACGCTCGCCGCGGGCGCGCGATGCTTGCATTTCCTGGTTTGGCGTCTTGCCGGCGGCGCTTTGTTCGGCGCTGGCCAGTTTGTGCAGCGACGGCAGCATGAACGCTGCGGTCTTGCCCGAACCGGTCTGCGACGAGACCAGCAGGTCACGGCCTTCGATCGCGGCTGGAATCGCTTGCGACTGTACCGCGGTTGGCGCGGTGTAGCCCGATTCGGTCAGAGCGGCGAGGATGGACGGATGCAGGCCTAAGGATTCAAATGTCATTCTTTTTCTTTCGTGAAAATCAGCGTTCTTGCAAAAAGCAGAACGCAAAATAGCAACGCCAACCAAAACGAAATGACTCAACTAGAAAGAAATTTCGGCACAAAAGCTTTGCGCCGGGACGGTGTCAGGTGCGACACACAAGGCGGGAGGGCTTTATAAGCGGCATCCTGTGGATGCGCTAAGGCTTGCGAAGCTGCTAAGTTTGTAGTGCATGTAACTGCGGTGTTGCCATCGCTTCAAGGGAACATATTGCAGCGCACAACGACACTATACCGTATTTGCCGACATTTTGCACTGTCTAAATGGGATGAACCGCAAGTCCTACCACGTTTTGAACAGGTTTCCTATGTGAAATCAGTAAGAATACGTAGTTTTCCGCCAGTCAGTCAGGCATGGCGGCGCTGTCGGCGGGCAGCGGGGGCGCTTGCGCCGCTTCCCGGGCCGTTGATGTGCCGGGCCGCTTGCGCCACGTCGATCAGGCTGCGTTCCAGCCGGCAGACGCCCTTGACATGCAGCCACGACAACACGTCGGCCAGGTGCCAGATGGTGGCGCCGCCTGCATGCGCGGGCGCGGGGAAGCTGTGGCGGTTTTTGTTCATCAGCTTGTGCAGGTTTTGCCGGGACAGGCCCGGCACTTGCCCCACGTCCGTCAGGCCCGCGACTGTGTGGCGCGGCCTCGACCAGGCGGATGTGGGGCACGATGGCGTTCACGCCGGCCACGGCGCTCAGCAGCGCTGCGCTGGCAGAGCCTGCTTCGCGCGTGGCGCAATGCCGCTTCGATGTCTTTCTCCGGGGGCGGGAAGCGCGCCATGCGATGCCTTCAATGAAGGGCGATATTAGTCGGCTGTCAAGTGACAACCGCAGAATATCGGCCATCTCCGCCTCACTCGACTTCGGGATTGACGGCCATCACTTGCGAAAAGCCGCCATCGACGTAGGTAATTTCCCCCGTGATGCCCGAGGCCAGGTCGGACAGCAAAAAGGCTGCCGTGTTGCCCACTTCTTCGATGGTGACGTTGCGGCGCAGGGGAGCGTGCTCGGCAACAAAGCCCAGCAGCTTGCTGAAGTCCTTGATGCCGGAAGCGGCCAGGGTCTTGATGGGGCCGGCGGAGATGCCGTTGGCGCGGATGCCGCGCGGGCCCAGCGATTCGGCCAGGTAGCGCACGGACGCTTCCAGCGACGCCTTGGCCAGGCCCATGGTGTTGTAGTAAGGCACGGCACGCACGGCGCCCAGGTACGTCAGGGTCAGCACCGACGCGCCCGGATGCAGCAGGGGCAGGGCGGCCTTGGCCATGGCAGGAAAGCTGTAGGCGGAAATATCGTGGGCGATGCGGAAACTGTCGCGCGACAAGCCGTCGAGGAAGTCGCCGGCGATGGCGTCGCGCGGGGCGAAGCCGATGGCGTGCACGAGGCCATCGAGGTGTTCCCAGTGCTGCGCCAGGCCGCTGAAGACGGCGCTGATCTGTTCGTCGCTGGACACATCGCAGTCGAACACCAGGTCGCTGCCAAATTCCGCCGCGAATTCCGTAATGCGTTCCTTGAAGCGCTCGCCCACATACGTAAAGGCCAGGCTCGCGCCTTCGCGGTGGCAAGCCTTGGCGATGCCGTAGGCAATCGAGCGGTTCGACAGCAAGCCCGTGATGAGGATTTTTTTGCCTTGCAAGAAAGCCATGACGACTCCTGTCTGGGTGGTGGGCGAGTGCGGCGGATGTACAACCGGCCGCGACAGCTAAGCTGTGGCGGCCGGTGGGGTCAGCAGCTGGACGGGTTGCGACGTCTGAGAACGCCTGGCAGACGCGTCGCCAGCGGAAGTGAGTGGCAGTCGAGCAGCGCTACCGTACTGCAGCACGGTGAGCATCGCAGGCTGCTACTCACGACGCGCGGCAGCTTAGGTCCGGTGTACTCAATGGCGGGCCTTGGCACGGCTGTTGCCGCCGCCGCGCTGGATGCGCGGCTTCACCAGGGAAATAGGCGCGGCCTGCACCTTGCCGCCCTTGGCGACGCGGCGCACGGCCTTGGCGGCCCGCTCGGGACGATCCGCTTCCAGCAGCATGGTGGCGCTGTCGGCGATTTCCTGGGTGATATCCTTGTTCATCGTGGCCGAGGTTTTCGGCACGAGGATGGTGGAGCCGGCGCGCAGGCGGGTGCGCTGGGGAATGTTATTGGCCTGGCGCAGCACGTCGGCCGTGGTGCCGAATTTCGACGCCAGGGTTTCGATGCGTTCACGCGCATTCGTGATCTTGTGCGTGGTCCAGCTCGACAAGGCATGGCCCCATTGCGCCAGGTTGGTGGTGAACTTGGCGGCGTTTTCCTGCGGCAGCAGAATCTTGGTCTTTTCGCCGCCGATGATGACGGGGCGATTGAATTGCGGATTCAAGGCCTTGAATTCATCCATCGACAGTTCGGCCAGCTGGGCGGCGACGGTGATGTCGATGTCGCTGGTCTTGTCGATGGCCGTAAAGTAGGGCTGGTTGTCGACCACGGGCAGGGTCAGGCCGTACTGGGCCGGATTAGCGATGATGTTTTTCACCGCTTGCAGTTTCGGCACGTAATTGCGCGTTTCGGCCGGCATCAGGTCGGCCAGGCTTTCGAAATCGGTGGGCTTGCCCAGCGCCTGGTTTTTCTTGATGGCGCGCTGCACGGAGCCTTCGCCCCAGTTGTAGGCGGCCAGGGCCAGTTGCCAGTCGCCAAACATGTCATACAGGCGCTGCAGATACGTCAGGGCCGCATCGGTCGACGCCAGCACGCCGCGGCGCTCGTCCTTGAACATATTCTGCTTGAGGTTGAAGTCGCGTCCGGTGGCGGGCACGAATTGCCACATGCCGGCTGCATTGGCGCTGGAGAACGCCTGCGGGTTGAAGGCGGACTCGATGAACGGCAGCAAGGCCAGCTCCGTCGGCATGCCGCGCTTTTCCAGTTCCTGCACCACGTGGAAAATGTAGCGCGAGGCGCGCGCCGTCGTGCGGGCAATGTAGTCGGGGCGGGTGGCATACCAGTTGACGTGGTTGGCCACCAGCTGGTTGTTGATGTCAGGAATCGCATAACCGCTGCGGATGCGGCCCCAGACGTCGGCTTCGCGCAGCGGATCGGAATTGTCGCTGAGATTTTTCAGCAGACGGTCGGTCTTTTGCAGGCGGTTGTCGAGGGTGGGGAGTTTCGCCGTGACTTGGGGAGTCATCGGGATCAGGGCGGGTGTAGTGGCGGCGACTGGCGCGTTATCGCTCTCAACACCGGCTTCGTACGCCTGGCTGAGGGCGGGCGCAAGCGCCAGGGCCAACGCCGCCAGGACGGTAGATTTAAAGGAGTTTTCGTGCATAGTGTTCCATTGTTGTCGTCGAGGAAACATCGGACAGACCCATGATTAAGGTGCGAGTGTACGTATATCCACATGCCGGAGTCAAGAATTATGTCAGCATGATGACAGCACATAGGGGGAAATAGCTAAGTTTCCATTCGCTAATGGTGCAATTATTACAAATTTAATTTGCCATTTGCGTGATTCGGCCGCTGTTATAGCATACATGGCACCGACCCTGGCGCAAGGCTGGCGGACGCCGGGTATGAGACTGCGCAAAGAGTGCGTACAATTTGGGGTGGGCCGGCCATCCAGGCGCCGGCCACGTTACCGATAGATAGAGAGCACGAATATGAACACCCCGCCGCGCCACGACGACGACAACGCCGTCATCATCGCCAATACCGTTGCCTGGCTGGAAAAGGCCGTGATCGGCCTGAACCTGTGCCCGTTCGCCAAGGCCGTGCACGTCAAGAAGCAGATCCGTTATGTGGTGTGCGAATCGAGCAACCCGGAAGACCTGCTGGCGCTGCTGATGGACGAACTGCAAATCCTTGCCGATACGGACCCCGAGCAGATCGACACGACTCTGCTGATTCATCCATACACCTTGAACGATTTCCTCGACTACAACGAGTTCCTCGATGTGGCCGACGCGGCCGTGGAAGACATGCACCTGGCCGGCGAATTGCAGGTTGCCAGTTTCCACCCGCACTACCAGTTTGCCGAGACGTTCGAGGACGACATCAGCAACTACACCAACCGTTCGCCATGCCCCACTTTGCACCTGCTGCGCGAAGACAGCATCGAGCGCGCCGTCGACGCCTTCCCGGAAGCGTCCGAGATTTTCGACAAGAATATCGCCACCCTGGAAAAGCTGGGCATCGAAGGCTGGGAAAAACTCGGCTTGCCGAAGGTATCCTGATGGCTGACAAGGAACTGCCGCTGCGTCCCGACACGCCCTGCGTGGCCGTGTGCTCGACCACCTTCGATGAAATCTGCCGCGGCTGCGGCCGCAGCGTGGTGGAAGTGGCCCACTGGGTATCGATGACGGATGAAGAGAAGGAAGTGGTGTGGGTGCGGATTCTGGCGCAGGGGTATCCGCGCCGGAATACTTAATAGCGACGCTATAGCGTATTGCATTGCTCCATTGCGTCGACGCTGAAGCAAATCGTAGCGAGCGGCGATGATTGGCGGCTAAGAAGCGCAGCCGTACTCAAGTACGGCGAGCATCGCAGGCCGCAAAGCGCGCCGCGCAGTAGATTTGCTTATGCGTTTCAGAAGCTGCCGATGAAATCCTTTTTGCCCACTTCAATGCCATTGTGGCGCAGGATGTCGTAGGCCGTCGTGGCGTGGAAGAAGAAGTGCGGCAGCGCGTAGTGGAACAGATAGGTCTGGCCCGTGAAGTGCTTGGTCTTTTCGCCGCTGCCGGTGGTGATGGCGCGCGTTTCGCTGCCGTCGATGTCCGCCTGCGGCAGGCTTTCCAGGAAGGCGATGGTTTTCACGATGCGCGCCTTCAGTTCAGCAAAGCTCTGCTCGCTATCTTCATAAGGGGGCACGGCCACGCCGGCCAGGCGCGCGCCGCAGCCCTTGGCGAAGTCGGTGGCGATCTGGATCTGGCGCACGAACGGCAGCATGTCCGGGAACAGGCGGAATTGCAGCAGGGCGTTCGGGTCGATTTTCTTGTCTTGCACGTGCGTTTCAGCCTTGTCCAGGATGGCGGCCAGGCTGCCCAGGATCTGTTTGAAGACGGGGATCGATGCGGAATAGATGGAGAAGGTCATGGTGGTTCCTCTAGGTGAAGTGGCGCGATGATAGCAAGCCGCGCGCTTTTCTGCTGGCGCCTTCGCCGCGCGCCGGCCGGCGTGTGGTTTTTCAGCCCTGTCTATATGACATGACGTCACTGTCCGCGTGTGTTTATTGGTGACTTTCCCCGCTTTTTCCATGCATAATTGCTCTTGAAAAAGTTTCTTCCCGCCCCGTCACCCAGATTCCCCTGTAAAGCTCGATGATCGCTCGCCAGATCCCTGTTGCCCTGTTGCCGCATGTCTAACTCCCCCTATCAACGCCTGCGCGCCAGCCTGAGCGCCCTGTATGGCTCGTCGATCTATGGCGCCCTGCTGCTGGTGGTGTTTGGCGGCCTGGTCATTCCCGCCATCATCGGCAGCTACCTGCTGGTCGGCGTGCACGAGCGCCAATCGGCGCGCACCAGCCTGAACGAGGCGCTGCAGCGCAATGCAGACATCCTGGCGCTGGGCATGCAGGAATCGCTGTGGAACATGAACGCGGAGTCGGCCCATTCGCTTGTCGAATCGGTGATGCGCGACCGCGCCGTGCTGCTGGTCAAGGTGGTGGGGCAGGGCGACACGGAATTCATCAGCCTGCAGGCGCCGCAGCGCCCCGTCGGCAATCTGTACCGGGCCGAGCGCGACATCCTCGTGCGCGGCGAACGCATCGGCCACGTGGTGGTCGAGATGGACGATGCGCGCAGCCAGCAGGAACTGCGCGAAAAGCAGGTGTCGTATATTTTCGTGCTGGGCGCGCAGCTGGCCGTGTCGATGGCGCTGATCGTGCTGTTCCTGAACCGCCGCCTGCTCAAGCCCCTGCGCCGCCTGATGCGCTTTTCCGACCGCCTCTCGCATGGCGATTTCGACACGCGCCTGGTGTCGGGCAGCAATGACGAGCTGGGCCGCCTGGCCGCCCAGCTCGAGCAGATGCGCGCCGCCATCCGCCAGCTGTTCGAGGACGTGGGCCAGCGCGAGGAACGCTTCCGCACCATCGTCACGCAGGTGCCGGGCGCCGTCTTCCGCTACCGGCCCGACGGCCCCATCGACTTCGTCAGCGATGCCATCGAGGAAATCGCCGGCTATTCGGCGCGCCAGTTCATGCGCGGCACCACGCATGCCTGGGCCGACCTGATTTGTCCGGAAGACCGCCGCGAGCACCGCCGCGCCGTCAAGCAGGCCGTGCACGACGTGCAGCCCTACGCGCTGGAATACCGCATCATCGACGCCTTCGGCACCGAGCGCTGGGTGGCCGAAAATGGCCAGCCGCAGGCGGGCGAGCACGGCGTGACCTGGGTCGACGGCATCATCGCCGACATCAGCCAGCGCAAGCACCACGAAATGCGCATCGAGGCGCTGCTGACCGAGCAGAGCGCGATTCTCGACAACGTCATGTTCGGCGTGATGTTCGTGCGCCACCGGCGCATCATTTCCGTCAACCGCCGCTGCGAAGATCTGTTCGGTTACGGCCCCGGCGACATGATGGGCAAGTCGACGGCCATCGTGTTTACCAATCCCTACGACTTCGAGGAGGCGGGCGAGCGCCAGTATCCCGCCCTGGCGGCGGGCGGCGATTTCAGCGAGGAGCGCCAGTACAAGCGCCGCGACGGCAGCCTGTTCTGGGCTCTCGTCAGCGGCTGCGCGCTCGATCCGCAGCGGCCGAACGAAGGCAGCATCTGGGTGTACGCCGACATCACGGCGCGCAAGGAAGCCGAGGAAAAACTGCGCCTGTCGGCCACCGTGCTGGAACACATCGCCGACGGCGTGATGGTGGTCGATGCGGACGGCATCATCGTCACCATCAACCCCGCCTTCACGCAGATCACGGGCTACAGCGAGGCGGAGGCGCTGGGCCGGCATGCGTCGCTGACGCGCTCGGCACGCCACGACGCGGCGTTTTACGCGGCCTTGTGGGAAGAGCTGGCCGTTTCCGGCTTCTGGCGCGGCGAGATATGGAACCAGCGCAAGAACGGCGAAGTGTATCTGGAATGGCTGACCATCAGCGCCGTGCGCGATACGCGCGCCGGCACCACGCATTACGTGGGCGTGTTCAGCGACATCACCCTGATCAAGGAGTCGCAGGAAAAGCTCGACCACATGGCGCACCACGATCCGCTGACGGCGCTGCCGAACCGGCTGCTGTTCCACGACCGCCTGCAGCACGCCTTGCTGCGCGCCGCGCGCGACCAGGAGCAGCTGGCCATCCTGTTCATCGACCTGGACCGCTTCAAGAACGTCAACGATACCCTGGGCCACCATGTGGGCGACGAATTGCTGCAAAAGGTGGCGGGCCAGCTGACGGCGCGCCTGCGCGAAGGCGATACCCTGGCGCGCCTGGGCGGCGACGAGTTCATCGTGCTGCTCGAACGCATCGACGGCGAATATGGCGCCACGCAGGTGGCGGAAAAGCTGGTGACCATGTTCGAGCAGCCGTTCACCGTGGCCGACCACGAACTGTTCGTCACCTGCAGCGTGGGCATCAGCCTGTATCCGGACGATGCGCTGGACTTGAACATGCTGATCCGGAACGCCGACGTGGCCATGTACCAGGCCAAGGCGCGCGGGCGCAATGGCTACCGCTTCTATGCGCCGTCGATGACGGGCGAGGGCGTCGAGCGGCTGCGCCTGGAAACCTTCTTGCGCCGCTCGATCGAGAAGAACGAGATCTTCCTGAATTACCAGCCGCAGGTGGAAATCGACACGGGCCGCCTGGTGGGCGTGGAAGCGCTGGTGCGCTGGAACCACCCGGAACTGGGCCTGGTGCCGCCGGCCCGCTTCATTCCCCTGGCCGAGGACAGCGGCTTCATCAATCAGCTGGGCAAATGGGTGCTGGACGAAGCCTGCCGCCAGATGATGCGCTGGCAGGCGCAGGGTTTGCGCGTGCCGAAGATGGCCGTGAACCTGTCCGTGAAACAGTTCGAGCGGGGCAGCATCGCCGGCATGGTGGCCGATATTTTGAAGGAAACGGGGCTGGAGCCGCAGCGGCTGCAGCTGGAAGTGACGGAGTCGGTGATCATGAACACGGGCGACGCGCTGGGCTTCATCAACGACTTGCACGCCATCGGCGTGGGCCTGGCCATCGACGATTTCGGCACCGGCTATTCCTCGCTGGCCTACCTGAAGCAGCTGCCCGTGCAAACCTTGAAGATCGACCGCTCCTTCATCAAGGATATCTCGACGGACGTCAACGACGAGGCCATCGCGATTGCCATCATCCAGCTGGGCAAGAGCATGCAATTGTCGGTCATCGCCGAAGGCGTGGAGACGGAAGAGCAGGCGGCGTTCCTGCTGCGCCACGGCTGCAAGCTGGCGCAGGGTTATTTCTATAGCCGTCCGGTGCTGGCGCAAGATATGCTGGAGCGCTGGATCGACAATTAACTAATATGAAGGGTATGCCATGGCCGCAGAAAAAAACACCTCGCGTCGCCGTTTCCTGCTCGGTGGCCTGGGTCTCGGCGTGGCCGGCGTGGGCGCCCTGGTGCTGGGCTGGGGCGTGCTGCCGCCGCGCCAGCGCCTGCATGGCGGCGCGCCGCTGCCCGTGGCCGATGGCGCCGTGGCGCTGAACGGCTGGCTGGCCATTCAAGCCGACGGCAGCGTCCTCCTGGCCATGCCGCGCAGCGAAATGGGGCAGGGCGTGCATACGGCCCTGCCGATGCTGGTGGCCGAGGAACTCGACGTGCCCCTGGCCAGCGTCAGGCTGATCCAGGCGCCCATGGATAAAATCTTCGGCAATGTCGCCATGCTCGCGGACGGCTTGCCCTTCCATCCGGATGACCACGGCCGCGTGAAGGCCCTGGCGCAATGGACGGTGGCCAAGGCCGCGCGCGAGCTGGGCGTGATCGTCACGGGCGGCTCGTCGAGCGTGAAGGATGGCTGGGGCCCCATGCGCGAGGCCGGCGCATGCGCGCGCGCCATGCTGCTGCAGGCCGCCGCCGCGCAGTGGCAAGTGCCGGCCGCGCAGTGCCGCACCCAGGATGGCGAAGTCATGCACCCGGACGGCCGGCGCGCCAGCTACGCCAGCCTGGCGCAGCGCGCCGCGGCCATCGATCCGGGCGCTCCTGTGCTCAAATCCCCTACGGATTTCAAGCTGATCGGCCAGCCCGCGCCGCGCCGCGACACGCCGGCCAAAGTCAATGGCAGCGCGCGTTTCGGCATCGATGCGCGTCCGCCCGGCATGCTGTACGCGGCCCTGCACCTGCCGCCGCGCCTGGGCGACACGCTTGCCTCGTTCGATGCGGCGCCCGTGCTGGCCATGCCCGGCGTGAAAAAGGTGGTGGACCTGACGCCGCAGCTGGCGCAGCGCAGCGTCTCGTGCGCCGCCGTGGTGGCCGATACCTGGTGGCGCGCCAGGCAGGCGGCGGCAAGCCTGCCCACGCAGTGGCGCGCCGGCCCGCAATCGAATTTGTCCAGCGCCGACGTGTATGCGGAGTTTGCCCGCCTGTTGGATGGCGAAGCGGGCCACGCGTATTACAGCAGCGGCGACGTGGAGGCGCAAGCCCTGCAGGGCTTGCGCCAGGTCAGCGCCGAGTATCGCGCCCCGTTCCTTGCCCATGCGGCCATGGAACCCGTCAACTGCACCGCGCAAGTAACAGGCGGCAAGGTCATGCTGTGGGTCTCGACCCAGGCGCCCGGCATCGCCGTCGACGTGGCGGCGAAGGTGGCCGGCGTCGATGCAAAGGACGTGGCGATCGAGGTGCTGCTGCTCGGCGGCGGTTTCGGCCGCCGTCTGGAAGTGGACATGGTCGCGCAAGCCGTGGCCATCGCGCTGCAGTGCGACGGCGCCCCCGTGCAGCTGGTGTGGACGCGCGAGCAGGATACAAAGCACGATATGTACCGTCCCGCCGCGCTGGCGCGCTTTTCTGCCCGCCTCGATGCGCAGGGCCGCATCGCGTCCTGGGACAATAAATCCGTCAGCGGCTCCATCACGCACCAGTTCTTGCAGCGCAATTTCGGCTTGCCGGGAGCGGGGCCGGACAAGACCACGGCCGAAGGCGAATTCGACATGCCGTATGAAATCGCCAACCAGCGCGTCGCCCACGTGATCGCCGACAGCAGCGTGCCCATCGGTTACTGGCGCTCGGTGGGCCACTCGCACAACGCGTTCTTCAAGGAAGGCTTCATCGACGAGCTGGCGCATGCGGCGGGGCAGGATGGCGTCGCCTTCCGCCGCGCCATGCTGGCGCAGCATTCGCGCCACCTGGCCGTGCTCGACGCGGCGGTGGCGAAGGCGGGCACGCCGCCGCCGGGCCATGCGCACGGCGTGGCCTTGCACCAGTCGTTCGGCAGCATCGTCGCGCAAGTGGCGCAGGTGTCCGTGGAAAGCGGCGAAATCCGCGTGCAGCGCGTGGTGTGCGCCATCGATTGCGGCATCGCCGTCAATCCGAACATCATCGCCCAGCAGATGGAGTCGGCCGTGCTGTTCGGCCTGTCGGCGGCGCTGGGCGGCGAGATCACCTTCAAGGAGGGGAAAGTCGAGCAGAGCAACTTCCACGACTATCCCGTGCTGCGCATGGGCCAGACGCCGGTGGTGGAAACCGTCATCATCGCCAGCGCCGGACATCCCGAGGGCGTGGGCGAGCCGGGCACGCCGCCCATCGCGCCAGCCGTGGCCAGCGCCGTGTTCAGCCTGACGGGGAAACGGCTGCGCAGCCTGCCGCTGCGCCTGGGATGAGTTTATTGGTCGAGGGTGGCGGCCAGCATGTTGCGCAAGTTGCAATCGCGCTGCCAGTCGCGGCGCTCCTGCGTGCTGGTCGACAGCCGCACCAGCTCCTCGGCGCCGAGCGCCTGCTGGGCCTGCACCATGCGGTGCGCCAGGCCGCCGTCGGGCAGCACGGTGCCGAAGAAGGCGACGTTGTCCGCGTGCTGGATCAGCAGGGTGGGGAAGTTTTCGATGTCGAGGTCGCCCACCACGTCGGCCTGGTCTTCGATGTCGATCCAGACGAAAACCGCGTCCGGGTGGCGCGCGGCCAGTTCCTCGAACGTGGCGCGGTAGGTGCCGCAGGTGCCGCACCACAGCGCACACAGGCAGGCCACCGTCCAGCGCGGGCCGGCAATGGCTGCCGCGACATCGGCGCGGTTATCGGTCGTCAGGGTCAGGCTGTGCATGGCGGTATCTATTCAGTAGGGCGATGGGCGCGGGGCGCCCGATGCGCGTATTCTACCGCGCCCGGCCGCCGCAGTCCCGGGAATGCATGGGCTTGTTTATCCGTGTTTTTTGATGCAATGCACCTTTCTGGTGGATAATGCTGGTAATTGCGCGCTGATTACGCTGGTCCATGCTGTTTCCTGGCCCCGCAGCCTGACCCCCTCCAGTCTGTTTTCATGCCCCGCCCGGTGTCAGCGCTCCCGCCTTTGTTTATTTTTATTATGGAATTAGCCAGCTTATGTTGAGTTACCGCCACGCCTTTCACGCGGGTAATCACGCCGATGTGTTGAAGCATTATGTGCAGATTCAGTTGTTGCAGTACCTGAATCAAAAAGATACCGCCTATAGTTATATCGATACCCACTCCGGCGCGGGTGTGTATGCGCTCGACGGCGGCTATGCCTCGAAAAACGCCGAGTACGAAACGGGCATCGCGCCCCTGTGGGGCCGCACGGACCTGCCGGCCTCGCTGGCCGAGTACATGAAGCTGATCAAGGAAATGAATCCGAGCGGCAAGATGCGCTACTACCCGGGTTCGCCATATTGCGCCGACAAGGTGAGCCGCGAGCAAGACCGTTTGCGCCTGTTCGAGCTGCATCCGGCCGATGCCAAGATTCTGGCCGACAACTTCCGCAAGGTCGAGGCGCATGCGCTGGCCCAGGGCGAGCGTCCTACCGTGCGCGGCAAGCGCGTCATCATCACCAAGGCCGACGGTTTCCAGAGTCTGAAAGCCCTGCTGCCGCCGCCATCGCGCCGCGCGCTGGTGCTGATCGATCCGCCATACGAAGACAAGATGGATTACCGCAAGGTCAAGGATACGCTGGCAGACGCGCTCGTGCGCTTCCCGTCGGGCATGTATGCCGTCTGGTACCCGGTGCTGCAGCGCATGGAATCGCGCCAGTTCGCCGACAAGCTCAAGCAGTTGCC
This sequence comes from Janthinobacterium foliorum, assembly GCF_978021625.1. Taxonomy (NCBI): domain Bacteria; kingdom Pseudomonadati; phylum Pseudomonadota; class Betaproteobacteria; order Burkholderiales; family Oxalobacteraceae; genus Janthinobacterium; species Janthinobacterium foliorum. The sequence continues at coordinate 592,689 of NZ_CDXDQE010000002.1, read as the reverse complement.
AAGCTCGGACTGGCTGCACGTGACCCTGACGGTGAACACCCCGTCGCCGGACGGCTTCGGCTTGCACAGCAGCGGCATGTTCATCCTGAACCCGCCGTACACGCTGGAACCGATGCTGCGCGAAGTCATGCCCTACCTGGTGAAGGTGCTGGGCCGCGACGATGGCGCCAAGTTCGTGCTGGAAACGGGCAAGGGCGGCCAGAAAAACACGGGCACGCGCCGGGTCTGATGACGCGGGAGCCGGTGGCGTGACTGTCGTAGTGGGGTAAAGTAAAACGCCACGGGAATGTACCCGTGGCGTTTTTTTATGGACGGGGGATTACTGCCCCAGCAGCAAGAACACGGTGGGTTTCTTGTGGAAGTCCGGCGCCTTGCCGGCGGCCAGCTGTTTCTTCCACTGTCCGCCATTCCACGTCTGCACGCTTTCCGTGTCCAGGCTCAGGTCGGTGGCGACGCAGATCAGGGTCGACGGCGCGCAGTGCGCCACCAGGGCCTCGAGCATGGCGGCGTTGCGGTAGGGCGTTTCAATGAAGAGCTGGGTCTGCCTTTCATTGCGCGAGCGGCTTTCCAGGTCCTTGATGCGCTTGGCGCGCTGGGCGGCGTCCGTGGGCAGGTAGCCGTTGAAGGCGAAGCTCTGGCCGTTCAAGCCGCTGGCCATCACGGCCAGCAGGATCGAGGATGGTCCCACCAGCGGGCGCACGCGGATAGAGTGCTGATGCGCCAGGCGCACCAGGTCGGCGCCGGGATCGGCCACGGCGGGCACGCCCGCTTCCGATACCAGGCCCGCATCGCGTCCCGCCAGCAGCGGCGCCAGCAAGCCGGCCAGCGCTTGCGCAGGGGTATTCACGTTGAGTTCGGAAATGGTGATTTCCTGCAAGGGCTTGGCCAGCGGATGCTGGTTGCCGATCAGTTTCAGGAAGGCGCGCGCCGTCTTGGCGTTTTCCGCAACGAAATAGTCGAGCTGCGACGTAATGTGCCGTACTTGGTCGGGAATGATGTGGGCCAGCGGGTCGGCGGGGCTGTCGGACAGGCCGAGGTGGTTGGGGATCAGGTACAGGGTGCCGGTCATCTTGTTAGCTTTGTATTGGCCGGGGGCAGTTCTTTCGGGATCGGAGCGTGCTCCAGTCGAGCGCGCTCCCCCGTCGGGTCTGACCCCAGGGTGATTAAAAAGTAAAAAACGCCACGCCAGCCTTGCGCAGCATGCCGGTCAGGGCGATCAGCGGCAAGCCGGTGAGGGCGGTGGGGTCGGTGGTGGCGATGCGTTCGAGCAGGGCGATGCCCAGGCCTTCATTCTTGGCGCTGCCGGCGCAGTCATACGGCTGCTCGATGCGCAAGTAGGCGTCCAGTTCGGCGTCGGGCAAGTCGCGCACGGTGACGAGGGTCTGGACGTCTTCCACCTGCGCCACGGCGGGCGAGTGGCGCCCGTCGAGCAGGCACAGGGCCGTATGGAAGACGGTCTGGCGTCCGCGCATGGTCTGCAGCTGGCGCAGGGCGTTGGCGTGGTTGCCGGGCTTGCCGATCTGCGCGCCGTCCAGGGTGGCGACCTGGTCGGAGCCGATGACGAGGCTGCCCGGATAGCGGTCGAGCACGGCCTGCGCCTTCGCTTGCGCCAGGCGCAGGGCCGTGGCGCTGGGGCTTTCGCCTGGCAGGGGGCTTTCGTCGAGATCGGGCACGGCCACCTCGAAAGGCAGGCGCAGGCGTTGCAGCAATTCCTTGCGGTAGCTCGAGCTCGATGCAAGAATCAAGCGCAGTGGGGCGGAAGTTGGTATCATTCGGTAGTGGATGGCGGCCGGCATGGCCGCGCTAATCGATGTCAGTGGAATTTCACGTGGTTCCACGGCGCAGAGCCCATAACTGAGGCTCCATGCGGCATGGCAGTGTTGATGAAGTTGTCATGTTTATGGCAATTACTGCGTCAAAAAAGATGCATAGCCTTTGACTCCGTGCTAAAAACCCTGTTATTATCGCAGGTTTTCCGGGGAAATTTTCTACCAATGAATGCTTTTGTGATCGACGCCTTTGATTTTTGTCGTATCAGCGGGAGCCGCGAGGGTGTAACTCCTGTCGCTGAAATGACCCGGTTGACCAAGGATTGTGCAGATGCTTCCGGCGAGATCGCCTGGAAGGTCGTTGGCGGCACCAGTAAGCTGGGCTACCCACAACTGACCTTGTCGGTCAACGGCACCGTTCAGCTGGTTTGCCAGCGCTGCCTGACTCCGTATGCTTACGCGATTGATTCTTCGACTGTTTTGATGCTGGGCAAGGATGACGAGCATGCCGACGAGATCGAAGAAATCATCAACGATGAAACGATCGACGTGATCGTCGGCAGCCGCAACATGGATGCCTCGGCCCTGATCGAAGATGAAGCCTTGCTGGCCCTGCCGCAGGTACCCAAACACGACGTCTGCCCCGATACGGCGCAGCTCGATGCTCTCAAGACTGAAAAGAAGTCGCCGTTCGCGGCACTGAAAGACTTGAAGCCAGAATAAGTTAAGTAGTAGTGGTGGTTTTGTAGGGGGCCTCAAAAACCGTAGCGAGCGGCCCGATAGCGTCTTGAGTAGCGCAAGCGTACGAAGGTAGGCTGGGCAACATCGGGGCGATGGCGGGAAGCGCAGCAGGTTTTTATGCTTCCAGTAAAGAACGTGTCAAACGCGTGTAGTAATCGAGTATGGCAAGTGTAGTGAAATGTAATTGTAATAAACGATGTCGGTCCGGGCTATTTTCGGGTAGTCTTTGCCGCTGGGATACTCGATTCGCATGTATTTGCTAATCGAATGTGCTAAAATTTTAGAACTTATGTATTAGGAGTCATCATGGCAGTTCAACAGAACAAGAAAACCCCTTCCAAGCGCGGCATGCACCGTTCGCACGACTTCCTGGTCGCGCCGCAATTGAGCGTCGAGCCAGTAACCGGCGAAACCCACCTGCGTCACCATATCAGCCCTAACGGCTTCTATCGTGGCCGTAAAGTGCTGAAGACCAAAAACGACGAGTAATCGACGTTTTTGTTGGGTAAGATGAAAGCGGTGTTACGTGGTTATTCGGCGTGGCGCCGCTTCTTCTTTTTTATCGGCTGCAATTCATCTTGCACACCGTCATTTTGAATCAAGCTTGCCAGAGCTGTGGTGACATATGCCGCCTTGGTATGCTCCAGTCCGATTCACATCTTGCCGCAAGCCCGCAGCGGTACTGAATCAAACCAAATGACAATCAAAATTTCTATCGACTGCATGGGCGGAGATCACGGTCCCTCAGTCACTATCCCCGCAGCAATTTCCTTCGTAAAACATGAGCCTGAAGCCGAACTGATCCTTGTTGGATTGGAAGACGTGATCCGTGCCGAACTGAAAAAACATAAAGCCGACACGCATCCGCGCCTGTCGGTACTGCATGCCTCCGAACAAGTTACCATGGACGACCCCCTGGAAGTGGCCCTGCGCCGCAAGAAGGATTCGTCCATGCGCGTGGCCATCGAACAGGTCAAGAGCGGCGTGGCGCAAGCCTCCGTCTCCGCCGGTAATACGGCAGCCCTGATGGCCGTGTCGCGCTATGTATTGAAAACCATGTCCGGCGTCGACCGCCCGGCCATCTGCAGCATCTTGCCGAATCAAAAGAACGGTCCCACCTACATGCTGGACCTGGGCGCCAATGTCGATTGCGAACCGCATCACCTGCACCAGTTCGCCATCATGGGTTCCGTGCTCGTGTCCGCCATGGAAGGCATCGAACGTCCCACGATCGGCTTGCTGAACGTGGGCACGGAAGATATCAAGGGCAATGAAGTGGTGAAACTCACCTCGAAGCTGCTGCAAGCCGACCACGAGCGTGGCGCGCTGAACTTCTACGGCAACGTGGAAGGCAACGATATCTTCAAGGGCACCACCGATATCGTCGTCTGCGACGGCTTTGTCGGCAATGTCACCCTGAAAGCCATCGAAGGCCTGGCGCGCTTCATGAAAGACGTGCTTACTTCCGAATTCAAGCGCAATCCGATTACCATGCTGGGCGCGCTGATCGCCCGCGGGGCCCTGAAAGCCATCGGCAACCGCCTGAATCCGTCGCGTTACAACGGCGCCAGCCTGCTGGGCTTGCGTGGACTCGTTTTCAAGAGCCACGGCAGCGCCGATGCCTATTCCTTCGAATGGGCCTTGCGCCGCGCCTTTGATGCGGCAAAAAATGACGTGCAAGCGCACCTGGCCAGCCTGATCGCCGAGCTGATGCCGCGCACGCCAGTACCGGACGAACCTACATCAACAAGCTCTACCATTTAGTGGACGGGTACTTGCATGACTGTTTTTAGCAAAATCTACAGCAAAATTATCGGCACCGGCAGCTACCTGCCGGAAAAGCGCGTCACCAACCAGGATTTGACCGAACAGCTCGCCGCCAAGGGCATCGAGACGTCGGATGAATGGATCGTCTCGCGCAGCGGCATCTCGGCGCGCCATTACGCGGCGCCGACGCAAAATTCCTCGGACCTGGGCGTGGAAGCGGCCAAAAAGGCCCTGGAAATGGCCGGCCTGAACGGCAACGACCTGGACCTGATCATCGTCGCCAGCTCGACCCCCGATTTCTTCGGCAGCTTCCCCAGCACCGCCTGCATCGTGCAAAACAAGCTGGGCATCACCAACAATTGCGCCGCCGTCGACGTGCAAGCCGTCTGCAGCGGCTTCGTGTATGCGGTCGCCACCGCCGACAGTTTCATTCAATCGGGCATGCACAAGAACGTGCTGGTGATCGGCGCCGAAGTGTTTTCGCGCATCCTCAATTTCGATGACCGCGGCACCTGCGTGCTGTTCGGCGACGGCGCCGGCGCCATCGTCATGACGGCCTCCGCGGAGCCGGGCATCCTGGCCACCAAGCTGCACGCGGACGGCCGCCACTCGAACATCCTCAGCGTCCCGGGCAGCCTGGCCGGCGGCGCGCTCGACGGCAGCGCCTTCCTGTACATGGACGGCCCGGCCGTATTCAAGCTGGCCGTGTCGGTGCTGGAAAAAGTGGCCCACGAAGCGCTGGAGCACGCCAACATGACCTCGGACCAGATCGACTGGCTGATCCCGCACCAGGCGAACATCCGCATCATGAACAGCACGGCCAAGAAACTTGGCTTGCCGCTGGAAAAGATGGTCGTCACGGTGGACCAGCATGGCAACACCTCGGCCGCCTCCATCCCGCTGGCCCTGGACATCGCCGTGCGCGATGGCCGCGTCAAGAAGGGCGACAACGTCATGATGGAAGGCGTGGGCGGCGGCTTTACCTGGGGCGCCGTGCTGGCAAGGATGTAAGCTGTTTCGCGCCGGGGTCAGACCCGGCGGGACTGGCCCCGGCCTTTGCCGTTGGGGTAAGGAAACTGCCATACCGTAACTCGAATACCAAAAAATCAAAACGGAGTCACCATGACACAATTTGCTTTTGTTTTCCCAGGCCAAGGCTCGCAAGCGATTGCAATGCTCGACGGCTTCGCCGGCAATCCGGTCGTGGCCCAGACCGTGGCCGAAGCGTCGGATGCCCTGCAATTCGACCTGGGCAAGCTGATCGCCGAAGGTCCGAAGGAAGAGCTGGACCTGACGACGAACACCCAGCCCGTGATGCTGACGGCCGCCGTGGCGTTCTACCGCGCCTGGCTGGCCGCCGGCGGCCCATTGCCGACGGTCGTTGCCGGTCATAGCCTCGGTGAATACTCGGCGCTGGTCGCCGCCGGCGTCATCGATTTCAAGGATGCCGTGCCGCTCGTGCGTTTCCGCGCGCAAGCCATGCAGGAAGCCGTGCCCGTCGGGCAGGGCACGATGGCTGTCGTGCTGGGCCTGTCGGATGACGACGTGCGCGCCGTGTGCGCGGCAGCAGCGGCGGAAAATCCGGCCCTGGTGGTCGAGCCCGTCAACTTCAATGCGCCTGCGCAAGTCGTCATCGCCGGCCACACGGCTGCGGTCGAGCGCGCCTGCGAACTGGCCAAGGCCAAGGGCGCCAAGCGCGCCATGAAATTGCCCGTCTCCGCGCCATTCCACTCGTCGCTGCTGAAGCCTGCGTCTGACCGTCTGCGCGAATACATGGCCGGCCTGACTTTCGCCGCGCCGCAGATCGCCCTGATCAACAACGTCGACGTCGCCATCGTCAACGATGTGGCCGGCATCAAGGATGCGCTGGTACGCCAGGCGGCCAGTCCCGTGCGCTGGGTGGAAACCATGCAGAAAGTGGCCGCCGACGGCATCACGCAAGTGATCGAATGCGGTCCGGGCAAGGTCCTGATGGGCCTGGCCAAGCGCATCGATCCCGTGCTGGTGGGCGACGCCATCGTCGACCAGGCCTCGCTGGAACGCATTTTGACGCAGCTCAAGTAAACAGCAAGCGGCAGCGCAACGATGACTGCCGCCAGCCATCTTTAAGGATACTCATGAATTTAGCAAATCAAGTCGTGCTGGTCACGGGCGCATCGCGCGGCATCGGCCGCGCCATCGCCACCGAACTGGGCAAACAGGGCGCCACCGTGGTCGGCACCGCCACCTCGGAAAGCGGCGCGCAAGCCATCACCGATTACCTGGCCGCCGAAGGCGTGACGGGCAAGGGCCTGGTCCTGAACGTGACCGATGCGGCGCGCTGCGCGCAAGTCGTCGATGAAGTGCAGAAAACCTACGGCAGCCTGTCGATCCTGGTCAACAATGCGGGCATCACGCAAGACCAGTTGGCCATGCGCATGAAGGATGAAGAGTGGGACAGCGTGATTCTGACGAACCTGTCCGCCGTGGGTCGCCTGTCGCGCGCCGTACTGCGCGGCATGATGAAAGCCAAAACTGGGCGTATCATTAATATCACGTCGGTGGTTGCCTCGTCGGGCAATCCGGGGCAAATGAATTACGCGGCGGCCAAGGCCGGCGTGGAAGGCATGAGCCGCGCGCTGGCGCGTGAAATCGGCAGCCGCAACATTACGGTGAACTGCATCGCGCCGGGCTTCATCGATACCGACATGACCAAGGCGCTGAGCGAAGAGCAGCACGCGGCGCTGTTGACGCAGATTCCCTTGTCCCGTCTGGGCAAGCCGGAAGATGTGGCTGCCGCAGTGGCCTTTTTGGCCTCGCCGCAAGCGGCGTATATCACGGGCACGACCCTGCACGTGAACGGCGGTATGTACATGAATTGATGTGAACGCTAGACGGGGCGGCCATTTGTGGCATGATTCACGGGCCGTTTTTGTCTATAATCGCATCTTTTAGCAGCAGCTTCGGTCGAATTAGCAGCAGACACCGAAATTAGTATTCGGACGCGCAAACCTGATAAAATGCGCGCACTTTCCGTAACACACACTTTGGAGCCATAACATGTCGGATATCGAACAACGCGTTAAGAAAATCGTCGCTGAGCAACTGGGCGTTGCAGAAGCAGACATCAAAATCGAATCCTCCTTCGTCGACGACCTGGGCGCCGATTCCCTGGACACCGTGGAACTGGTGATGGCCCTGGAAGACGAATTCGAAATGGAAATCCCTGACGAACAAGCTGAAAAAATCACCACCGTGCAACAGGCGATCGACTACGCCACTGCACACGTCAAGGCCTAAGCCTGTCTGACCGACTTCAGGAGAATCGCTTGAGCCGTTCTAAAAACCGTCGTGTTGTTGTCACCGGCCTGGGCTGCGTTTCACCTGTCGGCAATACTATTGCCGAGGCGTGGGGCGCAATCATTGAAGGTAAATCCGGCATTGCCACGATTACCAAGTTTGATGCACAGCCATTCACCACGCATTTTGCCGGTGAAGTCAAAGGTTTCAATATCGAAGATTACATCTCCGGTAAGGAAGCCCGCCACATGGATACCTTTATCCATTACGGCATGGCTGCGGGCATCCAGGCGATCCAGGACTCCGGTCTGGAAGTCACCGAAGAGAACGCCGAGCGTATCGGCGTCATCATCGGTTCCGGTATCGGTGGCTTGCCGCTGATCGAGGAAACCAAGTCCGAGTACGAAAAGCGCGGTCCGCGCCGTATCTCGCCATTTTTCGTGCCTGCCTCGATCATTAACATGATCTCTGGCAACCTTTCGATCAAATATGGTCTGAAGGGCCCGAACCTGGCGATCGTTACGGCGTGTACCACCGGTTTGCACAGCATCGGTGCCGCAGCGCGCATGATCGAGTACGGCGATGCCGACGTCATGATCGCCGGTGGTGCTGAATCGACCGTGTCGCCGCTGGGCCTGGGCGGTTTCGCCTCGGCACGCGCCTTGTCGACCCGCAACGACGATCCGGCAACGGCTTCGCGTCCGTGGGATACCGACCGCGACGGCTTCGTGCTGGGCGAGGGCGCCGGTGTCATGGTGCTGGAAGAGTACGAGCACGCGGTGGCCCGTGGTGCCAAGATCTATGCCGAAGTGCATGGTTTCGGGATGAGCGCAGATGCTTATCACATGACCTCGCCGCTGGAAGATGGTAGCGGCGGCAGCAAATCGGTGATCGCGGCGCTCAACAACGCAGGCTTGAACCCGGATCAGATTCAGTACCTGAACGCGCACGGCACGTCGACCCCGCAAGGCGACGTGGCGGAAGTGATGGGCATCAAGCGCACCTTCGGCGAGCATGCCAAGAATTTGGTTGTCAACTCGACCAAGTCGATGACGGGCCATTTGCTGGGCGGCGCGGGCGGTCTGGAAGCCGTGTTTACGGTCCTGGCAGTACACCATCAGGTGTCGCCACCGACCATTAACATCTTCAACCAGGATCCGGCTTGCGATCTCGATTTCTGTGCCAACACGGCGCGTGAAATGAAGATCGATTATGCAGTGAAGAATTCGTTCGGCTTCGGCGGCACGAATGGCACGCTGATTTTCGGCAAAGCGAAATAAGCAGGAACTTTCAAGCGCTCGCTGCGGTCAAACCGTAGTGAGCGCTGATTCGGCGCCAACATTCGTTGGCGCCTGAATTTGCCCGGCATGTTGCCGGCGCGCCTTTTTTTCCCATGTTGTATGTCAATCGCTGTCTCGGTGGTCATTCGCACGCCTGTCTGTTTGCGCTGGCTGCAAGCGGTGCTGGGCCTGTGTGCCGTGCTGGCTGCCGTGCCCTTGTGCGGACTGTGGCCTAGTGCGCCTGTTCCTGCTTCCGCTCTTGGCGAACTGGTCGGCGGCTATGCGCTGGAGGGCTGCGGTGCAGTGCTGAGTGCGGCTGGCGGCGCGTTTTTGCTGCTTTTGCTGCGCGCGCGCAGAAAGCCCTGGGCGCTTGATATTTCGCCGGTTGGGCAGCTGCGGCTGGCGGTATATCTGGAACATGGCACGGCGCCCGGGGATCTGGCGGCCGGGGCGGCGATGCCGGCCGCGCGGGCGCCGGGGGTGACGCCATTGCCGCCGGCATCGCCAGCGCCACCCGTATTGCCGGCGCCGCCCGTATGGCGTTTGTTGCCGGGCTCTACCTTGTGGCCGTCGCTGCTGGTGCTGTGCCTGGCCGATGATGCGGGGCGACGCACGGCCGTGCTGGCGCAGCGGAGGCGCGGCTGTGCCGCCTTCCGTCCGCTGGCCGTGGCGTGCCGGGCCATCGCGGCGCGGGGAGAGGAAGAATAAAAGTGGGACGAACACTGAACTTCTTGCAGCGGGCCAACTCTATATCCATACAGGCGCCCACGCTGCATGACTACAGGGACATTGGGCGTGAGGACAGAGCGCGAGTATGACCAGTTGCTGGTCGAGCGGGTGCAGGCGGGCGACAAGCGGGCATTTGACGTCCTGGTATCGAAGTACCAGCGTCGGCTGATGCGCCTGGTGTCGCGCCTGGTACATGACCCGGCGGAGGCCGAGGATGTGGTGCAAGAAACCTTTATCAAGGCGTACCGGGCACTGCGCCATTTTCGCGGCGAGGCCGCCTTCTATACCTGGCTGTACCGCATCGGCATCAATACGGCCAAGAATTATCTCGTCACGCAGGGGCGGCGCGCCGCCACGTCCAGCGATGCCGATGCCGAGCAGGCGGAGTCCTTCGATGACGGCAACAAGTTACGCGACAACAATACACCCGAATCGGTGCTGGCCAGCAAGCAGATCGCGGCGACCGTCAACGCCGCCATGGATGTGCTGCCCATCGAGTTGCGCACGGCCATCGTGCTGCGCGAGATCGAGGGACTGAGCTATGAAGAAATATCGGAGATCATGGCTTGTCCCATCGGCACCGTGCGCAGCCGCATTTTTCGCGCGCGCGAAGTGATCGCGGAGAAATTGAAGCCTTTGCTGGACATGCCGATTGACAAGCGCTGGTAATCTGATGAGTATGGGGTTTGGCATGGCTGCGCCCGGTTTCCGCACCGATCCTCTTGACATGGCAGGGCCTATCATGGATACGCACACACGATTGCACGAGATTATTTCCGCCCTGGCCGATGGCGAGCTGGCGGCCAGTGAGCTCGAGCTGGCGTTTGCCGCCCTCGACACGGAGTCCGGACGGCAAGCCTGGGACGCCTATCGGCGCATCGGCGATGCCTTGCGCTCGGATCTGTGCGGCCATGAGTTGCGGGCCGGTTTCGATGCGCGGCTGGCCAGCCGCCTGGCCGATGATCGGGGCGCGGCGGCGGAAGGCGCGCTGGCGGCTGTTTCCGGCAGCATCGTGCCGCCGGGCTTGCCCGAGCCGCTGGAAGCGGGGCCGCTGGCGCAACGCCGGTGAGCGCTCTTGTCCCTTACGCGAGGCTTAACTTCCACCTTCCGCTCTTGACACCGGCCTTCTGCACGATTGACACTAGGCGCAGGCAATATCTTGCTTTTGCGATATATTGTTGCATGGTTTGCCATGCGTGCGCCCGGGTGTGCCTGCCCTGGAATGGTCGTGATGACGGCGAATCATGCACGCGGGCAATCGCCTGATCCGTTTTAATATTCGAAAAGATCCTTTCCATGAAAAAAAACATGTGTGCCGCCAGCAAGACGTTTTCAGTGAAGACGCTTTCCGCCTTATTGTTCGGTACGGCTGGCGTCTTTTTCGCCCCGACCATGCTGGGCCTGGCGCCGCAAGCGCAGGCGGCCGTGCCCGCCGTGAAGCTGCCTGATTTTTCGGACCTGGTCGATGCCGTCGGTCCTGCCGTCGTGAACATCCGCACCACCGAGCGCCTGAAAATGGGAGGCGCCGGGCCTGGCATGGGTGGCCAGGACGAGCAGGAAATGCAGGAATTCCTGCGCCGCTTCTTCGGCGGCGCCATGCCGACGCCGCGCCAGCAGGCGCCGCGCGGTGGCCGCCGCGCCGTGCCGCAGGAACAGGAAGTGCAACGCGGCGTCGGTTCCGGTTTCATCATCTCGGCGGACGGTTACGTGCTGAGCAATGCGCACGTGGTCGACGGCGCCGATGAGGTGTACGTGACCCTGACGGACAAGCGCGAATTCAAGGCCAAGGTGATCGGCGCCGATGCGCGCACCGACGTGGCCCTGCTGAAAATCGAAGGCGGCAACTTGCCGCGCCTGACCATCGGCGACTCCAACAAGATCCGCGTGGGCGAGTGGGTAATCGCCATCGGCTCGCCGTTCAACCTTGAAAATACGGTGACGGCCGGCATCATTTCCGCGAAGTCGCGCGATACGGGCGACTACCTGCCGCTGATCCAGAGCGACGTGGCCGTCAACCCCGGCAACTCGGGTGGCCCGCTGATCAATATGCGCGGTGAAGTGATCGGCATCAACTCGCAGATCGCCACCTTGTCCGGCGCGTATAACGGCATTTCGTTTGCCGTGCCCATCGATGAAGCCATGCGCGTGGGCGAGCAGCTGAAAAAGACGGGCAAGGTGGTGCGCGGGCGCATCGGCGTGCAGATCGGCGAAGTGAGCAAGGAAGTGGCGCAATCGCTGGGCTTGCCGAACGCCAAGGGCGCGCAAGTGTCGATGGTGGAGCCGGACGGTCCTGCCGACAAGGCGGGCATCAAGCCGGGCGATATCATCCTGAAATTCAACGGCACCGTCATCGAGCGTTCGTCCGACCTGCCGCGCCTGGTCGGTGGCGCCCCGGTCAATGGCAAGTCCACCGTCACCGTCTGGCGCAAGGGCGCGCAGCAGGACATTCCCGTCACCGTAGTCGAGCTGGAAGGCGAGAAAACGGCCAAGAAGAGTGCCCGGGAGCCGGAGGCGCAAGCGGTCAATGCGCTGGGGCTGAAGGTGAGCGACGTGCCGGCGGCCAAGAAGCAGGAGCTGAAAATCGACGGCGGCGTGCAGGTCGACGATGCTGACGGCGTGGCGGCCCTGGCGGGCTTGCAGCCTGGCGACATCATTTTGCAGCTGAATAACGTTGCCGTGAAGGATGCCAAGCAGTTCAATGCGCTGGTGGCCAAGCTCGATCCGAAGAAATCCGCGGCCGTGCTGGTGCGCCGTGGCGATGTGGCGCAGTTCGTGCCGCTGCGTCCGTCGGCGAAGTAATATTTGACTGTTCCGCGTCCCGGCCGCCGCCGGGATGCGGTATCCTGCCGGCCATGCACTTCACCCTCTATTCCCGCAGTTATTGCCATTTATGCCAGGACATGCTCGACGCCTTGCTCCTGCTGCAGCCGCCTGGCAAGCCGTTCACGGTAGACGTCATCGATATCGATGCGTCGCCGGACGCCGCCTTGCTGGCCCGCTACGACGAGCTGGTGCCGGTCCTGTTCGGCGACCTGGCGCAGCCGGAGCTGTGCCATTATTTCCTCGATGAAGCGGCCGTGCGGCGTTGCCTGGTGTAGCCTAACTGGCAATATTTCCACCGTATTGCACCATCCTGGTGCTGAATACAGGCAGATTTGTGGCCTTGCCCCGGCGCCGGCCTCTGAAAGACGGGCTTTCTACTCTGAAATCCGGTAAAATGGGGAGGTCGAAAAAGCTACTGTCCGAGGCAGCAGCTTCTGTCGCTTCAAAAGCGCTCGCCTGGGCATGCAGATGTCCTGCTCGGAGCGCTTTTTTCATCATGAGTGGGGCGCCCGTTTCTGGCCCTGTTTGGCCCGGACATGATCCCCTTGATTCCTGTTAAAGCAGTGTTGTCACTCGCACATATATTAGTTAATGAATAACATACGCAACTTCTCCATCATCGCCCATATTGACCACGGTAAATCGACCCTGGCTGACCGCATCATTCAATTGTGCGGCGGCTTGTCCGACCGCGAGATGGAGGCGCAGGTGCTCGATTCGATGGATCTGGAGCGCGAGCGCGGCATTACCATCAAGGCGCAAACGGCGGCCCTGCACTACAAGGCGCGCGATGGCCAGATCTACAATCTGAACCTGATCGATACGCCGGGCCACGTCGACTTCAGCTATGAAGTATCGCGTTCGCTGTCCGCCTGCGAAGGCGCGCTGCTGGTGGTTGACGCCTCGCAAGGCGTGGAAGCGCAAACCGTCGCCAACTGCTATACGGCGCTGGACCTGGGCGTGGAAGTGGTGCCCGTGCTGAACAAGATCGACTTGCCGAACGCGGACCCGCCGAACGCCATTGCCGAGATCGAAGACGTGATCGGCATCGATGCGGCCGACGCCGTGCATTGCTCTGCCAAGACGGGCCTGGGCGTGCAGGACGTGCTCGAGTCGCTGATCGCCAAGGTGCCGCCGCCGAAGGGCGATCCGGACGCGCCGCTGCAGGCGCTGATCGTCGACTCGTGGTACGACCCGTATGTGGGCGTGGTGATGCTGGTGCGCGTGGTCAACGGTACCCTGAAACCGAAGGACAAGATCCGCCTGATGGCCACCGACTCGGTGCAGCTGGTGGAAGACATCGGCGTGTTCTCGCCCCGTTCGCAATCCTTGCCGCAACTGTCCGCTGGCCAGGTGGGCTTCATCATCGCCGGCATCAAGGAATTGAAAGCGGCGAAAGTGGGCGACACCGTGACCCTGGTCAGCCGTCCTGCCGCCGAGCCCTTGCCCGGCTTCAAGGAAGTGCAGCCGCAAGTGTTTGCCGGCCTGTTCCCCGTGGAAGCGAACCAGTACGACGCGCTGCGCGATTCGCTGGAAAAACTGAAACTGAACGACGCCGCCCTGATGTACGAGCCGGAAGTGTCGCAGGCGCTGGGCTTCGGCTTCCGCTGCGGCTTCCTGGGCTTGCTGCACATGGAAATCGTGCAGGAGCGCCTGGAGCGCGAATTCGACATGGACCTGATCACGACGGCGCCAACCGTGGTGTACGAAGTGATCCAGCGCGATGGCACCCTGATCAACGTCGACAATCCGTCGAAGATGCCGGACCCGTCGCGCATCGAAGAAGTGCGCGAGCCTATCGTCACCGTCAACCTGTACATGCCGCAGGAATACGTGGGTTCCGTGATCACGCTGTGCATCGCCAAGCGCGGCATCCAGCTCGACATGAGCTACCACGGCCGCCAGGTCAAGCTGGTGTATGAAATGCCGATGGCCGAGATCGTGCTGGACTTCTTCGACCGCCTGAAATCGACGTCGCGCGGCTATGCGTCGATGGATTACGAGTTCAAGGAATACCGCGCGGCCGACGTGGTCAAGGTCGACATGCTGATCAACAGCGAAAAAGTCGATGCGCTGGCCATCATCGTGCACCGTTCGAACAGCCAGTACCGTGGCCGCCAGGTGGCCGCCAAGATGCGCGAACTGATTCCGCGCCAGATGTTCGACGTGGCCATCCAGGCCACCATCGGCGCCAACATCATTTCGCGTGAAAACGTCAAGGCCTTGCGCAAGAACGTGCTGGCGAAGTGCTATGGCGGCGATATCAGCCGCAAGAAAAAATTGCTGGAAAAACAAAAAGCGGGTAAGAAGCGCATGAAGCAAGTGGGTTCCGTGGAGATCCCGCAAGAAGCATTCCTGGCAATTTTACAAGTGGACGATAAATGAACCTGCAAGTGATCTTAGGAAATTTCGCTTTAATCCTGTTCGTGCTGATGGTGCTGACGGGCCTGGTCTGGTGCCTCGACGTGTTTTACCTGTCCAAGCAGCGCCGCAAGGCGGCCGACCGCGCCCTGGCCGAGTTCGACGCGCGCCAGGCCAAGCTGTCGGCCGAAGGCATCAAGTCCGATGCCGGCGGCAGCCGTGCCGCCATCGAGGCGGCCCTGTTGCGCCAGCCGACATGGGTTGAGTATTCGGGCAGCTTCTTCCCCGTCATCGCCCTCGTGTTCTGCCTGCGTTCGTTCCTGTACGAGCCATTCAAGATCCCGTCGAGCTCGATGGTGCCGACCTTGCTGGTGGGCGATCTGATCCTGGTGAACAAGTTCACCTATGGCATCCGTTTGCCGATCGTCAACAAGCGCATCATCGAAGTGAACGACCCGCAGCGCGGCGACGTGATGGTCTTCAAGTACCCGAAAGATATGTCGCAAGACTATATCAAGCGCGTGATCGGCGTGCCCGGTGATAAAATCACCTATGAAAACAAGCGCTTGACGGTCAACGGCAAGGAAGTGCAGTACACGCCGCTGGACGACTACCTGGACGATGAAAGCACCGTGTACCACAAGCAGCTGGAAGAAAACCTGACGGGCGTAAGCCACCGCATCCTCAACGACGAGCCTGCTCCCACGTTGAACTTGCGTGAAGTCAAGGACTTCCCGCACAAGGAAGCGTGCGACTACAACGAAGACGGTTTTACGTGTGTGGTACCGGCAGGTAACTACTTCATGATGGGCGACAACCGCGACAACAGTGCGGACAGCCGCTACTGGGGCTTCGTGCCGAACGAAAACATCGTCGGCAAGGCTTTCCTGGTGTGGATGAACTTCAGCAATCCGAAACGCGTGGGCGGCATACACTAAGCCGGCCAGGTCTGCAGAGACAGACCGCCCATGGCTGCCGCGCCGATTCCCCGCGCGGCGGCCAGCCGAATTACTCAGATGACACAGAAACAACAATGAATCTTCAGCTATTGCAAACCCGTTTAGGCTATACGTTCCAGGATGCTGGCCTGTTGCAGCAAGCCTTGACGCATCGTAGCCACAGCAGTTTGCATAATGAGCGGCTGGAATTTCTCGGCGACTCCATCCTCAACTGCGTGGTCGCTGCCATCCTGTACGAACGCTTTAAGGCCATCGACGAGGGCGACCTGTCGCGCCTGCGCGCCAACCTGGTCAAGCAGCAGTCGCTGTACGAAATCGCGCAAAAGCTGGAATTGTCGCAATTTTTGCGCCTGGGCGAAGGCGAATTGAAATCGGGCGGCTTCCGCCGTCCGTCCATCCTCGCCGATACCCTGGAAGCCTTGCTGGGCGCCATCTTCCTCGACACGGGTTTCGATGCGGCCAGCACGGTGATCCGCGCCTTCTATATCCCCATCCTCGACTCGGTCGATCCGCAAACCCTGGGCAAGGATGCCAAGACCCTGCTGCAGGAATTTTTGCAGAGCAAGAAAATTTCGCTGCCACAGTACAACGTGGTGGCCACCCACGGCGCCGCCCACAGCCAGGAATTCGAGATCGAATGCCTGGTGCCGAAATTGAATATCCAGGTCTACGGCCGTGGCGGAAGCCGCCGCGCCGGTGAGCAAGCCGCCGCCAAACTGGCGCTGGACGTGGCCGAGCAGGCACTCTTGAAGTCGCCCGCCGCCAGCCGCAAGCCAAAACCGCGCGCCGCCCAGCTCAAGCTGGCCGGCATTGCCACCATCCAGAGCGACGACGCGCAGGCCCCCGCGGCCCCGGCGATCGCCGCTCGCACTACACAGAATCGACACTAGCATGACAGCCACCAAAATGCCCGACAACTTCCGCTGCGGCTATATCGCCATCGTGGGCCGCCCGAACGTGGGCAAATCGACCCTGATGAACGTGCTGATCGGCGCGAAGGTCAGCATCACTTCGCGCAAGGCGCAAACCACGCGCCACCGCATCACGGGCATCCAGACGGTGCCGGACGCGCAATTCATCTACGTCGACACGCCTGGTTTCCAGACGCGCCATTCGAACGCGCTGAACAAGACGCTGAACAAGACCGTCACCAACACCCTGATTTCCTCGGACGTCATTTTGTACGTGATCGAGGCGGGCACCTTCGGCCCGGCCGACCAGCAAGTGATGGATTTGCTGCCGAAGGAAGTGCCATGCATCCTCGTCATCAATAAGTCGGACCGCGTCAAGGACAAGGCCGTGCTGCTGCCGTTCGCGCAAAAGATCGCCGCCATGCGCGATTTCGCCGCCATCGTGCCCGTCTCGGCCAAGCTGCATTTCCAGCTGGAAGGCTTGCAGAACGAGATCAAGCGCTTCTTGCCGGAAAACCAGCCCATCTTTGGCCCGGACGACATCACGGACCGCAGCGAGAAATTCCTCGCCTCGGAAATCGTGCGCGAAAAGCTGTTCCGCTTCGTCGGCGACGAACTGCCGTACACGAGCACCGTGCTGATCGAGAAATTCGAGCAGGAAGGCGATCTGCGCCGCGTGTTTGCCGCCATCCTGGTCGAGCGCGACACGCACAAGTCCATGATTATCGGCAACAAGGGCGCGCGCCTGAAGGAAGTCTCCACCCAGGCCCGCCTGGACATGGAAAAGCTGTTCGGCGGCCCCGTGTACCTGGAAATCTGGGTCAAGGTCAAGTCGGGCTGGGCCGATAACGAGGCGGGCTTGCGCGCCTACGGCTACGAGTAATCCGCAACCCGGGGGCGACGCCACACGCATGAGCACCACCACGCCAGCGCTGCACGATCCTGCGCCAGCCACCCTCGTCGTCCCCGCGCCGGCAGCCATCGCGCCGCCGGCCGCAGCTCCCGCAGCACCGCGGCGCAGCCGTCCGCCCGCGCGCGACGGCAAGGTCACGGGCCAGCCAGCCTTCGTGCTGCACAGCTATCCGCATAAAGAAACCAGTCTCATCGTCGACGTGTTTACCCGCGAGTACGGCCGCATCGCGCTCGTCGCCAAGGGCGCCAAGCGGCCCCATTCGCAGTTGCGCGGCGTGCTGCAGACTTTCCAGCCCCTGCAAGCGGGCTGGACGGGGAAATCCGAACTGCGCATCTTGACGGGCGCCGAATGGGTGGGCGGCATGCTGCCGCTGGAAAAGACGGCCTTGCTGTGCGGCTTCTATTTGAATGAATTGCTGGTGAAGCTGCTGGCGCGCGACGACCCGCACCCCGTCCTGTTCGACCACTACGTTGCCACCTTGAATCAACTGGCGCACAATGAGCCGCCGCCCATCGTGCTGCGCAAGTTCGAGCGCGCCCTGCTCAAGGAAACGGGCGTGGCGGCCGACCTGACGCGCTGCACGGGCACGCGCCAGGCCGTCGACGCGGGGCAGGTGTACGTGGTGGACCCGGAACGGGGGCCGCGTCCGGCACGCGCCGCCGATGCCTGGCCCAAGATCACGGGCAAGACCCTGCTCGACATGGAGCGCGAAGAATACACGGATGTGGCCACGCAGGCGCAAAGCAAGCTGCTGATGCGTTTCTTGCTGGCCCACCAGCTGGGCGGCGCCACCTTGAACACGCGCCAGATACTGATTGATTTAATGCAGCTATAGTAGTGCTTTACAGCATAGCCGCACTTTACGGATACCACCATGAGCTTCTTGCAGCCTTCCGGCCCCGTCATCGACCTGGGCGTCAACATCGACCACGTGGCCACCTTGCGCAATGCGCGCGGCACCGCCTATCCCGACCCCATCCGCGCGGCCCTGCTGGCCGAGCAGGCGGGTGCCGACGCCATCACCCTGCATTTGCGCGAAGACCGCCGCCATATCAAGGATGCGGACGTGATCGCCATCGCGCCGCAATTGCTCACGCGCATGAACCTGGAAGCGGCCGTCACGCAGGAAATGATCGACTTCGCCTGCCGCATCAAGCCGGCGGACGTTTGCCTGGTACCGGAAAAGCGCACGGAAGTGACAACCGAAGGCGGTCTCGACGTGGTGCGCTATTTCAAGGAAGTGCAGGCGGCCGTGCGGCAGCTGCAAGGCGAGGGCATCCGCGTCAGCCTGTTTATCGATGCCGACGAGCAGCAGATCGCCGCCGCCGCCGAACTCGGCGCACCCGTGATCGAGCTGCACACGGGCCGCTACGCGGACACCGAAGGCGCCGGGCAATTGGCGGAGCTGGAACGCATCAAGGCGGGCGTGCTGTTCGGCGTGGGCCGCGGCTTGAAGGTCAATGCGGGCCACGGCTTGCATTACACCAATGTGCAGGCGATTGCCGCCATTCCCGATATTGCCGAGCTGAACATCGGCCACGCCATCGTCGCGCACGCCGTGTTTGTCGGCTGGGAAAACGCCGTGCGCGAAATGAAGGCCATCATGGTAGCCACGCGCCTCGGCCACCGGGCTTGACCACGGATAGCAAGGAGGCAGCATGATCTACGGCATCGGCACCGATATCTGCAAGATCCCCCGCATCGAGGCGGCCCTGGCCCGGCATGGCGAGCGTTTCGCCATGAAGATACTGGGACCGCAGGAGATGGAAAAATTCCGCGCCCGCAGCGCCAAGAACGCCGTGCGCGGCGTGCGCTTCCTGGCCACGCGCTTTGCCGCCAAGGAAGCGTTTTCCAAGGCCATCGGCCTGGGCTTGCGCATGCCGATGACGTGGCCCGCCGCGCAGATGCTGAACCATCCCAGCGGCAAGCCGATGATCGTCTGCAGCGGCGTGCTGGCGGCGTTCATGGAACAGCACCGCCTGAGCGCGCAAGTGACCATCAGCGATGAAGAAGAGTACGCGGTCGCATTCGTGATCGTGGAACAGGCGGAGTAGCAATGAGATGCCGGGGCCAGTCTTTTCGATCGGAATGCGTGCCACCGGGACGTGTTTCCCCGGCGGGTCCGACCCCATTTAAGAGCCAGCAATGACCGAAGCAAGCCCAGAATCTTCCTTGGCGGAAACGCCAGCCGACCCGCGCGCGCAGGTGCTGGCCACCGTCGCCAAGCTGCCGAACCTGCCCGGCGTGTACCGTTATTTCGACGCCGCCGACAAGGTGCTGTACGTCGGCAAGGCGCGCGACCTGAAAAAGCGCGTGTCCAGCTATTTCCAGAAAAACCTGGCCAGCCCCCGCATCGCCATGATGGTCGAGCGCATCGCCCGCCTGGAAACCACCGTCACGCACAGCGAGGCGGAAGCCTTGATCCTGGAAAACAACCTGATCAAGGCGCTGCAGCCGCGCTACAACATCCTGTTCCGCGACGACAAGTCGTATCCCTACCTGAAGATTACCAATGGCGATGCGCCGCGCATGGTGTATTACCGTGGCGCGGTGGACAAGAAAAACCAGTATTTCGGGCCGTTCCCCAGTTCCTGGGCCGTCAAGGAATCGATGCAGATCCTGCAGAAGGTGTTCCTGATCCGCACCTGCGAGGACAGCGTGTACGCCAACCGAACGCGGCCGTGCCTGCTGCACCAGATCGGCCGCTGCAGCGCGCCGTGCGTGGACCTGATCAGCAAGGAAGACTACAAGAACGACGTGGAAAACGCGGCGCGCTTCCTGCGCGGGCGACAGAGCGAAGTGATGGCCGACCTGGAAAAGAAGATGCATGCCTTTGCCGCCGAACTGAAATTCGAGCAGGCCGTGGTGGTGCGCAACCAGATCGCTTCGCTGTCGCGCGTGCTGCACCAGCAAAGCATGGAAACGACGGGCGACGCCGACGTCGACATCATCGCCGTGCTGGTGCAGGGCGGGCGCGCCTGCGTCAACCTGGCCATGGTGCGCGGCGGGCGCCACCTGGGCGACCGCGCGTATTTCCCCAGCCAGCTCAGCGATGCG
This sequence comes from Janthinobacterium foliorum, assembly GCF_978021625.1. Taxonomy (NCBI): domain Bacteria; kingdom Pseudomonadati; phylum Pseudomonadota; class Betaproteobacteria; order Burkholderiales; family Oxalobacteraceae; genus Janthinobacterium; species Janthinobacterium foliorum. The sequence continues at coordinate 572,100 of NZ_CDXDQE010000002.1, read as the reverse complement.
GCGGCGATTGCCGAAGAGCCCATCGAGGTGGAAGTGCTTGCCGCCTTCCTGGCCCAGCACTACACGGAAAAATTCATTCCCGGCACCCTGATCCTGAACATTGAATTCGACCAGCCGGCCCTGATGGTGGCCCTGATGGAGCAGTGCGGCCACCGCATCAACCTGATCTTCCAGCCTCAGGGGCAGCGCCGCCAGTGGCTGGAAATGGCGCAGAAGGGCGCCGAGATTTCGCTGGCCCGCTTGCTGTCCGAACAGGGGTCGCAGCAGTCGCGCACGCGCGCGCTGGCCGAAGCGCTGCGCCTGGAAACGGAAGACCTCGACAGCCTGCGCGTGGAGTGTTTCGACATCAGCCACACGCAGGGCGAGGCGACGCAGGCGTCGTGCGTGGTGTTCCACCACCACGCCATGCAGAACGGCGAATACCGCCGCTACAACATCAACGACATCACCCCCGGCGATGATTACGCGGCCATGCGCCAGGTCTTGATGCGCCGCTACGAAAAAGTGGCGAATGGCGACGGCGTGATGCCCGACGTGGTGCTGATCGACGGCGGCAAGGGACAGATCGAAATGGCGCGCCAGGTGTTCGCCGAGCTGGGACTCGATATCAGCCTGATTGTCGGCGTGGCCAAGGGGGAGGGGCGCAAGGTGGGCCTGGAAACCCTGCTGTTCGTCGATGGCCGTCCGCCGCAGGAACTGGGCAAGGAATCGGCGGCCCTGATGCTGATCGCGCAGATCCGCGACGAGGCGCACCGCTTTGCCATCACCGGCATGCGCGCCAAGCGCGCCAAGACGCGCCAGACGTCGCGCCTGGAAGAGATAGAGGGCATCGGCGCCAAGCGCCGGCAGAAACTGCTGTCGCGCTTTGGCGGCTTGCGCGGCGTGGTCGACGCCAGCGTCGAGGACCTGATGTCGGTGGAGGGGATTTCCACGCAGCTGGCAGAAGAGATTTACAGGCAGTTGCATTAGAATGCCTCGCCAAACCTGCTGCGCATCGCAATGTGCGGCCTGCGGTGCTCGCTGGCGCGGCGCTTCCGCGTCCGGTACGGTTGCGCTTCTCGGGCCGGCGGGGGCGCCGCGCCGCGCCGCGCTGACGCTCGCTGCGGTTTCGTGCAGCTTCCATGAAGGCCTGGTCCGGCGCAGCCGCAACTGGACTAGGCTAATACCCCCGGGCCATGTAGACTAGTGGCGCTTTCTTCACGCTTTCTTCATGTTCAATTTACCCGTCGGCCGATTGCTTCCTTATGCCTTTTAATATTCCCATCCTCCTGACCTGGCTGCGCGTGGCCCTGATCCCGCTCGTCGTCGGCGTGTTTTACCTGCCGCCGTCGATGCTCCTGCACGGCGACCAGAACCTCGTCGCCACCCTGGTCTTCATCGTTGCCGCCGTGACCGACTGGTTCGACGGCTTCCTTGCGCGGCGCTGGAACCAGACGTCGGCCTTCGGCGCCTTCCTCGATCCGGTGGCCGACAAGCTGATGGTGGCGGGCGCCCTGCTGGTGCTGGTGCAGCTGGACCGGGTCAATGCCGTGCTGGCCTTTATCATCATCGGCCGCGAAATCACGATTTCCGCGCTGCGTGAATGGATGGCGCAGATCGGCGCGTCGAAATCGGTGGCCGTCAGTTCGATCGGCAAGATCAAGACGGCCGCGCAAATGACGGCCATTCCCTTGCTGCTGTATCACGAAGTCATCTTCGGCGCGATCGACACCCACGTGTGGGGCGAGAAGCTGCTGTGGATCGCCTGCGTGCTGACGGTATGGTCGATGTTTTATTATTTGCGCCTGGCATGGCCGCTGATCAAGGAAAAAGCGGGCAACCTGCATTGATGTGGGTGGACGCCGATAGCATTGGTCCGGCGTCTTTTTAACCCAAACGCAAGAGCTGGGGTCAGACCCCAAGGGACTCGGCGTCCCCGTCTGACCCAAATATTTTGCAAAAGACCAGATATTGCCCGTTGACAGCCCCTGTAATCCCTCTATAATGCTGGCCTGTTGTTGATGACGCGGGAGTAGCTCAGTTGGTAGAGCGCAACCTTGCCAAGGTTGAGGTCGAGAGTTCGAGACTCTTCTCCCGCTCCAGTTTTCTGGATCGTGTCATAGGTAAAAACAGCGACTGTAGTAAAAAGTAGTACTGGCGATGTAGTAGAGCTTCTGATACAATGTTGTCCACTGCGGGAGTAGCTCAGTTGGTAGAGCGCAACCTTGCCAAGGTTGAGGTCGAGAGTTCGAGACTCTTCTCCCGCTCCAGTGAAGACTGGATCAGCAGTAAAGCAGCACTGGTAAACGGTAGCAAAAAGCAGTAAAATAGCGGTTCGTATGCGGGAGTAGCTCAGTTGGTAGAGCGCAACCTTGCCAAGGTTGAGGTCGAGAGTTCGAGACTCTTCTCCCGCTCCAGCGATAGCTGAAGCAGTACAGCAAGATGGTAGTAGCAGGCAGAAAATAGAAGCTCCAATGCGGGAGTAGCTCAGTTGGTAGAGCGCAACCTTGCCAAGGTTGAGGTCGAGAGTTCGAGACTCTTCTCCCGCTCCAGAATTCTAAAGGGAAGCTAAGCTGGCTTCCTTTTTTTATCCGCCGTAACGCAGTTGGCACGGCGAGATTAAGCAGTCACCAAGCTCCAATGCGGGAGTAGCTCAGTTGGTAGAGCGCAACCTTGCCAAGGTTGAGGTCGAGAGTTCGAGACTCTTCTCCCGCTCCAGTTTTCAAGGTGGGCCGCAAGGCGCATCCAAGCAGTTCCTCTGGCGAGGTAGCAAAGAGGTTATGCAGCGGCCTGCAAAGCCGTTTAGACGGGTTCGATTCCCGTCCTCGCCTCCAGATGAAAAAGATAGCCCGCTTTCGAGCGGGCTATTTTTTTGCCCGGCTTTTTGCCCGCGGCGCATCTTGTATAATGCCAGCAGGCTCGGCTGCACCGCCTGGTGCGCTGATGAATCTCCCCTTTCCGCCATACCCATGTAGTCACTGACGATTTTCCTCGCCGTTCGACCCCGGCACGGCTTCCTTGTGAAGCACGCTGGCATGGCTGCGCCCGATGACTCTGCATCGCGCGGGCATTTCCCTGTTCCAACCCTGGATGTGACTCAATGATCAACCCAACTTTTCGGCATGAGTGGTTCCCGAACCTGCAAAAAAATGTCCTCGCCGGCTTGACCACCTCGTTCGCCCTGGTGCCCGAGTGCATCGCCTTTGCCCTGGTGGCGCAATTGAATCCCCTGATGGGCTTGTATGGCGCCTTCATCATCTGTGCGCTGACGGCCATCTTTGGCGGACGTCCCGGCATGATTTCCGGCGCCGCCGGTTCCATGGCCGTCGTTATCGTCGCGCTGGTGGCCCAGCACGGCGTGCAATATCTGCTGGCGACCGTGGTGCTGAGCGGCATCCTGATGGCGCTGTTCGGCATCTTGCGCCTGGGTAAGCTGATCCGCATGGTGCCGCATCCCGTGATGTTGGGCTTCGTGAATGGTTTGGCCATCATCATCGCCATGGCCCAGCTGGAACACTTTCGGCAAGCCACGCCACAAGGCGAAACCTGGCTGCAGGGCACGCCCTTGTACGTGATGGGCGCGCTGGTGGCCCTCACCATGGCCATCGTCTACGTGCTGCCGCGCATCACGCGGGCCGTGCCGCCGGCGCTGGTGGCCATCCTCGGCGTGGGCGTGCTCAGCCATTTCCTGCATCTGCCCACGCGTACCCTGGGCGACCTCGCGCACATCGCGGGCGGCTTGCCGTCGCTGCATTGGCCCACCGTGCCGCTGGACATGGCCACCTTGCACATCATTTTCCCGTATGCGGCGCTGATGGCGATGGTGGGCTTGCTGGAAACCTTGCTTACTTTCAATCTCACCGATGAGATCACGGAAACGCGGGGGCAGCCGAACCGCGAATGCATCGCCCTGGGCGCGTCGAACGTGGTGTCGGGCCTGTTTGGCGGCATGGGCGGCTGCGCCATGATCGGCCAGACCATGATCAACCTCAGTTCGGGCGGGCGTACGCGCCTGTCGGGCGTGGTGGCCGGCGTGATGATTTTATTGTTCATCCTGTTCCTGTCGCCGCTGATCGAGCGCATTCCCCTGGCCGCCCTGGTGGGCGTGATGTTCGTCGTGGCGCAGCAGACGTTTGCCTGGGGTTCGCTGCGCGTGCTGGGCAAGGTGCCGAAGCAGGATGCGCTGGTGATCGTCGCCGTGACGGTGATCACGGTGCTGACGGACCTGGCGACGGCCGTGCTGTGCGGCATCGTCATCGCCGCCTTGAATTTCGCCTGGCAACATGCGCGCGAGATGCGCGCCGAGACGGACGACAACACGCCGGGCGTGCGCGTATACCTGCCGCACGGCACCCTGTTTTTCGCCTCGACCACGCATTTCCAGGAACTGTTCCAGCCCGCATCCGACCCCGCGCGCGTCATTCTCGACTGCCGCCACCTGCACATGGCCGACCACTCGGCCATTGCCGCCATCGAGGCTTTATATGAGCGCTACGCAAAGGCGGGCAAGCATCTGCACGTAACGCACCTCTCCGGCCGCAGCCAGGCGCTGCTGCAGCGCGCGGGCGTGGACGTGCGCGTGGCGTAAAATATGCGCTCGTTGTTCCGCGCCATTTCTTGAAGTGGACGGAATTGTTGAATGTCTGTGGAGTGTGAATGCTGTCGAACGAACAAGAGCAATTGCTGCAACAAAGCCAGGCGGCTTTCGATGCCTACTATGACGCGCTGGGCGCGTCGCTGGTGAATTTTGTCGAGCGCCTGGGCATCCAGCCCGCGCATGAAGTGCTGACCCATGCGGCCGAATACCTGCCGTACATCGATGCGGCCATGCGCACCATCGTCATCCGCGATGAAAGCTGGCAATGGGTGAAAACCATGCTCGGCTATTTTATCGGCGAATACTTCGTGCAAGGCCATGCGGGATGCTGGTACGTGGAAACGCGGCCCGCATCGCCGCATTTCTGCCGCACCATGGTGGGCGGCTTCGAGCATGGCTTGCCGGCCGATGCCGCCATCGATCCGGACGCGCTGGCGCTGGAATTCCTGGGCCAATCCGTGCCGCGCGAACTGGCACAACTGATCGAGGCCGCGCCAGCCAGGCTGGCTTGACGCCGCGCGGCAACGATGGCCGCACGGCTGGCGGAACCCTGCTTACAAGGTGGATTAAAACTCTTCCCACTCGCCTTCGGCGGGGCTCGCCACTTTGGCGCTCTTGCGCGTCACCGGCAGGCGCAGGGCAGGGGCCGTGGCTTTGCGTGCCGGTGCGGCGGGCGCGTCCGCCGGCGCGCTGCGCGGCGCCGCTTTCACGCTGAAGCGGTCGCTTGAGGCCGCGTTCGCGTCGAGACGGAACACGCTGACCACCTGCGCCAGTTCGCTGGCCTGCTCCTGCATCGCCTCGGCTGCTGCCGACGCTTCTTCCACCAGGGCTGCATTCTGCTGGGTTACCTGGTCCATTTCGGAAATGGCCTGGTTGACTTGCTCGATGCCCGCGCTTTGCTCTTCGCTGGCATTGCTGATCTCGCTCATGATGGAGGTGACGAAGCCGATGCTTTGCACGATTTCTTCCATCGTCTTGCCCGCCTTGTCGACCAGGTCCGTGCCCACGTCGACCTTCTGCACGGAGTCGTCGATCAAGCCCTTGATTTCCTTGGCCGCCGCCGCCGAGCGCTGCGCCAGGTTGCGCACTTCCGTGGCCACCACGGCGAAGCCGCGGCCCTGTTCGCCCGCGCGAGCCGCTTCCACGGCCGCGTTCAGGGCCAGGATATTCGTCTGGAAGGCGATGCCGTCGATGACGGAAATGATGTCGACGATTTTCTTCGAGGACGTGTTGATGTCGCCCATGGTGGCGACCACTTCGGCCACCACGGCGCCGCCGCGGCTGGCGATGCCGGCCGCGTCGCCGGCCAGCTTGTTGGCCTGGCGCGCATTGTCCGCATTCTGTTTCACGGTGCTGGTCAGTTCTTCCATCGACGAGGCCGTCTCTTCCAGCGAACTGGCTTGCTGCTCCGTGCGCGACGACAGGTCCTGGTTGCCGGCGGCAATTTCGGCGGACGCCGTGGCGATGGTGTCGGTGCCGCTGCGCACCTGGCCGACGATGGTCACCAGGCTGTCGTTCATGGTTTTCAGGGCATGCATCAGCTGGCCCGTTTCATCGCGGCTTTGCACGCGGATGTTGCTGCTGAGGTCGCCAGCTGCCACGGTTTCTGCCACTTTCACGGCATCGCGGATGGGGCCGGTGATCGAACGCGTGATCCACCAGGCGAAGCCTATGCCCATCAGCACGGCAGCCACGCCCATGATGATGAGGAAGATGCGCGTGCTGCTGTAGGCATCGATGATGCTGGCGCCGACGCCGTCGGCCGCCTTGATCTGCATGTCGGCAAAACGTTTCACCTCAGCCAGGTAAGCCGAGGTGATGGGCGTGACTTCCTTCTCGAACACTTCCTTGGCGCCCGCCACGTCGCCGTCGGCCTTCATCTTGAAGGCGCGGCCGCGCGTCGTCACGTAGTCGGTGCGCACCTTGCGCACCACCTTGAACTGTTCGATCACGCCGGGGTTGCGCAGGGAAGCAACGATGTCGTCCTGCAGCTTGCTGGAGCGCTCGGCATCGACCTTCAGGTCGTCCTCGATCTTCGCCCGCACGGCCGGGTCGGCAATTTCGAACGAGGCCACGCCGCGCACGCTGTTGACCTCAATGATCTTCGACCATTCGGCCACCATGCGCTGGTTCTTGATGCTGGTATTGATGAGACGGTAGGTCAGGTCGCTGGCCGTTTGCATGCGCACGATGGCGGTGATGGTCAAGGTCGCCAGCAACAGCAATACGACAGCAAAGCCGACGCCAAGGCGGCTGCCGATGTTCAGGTTTTTCATGTATTTCCTAACAATTAATAGTCATGATCGCCGCCGCCAGCAGGGGCGGACAGGCGCCGCAAGGCGCAGGGGATCGGGGTCTTCGGGTGCCGCAGAGTGCATCGCGGCGCGCCGCGCAGGACGCGGCGATGGAGGTCAAGCCTGGGGTGTGGCGGCGCGGAGTGCCGCTGACCAGCAAACCGGAAGTATAGCATTGACGTACGGAAATAGTTTTTCAAAGCAATTTTAAGTATTTTTTAGCATCGGTTTCCTGTTGCATTTTTACATCAAGTCGAGTGCCGATAAGTACTATCACTTACATGCCGCCTTACTTTTCGCCTGCCGCCCTGATAAAATACTAATGATAATCATTCGTATTTAATAACCACCAGGGAACCGTATGCCGCCACGCCGCACGCCAGGATTGACACCAATAACACTCGCCGTGCTCGGCGCCCTCACTGCCGGCGCCATGCCGCTGGCGGCCTGGGCGCAGGAAAGCTTGCCTGCCGTGACCGTCACGGCATCGAAGGACAAGGATGGTTACGTCGCCGGCTCGTCCGCCAGCGGCACCAAGACGGAAATGGCCCTGCGCGACGTGCCGCAGACGATCAACGTGGTGCCGGCCGCCGTCATCCGCGACCAGCACGCCATGTCGATCCAGGACGTCATGAAAAACATCCCCGGCGTGGGCCTGTCCACGGGCGACGGCCAGCGCGACCAGGTCTTCATCCGCGGCTTCACGGCCATCGGCGACCAGTTCGTCGACGGCTTCCGCGACGATGCCCTGTACTTCCGCGACCTGTCGAACGTCGAGCGCCTGGAAGTCATCAAGGGTCCGGCCGCCGTGCTGTACGGCCGCGGCTCCTCGGGCGGCCTGGTGAACCGCATCACCAAGAAGCCGGGCATCGATATCACTGACGTGGCGCTGAGCTTGACGAACACGGCGGGCCGCCGCGGCGAAGTGGACGTGGGCAGGGTGGGCGAGACGGTGGACTGGCGCTTCACGGGCGCGCGCGAATTGTCGGACAGCTACCGCGACCAGCAATTCATCAACCGCACGGCGCTGGCGCCTTCCGTGGGCATCCGCCTGTCGGGCGCGACGACACTGCTGCTGCAGGGCGAATACCTGGAAGACCGCCGCCTGACGGACTTCGGCATCCCGTCCTACCAGGGCCGCCCGGTGGCCGTCGACGCGCGCACGTATTACGGCGCGGCGAATGCCCGCGATGCGGACTTCAGCCAGTCGCGCGTGGTCTCCACGGCCGCCACCCTGACGCACAAGTTCAGCGATACCTTGTCGCTGCGCAATGCCTTCCGCTATTACGACTACCACCTGGACCGCAACAACACGAATATTTCCGGCAACGTCGACGAGGTCAGTGGCACGATGAAGCTGGGCCACGCCAAGCTCAACCGCGACGAAAGCGGCTGGTTCAACCAGACGGAACTGACGCAAAAGCTGCTCACGGGTGCCGTGCGCCACGAAGTGCTGTACGGCGCCGAATTCGGCAAGCAGAACAAGGATGCCAACAGCTGGGCCGCCAATTTGCTCCAGAAACCCATATCGATCTTTCAGCCCGTGCTGCCGTTAGTCGATCGCAGCAAGCTGGGCGCGCGCAGCGATACTTTTGGTACCTATGACACGGCTGCCGGCTATGTGCAGGATGCCATCAGCTTCAGCGACGAGTGGAAGGCGCTCGCCGGCCTGCGCTATGACAGCTACAAGCAGCAGTCGCGCCTGGCCAATGCGGCCGGCGTCACCACCGCCAACCTGTCGCGCACGGATTCCGCCTACAGCCCCCGCGCTGGCCTCGTCTGGCAACCGGGCGCGGCGCAATCGTATTACGCGTCGTGGAGCCGCTCGTTCCAGCCCAGCGGCGAAAACTTCGCCCTGGCCGCCAACAATGCCGACCTGGCGCCGGAAACCACGCGCAACACGGAAGTGGGCGCCAAGTACGACCTGTGGGGCGGCCGCGCGAATGCCACCGTGTCGCTGTTCCGCCTGGAGCGCGACAATATCAAGACCATTGACCCGATCACCAACTTCATCGTGCCCGTCGGCACGCAGCGCACGGACGGCCTGGAACTGACTTTCAATGCGGACTTGCGCGATGGCTGGAAAATGATGGCCGGCTACGCGTATCTGGATGCCACCATCACCGACTCCATCGCCGTCGACAAGAGCGTCAACGCGCCGGGCACGACGACGCCCAGTGTCGTTGCCGTGAAAGGCAAGCGCGCCACCCTGACGTCACGCAATACGGCCAACCTGTGGCTGACGAAAGATCTGGGCCACGGCTTCACGGTGGGCGGCGGCGCGAATGCCGTCGGCAGCCGCTTCGCCAATCCGGGCAACACGGTGGTGCTGCCCGGCTATGTGACGGCCGACGCCATGGCCGCGTACCGCGCGGGCCGCTATGAAGTGCAGCTGAACGTCAATAATATCGGCGACACGCGCTACATCGTTTCCGGCCACGGTTCCAGCCCGAACCTGAGCTTGCCAGGCGCGCCCCGCAACGTGGCGCTGACCTTGCGCTACAGCCTGTAAATGCCGCTGCCGGTTCGGCAGACATCCGAACCCGCTTGCGAGCGGGTTTTTTCATGCTAGTCGCTGTTGCCATCCTGGCCGCCCTCCCGGCCTGCCAGCCGCAGCGAAGCGGGGCGGGGCGGGAAAGCCGGCCCTGCCATTTAGAGTAAGCCTTCGGTATCGTTAAATTAATGTTGACTATGTGCAATTTATTCCGGCGGACTGAGCCTTGACTGTGTTTGAGGGGTAAAATACGTCTCATATGGCGCAGACATGGTGTTTATGCGTGATGCATATGACACCGCCATGACGTTGTATGACTTTTTATTTACTCACATCATAGAGGTCTGATATGGTTCAGATATCCAGGCGCCAGTTCCTTCGGGTAACGGGCGCCACGATTGCTGGCTCCAGCCTCGCCTTGCTCGGTTTCGCACCGGGACAGGCGATGGCCGAGGTACGGCAATACAAGCTGGCTCGCACGACCGAGACCCGCAATACCTGTCCTTACTGTTCCGTTGGCTGCGGCGTCCTGCTGTATGGCCTGGGCGATGGAGCGAAAAATGCCGTCTCCAGCATCATCCACGTGGAAGGCGATGCCGATCATCCGGTGAACCGCGGCACCCTGTGCCCGAAAGGCGCCAGCCTGGTCGACTTCATCCACAGCCCGAACCGTCTCAAGGTGCCCGAGTACCGCGCACCGGGCGGCACGGAATGGCAGCCGATTTCCTGGGATGTGGCGCTCGACAAGATCGCGCGCCTGATGAAGGATGACCGCGACGCCAACCTGATCGAAAAGAATGCCGACGGCAAGACCGTCAACCGCTGGCTCTCCACCGGCATGCTGGCCGCGTCCGCCGGCAGCAACGAGGTGGGGTATTTGACCCACAAGACAGTGCGCAGCATGGGGATGCTGACCTTTGATAATCAGGCGCGTGTATGACACGGACCGACGGTGGCAGGTCTTGCCCCGACGTTTGGCCGTGGCGCGATGACGAATCATTGGGTCGATATCAAGAATGCCGATGTGATTTTGGTCATGGGCGGCAATGCAGCAGAAGCACATCCTTGCGGATTCAAATGGGTAACGGAAGCGAAGGCGCATAACAAGGCCAAGCTGATCGTTGTCGATCCGCGTTTTACCCGTACCGCATCCGTGGCAGATTACTACTGCGCCACGCGTACCGGCACGGACATCGTCTTCCTCGGCGCGATCATCAATTATCTGCTGACGAACGACAAGATCCAGCATGAGTACGTGCGCAACTACACGGACATGCCCTTCATCGTGCGCGAAGACTATGCGTTCGAGGATGGACTGTTCTCGGGTTTCGACAAGGAAAAAGGCAAGTACACCGACAAGGCCACCTGGGATTACGAGATCGGCGACGATGGCTATGCCAAGATCGATCCGACCATGGAGCACCCGCGCTGCGTCTATCAGATGATGAAGAAGCACTACGCGCGCTACACGACCGAGATGGTCGAGCGCACGTGCGGCGTGTCGCCCGACAAGTTCCACAAGGTGGCGGAGGCGCTGGCCTCGACCGCCGTGCCGGGACGCGCCGGCACCATCCTGTACGCACTGGGCTGGACGCACCACTCGACGGGTGCGCAAACCATCCGCACGGGCGCCATGGTGCAGCTGTTGCTGGGCAATATGGGTATCGCGGGCGGCGGCATGAACGCCTTGCGCGGCCACTCGAACATCCAGGGCTTGACGGACCTGGGCCTGATGTCGAACCTGTTGCCGGGTTATATGACCCTGCCGAACGAGGGCGAGCAGGACTTCGATGCCTATATCGCCGCGCGCGCCACCAAGCCGCTGCGGCCGAACCAGCTCAGCTACTGGAGCAATTACCGCAAGTTCCACGTCAGCTTCATGAAGACGTGGTGGGGCAATGCCGCGACGGCCGAGAACAACTACGCCTACGACTACCTGCCCAAGCTGGACAAGCCGTATGACTTGATGCAAGCCATCGAGAACATGCACCAAGGCAAGATGACAGGCTATATCTGCCAGGGCTTCAACGTCATCGCTTCCGCGCCGAACAAGCAGAAGGTGACGGAAGCGCTGTCTAAGCTGAAGTTCCTCGTCATCATGGACCCGCTGGCCGTGGAAACGGGCGAATTCTGGCGTCCGCATGGCGAGTTCCACGAAGTCGATCCCACCAAGATCATGACGGAAGTGTTCCGCCTGCCGACCAGCTGCTTCGCCGAAGAGCGCGGTTCGCTGGTGAGTTCCTCGCGCGTCTTGCAGTGGCACTGGCAAGCGGCAGAACCGCCGGGCCAGGCGCGCAGCGACCTGGAGATCATGTCGGGCCTGTTCCTGCGCATGCGCAGCATGTACCAGAAAGAGGGCGGCAAGTTCCCGGACCCGATCGTCAACCTGACGTGGAATTATGCGCAGCCGCATAATCCGCAGCCGGAAGAGATCGCCCGCGAATTCAACGGCAAGGCGCTGGCCGACTTGTACGATCCGAAGGATCCGACCAAGCTGCTGGTGAAAAAGGGTGAACAGCTGGCGTCGTTCGCGCAATTGCGCGACGATGGCACGACCACCAGCGGCTGCTGGATCTTCGCCGGCAGCTGGACGCAGGCGGGCAACCAGATGGGCCGCCGCGACAACAGCGACCCGACGGGCATCGGCCAGACCCTGGGCTGGGCCTGGGCATGGCCGGCCAACCGCCGCGTGCTGTACAACCGCGCCTCGTGCGACGTGAAGGGCAAGCCTTTCGATCCGACCCGCAAGCTCATCGAATGGAATGGCACGAACTGGACGGGCGCCGACATTCCCGACTTCAAGGTCGACGAACCGCCGGAAAACGGCATGGGTCCGTTCATCATGCTAGGCGAAGGCGTGGCGCGCTTCTTTGCCCGTGGCGCCATGGCCGAAGGGCCGTTCCCCGAGCATTACGAGCCGTTCGAGAACCCGCTGGGCTACAACCCGATGCATCCGAAAAACCCGCAGGCGACCAGCAATCCGGGCGCGCGCGTGTTCGCCGACGACCGCAAGCAGTTCGGCACGCATGAGGAGTATCCGCATGTGGCCACCAGCTACCGCTTGACCGAGCACTTCCATTACTGGACCAAGCATGCGCGCCTGAATGCCATCATCCAGCCGGAGCAATTCGTGGAAATCGGCGAAGAGCTGGCGGCCAGCATCGGCGTGGTGGCGGGCGGCAAGGTCAGGGTCAGTTCCAAGCGGGGCCACATCATCGCCAAGGCCGTCGTCACCAAGCGCATCAAGGCCTTGAAGATCGAAGGCAAGCAGGTGCATACAGTGGGCCTGCCGCTGCACTGGGGCTTTACGGGGGTGGCCAAGCCGGGGTATCTGATCAACTCCCTGACACCGGGCGTGGGGGATGCGAATTCGCAGACACCGGAATTCAAGTCCTTCCTCGTGAAGGTGGAAAAAGCATGATGGGAGATCGATAATGGCACTGCAATCCTTAGATATCCGGCGCCTGTCCGCCACCACGGTCACGCCGCCGCAGGCGCGCAGCCCGGTGACGGGCACAGTGGCCAAGCTGATCGATGTATCGAAATGCATCGGCTGCAAGGCTTGCCAGACGGCGTGCATGGAATGGAACGACCTGCGTGACGAGGTCGGCGAAAACCATGGCACCTACGATAATCCGACGGACCTGACGCCGCAATCGTGGACGGTGATGCGTTTTGCCGAACACGAAAGCAACGACGGCAACCTCGAGTGGCTGATCCGCAAGGATGGCTGCATGCACTGCGAGGACCCGGGCTGCCTGAAAGCCTGCCCGGCGCCGGGTGCCATCGTGCAATACACGAACGGCATCGTGGATTTCCACCAGGAAAACTGCATCGGCTGCGGCTACTGTATCGCCGGCTGTCCTTTCGACGTGCCGCGCATTTCGAAAAAGGACGACCGCGCCTACAAGTGCACGCTCTGCTCGGACCGCGTGGCCGTGGGCCAGGAACCTGCCTGCGTGAAGACCTGCCCGACGGGCGCCATCGTCTTCGGCACCAAGGAAGACATGAAGGTGCATGCGGAAGAACGCATCGTCGACCTGAAGTCGCGCGGTTTTGAAAACGCCGGCCTGTACGATCCGCTGGGCGTGGGCGGCACGCACGTGATGTACGTGCTGCACCATGCCGACAAGCCGCGCCTGTATTCCAACCTGCCGGACAAGCCGAGCATCAGCTTGATGGTGGGCTTCTGGAAGGGCTGGGCCAAGCCGCTGGCCGTCGCCGGCATGGCGGCCACGGCGCTGGCGGGCCTGTTCCACTACACGCGTGTCGGTCCGAACGAAGTGAGCAAGGATGAAGAACGCGAAGCCCTGGACGAGGCCAAGCGCATCAAGGAGGATCAGCATGAATCATCATGAACAGCACAGTGATCTCCACGATGGCAAGCTGTACGACAAGGATGGCAATCCGCTGATCCAGCGCTACAACCCCAACGAGCGCACGAATCACTGGGTTACCGCCATCACCTTCGTCATGCTGGCCTTGTCCGGCCTGGCCATGTTCCATCCCTCGATGGCGTGGCTGGCCAACCTGTTCGGCGGCGGCCAATGGACGCGTATTTTGCATCCGTTTGCCGGCCTGGTGATGTTTGTCTCGTTCGCGATCCTCGTGGTGCGCTTCTGGCACCACAACAAGTTCGAGGACGCCGACAAGCAGTGGCTGAAACAGATGGACGACGTGCTCAACAACCGTGAAGAAAAGCTGCCGAAAATCGGCAAGTACAATGCCGGCCAGAAGCTGCTGTTCTTCGCATTGCTGGCATGCATGCTGGGCCTGCTGTTGTCGGGCATCGTGATCTGGCGCGCGTATTTCGCGTTCTATTTCCCGATCCCCGTCATCCGCGCGGCCGCCTTGCTGCATGCCGTGTGTGCCTTCGGCATCATCTGCGCCATCATCGTGCACATCTATGCGGCCCTGTGGGTCAAGGGCTCGATCGGCGCCATGGTGCGCGGCACCGTCACCTACGGCTGGGCGCGCAAGCACCATCCGAAGTGGTTTGAAGCCGTGGTGCGCAATACGGAAAAGTAGGCCGCAGGGTAGGTCGGCTTAGTTTTGCGTAAGCCGACATGCTTCGCCGGTGAATTTTTTTGCATGCCAGCGACAGCCGGGGCCGGTCCGCAGGATCGGCCCCTTTCTCTTTATCGTTTAGAATACTTTGACAGCATGGCCACACCCGCTGGCCCTGCTGTGCTTTTTTTGATGGGAAAACTCCATTGGTACAACGCATACTCCAGCCAGGCGAAATCGAAGGCCTGGACCATAACGCGATTCCGCGCCTGCTGCTGCCGCAGCCTGACAGCCTGTTTACGGCGCGCGCCTTGCGCTTGCGCGAACTGGCGCAGGGCAAGATCAAGGGCATCCCCGTCGATGCGGGCATGCAGGGCTATCTGGTGCTGATGGCCGCGCTGGCCGATGCGCAGGCGGCCGTCGTCGCCAAGCTGGCGCCGGGCGCCGTGCCCGTGGCCGACGCCGAAGTGCTGCGCCGCGCCATGGCGCACCGCATGCCGGTGCTGCCCGTCAACGGCGCCCGTCCGCCCGTGTGGCGCGACATTTTCAACAGCCTGCTCGATGAACTGGCCGCCACGGCGGCCAGCCAGCCGGCCCTATCCGGCGGCCTGACGCAGGTGCTGGCGCAGCTGCGCGCGCTTGATGCGGCGGCGCTCGATGCCTGCGCCGATGCCGTGCTCGACGAGAACGGCGATAACCTCAATCCCATGCATGCGCCGTTCGTCGCCGCCGCCCTGCAAGTGCTGTGGTCGACGTCGGCCAGCCAGCTGCGCGCCACGCGCGTGCCGGACCTGGAAACGGGCACCCTGTGTCCCGTCTGCGGCTCGCACCCCGTCGCCAGCGTGATCCGCATCGGCGGCCAGTCGCAGGGCTACCGCTACCTGCACTGCGGCATCTGCGAAAGCGAATGGCACATGGTGCGCGTGAAGTGCTCGACGTGCGAACAGAATGGCAAGATCGCCTACCAGGGCCTCGACGCGGCCGGAGCAAAGCCGTTCGACCCGGTGACGGCGAAGGACGACAAATTGCCGAACAAGGCGAACGATCCCAAGAAGGTGGCGCGCGCGGAAACCTGCGATGATTGCCACACCTACCGCAAGGTCTTCAACCAGGAACACGATTACAACGTGGAACCGCTGGCCGACGATCTGGCCAGCCTGATGCTCGACTTGCTGGTGGGCGAGGCGGGCTACCAGCGCGCCAGCGGCAATCCGCTGCTGTGGCTGGGGAAAAGCGACAATAGCGAGGGTCCGCAGTCATGACGACGGGGCAAACCGTGCGCCTGCCATCGGTGGACCGCATCCTGGGCGACGCGGCTTGCCTGGAACTGATCGCGCAATACGGCCGCGTGCAGACCCTGGCCTGCGCGCGCGCCGTGCTGGCCGAACTGCGCGCCGCCATGCTGGCCGGCGCGGATCTTGCCAAATTCGGCGAGGAGGGCGCATCGATCGCCGCCATCGTCGCGCAAGCGGGCGGGCGCCTGCAGGAACAGTCGCGCTCGCATTTGCGCGCCGTCTTCAACCTGACGGGCACCGTGCTGCACACCAACCTGGGCCGGGCCCTGCTGCCTGACGCCGCCGTGCAAGCCGTGGTGGAATCCCTGCAGTGGCCGATGAACCTGGAATTCGACCTGGAAACGGGCAAGCGGGGCGACCGCGACGACCTGGTCGAAGAATTGCTGCGCGAGCTGACGGGGGCCGAGGCGGCCACCATCGTCAACAACAACGCGGCCGCCGTGCTGCTGATGTTGAATACCCTGGCGCAGGGAAAAGAGGTGATCGTCTCGCGCGGGGAACTGGTGGAAATCGGCGGCGCCTTCCGCATCCCCGATGTCATGACGCGCGCCGGCGCCGTGCTGCGCGAAGTGGGCAGCACCAACCGCACGCACCTGGCCGATTACGCCAACGGCATCAACGAATACACGGCCTTGCTGATGAAGGTCCACTGCAGCAATTACGCCATCACGGGTTTTACCAAGAGCGTGGAACTGGACGGGCTGGTGCCGCTGGCGGCGCAGCACGCGATTCCCACGGCCGTGGACCTGGGCAGCGGGACCCTGGTCGACCTGGCCCGGTATGGCTTGCCGCATGAAACCACGGTGCGCGAAACCATCGAGGCGGGCGCCGACCTGGTGACCTTCAGCGGCGATAAACTGCTGGGCGGCCCGCAGTGCGGCGTCATCGTCGGGCGCGCCGACCTGATCGCCAAGATCAAGCGCAATCCCCTGAAGCGCGCACTGCGCGTGGGCAAGCTGACCCTGGCGGCCCTGGAACCGGTGCTGCAGCTGTACCGCGCGCCGGACTTGCTGGCCGAGCGGCTGACCACCCTGCGCCTGCTGACGCGCCCGGCGGCGGCCATGCGCGCGCAGGCCGAGGCATTGCTGCCGCAGCTGCAGCGGGCGCTGGGCACAGCGTATGCCGTGACGGCCGAAGCCATGAAAAGCCAGATCGGCAGCGGCGCCTTGCCCGTCGATCAGCTGCCCAGCTTTGGCCTGGCCATCCGCAGCGCGCCAGGCGCGCGCCTGAGCAACCCGCTGGGCGTGCTGGAACAGCGCCTGCGCGCCTTGCCGTGCCCCGTGATCGGACGCATCGGCCAGGACGCCCTGTGGCTCGACCTGCGCTGCCTGGAAGCGGCGCACGAGCCGGCATTCATCGCGCAGCTCGCCGCGCTGAACGCATGATCGTCGGTACCGCAGGCCATATCGACCATGGCAAGACGACCCTCACGCGCGCGCTGACGGGCGTGCACACGGACCGCCTGAAGGAAGAGCAGGCGCGCGGCATTTCCATCGAACTGGGCTACGCCTACCTGCCGCTGCTTGACGGCACGGTGCTGGGCGTGATCGACGTGCCCGGCCACGAAAAATTCATCCGCACCATGGCTTCCGGCGTGACGGGCATCGACTTCGCCCTGCTGGTGGTGGCGGCCGACGATGGCATCATGCCGCAGACGCACGAGCACCTGGCCATCTTGCAGCTGCTGGGCGTGACGCGCGGCGCCGTGGCGCTGACCAAGATCGACCGCGCCGACGCGGCCCGCGTGGCGCAGGTGGAAGCCGATATCGAGGCGCTGCTGCAAGGCACGCCGCTGGCCGGCAGCCCCATCTTCCCGACGGCGGCCAGCGTGGACAACGATCCCGGCGTGGCGGCCCTGCTGGCGCACCTGACGCAGGTGGCGCGCAGCCTGCCGCGGCGCGATGAGCGGCGCCTGTTCCGCCTCGGCGTGGACCGCGTGTTTACCTTGTCGGGGCAGGGCACGGTGGTCACCGGCACGGCGCTGGCGGGCGCGGCCAGGGTGGGCGACAGCCTGCAGCTGGTGCCCGGCGATGCGCAGGCGCGCGTGCGCAGCATCCATGCGCAAAACCGCGCGGCCGATACGGGCATGGCGGGCCAGCGCCTGGCGCTGAACCTGGCCGGCATCGCCCGCGAGCGCATCGAACGGGGCAACTGGATCGTCGCGCCCGCACTGGCGCAGTGTTCCGAGCGCCTCGACGTGGAACTGACCCTGCTGCCCGACGCGGGCGTGCGGCTGAAAGCCTGGTCGCCGCTGCACGTGCACCTGGGCGCGGCGCACCAGCTGGCGCGCGCCGTCATGCTCGATGGCGACACCCTGGAACCGGGACAGACGGGCAGGGTGCAGCTGGTGTTCGACGCGCCCATGCACGGGGTGCCGGGCGACCGCTTCGTCGTGCGCAATGCGCAAGCCACACAGACGGTGGGCGGCGGCATGGTGCTCGACCCGTTCGGCCCTGCGCGCAAGCGCCGCAGTCCTGCAAGGCTGGCCTGGCTCGACGCGCTGGCCGCGTTTGTGTCGCAGAGCGACTATGCGGCCCTGCTGGCGCAAAGTCCGCTGGGTCTGCGCGAGTCCTTGCTGGTGCGCCTGTCGCTGCTGCCGGCGCACGCCATCGCGCTGCCGCCCGAGACGCGGCGCATCGCCCTGCGCGGCGACGACGCCTTGCTGCTGGCGCCATCCGCGCTGGCCGCCCTGGAAGAAAGAGTGCTGGCCGCGCTGGAAGCTTTCCATGCGCGCGCGCCCGACGAGGCGGGGCCGGAACTGTGGCGCCTGAAACGCATCGTCGACGCCGAGATGGAAGACGCCCTGTGGAGCCATCTGCTGGACGGGCTGCTGGCGCAGGGGGCAGTGCAGGCGCGCGGCGCCAGCCTGCATTTGCCGAGCCACAGCGTGGAACTGACGCCGCAGGAGCAGGCCGTGGCCGCGCCCATGCTGGCGGCTCTGGAACAGGGGCGTTTCGATCCGCCGTGGACGCGCGACCTGGCGCGCGACTTCGGCCTGGCCGAGGAGGAAGCGCGCCGGCTGCTGCGCAAGCTGGCCAAGGCAGGGCAGATCAGTCAGGTGGTGCACGACCTGTTTTACCATCCCGCGGCGCTGGCCGACCTGGCGCAGCTGGTGCGTGACCTGGCGCGCAAGGCGGAAGAGGAAACGGGCTTGCCGCCCGGTTCCGGCGCCGTCGGCGCGGCCGCGTTCCGCGACGCAAGCGGCCTGGGGCGCAAGCGGGCAATCCAGATCTTGGAATTTTTTGACCGCGTCGGTTATACTCGTCGTGTTGGCAATGGGCATTTGTTACGCCCGCAAGCGCTGTGGTCCTACACGGCAGCCTTGCCCAGCAGCTAAGTAACCCCCAATAAATGCTTGTGTTTTCTGACTTTCATAACCGGCGCTGTGCAGCAGGCGCCTTGCATCGCATCCGGTTCTGCCTGTCATGGATTCACAATATTTTTCTGAGGATTACTTAACTCAGGCACCGCGGAAAGCACACTCATCCGGTGATGTGGCCGGGCTTCAAACCCGGTGGAGGGCGTCAGACGTTCTCCCGTAGGTTCGACTCCTACTGTTTTCCGCCAGTTATTTTCTTCCCGCCCCTCTCCCTGCCGCATGGCGCGCCAGCCGGCGTTGGCCTGTTGCCACGTTGCTGAAAAACAATGGTTTAATTGGCAATATTTGGCATGAGCAAACCAAGGCCGGTGGTAACATCGGACTCCGTACCCTGTGGCAGATGAAAGCAAGCATGAAACAACGAGGGATGGCATGGCTGCTGGCAGCGGCGTTGCTGGTGCCGCCAGCGGCAGTGGCGGCGGGCCTGCGCATCGTCGGCGAACACCTGCCGCCATCGAGCATGATGGACGGGGAGGTTGTCGTCGGGCGCGAGACGCGCAAGGTGCGCGAGATCATGGCGCGCGCCGGCATCAGCTATAGCATCGAGCTGCTGCCGTGGAAGCGCGCGTATGCGCAGGCGCTGCGCGAGGCGGATACCTGCATTTTTTCCACCTCGCGCACGCCGGAGCGCGAGGGGCGGTTCCGCTGGATCGGTCCCCTCAACGAAGCGGAATGGGTGCTGTACGGCCTGGCCGAGCGGCACCTGGCGCTGCACACGCTGGCCGATGCGCGCGGCCTGGTCATCGGCACGGTGCTGGGCGATGCGCGCGACGACTATCTGCGCCAGCAGGGCATGAGCGTGGCGCCCGTGACGCAGGAGTGGCTCAATCCGCAAAAGCTGCTGCTGGGGCGTATCGACCTGTGGGCCGTCGGCATGGCCGTGGGCAGCAAGCCGTTCGCCGGCAAGGAGTGGGAAAACAAGGTGGTCCCGCTGCTGACCTTCAACCGCGTGCAGACTTACCTCGCCTGCAACAGGCAGGTTCCTGAAGCGCAGGCGCTGGCCATGCAGCGCGCGGCGGCGGCCATGCGGCGCGATGGCAGCATGGCGCGCGAGCAGCTGCGCTAGGGCTTCAGCTTTCCAGCCATTGGCGCACGCAATTGCGTCCTTCGCGCTTGGCCTGGTACAGGGCCTGGTCGGCATGGCTGTAGGCCGTCTCGAACGCCGTGCCGGCGCGGTTCCAGCTCAGGCCCACGCTGACGGTGATGGCGCGCGTGATGGGCGCCGCATGGCGCTGGCGGCCCACCGTGTCGCAGATGCGCTGCGCCACCTTCGCCGCGTCGTCGCGCGAACTGGTGGGCCAGACCACGGAAAACTCTTCGCCGCCGACCCGGCCGATGGCCGTTTCCTGCCCCAGTAAGCCCTTCAGGCAGTCGACCACGGCCTGGATCACGCCGTCGCCGGCCGGGTGGCCGAAATCGTCGTTGACTTGCTTGAACAGGTCGATATCGAGCACGATCAGCGCCATGTCGCCCTGCTCCAGGCAGCGCGAGGCGTGGTCGATCACGGCGCCCCGGTTCAGCGCGCCCGTCAGCGGATCGTGCGTGGCGCGGTATTCGAGCTGGCCGGCCAGGGTTTGCAGTTGCCGGTTCAGCAGATGCATGTCGCGCTCGGCGCGGTCGCTGCGGCCGATCAGGCGCCGCGTCTCGCGCATCAGCCGTTCATAGTGATTGATCAGTTCGCCGAGCACGCGGCGCTGCTCCTCGCCCGTTGCGCCGGCGTCGGCGTGCATGCGGCGCGCGGCAGCCAGCGCCGCCGCTTCCACGGTGAACAGGTCCGGCTCCAGTTCGGCTTCGGAGAGTGCGGCGCGCATGTCTTAATTGCCGCTCACGGCGTGATCCTGGAAATCCAGCGCCGTGAAGTCCTGCTGCAGTTCCTGGCCGAACTCCAGGATGGTGTCGTCGTCCTCGTCGTGGTACCAGTTCAGGCGCACCTGGTTACCGTCAATGGCCGCCTGGTTCAGGGTATCGAACAGGGTGAACAGCATCTTCGTGCTGGAGCTGTTGAAGTAGGCCAGCGAGACATTCACGGTGATGGCGGCGTCGCGGCAGCCTTCCAGATAGGCGCGCACGGCGGCGATCAGCGGGCCGTAGAAGGCGGCCGCGTTTTCCGGATACGATTCGCCCTTGATCGACAGCGCGTGCTGTTCGAAACGGAAGTCGATTTCGGGCGAGCTGGGGGTCGCGGCGATGAACAGTGGTGGCGGTAATTGCATATGCTTTCCTGAGTCGGCTCTTTTAAATGATGGCTTTGATGCAGAAGATGGTATGGCCAGGCTCCTGCGGGTCCTGGACGAATTCGAATTCCAGCGGTTCGCTGGCGTCGCGCGCCATGGTGAGGAAACCCAGTCCCGCGCCCTTGCTGTCGGCGGGCGCCTCTTCGCGCAGGGCCTTCTTGTAGGCCAGGCGGATCTCGTCCATCGTCATCGTGTGCAGCGGTTCCAGGCGGGCGCGGATCTGCGCCACGTTGTCCGTCGAGACGGGGTTCGCGCACAGCAGGAAGAAGCTGTCGCCGCGCGTGCCGATGCAGAACGAGCCGCGCCGCATCTGCTGGTCCAGTTGCGCATCGGGCGTCAGGCTGTCGGCCGAATAATGCATGATGTTTTGCGACATCTCGATGAACGAGGAAAAGATGCGCCGCCGCGTGGGACCGGCCGCGCCGGCTGTGTCGAGGCGCGCCTTGATGGTCTCGGAAATGGCGCTGACCACGTGCTGCGAGAAATAGCCCACGTAAAAAAAGATGATGTTGCGCTTGCGCGCCACGTCCCAAAACTCGTTGAATTCTTCGTACAGCACGTCAGTGCTCCTGGCTAGCCGGTGAACCGGATTCTTGTTGATAAGGGGATGCTGTGGTGTTCAACTGCAGGCGCCAGCTACAGGCGGAAACAGAAAAAGGTCAGGTCGTCGCGGCGCGGCTGCTTGCCTTGCCACGCGGCGCTGTCCAGCAGCAGCGCCGCCGCGACGGCGCCGGCCGGCGCATCGCGCTGCGC
Source organism: Janthinobacterium foliorum (assembly GCF_978021625.1). NCBI lineage: Bacteria > Pseudomonadati > Pseudomonadota > Betaproteobacteria > Burkholderiales > Oxalobacteraceae > Janthinobacterium > Janthinobacterium foliorum. The sequence continues at coordinate 550,068 of NZ_CDXDQE010000002.1, read as the reverse complement.
CAGCAGCTGCTCGCGCATGCGCCGCTTGCCGTAGGCGATGTCGCGCGCGCCGCCGATCTGGTCGAGCAGGCCGTCGGTGGTGATGAACAGCAGGCTGCCGGCTGGTGCATCGAGCGTCTCGTTGTGCCAGCAGTAGCCGGCCGGCGTGTCGACATAGCCCACGCCCATGCGCGCGCCGTCGATGGCGCGCACGCCGTCCGCATCCGGCGCGACCACGTGCAGGGCCAGTTTCGCCCCCGCGAAACGCAGGCTGGCGCTGGCCTCGTCGTAGCATAAAAAGGCGCAATCCATGCCGTCGTTCGAGCCGGCGTGGCCCGCCGCTTCGCCGTCGGCGTTGCCATCCTGCCCCAGCAAGGTCTTGATGGCGCGGCTGACGGCGCCGATCAGGGCGGCTGGGTCGTGCGGCCCCCGTTCGCGCAGCGCCTGGCTCAGGGCCGACGAGGCGATCAGGGTCATGAAGGCGCCTGGCACGCCGTGGCCCGTGCAGTCGGCGATGGCGGCGAACCAGCCGCCCGCATGGCGTTCGAAAAAGTAGAAGTCGCCGCCGACCACGTCGCGCGGCTGCCACTCCAGGTGGGCGTCGGGCAGGGTGGCGCGCAGCTCCGCATCGGAAGTGCGCAGCAGGGCGCGCTGGATCACGCTGGCGTAATCGATGCTGTGCATGATCTGCCGGTTTTTCTCGGCCTGCATGGTGGCCACCACATTCATCAGCTGCAAACCGAATCCGACGCCGGCCAGCGCGCCATCCTCGGTGATGATGAAGCCGTCGGCCAGCGCCTTTTCTCCCGCTTCCACGGCGCGGAAGGTGAGGTCCTCGATGCTCATGGCCCCATCGACGATCAGCGGTTCCTTGTCCATGAAGGCGATGCAGCTCTTCTTCCCATACACCTCGTGGTAGAAGGGTTTCGACATTTGCGACATGAAGATGTTGCGGCTGATCAGGCCGATCGGCCGCTGCTGTTCCGTGACGGGCAGGCTCATCATGTCGCGGCGTTCCGTAAACAGTTCCAGCACGGCGAAGTTGCTGGCGTCGGCCTGCACGGATTCCGTGGGAATGCACAGATCAAACGCCACGGACGAGCGATAACGGGGAAGATGCAATCGAGAAGCGTTGAACTCCACAGCGGCTACCTTTACATGACGAGCGGCGCCTTTGTTGTCGCCACGGCAAGGCGGCTGGCAAACAGGCAATATCATCATGGTAGCCGCCGAATGTGACGGCTTGATTACCAGCTTGTCAAAACCGTATGCAAGATGGCTGCATGGCAAGCTGTTCAGACGTGCCGTGCCAGCGCCTGGGCCTGCGCCAGCCAGCGCGCGCGCTGCTGTTCGGTGGAATCGAGCATGGGGCCGAAGCTGGCCACCCTGACGGGCTTGATGCCGCAAAATTCCAGGGTCGTCTTGCGCAGCTGGTGGATGCCGGGCATGCGGTAAACCCAGCGGAAATACCACGGCGGCGTGTCCATCGTCACCAGCAGCTGGGCCGTGCGTCCCTTCAGCAACTGGGCCGGAAAGGCCTTGCCGGGACGGTACTTGAAGGCATAGCCGGGCAGGAAGACGCGGTCGACAAAACCCTTCAGCAGGGCCGGCGCGCCGCCCCACCAGATGGGGTAGGCGAAGACCAGGTGTTCGGCCCAGCGGATGGCTTCCTGTGCCGCCAGCAAGTCCGCTTCCAGCGGCTGCACCTGGCGGTAGCCTTCATGCAGGACGGGGTCGAAGTCCAGCTGGCCCAGGCGCAGTTCGCGCACGGCGTGGCCCTGGGCGCGGGCCGCTTCGGCATAGGCGTCGGCCAGCGCACTGCAGAAGCTGTCGCCGGACGGGTGGCCGAGGAGTATCAATATGCGCTTGGAAGGTGTCTTGGTCATGGTGCAGGCTTTCCGCTAAAGAAGAGCCTGCATGCTAAAGCCTGCCCCTGGGGGCAGAGTCAAGCGCGCCGTGTCACGCCGCTTGCAGGCGCTGGCGCGCCAGGCAGTCGTGGATTTCCGCGTCGATCCCGCCCAATTCCGCGTCGAGCTGGCGCAGGCGGGCGATGTCGTCCTGCACTTGCGCGCGCTTGGCGGCGATGTGCTGCGACAGGGCGGCCCAGTCCGTATCGTCGCCGGCCAGGATGGGCAGCAGTTCGGCCAGCCGAAAACCCAGCGTCTGCGCCTGGCGGATCAGTTTTACCTGCGCCAGGTCTTGCTGCGTGTAGACGCGGTAGGCGCCGGAACGGCGCACGTCGCCCAGCAGGCCCAGCGTTTCATAGTGGCGCAAGGCCTTGGGCGAGGTGCCCGCCAGGCGGGCGATTTCTCCGATGTACATGGCTTTCCTTTTATCGAGCGGCGGCGCACGCAGTGTAGCGCAGGCGGGCCGCCCGGCGCTACGCTGCGTGCCGGCTCAGGAGGCCTTGCGCGGCGGCACTTTTTTCGCCGTGCAGTCGGCGCAGGTGCCGTACAGCGATAATGCGTGCTCGTGCAGCACGAAGCCGCGTTCGGCGGCGATTTCGTTCTGGCGCAGTTCGATGCCTTCATCGACGAATTCATCGACCTTGCCGCAGCCCGTGCAGACCAGGTGGTCGTGGTGCTGGCCTTCGTTCAGCTCGAAGACGGCGTGGCCCGATTCGAAATGCCGGCGAAACAGAATGCCCGCTTCGGCGAACTGCATCAGCACGCGGTAAATGGTGGCCAGGCCCACGTCGATCTTTTCGGCGAGCAAGAGTTTGTACACATCGTCCGCGCTCAGGTGCTTGATCGTGCCTTCTTGAAACAGCTGCAGAATCCGCAAGCGGGGGATGGTCACCTTCAATCCCGATTCACGCAGTTCCCTCAATATATCCATGTCTCCCCTTCCTTTTTGTGAGCGCCCGAGCGTACGCCTGGGCGCATGCCTGTCCGTGCGCCTAGGTATGCGCTATGTGATCCTGCATTATATCGCAAATGATAATCATTACTATTCTCATTTGTATTGTGCGAAGTGGAAATGTTATGCCGCGCGACCAAGCCGTCAGGCAGCGATATCGGCGCAGTGCATGATTGCGTCGCCCGCAACTTGCTCACCGATCATGCAACAGCATGGAAAATCCGGCCCAGGATCGCTACACTGTGCAGCATGTATTAACAATGGAGGCTGCATGGACCGGTTTGATGCGATGCGCATCTTTACCCGCATCGTCGAGTTGCGCAGTTTTACCCAGGCGGCGCATGACCTCGGTTATCCGAAGGCGACCGTCACGCATGCGATCAAGCAGCTCGAGGCGCGCCTGCGCGTGCGCCTGCTGCAGCGGACCACGCGGCAAGTCACGCCCACGCTCGACGGCGAGGCGTACTACCAGCGCTGCGTGCGCCTGCTGGCCGACCTGGAAGAAACGGAATCCGTGTTTACATCGGCCGCGCAGCAGCCGGCCGGCAAGCTGCGCGTCGACCTGCACGCGACCCTGGCCATGCATTTCGTCATGCCCGTGCTGGGCCAGTTCTGCGCCCGCCATCCGCTGATCGAGCTGGAAATCGGCATGGGCGACCGCCTCGTCGACCTGGTGCGCGAAGGCGTCGACTGCGTGCTGCGCGTGGGCGAACTGGGCGATTCGTCCATGGTGGCGCGCCGCGTGGCGCGGCTGGAGCAGCTGACGTGCGCCAGTCCCGCCTACCTGGCCGCGCATGGCACGCCGCGCACCCTGGCCGAACTGGATGGCCACCGCGCCGTGAATTTCTTTTCCGCCCAGACGGGCAAGGTCTGGCCCTTCGATTTCAAGCTGGACGGCCAGCGCCACAGCGTGTCCTTGCCGGGCACGGTTTCCGTCAACAATGCCGATGCGTACCACGCCTGCTGCCGCGCCGGCATGGGTTTGATCCAGGCGCCCCGCTATCACCTGGAGCAGGCGCTGGCGACGGGCGAACTGGTCGAAGTGCTGGCGCCCCTGCGCCCCGATCCGTTGCCCGTGTCGGTGCTGTACCCCCATCACCGGCAACTGTCGCCGCGCGTGCGCGTATTTGCCGACTGGGTCGCCGGCTTGTTCGCCTCACTAAGTTAGGCCTGCAATGCGTAGTTCTGCAATGCGTAGTTTTGCAGTGCGGCATTTCTTGACTTGGGCAAAGGAAAAAATCCCTGCTTTCATGCCATCTGGCCCTATTTGATGTGGATCAAAGTTTTTGTTGCGCTGCACTCTTAGACTTCGCAGCGTTACTTAACGACAAAAAGAGGGAACCAGAATGAAAAAGTCCGCAACTGCAGCAGCAATCGTCTTGGCCGCCATCGGCGCATTCGCCGGTAACGCCATGGCACAGGAAGGCCCATGGCTGGTCCGTGCCCGTGCCGTGCACATCGACCCGGCCGACAAGTCTGCTCCGATCGGCGGCGTCGGCGCATCCGACCGTTTGCATGTCAGCAGCAAGACGATTCCTGAAATCGATATCTCGTATTTCTTTACGCCCAATATCGCTGCCGAGCTGATCCTGACATATCCGCAAAAGCATGACGTCAAGCTCGATGGTAACAATATCGGTACCTTCAAGCACTTGCCGCCGACCCTGTCGCTGCAATATCACTTCATGCCGGAAAAACAGTTCAGCCCTTACGTGGGTGCCGGCGTGAACTACACGAATATTTCCGACGTCAAATTGCTGAACGGCGCCGGCCGCCTGGAACACGACAGCTGGGGCTTCGCCCTGCAAGCGGGCGTCGACTACAAGCTCGACAAGAACTGGTCGCTGAACTTCGACATCAAGAAAGTGCAGATCCGCAGCGACGTCTTCATCAGCGGCGCCAAGGCCAGCGAAGTCAAGGTTGATCCGCTGCTGATCGGCGTGGGCGTGGGCTACCGTTTCTAAGTGGTGAAGATGCCCGCATAGCGCGGGCGAAAAAAAAAGGACGGCCAGGTGCAAACCCGGCCGTCCTTTTTTATATGTCAGGCAGCGCTTATTTTTTCAGCGTCTTTTCCAGCGCCAGCTGGTAGTCCGTCTTTTCATAGCCGGCCAGGTATTTGTTGGTCGCGTCGAGGAAGGCGCGCGAGCGGTAGGCCGCTTCCAGGTCCTTGACCCATGGCTTGCCCTTGTCGGCCGTGCGGATGGCCACCAGGTTGATGTAGCTGTCCGAGATCTTTTCCACGGCCAGGGCGGTGGTCAGTTTCATGCCGGCGGCCAGGGCGAAATTACCGTTGACGAAAGCGTAGTCGGCGTCGGCCAGCGAGCGTGGCAGCTGCGCCGCTTCCAGCGGCACCAGTTTCAGCTTCTTCGGGTTTTCCAGCACGTCGCGTTCGGACGCGCGCAGCGGGTCGACGTTGGGTTTGAGCTTGATCCAGCCCATCTTGGCCAGCACCACCAGCGCGCGCGCCTGGTTGGTCGGGTCGTTCGGCATGGTGATGGTGGCGCCGTTCTTTACCTCGGCCAGCGACTTGTGCTTGCTGCTGTACAGGGCGATCGGCGTGGTCGGCACGGTGATCAGGGGGCTCAATGGCAGCTTGTTATCGGTGGCGAACTTGGTCAGGTACACGATGTGCTGGAACACGTTGGCGTCCAGCGAGCCTTCGGCCAGCGCGTAGTTCGGCTGCACGTAGTCGTTGAATTCCACGATCTTGACCTTGTAGCCCTGTTTTTCCAGGATAGGCTTGATGCCCAGCTTCAGCTGGTCCGAATACGGGCCGGAGCTGGTGCCGATAACGATTTCTTTCGGGTCCTTGGCGTGGGCAGCGGCGGCGAAGGCCAGGCTGGCGGCGGCCAGGAGCAGGTTGCGGCGGATATGGTTCATGTGTTTCCTTGTTCTGAATATGGATTAACGTTTGTCGAGGCGCTTGGCGATGCGCGTGCCGGCGAACTGGATGGTTTGCACCAGCACGATCAGGATGGCCACGGTGGCGACCATGATGTCCGTCTCGAAGCGGTAGTAGCCGTAGCGGATGGCCAGGTCGCCGATGCCGCCGCCGCCCACCACGCCGGCCACGGCCGAATACGACAGGAAGCTGATCGACAGCACGGTCAGGGCCAGCACCAGGCCGGAGCGCGCCTCCACCAGCAGCACGCGGAAGATGATCTGCATTTCCGAGGCGCCCATGGCATGCGCCGCCTCGATCACGCCGCGCGGCACTTCGCGCAGGTTCTGTTCCACCAGGCGCGCCAGGTAGGGAATGGCGGCGAATGACAAAGGCACGGCAGCGGCCAGCGGGCCGATCGAGGTGCCGGCGATGATGCGCGTAAACGGCGTCAGGGCCACCAGCAGGATGATGAAGGGGAAGCTGCGCACGGTGTTCACCAGCCAGCCGAGGATCATCGACAGCGGGCGGTTTTCCAGCGACTGGCCTTCCGAGACGAGGAACAGCAGGATGCCCAGCGGCCCGCCGATCAGGATGGCGGCAGTGAGCCCAATGCCCAGCATCGTCATGGTCTGGCCCAGCGCCACCCAGATTTCCGGCAGCAGGTTGATGACGTTATTGATCGATTCTTCAAACATGTGTTGCATCCTTCCAGGCGGTGGCTTCAAACGCCTCGGTGCCGTAGTAAGCCAGCTCGCGTCCCAGCGCCGTCTTGCGCGGGGTGGCCGTGTCGCTCAAATCGAATTGTTCCGCGATGGCGCCGTTTTCCACGACGGCCACGCGGTTGCAGATGGCGCCCAGCACCGACAGCTCATGGCTGACGATGACGATGGTCACGCCCAGGCGCGCATTGATGTCGCGCAGGGTGTCGAGCAGGGCGCGCGTGGTTTCCGCGTCCAGCGCGGACGTCGGCTCATCGCACAGCAGCACGTCCGGGTGGCTGGCCAGGGCGCGGGCGATCGCCACGCGCTGTTTCTGGCCGCCCGACAGCTGCGCCGGATAGCTGTGCAGCTTGTCGGACAGGCCCACCAGCGCCAGGCATTCCTCGACCCGCGCGGCGATCTGCTCGCCCTTGGCCGTGCCATGGATTTTCAGCGGGAAGGCGACGTTGTCGAAGACGCTGGCGTTTTGCAGCAAATTGAATTGCTGGAAAATCATGCCGATATTCTGGCGCGCGTCGCGCAAGTCGCGCTTGCCAAGGCTGGTCAGCTCGCGGCCGGCCACGGTAATGGTGCCGCTGTCAGGGCGCTCGAGCAGGTTAATCAGGCGCAGCAAAGTCGATTTGCCGGCGCCGCTCTTGCCGATCAGGCCGAAAATATCACCGGGATAGACTTCCAGCGTGACCGATTTGACCGCGTGGAATTGTTCGCCCTTGGTCAGCGCGAAGGTCTTGTTCGCGCCATCAATGCGAATCACCGGCGTACGGTGTGGTGTGGTCATGCAGTGTTTCCTTTTTTATTGGACCGTTGCAGGCAGTTGACATGAAGCGAAATCGGGCCAAATCGCCCGGCCTGTAACGTCGGTTGCGTAGTATACCTCCGATCGTGTTATTACTCCTACGACAGAATCTTGCTTTGAATATGCAAATAATGTCTATATGGATGTTTTGCAAGAGCAAAAGTGGCTGTTTGGCCGTCAGCCGATAGAAAATTCGACGGGAATCGACAATTCGAGCGGATCCGGCCGTTCCTTGGGGATGCGCGGCAGCGGCGCGGCGCGTTGCAAAGTGTCCAGCGCGGCCTGGTCCAGCGCGGGCGAACCGGAACTGTGCTCCACGGCGGCGGCCAGCACCTGGCCGTCGCGGTCGATGCGGCAGCGCAGATACACCACGCCTGTTTCCTGCCTGGCGCGCGACGCCGTCGGATAGCGGCGGAAGCGTTCCATGCGCGCCAGCACCTTGCCTTCCCAGCTCGAAGCGCCGCTGCGCAGCTCCTGCGGCGCCGGCGGCAGGGCGGGCGAGGGCGGCGCCGCCGCGACGGAAGGCGCCGCTGCCGGCGCGGGAGTGACGGGCGCATGGCGCACCTCGGCGATGGCCGTGATGCTCTCGGCCTGCGGCGGCATGGGGGCCGCCTCGGGCTGCGGCAGGACGAATTGGCGGATGGCCGGCGCTGCCTTTTTGGCCATGGCGGCGGATGGCGCGGCGGCCGCGCTGACCTGTTCAGCAAGATTCTGCTCCACAGGACGGGGCGGGGCGGCGGCGGGCAGGAACAGCAGCATGGCCGGCTGCGTGGCAGCGGGCACCATGGCCAGCACGGGAGCGGCGGGCGCGCGCTGGTACAGGGCCCAGCCCAGCAGGGCGCCATGCATGGCGAAGACGGTGGCGATCGTCAGGGGGCGGCGCCAGTCCGTGGGCGCCGCCGGATGCTCGCTGGCCGCCGGTGGCGGTCCATTCGGCCGGCGCAGCAGATAGATGATGACGGCGATTTCCATCGCGCCGACCATGGCGATGACCCACCAGGGCGGGTGGCCCAGGCACATGGCGACAAAGCCGATGGCCATGCCCAGGCAAGCCATGGCCTTGCCGCGGCGCGACACGGCGCGGTGTTCGCGCCATTGCCGCAGGGGCGCGCCGAAGCGCGGATGGTGCAGCAGCCAGTGCTCCAGGCGCGGCGAGGCGCGGCTGAAGCAGGCCAGCGCCAGGATCAGGAAGATCGTCGTCGGCATGACGGGCAGCATGGCGCCGATCACGCCCAGCGCCACCATCAGCATGCCGGCGGCCGTCCACGCCCAGCGGCGCAGGCGTGCCGTGTGCGCTTCCGCGCGGGCCTGGATGACTGGCTCCTCCATCAGGCGCAAGCCTCCACGTGGCCGTGCATGCGCAGGAACGCGGCGCGCGCGCCGTCGATCACGCGCGCTTCGCCCGCGTCGTCGAGGATGGCCGTATCGAGCACGGACGTGAAGTCGCGCCAGTGGCGCGCGCGTCCGTCCGGATGGCCGGCCAGGTGGCGCGCGCCATGGTGTTCGTCCAGGCCGATCTTGCCCGCCAGTTTGTACAGGATGGCGGCGCCCAGCTTCGAGCCTTCGCTGACATACAGCCAGCCCAGCGCCGTGGCCAGGTCCAGCTGCGCGTCGAATGGCGGCGTGGCCGCGTCGGCCGGCAGGTCGGCGGCCAGGTCGCGCAGGTCGGCGGCGATGCTGTCGTAGCGGCGGCGCTGTTCCAGGTCGGGCAGCAGCGCGGCCAGCTGGGCGTTGTCGTACAGCGCGTCGACGTCGCGCAGAAACGCGTACTGCGCCTGCAGGAAGCGCGCGTAATTCTCGCGGCTGGAGAACGGCGCGCTGGCCATGATGCGCTGGTCCAGCAAGTCGTGGGTGGCCATGGTGTCGGCTTTCAGGCGCTGGCTGCGGGTCGGCGCGGGGTTGGTCGGGACGGCGTTCAGGGTGCTGGTGGTATCGCTTGCTGCATTCATGATGGGTCGTTTCTGCTTTCTATTATAAGGATGAATCACATTAAAATCGCATGCCGAGGGTGACGCGTGCCGTGCGGCCCGGTCCCGGCATCAGGCTCAGGGTCAGCGGATCGAGGTAGTAGCGGTCCGTCAGGTTGTCCAGCGCCACGTCGAGGGTGGCGCTGGGGGTGATCTTGTAGCTGGCGAACAGGTCGGCCAGGGTGTAGGCCTGTGTCAGCACCTGCGGCGAGGTGCCCGTCCATGTCTGCCACACGGCCTTGTCGTCCTGGCGCGCCAGCGGATGGCCCACGTGCGTCAGGCGCGTGCCGACCGTGAGCTTTTCCTGCAGCCAGCGCGTGCCCAGGGTCAGGTTGGCGCTCAGCTTGGGCTGGATATGATTGCTCACGTAGGAACTGGTAAAGCCGACGGGCGAGCAGTCGGGCGTGTTCCAAATGTCGGATTTCCAGCTGCTGGCCTTGCGCAGGTAGGCCGCCGTGGCCGCGTCGCAGATCAGCGTCTTGCGGTTCCAGGTGCCGGAAAAATCGGCGAACACCGCGCCGCGGTCATACGCCGACTGCAGCTCGATGCCCGAAACGCTGTATTTGTCCGTGTTCGCCATCGAGAAATTCTGCGCGTAGGCCGGCAGGTCGGGTATCGGGCGGCGCGTGATGTAGCCATGCGTGACGTTGTCGAAGTACGACAGGCGCAGGCGCAGCTTGTCGGCGGCGCTCCACACGCCATCCTGCACCAGGCTCACTCCCACTTCGCGGTTATGGCTGCGCTCGGGCTTGAGCGGCGACGAGTACGTGGCCGAAAAGCCCATCGTCGATTCGTACAGGCTGGGCATGCGCAAGCCGCGCGCGTCGCGCAGGAACAGGCTGACGCCGTCGGACAGGCGCGCCGTCAGGGCGAAGGTGGGCGAAAAGCCGTGGTCCTTGCGGCGGATCGGCGTGCTGTACTTGAACAGGCCGGGGATGGCATCGCGGAAGACATAGCCGTTGCCGCTCCAGTCATCGACGCGCGAGACGTCCAGCGGCGCCGGCTCGGCGCCATAGTTTTCCACCATGCCGCCCACCAGCGCGGGATTGGTGGCGGGCGTGAACTGGCCCTGGGCATCCTGGTACCACTTCGCCGCGCCGATCTGCTCGCCGTCCTTGTCCCACATGGTGACCCATTGCCAGCCCTGCGGATGGTACTGCTGCTCCGCGCGGCGGTTGCGGTCGCGCGTGTCGAAACGCTGGAAGCGCCCGCCCGCGTCGACGGTCAGCCAGTCGCGGGCCTGCCACTGCAGCGAGGCGAACACGCTTTGCTCGTGGCGCTTGCCGTTGCGCAGCGTGTGATTGGCGTTCAAGTCTTCATCGAGGATGCGCACGCTGTCGGCCGGGCCGATATCTTCATTTTGCAGCGACAGGCCGTAGTCCAGCTTGAGCGCGCCCAGGCCGGTGGCGACGCGCGAGGTGTTCGCCAGGTCGGCGCCGACGCGGCGCGCCTGGTTCTTCGCCAGGTACAGCACTTCCACGCATTCCTTGCATTCGTGGTCGCCCGGATTGGGCTTGCCTTCCAGCGGATTGCTGAAGATATCGCCATTGCGCGACTTGCTCTGCATGTCCGTCAGCCACAGGTTGGCCTTCAGATCGATGAGGTTCTGGCCTGCCGGCTGCCACTCGTAGCGCGCCGTCAGCGCGTTGGTGCGCACCTGGCTCGGTTCCCATTGGGGGATGCTGCCGGTGCTGTTGCGGTAGATTTGCGACGGCATGATTTCGCCGTAGCTGCTGTCGAAATAGCGGTAGCCCAGCTCCAGCTTCTGCTCGCGCGGCAGGCGCAGGTTGGCCTTCAACAGGGCCGAAGTGGTGCGGTTGGCCGTGTTGAGCACTTCATCGCCCTTCTTGAAGAACTGCGTCACGCCATCGTCGCCGCCCCATGCATTGGGCAGCTGGTAGCGCTCGAAACCGCGCGTGCCGGAAAAATAATTGCCGATGCTGCGGTGGCTGATGGCTGCCAGCAGATCGTAGTCGTCCTGGCGCGTGGCCACGGCGATGCTGCCAAAGCCGCTGCGCGGGTCGCCCAGCTTGTTGCGGTGCGTGCGCGGCGCGCTGCCGAAATCATCGGGCGCCGTGACGCTGTTGTCCTGGATGCCGCCGCGCAGGCGCGCGCCCGTGCGCTGGCCCGCCAGCAGGATGTCTTCGGGGCGCAGTGTCTGCATGCTGACCATGCCGCCGATGGCGCCGGCGCCCTGCGCCGACAGGTTGGGGCCCTTGTCGATGCGGATGGAACTGATCAGGTCCGGGTCGATGTAGCTGCGGTCGGCGATGCCCGCGTAGCCGCGGTAGACGGTCGACGATTGCAGGCTGCCGTCGATCAGCACGGGCACGCGGCCCTGTCCCTGCATGCCGCGCACGTTGACGTCGACGGCGCCGCTGTTGCGGCTGTCGCCCACCTGCACGCCGGCCACGCCCTTGAAGATGTCGGCGGGCGACGTGCCGCGGAAGCGCTCGATCTGTTCGCGCCCGATATGCACGGAAGCGGCCGGCGTGAGGTAGGGCAGGTCGGCCGGGTCCGTGTCCTCCGCCTCGAACGTGGCGCTGCCACCCTGGCCATTCACGCGCAGGGTGCCGATCTGCACGGCGCCGGCGCCGGCCGTGGCGGGTGCCGGTGCGCTGATGATGATGGTCGTGCCGCCCTGCAGCTGCGCCTGCAGGCCGCTGCCGGCCAGCAGCTGGCGCAGCGCGTCGGGCAGCGAATGGCGGCCCTGCAGCGGCGTGCTGTGGCGGCCTTCCGTCAGGCGCGCGTCGGCCAGCAGCACCATGCCGGCCTGGCGCGCCAGTTCATTCAGGGCGCGGTTCAGGGGCTGGGCGGGGATGCGCCATTCCACCTGCGCCGCCGGCGCGGCGGCATGCAGGGCGGGCGTGGCGAAGGCCAGGCCGATGGCCAGGAACAGGGGCGAGAGGCGGGCGTGCAAGGGAGGGCGCGAGGGAGACGTGTGCATGTTTTTCCTATGGTGATGTGGTGATCATTCATAGTTAAAACGAATGAGTATCATTTACCCTGACGTGCGCAGTGATTTTATTTCGCAGCATGCGCAATCAATCAGCGGGCGAGGATATGCAGCTTGCCGCCCTGGCGCACGAGGCGCACGGGCAGGGCCAGCGGCAGGGCGGCGGCAAATTGCGCCGGCAGCTGTGCGTCGAAGCTGCCATTCAGGCGCAGGCCGGCCAGGGCCGGATCGTCGAGCGCCAGGCCCGAATCGCCATAGCGCTCGAACTCGGCCAGCGCCTCGGCCAGGGTGGCATCCTCGAAATCGAGGCGCCCTGTGCGCCAGTTGCCCACCGCTTGCGCATTCACCTTCGCCAGCGCTTGCACGCCCTGCGGCGTGACGGTGACGGCGTCGCCCGCCCGCAGCACGGCGCCGGGTGCGCCGTCTTCGCCGTCCACGCGCACCGTGCCCTGCGCCACGCTGACCTGGGTGGCGCTGCCCACGTGGCGCACGGCAAAATGCGTGCCCAGTACCGTGGCCGTGGCCGCTCCCGCCTGTACCTGGAACGGACGCGCCGGGTCGGCGTGCACGTGGAACATGGCCTGGCCGCGCAGCAGGCGCACGCTGCGCCGGTCGCGGTACAGGGCCACGTCGACGGCGCTGCCGCTATCTAGTTCGATGCGGCTGCCATCGGGCAGGATCTGCGTGGCGAACTGGCCGCGTGCCGTGCTGTAATCGTGCTGGAAGCCGGGCTGGCGCAGGTGGCCGGCCAGCGGCCAGGCCAGCAGGCCGCACAGCAGCAGGCAGCCGCCGGCCAGCGCGCCGCGCGGCAGGCGGCGGGCGGCCAGGTGCGCATTCGCCAGGCGCCGCAGCAGCGATGCCGGCGCCGGCATCGCTGCCAAGAGGACTGGCTGGCTGAAGGCGGCCACGCGCTGGGCGGGCAGGCTGGCCAGCAGCGCGTCCGTGCGGGCCAGCGCATCCCAGGCGTGCTGGTGGCGGGGATCGGCGGCCAGCCAGGCGTGCAGCGCCGCCAGGTCCGGCGCGGCCAGTCCCGCATCGTGGCGCAGCAGCCATTGCGCGGCCTGGAAGTCGATGTCGTCTGCCGGAATCGGGTGGGGTTTCATGCGCTGTGCTTTCCAGTGTCGCGTTCGGGCAAGCCTTTTTTGCAGGCCAGCATGCCATTGATGATATGTTTTTCCACCATGTTGATGGAGATGCCCATCTGCGCGGCGATCTCGATCTGGCTCAGGCCATCGAATTTGTACAGCGCGAAGGCCTGGCGGCAGCGCGGCGGCAAGGCTTCGATGATGGCCAGCAGGCGCTCCAAGGTTTGCCGGTCGTGCAGGCGCTGTTCCGGTTCGTCCGCGCGCGGCGCGCGCAGCTGGAAAGCGGGCATGTCGATATCGTCGTGCGGCCGGCGCTGGTGCAATCGCTGTTCGTCGATGGCGATGTTTTTCGCCGTCACGTAAAGCAGTGCGCGCTGGCCGCTGTCGGGCGCCGCGTCGCCGCGCAGGGCGGGGGCGCCGCCTTGCGGCTTGCGCGCCAGGATGCGGGCGTAGGCTTCCTGCACCACGTCCTGCGCCTTGTCGCGGCAGCCGGTGGAGCGCGAAATCAGGCGCAGCAATTCCTGGTAATAGCGTTCAAGCACCGCGCGTTTCCCCGTTATCAAAGCCCGCCATGATAGCAAGACCATCAAATAATAACAAGAATCATTCTCATCCGCGAGAGGGGATACCGCTGGATATCGCTGGATATTTTTGCCGATGCGGACAATAATCGGCAGCAGAAGGCGCTGTCGCGGACACAATCCCCGTTATTATCGATTTTTTCGATGCTAACTAGGTATATTTTCCGTTTTACATCGATCTTCATGCCATGCATAATTGTTGCAACTGAAGCCAGACAATCGTCCGCATGCATCGTTCGCCTGCAGCCGGTTGCGGTTTTGACATCCTCCACTCCCTATCAGGAACCCACAATGAAAAAACTGCTCGCTTTTATCGCCGCCGCCGGCATCTCGCTGTCCGCCGTCGCCGCGCCTGAAGTCTATGTCATCGATGGCAGCCACACCTTCCCCCGTTTCGAGTACACCCACATGGGTTTCTCGACGCAGCAAAGCCGTTTCAATAACACCACCGGCAAGATCACCCTGGACCGCGCCGCCAAGACGGGCGCCGTCGAAGTCCTGATCGACACCAAGTCCGTCGACACGGGTTCGACCCTGTTCAACTCGCACATCCAGGGCGAAGACTTCCTCGACACGGCCAAATACCCTGTCGCCACCTACAAATCGACCAAGTTCAATTTTGACGGCGACAAGCTGGCGTCCGTGGAAGGCAACCTGACCCTGAAAGGCGTGACCAAGCCAGTGACCCTGACCGTCACCTCGTTCACCTGCGCACCGCACCCGATGCTGAAAAAAGACGCTTGCGGCGCCAACGCCACGGCCAAGATCAAGCGCTCGGAATTCAACGCCGGCAAATATGCGCCAGCCGTCAGCGATGACGTGACCCTGACGTTCGCGATCGAAGCGATCAAGCAGTAATTGTTGGCTGCATGATGCAAAATGGCGGCGGACTTCGGTCCGTCGCCATTTTTTTTTCATTGGTAGGTCGGATTAGCGCGGCAAAGCCGCACGTAATCCGGCATGAGCCGCCAGCAATGTGTCGGATTACGCGCTTCCCGCGCTAATCCGACCTGCACGGGTTGCTGGTTACGATCACGCCAGGTGGTGCACCTCCTGCTGCCCGTACACGGGGGTAGGCAAGCCTTCCATGCGCGCCTTCAGCTGCAGCGACAGGTACTGCGAGTAGTGGCGCGACTGGTGCAGGTTACCGCCGTGGAACCACAAGGCTTGCTGCTGCGTGGGTTTCCACATGTTGCGCTGCTCGCCTTCCCACGGGCCCGGGTCCTTTGTCGTGCTTGATCCCAGCCCCCACACCTTGCCCACCTTGTTCGCCACTTCCGGCGAGATCAGGTCGGCCGCCCAGCCGTTCATGGAGCCATAGCCGGTGGCGTACACCACCAGGTCGGCCGGCAGTTCGGTGCCGTCGGACAGCACGATGGAATGGGCTTTCAGCTCCTGCACGCCGACGCCGCTTTTCAGCTTGATCTTGCCGTCGGCGACCAGCTCGGAAGCGCCCACGTCGATGTAGTAGCCGGAGCCGCGCCGCAGGTATTTCATGAACAGGCCCGAATCGTCGTCGCCAAAGTCCAGCATGAAGCCCCGTTCCTGCAGGCGCGCATAAAAGGCCGCGTCGCGCTCGCGGATGGCCTGGAAGACGGGCTTCTGGAAGTCGGCCAGGATCTTGTACGGGATCGAGGCGAACGTCAGGTCGGCCTTCGCCGTCGTCATGCCGGCCGCCAGCGCCCGTTCCGAATACAGGTCGCCCAGGGCCAGGTCCATCAAGGAATCGGACTTGACGATATGCGTCGACGAGCGCTGCACCATGGTCACGTCCACGCCCGCTTCCCACAGGGCGGCGCAGATGTCGTGCGCCGAATTGTTCGCGCCGATGACCACCACCTTCTTGCCGGCATAGGCGTCCGGTCCCGGATGCTGCGACGAGTGCTGCTGCTCGCCCTGGAACACATCCATGCCCTTGAACTTCGGCATGCTGGCCTTGCCCGACATGCCTGTCGCCAGCACCAGCTGCTGCGGCTTCAGGGTGACGGGCTGGCCCTCGCGCAGCACCTGCACCGTCCACTCGCCCGTGGCCTCGTCGAAGCTGGCCGATTCACAGGAGGTCGAACCCCAGTAGTTCAGTTCCATCACCTTGGTGTACATTTCCAGCCAGTCGCCGACCTTGTC
This sequence comes from Janthinobacterium foliorum, assembly GCF_978021625.1. Classification (NCBI taxonomy): domain Bacteria; kingdom Pseudomonadati; phylum Pseudomonadota; class Betaproteobacteria; order Burkholderiales; family Oxalobacteraceae; genus Janthinobacterium; species Janthinobacterium foliorum. The sequence continues at coordinate 534,118 of NZ_CDXDQE010000002.1, read as the reverse complement.
CTTCGGCGTGAAGACGGGCCAGTTGTCCGGGAAGGGGATGTAGGGCATGTGGTCGTACCAGACGGGGTCGTGCAGGCACAGCGACTTGTAGCGCTTGCGCCAGCTGTCGCCGGGGCGCGCGTTCTTCTCGATGATGATGGTGGGGACGTTCAATTGCCGCAGGCGCGCGCCCAGCGCGATGCCGCCCTGGCCCCCGCCGATGATGACGCAGTAGGGCTGGCGCGCGTAGCCCAGCTCCTTTGCATCGTGCTCGCGGTGCTCCAGCCAGCTGCGGCGGTCCGTGCGCGCGCCATGTTCGGCGCCCATGGGCCGGCGCACGCCCCTGGCTTCCTCGAAACCCTTCAATTCTCCCATGGTGGTGAGCAGGGTCCAGATCCGGCCGTCGCGGATGCGGATGAAGCCCGCGCCGCGTCCGGCACGGGTCTCCACGTTGATCCAGCATTGCAGCACGCCGCCGGCTTCGCTGGCATGTTCGCCGTCGGCGATGCGGATGGCGACCGGCTGCACGGCGCCCAGCTGCGCGGCCAGCATGGCGGCGATCTGCTCGCGCCCCTCCAGGGTTTTCAGGTTCCAGGTAAACAGCACCAGGTCGCGCCAGTAGCCGTCGCTTTCAAACAGGTGCGCGGCGCCCGTGCCGTCGTTGGCGCGCAAGGCGCCTTCGAGCTGCTCCAGGACGCCGGCCACGGCCAGGTCGTGCGGGTTGGTATCGGTATGCATCGTGTCTCCTCCAAGTCTGATGACTTTATGATGGGATGCGGCTGTGCTGCCGCTGACGATGTTGTAACACCGGCGTTTTGGCGCCGCATCCTGCAGCGCAGCATGGCGGCGATTGAGACGGAAGTCTCAGTGCGCCGATTGCTTCAGCGCGCGCTCATTGCCGGTGCGGCGGCACGATTTTCAGGTGCTTGATGCGCCGGTACAGGGTGGCGCGCGACAGGCCCAGCATGGCCGCCGCCTGCAGCGGGCGCCACTTGGCCGCGTTCATGGCCTGGACGATGCGCGTGCGTTCGGCCAGTTCCAGCGACGTGTATTCCGGCACAGCGGCCACCTCCGGCGGCGCCGGGGCCGCGCTGCCGCTACGCGCAGGCATGCTGGCCTGGCGCAGCGGCGCGCGCAGGCGCGCATGCAGCCAGCTGCCGCCGCCGGCCAGGCGCAGCGACAGCAGATTGCGTCCGGCGCGCGCATCGAACAGCCGCTCCGTGCGCACTTCCAGCACCTCGCCGACGGCACGGGGCAGGGCGCCCAGGCCCGCGATGACGTCGCGCGCGCAGCGGTTGGCGGCGACGATGCTGCCATGTTCATCGATGGCGATCAGCATCTCCGGCTGCACTTCGACGAAATGGCGGTTGCGGTGCGCCAGCAGGATGCTGCAATGGCCGTAGGACTTGAGGAAAAAACCATCCTCGATGAGGGTGGCGCTTTGCCGCACCAGCTGGTTCACCAGGCGCTGGCTGTCGCGCGCGTCGGGCGAACTCAATGCCGACGCGTCGAGCACGCCGATCAACTCGCCGTGCGGCGAAAAGATGGGCGCCGCGCTGCAGGTGAGGCCCGTGAAGGCGGCGCGGAAGTGGTCGGTCTTGTGCACGGTGATGGCTTCGTGGTCGAGCAGCACGGAAGCGATGCCGCACGTGCCTTCCTCGTCTTCCGACCAGCACGAACCCGGGTACAGGCCCGCCTTCTTGAAATCCTTGCGCTGGTCCGTGTCGACCGCGTAATCGATCGTCACGCCATGCGCGTTGGCCAGGATGACGCAGTAGCCCGCCTCGCGCACCATGGCGTGCAGGCGTGGCAGGCACTGGCCCGTGGAGCGCAGGAAGTTTTCCTCCGACTGCTGCACGGCGCGCAGTTCGGCGCCCGTCAGGATGCGCGGTCCCGTCGTCGAGGCGGGATCGAGCCGGTAATCGTCCAGCGCGCGCCGGTAGGACGAGGCCAGCCGGGCCGCATCGATGCCCGGATTGACGACCCTGCCGGCGATCAGGTCGCGCACGCGGTCGAGATGGCTGGTCTGGCGAACGTATGGCATGGCGCGCTCCCGTGGCTCTGGTGTTTTTTTGCGGATTCCCGTTTGTAGCACGAAGTGCTGTTCCGTGCATGGCGCGCCGCAGCATGGGCCGGCCATGAGACGTTCGTCTCAGCCCGGAAGCTTGGCAAGCGCGGCGGATGTCGCCCCGCGAGGGCAAGCGCGGCGGCTCCGCACAATAGGATGCTTTACAACAATAAAAAAAAGTATCTCTGATAACATTCGCTCACATCTGAAGGCCGATCGCAAGGGATACCTATGGCAACGCAAGCGATGTTCCTCGTGCGCCGCTCGGCCGTGCTGGCCCTGCTGGGGTGGAGCGCCGCCTGCGGCGCCGCCGGCCAGCTGGACCCGGATGGCCAGGGCGCGGTGGAAAAGGAAGTGGCCCGGCGCGCCGCTGCCGAACCGGCCGTCGGCGCGGACTGGCAAGCGCTGCGCTCCATGGAGGCGGGCGTGCAGATCGCCGGCGAACGCAATCTGTTCTGGAAGTTGTCGAGTACTCCCGTGCGCGATCCAGACTTTGATTTCCATCCCTATTGGTACGAGTTCTACGTCAAGCCGGGGCTCGGTTTCAAGCGCAATCTCGCCGATGGAAAGCAGCTGTATGCGCGCGTGTCCGCCGTGGCCTCGGGCACGGTGCGTCACGATCCGTTCGGCGCGGGCGATACGGGCCGCATCTCGATCGAGGAATTCGTCGCCGGCATCCGCATGCCGCTGGGTGGCGCCGGCACGCGCCTGGACCTGTCGGCCGGCGCGCAGAATTTCACGCTGGGCACGGGCATGCTGATCGCCAATGGCGGCGCGAACGGTTTTGACCGCGGCGCGCTGAAACTGGGGCCACGCAAGGCCTTCCAGAATTCCGTGGTGGCCAAGGTCAGCCACGATGCCTTCAGCGCCCAGGCGTTCTACCTGGACCCGAATGAAAACCCCGACAATGATAGCGGCACGCGCCTGGTGGGCGTCGATGCCAGCTACACGCTGGCCGATGACCGCAAGGCAGGCATTGCCTATGGCAAGGTGCCCCGTTCGCGCGCCGCCTATCCGCAGGCGGCGCCGGGCGGCATCGGCGCGCCGCTGGCGATCGCCGATGGCCGCAAGGATTTGCAGTTCGTGTATGGCTATGCGCGCGTTCCGCTTTTGCCCGCGATGCTGCCCAAAGGCTGGTTCGGCTTTGATGCCGCGCGCGAATGGAATACGCGCGAGCCGATGCGGGCCTGGGGCTGGCGCACGGAAGGGGGCTTTACGCTGCCCGACGTGGCGTGGACGCCGAAGTTCACCCTGGGCTACCAGAGCTTTTCGGGCGACGATCCGCGCACGGCGCGCAATGAACGTTTCGACCCGCTGTTCTACGAGGGCACGCCGGGCGCCTGGGCGTCGGGCAGCAAGGCCACCTGGGTCTTCGTCAACGCCAACGTGAATGCACTGCAGGCCACGATCGAACTGCACCCTTCGCCAAAAGATACCGTGATCGCCTACTTGGCGCAGGTGCGCGCCAACCAGATGGGCAGCCCGCTGCAGTTCGGCCAGGCCACGCGCCTCGACGTGCCTGGCGATACGCCGGTGGTGATCTCGGGCGTGCTGCGCCCGATGCTGGCGAACGATCTCCTGGTCAAGTACGTGCGCGTCGTCAATCCGAATACTTATCTGACCCTGAGTGCGAGCGCCTCGTTCGCGCAGTCCGGCGTCAACCAGTTGGTAGGGGGGCAAGCCAGGACCTGGACGGGCTGGCTGGCGAATGTGGTCTGGATTTATTGAAGATATTTGTATTGAATTGCTAATTACAGGAGAGCACCGCATGAACGTACTGCCCAAGATCAAACGCATGGCCCTGGCGGCCGGCTGCATGGCCCTCGCAGCGGGCGGCATGCCTGCCGGCGCGCACGCCGCCGAAGCGGCTGCCGCACCGAATGCCGCGCCGCTGTCGGCGGCGGCAAGCGACCCGGCCGCATTGAAATGGATGGTGGGTTCGCCGCCGCCGGCCGACAAGATCATCCGCTTCGACGATGGCAGCTATTTCAATTTCCCGCAGCTGCGCTGGAGCGTGTCGCACTTCCGCCAGCTGATGCCGACGGTGAACGTGTCGCGCGGCCTGGGAGCGCCGCTGCCCCTGCAGCGCGCGCTGCGCAAGGATATCGACAGCCTGCGCTTCACGCCGCTGGGCAGCAAGGACAGCATGACCTGGGAGCAGTCGCTGGGCGCCAACTACACGGACGGCATCGTGGTGCTGCACCGGGGACGCATCGTGTATGAGCGTTACTTTGGCGTGTTGAAGGACAGCGGCCAGCATGGCGCCATGTCGGTGACCAAATCCGTGATGGGTACCCTGGGCGCGGCGCTGGTGGCCGAAGGCCGGCTCGATCCGAACAAGCTGGTGGCCGACTATATTCCCGAGCTGGCCAAGTCGGCGTTTGGCGATGCCACCGTGCGCCAGGTGCTCGACATGACCACCGGCCTGAAATTCAGCGAGGACTATGCCGATCCGAACGCCGAGATATGGCAGCACGCTGCGGCCGGCAATCCGCTGCCCAAACCCAAGGATTACGCGGGGCCGCGCAGCTATTTCGAGTATTTGCAGACGGTGCAGCACCAGGGCAAGCATGGCGAGGGATTCGGCTACCGCACCGTCAATGCCGACGTGCTGGGCTGGCTCATCGCCCGGGTCACGGGACAGAACGTCAACGACTACCTGTCCGAGCATGTCTGGAAAAAGCTGGGCGCCGAACAGGACGCCTACATGTCGGATGATTCGACGGGCACGCCGTTTGCCGGCGGCGGCTTGAGCGCCGGCCTGCGCGACCTGGCGCGCTTTGGCGAGATGCTGCGCAACGATGGCCGCTACAACGGCCAGCAAATCATCCCGAAGGCGGCGGTGGCGGACATCCGCGGCGGCGGCGACAAGCAGCTGTTTGCCAAGGGCGGCTACGATTTGCTGAAGGGCTGGAGCTACCGCGACATGTGGTGGGTCACGCATAACGACCATGGCGCCTACATGGCGCGCGGCGTGTACGGCCAGCGCATCTACGTCGATCCGAAGGCGGAAATGGTGATCGTGCGCTTTGCCTCCACGCCGACGGCGGCCAACTCGGCCAACGACCCGACCACCACGCCCGCGTTTGAAGCGCTGGGCAAGCTGCTGCTGGCCAAGCCGAAGTAAGCGCCGCAGCAACGCCGAATGGCCCGCGCGTGCGGGCCATTTGCACATGGAACAGGAGAGATGCATTGAATCGTCGTCAAAAAGTCGTCGCCGTGGCAGTCGCTTGCGCCAGCGCCGTGGTGCTGCTGTCCTTCTGGGGCAGCCTGCATTTTTCCGGCATGCGGGCACGGGAAGTGGAACAGATACGCCTGCAGCGCGTGGCCGACAATGCCATGACGCGCGCCAGCAAGTCGTTTGACGAGATCGGCACGGCCCTGGCGTCCGTGGCCAACCTGACGATGCGCCCCTGTTCCGACGAGCATATCGCGCTGATGCGCCAGTCCACCCTGGCGGCCCGCAGCGTCCAGGAGATCGATTACTTCGAGGACGGCAAGCTGAAATGCTCGTCCTGGGGCATGGCCGAGAAGGGGAATGCCATCGCCCTCGACAAGCCCGACTTCACCACGCAAGACGGCGTGGATGTGCATACGCGCACGCCGCCGGCAGCTGGCAAGGGCATGGGCAAGCCGATGCTCGGCCTGTTCAAGGACCGGCACCGCGTGCTGGTCGATCCAGCCCAGCTGGCCGATATCATCGCCGATCCCGACGTGCAGGTCGCCGTCGCCACGTCGGGCGGCGCGCTGCTGGGCAGCCAAAATGCGCCGGACGCGGCACTGGTGGGCAAGCTGGTGCGCGACAAGGGCAATGACCCCGCCATCGCCAGCGCGGACCGGATGCAGGCAGCCGTGGCGCGCAAGGGGGAACTGGCCACCGTCGGCCTGGCGCCCGAGAGCAGCATGCACAGGCAGCTGCGCAACGAACAGCTGTACATTTTGCCCTTCGGCTTCCTGCTGGCCGCCGTGGCCATCAGCCTGCTGGTGTGGCTGACGCGCAGCCGCCTGTCGCTGCTGGGAGAAATGGCGCAGGCGCTGAAAGACCGCGAATTCATCGTGCATTACCAGCCGCTGGTGCGCTTGAAGGATGGCGCCTGCGTGGGCGCCGAAGCGCTGATACGCTGGCCGCGGCCCGATGGCACGATGATGCGTCCCGATTATTTCATTCCGCAGGCCGAGGAGAGCGGCTTGATCGAAGCGATCACCGACCAGCTGGTGGAGATCGTCGTGCGCGAAATGCGCGCGCTGCTGCTGGCTCAGCCCCAGCTGCACATCGCCATCAACGTCTGCGCTGCCGATATCCAGACGGGACGCCTGCTCGACGTGCTGGCCAGGGCGCTCGATGGCAGCGGCATCGCGGCGGGGCAGATCTGGCTGGAAGCGACGGAACGGGGCTTCATCGACGTGGCGGCGGCGCGCAATGCGCTGGCGCGGGCGCGGGCCATGGGCTTTTCCGTCGCCATCGACGATTTCGGCACGGGTTATTCCAGCCTGGCGTATCTGCAGAACCTGCCCGTCGATGCGCTGAAGATCGACAAATCCTTCGTCGACACCATCGGCGGCGACACGGTGACGAGCAGCGTGACCTCGCACATCATCGCCATGGCGCAAACCCTGCAGCTGGCCATCATCGCCGAAGGCGTCGAGACCCAGCTGCAGGCCGACTACCTGCGCGCGCGCGACGTCGAATATGGCCAGGGCTGGCTGTTTTCCAGGGCCTTGCCGCCAGCGCAGTTCATCGCGTATTGCCGCCAGCATCCCGTGACGCCAGCCGATGCCAGCCGTGCGGCGGCCTGAGCATAATTGCAATACCATATTCCTTTTGTTATTGATTGTTGCTTTACGAATAATCATGTGGTGACGTCAAGGGGAATCCATATTGAATACCAGCCAGGCTGAATCCGCGCCCCCGCCGTTGTGGCGGCGCCTGCTGTGGCCGGTCGTCCAGGTCGGATCGGCATTCAAGCTGACGGGCACGCATCTGCTGCACCACGTGATCGGCGCCAGCCTGATCGCTTCGCTGATGCTGGCGCTGGAAGGGTTCCACGTGCTCGAATGGCTCGATGCGGCCATGCTGCGCGCCAGCGCGGAACAGGGCCAGCTGCTGAACCGGGGCAAGGACCCGGGCGCCGCCTACCGGCCCGGCATCATCGAGATCGACCAGCCCGCGTTCGAGCGGGTGTTTGACGAGCGCGAACCGCTGGAGCGGGCGCGCCTGCAGCAGCTGCTGGCCGACGTGGCGCGGCGCGATGCGCAAGTGCTGGCCATCGACCTGGACCTGGCGCCGGCCGTCTACGAACAGCATGCGCCGGATGCACGGCCGCTGGACCAGCTGCTCGACCGGCTGGCCGCCGCTGGCCAACAGCTGGTACTGATCCTGCCCGAACAGTCGGACCAGAACGCGAACCTGCCGTGGCTGCGCGCGCGCTGCGCGGCCGGCGTGCATTTCGCCAGCCCGCGCATCCGCGAGCGCATGGGCGCCGTCACGCGCATCGAGCTGAAAAGCCCCGTGCTGGCCGCCGTGGCGTTCGAGCTGGCGCACGGCGCCCGGCAGCAGGAAGACGCGCAGCCCTTGCCGGCCGCGCTGTCCGAGCAAAAGGAAGGCTACCGCCTGGCCGACAGGGTCTGCCAGCTGGCGCGGCGCGCGCGCAGCGAAAAGGAGTTGGCGCGCTGGGCCTTCGAACCCGTGATCCACGGCGACGCCAAGGATGCGGCGGAGCAGAACGCCGTCACGGCGCCATTCCATCCGGCCGCCGTGGCGCCCGCGTTTCTCGATCCCACGCGCACGGGCGTGCGGCTGGTCGATGGCAAGGCGGGCGTGGCGGCCGATGCGCCGCGCAAGAAAGTGCTGTTCGTGGGCGCCACCTACGACGTGCGCGACCGCTACACGACGGCCGAAGGCGAGCAGGCGGGCCTGCACCTGCATGCGGCAGCCTATACTTCGCTGGGGATCGGCACGGCCGACGTGAACAAATACGTGGTCTTCGTGGCCGATATCGTCATCGGCGTGCTGCTGGGCTGCCTGTTCGGCGGCCTGTGGACCTTGTACGGCCGCGCCGAACTGGCCATCGACAAGCGCATGGAAGACCACGACTTCGGGCGCCTGCACCGCATGGGCACCCTGGCCGAGTTCTATGGCATCCGGCTGATGCTGGTGCTGGTATGGGCGTCGCCATTCGTCATCGGCGCCGTGGCGATCTACCTGTCGCGCGGCTTGCTGGAGCAGGGCTGGTGGGTCAATCCCGGCCCCCTGATCGCCGGCATGTTCCTGCACGCGATGTCGCTGCGCGACGAAGCCCATCATCCGCACGAGGAAGTGCCGGGCCTGAACGTCTGGGCCCAGCTGCGCCGCACGCATCCCGGCATCGTGCTGGTGCAGGCGCCGCTGGCGGTGGTGCTGTTCGCGGTGGCGCTGCTGTAAATTCCCCGGAAAGGGGCGCGGACCGGGCAGGTCTGGCTGGAAGGCAAAATTATCTGAAAGTAAATTAAAAACACTGTTGTTTTTATTTATTTACTAATTTAAAATAATTTTTTGATAATTTGATGTGAGACATCACCTGCGCCGCAGGTACTCGCACTCCCCCTTCCCGTGAAAGCCGACGAATGAATCTGATACGAAAACAGTTGTGTTTTTTGACCGTGATGCTGGCCGCTGCGTCCATGCACACTGCGCAGGCCCAGCTGACGATGCCACCTTTGCAAACCAGCAATTTTTTGATGACGGAGTATCCTGAGTACTATGGCAATACCCAAGCACAGAAGGTAGCCGTCCTATCCGATGCCGGGGGCATCACGAAACTTGGCATGACGAGCCTGGGAACCAGCCTCAGCATGGATACCGCAGGACAGAGCACGTCGAATGGCGACCTGTACACAGGCGTGTTCGATATCAGCGTGCGTGACGGGTATCGCGTGACGGGCTTTTCCTTTGCTGCCACGCTGGTGGGCGTGCTGCAGGTGAGCGAGGCGCCGCCTGGCACCACCAGCTCGGTTCAGCCTGGCAACGCCATGAACAGCGGATCGATGGAAGTCAGCGCCTTGACCGAGCCGAATGGGCTGCGCATCGCGGGAGAGTCATTCAGTCAGCAAAGCCTGGATGGCACGCAAAATATATTGTTGCAAGGAATGGGCCTGTCGTTGACGGATCCATTCACGCTGTTTATCAGCGGCATGAGCTACGTTAGCGCACAGTTGGGTGAGTACCGTGTGAACGGCCATGACGTGAGCCTTCCTGCTTACGCGAGTTACCGCATCGTCAATCCGACCCTGACCATTTTCACCTCCCCCGTCCCGGAGCCCGGCACCTACGCGATGCTGCTGGCCGGCTTGGGCTTGTGCGGCGTCGCCGGCTTGCGCCGCCGCCATGGGGCGCGCAGCGGCGCCCCGGCCTGATTCAGCGAATCAGCTTCAAGCCCGGCGGCAGCGCTTCGCCCAGCATGCGCCGGGTGACTGCTTCGTCGAGCTGCGTCACTTCGCTGACCATGGACAGCCACAGGGGCGGGGCGCCCACGGCCTTCAGGCGCGCGAGGATGGTGGCGCGCAGGTCGTCGGCGACGTCGCGCGAGCGGTCGCCCGTCATGCGCGCCAGGTGGGTGGCGGCAAAGGCGGCCGGTTCGATTTTTTTCCAGTCCAGCGCCAGCAGCACGTGCAGCCATTCGGCCACGGTGGCGCTGTCGACCGCTTCGTGCGCGCTGCCGTGGAAGGGCTGGCGCGCGCCGACCCGGGCCAGCGCCCACAGCGTGTTCGTGTCCGCCGGCTCCCCCTTCCTGCCGGCCTTGTCCAGGCGCTGCAGCAGCCAGGCGCCCACTTCCGCCTTGTAGGCGCCGGGAATGCGCTCCAGCGAGGCGCCCAGGCGCAGCATGTCGTCGTCGCTGCCGTTGACCAGGGTGACGGGGCGACTGCCGCGCTGCGCCGCATCGGCTTGCAGGTTGAAGGCGAAGTCGTCGAGCAGGCGCAATTGCTGCTCCGTGCTCAAGCCGCCGGCCACTCTGCGCCACAGGGTCCACCATTCGGCGCACACCTGGCTGTCCTTGTGGAATTGCACGCCTGGCTCGAACATGGCCCACAGCTGCTCGATGCGCCACGGGTCGAGCGCGTCGCCATAGCCGGGACGCAGGCAGTAGCCGGCCAGGTTCAGCCAGACCCGCTCATGCTCGGCGGAGCGGCGCCGCCCGCGGGCGCGCAGCAGGAGGGCGTCGAAGAGCTGGCGCAGCAGCGGCGTGTCCCAGCTTTCACGCCCGCCCAGCCCCCGTTCCAGGTGCTGGCGCAGCTGGCGCACTTCCTTGGCTTCCACCTTTTGCGCCTTGCCGCCGAAGATGCGCTCGATCTTCTCCACCGCTTCCTTCACGCGTGGCGAGACGGCGGGAGCGTCGCCGTCGCTGCCGTTGGCGCCTTGCTCTTCCTCGCTGCCGCGCAACTGGAATTCCAGCAGCCAGCGCTGGCTCGCATCCTGTGCCGCCACGCAGTGCACTTCCAGGGTGCCCACTTCCGTCATGACGGTGGCCAGCTGCACGGTGATTTCGCGCTTGTCGCCGGCGTCCTGTTTGTCGTGCAGCACGCTGGCCAGGGGCGGCAGGCGCTGGTAGTCGCCCGCGTCCAGGTCGACGATGTCGCCCAGCTTGGGCGGCGTGCCCGTTTCCGCGATGGAGGAGGCCAGGTGAAAGCGCACGGGGCGGCCCAGGCGCAGCGCGAACAGGCGCTGCGCCAGGCGGATTTCTTCGCCACTGGCGCTGCCGCGCGGCAGGATGCACACGGCGCGTTGCTCCTTGCCCGCCTCGCCCAGCACGAGGAAATAGCTGCGCGGCGAACCGCCGCCGATGCGCGGCGCCTGGCCGCGCCGGGCCAGCGCGTAGGCGACGGCGCCGCGCGCGACGGCCACGTCGGGATTGTCGTTGTGCAGGATGGTCAGCGGCGCGCCGCGCCAGCGGGCCAGGGTGCCGGCCAGGCGGCGCGCCAGCGCGTCGGCGCGGAACACGCCGCCATTGAGCAGCAAGGTATCGGGCAGTGCGCCCGCATGCTGCAAAAAGCTGGCCAGGTGGCGCGTGATGGCCGCATCCTGGGCGTAGGGCAGGCCGAATGCGACGATGCCGGCGCGGCCTTTTTTCGCCGTGTCGCCCAGTTCCCCCTTCGGGAAGAAGCCGTCGACCACCAAGGCCGCCACTTCCTCGCGCGTGACATCGGCGGAACGGCTGCCGCCGATCAGGCGCGAGCCCGCGCCCAGCAGGGTGACGGTGGTTCTTTCCGGCGCGTCGGCGGACAGCAGCAATTCCTTGGCGGCGCGGCAGCGTTCCATCAGCTGCGACAGGCGCGCGGCCGACAGCTTCAGGCCGCCCTCGGTGCCGGCGGCCATGCGCGATTCCACCAGGTGCGCCAGCGCCAGGTCCATATTGTCGCCGCCGAGGATCAAGTGATTGCCCACGCTGCTGCGTTCCAGCCGGGCCTCGCCATCCGCGTCGAAGGCGACGTCGATCAGGCTGAAATCGGTGGTGCCGCCGCCCACGTCGCACACCAGGATGCGCCGCGTCTGTGCCAGGTCGTCGCGCAGGGTGGCGCGATGGCGCTGCAGGTAATCATAAAAGGCCGCCTGCGGCTCTTCCACCAGCCGCAGCGCCGGCAAGCCGGCCATGCGCGCCGCTTGCAGGGTGAGTGCGCGCGCACCCTCGTCGAACGAGGCGGGAATGGTCAGCACCAGTTCCTGCTCTTCCAGGGGGGCGTCGGGGAAGCGCTGGTTCCACGCCGCGCGCACGTGGGCCAGATAGCTGGCGCTGGCCGCCACCGGGGATACCTTGGCGACATCGGCGTCCGCGCCCCATGGCAGGATGGGCGCCTGGCGGTCGACGCTGGCATGCGAGAGCCAGCTCTTCGCGCTGGCCACGAGGCGTCCCGGCACCTGCGCGCCCAGCTGGCGCGCCAGGGCGCCCAGCACGGGCAGCGCCACGCCGGCCACATCATCCTGCTGCCATGGCAGTTGTACATCGCCCGCCGCCAGCTCACCGGGGGCGGGGTGGTAGCGCAATGACGGCAGCAGGGGGCGTGCGCCCACTTCGCCGGGAGCGACCAACTGCTCGATGGCGAACAGTTCGATGGCCGCCTGCGCATCGCCGGCATCGGCCGCATTGGCATAGGCGACCACCGTGTTGGTGGTGCCCAGGTCGATGCCGACCAGGAAGGCCGGCTTGCCCGCCGTGCCCGCCATGCTTATTGCTGCGGCGTGCCGCGCACGTCGAATTCCACTTTCCAGCGCTCGGCGCCATCCGCGGACACGGCCAGCAGCTCCAGGGTGCCCGCTTCCGTGACTCTGGCGTGCAGCTTGACCTGCACCACGTCGCCGGCCGACCGGCCTTCGGCGGACAGCGTCGCCTGGATTTCGCTCAGTTCCTGCAATTCATCGGGACCCCAGAAATCGAGCAAGTCGCCGATCTGGTCATTGCGTCGGGTGGACGAGGCGAAGAAGCGGAAGTGCACGGGTTCGCCCACCACCAGGCCGAATTGCTGGCCCGGCAGTTCCAGTTCGCTGCCTTCTTCCATGCCGAACGGCGCCACGCACAGGGCCTGGATCGGCGGTTCCATGCCGGGGATGGCCGGCATGGCCGATTCGATGGCCACGTAGAAGGAACTGGCCGTGCCGCCGCGGATGCGCACGCCATGGCCGCGCCGCACGTAGCTGTAGTAGGCCGCGCCGCGCGCGACGGCCAGGTCCAGGTCGGCCCCGGCCAGCATGCGCGCCGGTTCCGCGCCTTCCATGTACAGCCAGTCGTTGACGGTGGCCATGATGCGCTGCACCAGCAGGTCGGACTTGAAGACGCCGCCGTTGAACAGCACGGCCGTCGGATGCAGGAAGCTGGCCTCGGCCGACTGGCGGCCGGCAAAGCCTTCCAGTTCGCTGGTGGCCTCCACTTGGCGGCCCAGGAAGGCGGCCAGGTGGCGCGTGATGGCTGCGTCCTGCGCATACGGCAAGCCCAGTTGCGTCAGGCCGGCGCGCGTGCGCACGGCAGGGCGGCTCGAGGCTTCCACCTGCGGGAAGAAACCGTCGAGGATGAAGGTGGACACTTCCGCGCGCGTCAGTTCCGTGCGGATGGAACCGCCGATCAGCTTTGAGCCGCGGCTCGGCACGACGATGGGCGCCACTTCCAGGCCGCTGTCGGCCAGCAGGCTTTCCTTGGCGCTGCGGCAGCCGTAGGTGAGCGCGCGCATCTGCCAGGCATCCAGCTGGGTGCCGTTGGCGGCCAGCTTGCGGGCCACCAGGTGGGCCAGCGCCAGGTCCATATTGTCGCCGCCCAGCAGGATGTGTTCGCCGACGGCCACGCGGTGCGGTTCCAGCACGCCATCGCGTTCCAGCACGGCGATCAGCGAAAAGTCGCTGGTGCCGCCGCCCACGTCGACGACCAGGATGATGTCGCCCGGCTTGACTTCCTTGCGCCAGCGGCCTTCGCTGGTCTGGATCCAGCTGTACAAGGCCGCCTGCGGCTCTTCCAGCAGGGTCAGCGAGGTGTAGCCGGCCGCCTGCGCCGCTTCCATCGTCAGCTCGCGCGCGGCCGGGTCGAAGGAGGCGGGAATGGTGACGGTGATTTCCTGCTGCGCGAACGGCGCTTGCGGGTGGGCGTGGTCCCAGGCCTGGCGCAAATGCGTCAGGTAGCGCGTGGCCGCCGTGATGGGCGAGATGCGCGCCACTTCGGCCGGCGCGTCGTTCGGCAGGATGGCCGCGCGGCGGTCCACGCCAGGGTGGCACAGCCAGCTTTTCGCGCTGGACACTAAACGGATGGGCGTGGTGGCGCCGCGGCTGCGGGCCATTTCGCCGACGACGAAGGGCGCTTCGGCTTCCTCGGTGACCCAGGGCAGGGCCAGGTCGCCCGCCGCCACTTCGTCGGCGTGGGGCAGGTAGACGAAGGACGGCAGCAGCGAAAGTTCTTCGACGGTGCCCGGCGCCGACAGCTGCGGCACTTGCAGCACGCCGTGGCTGGATTTTTCTCCGTCGCTTTCATCCAGGTTCACATACGACAGGGCGCTGTGGGTGGTGCCCAGGTCGATGCCGATGGCGTAGCGCGGGCTGTCCGGGGTGTGGTTGCTCACGTCGTTCACAGTTCCACCTCGGCTGGCGCCAGGATGGCCGCATCGTGCTGTTCGCTCAGTTTCGGCAGGCGCACGCTGGAGGCGCGCCAGCCGCGGTGGCTGAGGGTGCCCGTGAACGGCGCCGAGCCGACCACGTTGCCCGTCAGGCGCACTTGCGCAGAGTCAAACCCTTCCTGCAGCACGATGCGGCTGCCTTCCGCTTCCTGGCGCACGGGGTCGATGGTGAAATATTCGCGCATGACCTTGGCGCAGCCTTCGTGCACCACGCGGGCCGCCGCGCCGATGTCGGCGTCGGCATGGCTGCCCAGGTTTTCCTGGGTAAAGTCGATCAATCGCGCTTCGCGTTGCAGCAGGGCCAGCAATTGCAGGGCCGCATCGGGCGTGGCTTCCTTCAAGATGACGGGCGCGGCGGCCGGCGCCGGCACGGGTGCGGGCGCAGGGGCCGCCGGTGCGACGGGCGCGGCTTCCGGCAAGGCCAGCTTTTCCACGCGGGCCGCATAGGCGGCATCCGACAGGGTGCTGAAGAAGGCGCCGAAGGCCAGCGGGACTCGGCGCCAGAACGATGGGTGGGACGATGATGTGCTCATAGGAACTCGTTTCTCTGATCTGTAGGGAGGCGTCGGCGGCGCGGGCCGCTTCGCAGGGTATTGCATGGGCCGGGCCAGTATGGCCGGCTGGCGTTTGCCCGCATGATACCAGCTACGGCGCCGGCGCCAAAGCCGCAGCGGCCGCTCACTGCGGGGAACGGGCCGCATTTTTATTGCGCTGGCGCAGAAGAACAGCGAATAGGCCTGTCTTTCGACTAAAATCGCCCCTTGTTTTTTCCTCATGATTTTCATGTGGCAATAAACTTGGTGCAAGCAAGGGCACGCTTCACGCTTAATTAACAAGAGGAATCCATGAACAAGCGTTTATCCCAAGGCATGCGGCGGCTGGCAGTGGCCGGCATGATCGTCCTGGCCGGTTGCGGGAGCAAGGGCGAGAGCGGCGGCCAGTCCAGCGCCGCGCGCCTCGACGGCAAGGAAAAGGGCAGTGAATTTTTGGCCTATGAGCACAGCGTCAGCGTCGATACGCATGAGGCGCAAGTGCGGCCCCTGTACGAAAAAGTCGTGGCCGCCTGCAAGGCCGATACGGAGAACGGCTGCCTGCTGCTCGATTCCAGCCTCGACAGCGGCCGCTACGTGCACGCGCGCATCAGCATGCGCGCCAAGCCGGCCGGCATCAAGAAGCTCGTCGCGCTGGTCGCTGCCGGAGGCGACGTCACCAGCCAGGGCACGAAGGTGGAAGACCTGGGCCGCCCCGTGCTCGACAGCAAGAAGCGCCTGGAGATGCTGAAACAGTACCAGGCGCAATTGCAGGACCTGGAAAAGCGCTCGGGCACGAATGTCGATGCCCTGATCAAGGTGACCAAGGAACTGGCCACCGTGCAGGTGGAACTGGAGCAGGCCACGGCGGCCAACGCTTTGTTGATGCAGCGCATCGATACGGATTTGCTGAACGTGGCCATCAGCGCGGAAGGCAGGCAATCGTTCTGGACGCCCGTCAAGCGGGCGTTGGGCAATTTCACGGACAACCTGTCGGAAGGCGTGGCCAACGCCATCACGGCCATGGCCTACATCCTGCCGTGGCTCCTTGCTTTCGTACTGCTGTTCCCGCTGGGGCGCAAGGGCTGGCGCCGCCTGCGGGGCGCGCCGCGCAAGGAGTGACGCGCCCGGCGCACCGTTTTACGGCAAGTTGAAACCTGGCTGCACAGTCCTTGTGCAGCCAGGTTTTTTTTCGTGCAGCCGGGGCGTGCAGCCGGCTCTCGCTTGCACCACGGCATGGCAAGCGCACCATGGGGTTGCTCTGCTGGTGCTGGCATGCATTCTGCTTTAACAACATCGTATGCCCATCCATTGATACTCATGCAGTTCTTCACTCAGGAGTCCACATGTCACGACGCATCATCTTGAAAGCGGCAGCCGCAGGCGCGCTGGCCTTGGCCACGTCCACCACCATGCAGGCGGCCTGGGCCGCCGACACGATCAAGGTGGGCATCCTGCACTCCTTGTCCGGCACCATGGCCATTTCCGAAACCTCGCTGAAAGACGTGGCACTGATGACGATCGCCGAGATCAATGCCAAGGGCGGCGTGCTGGGCAGGAAGCTGGAACCCGTCGTCGTCGACCCGGCGTCGAACTGGCCCCTGTTCGCGGAAAAGGCGCGCCAGCTGGTGGCGCAGGACAAGGTGGCCGTCGTGTTCGGCTGCTGGACGTCCGTGTCGCGCAAGTCGGTCTTGCCGGTGTTCAAGGAACTCAACAGCCTGCTGTTCTACCCCGTGCAATACGAGGGCGAGGAACTGGAAAAGAACGTGTTTTATACGGGCGCGGCGCCGAACCAGCAGGCGATCCCGGCCGTGGAATACCTGATGAGCAAGGATGGCGGCGGCGCCAAACGCTTCGTGCTGCTGGGCACGGATTACGTGTATCCGCGCACCACCAACAAGATATTGCGCGCCTTCTTGACAAGCAAGGGTGTGAAAGATAGCGATATCAGCGAGGTCTACACGCCGTTCGGCCACGCCGACTATCAAACCATCGTTGCCAATATCAAGAAATTTTCCACGGGCGGCAAGACGGCCGTCATTTCCACCATCAATGGCGATTCGAACGTGCCCTTCTACAAGGAACTGGGCAATGCGGGCTTGAAGGCCACGGACGTGCCCGTCGTCGCGTTTTCCGTGGGCGAGGAAGAACTGCGCGGCATCGACACCAAGCCCCTGCTGGGGCACCTGGCGGCGTGGAACTACTTTGAATCCGTCAAGAATCCCGTCAACGCGGCGTTCATCAAGCAGTGGAAGGCGTATGCCGTGGCGCAAAAGCTGCCGAACGCGGGTTCGGTGGTGACGAATGACCCGATGGAAGCCACCTATGTGGGCATCCACATGTGGGCGCAGGCCGTGGAAAAAGCCAAGTCGACGGATACGGACAAGGTGATCGCCGCGATGGCGGGCCAGAGCGTGAAGGCGCCGTCCGGCTTTACCCTGACCATGGACCCGACCAACCACCACTTGCACAAGCCCGTGATGATCGGCGAGATCAAGGCGGACGGGCAATTCAATGTCGTGTGGAAAACCAAGGAACCGATCCGCGCCCAGCCTTGGAGCCCTTACATCAAGGGCAACGAGGGCAAGCAGAAGCTGTAGACGCATGCGCGCCGCATCATCACTGTAGCCCCAGGCAAAATGCCGGGGGCAGACCCGCCGCGTATGCCCCCCCGGTCGCAGCCATTGGGCAAGCATACATCCTTGTGCATTCATTCTTTGGAACGCAAATGCAGCTCTTTCCCAAACTGCTGGTTTTCGCCTGCCTGTTGTTAGCGTCGATGGCGCAGGCGGCCATCCCCACCGACGTGCTCAAGCCCCTGGCCGGCGACGACCCCGATGCCCGCGTGGCCGCCGTGGCGCAGATCGCCGCCCTGGCCACGCCCGAAGCCGCCACGGTGCTGCAAGCCTTGCAGGACGATAATTTATATGCCACGCCCGACGGCAAGGTGTATATCGTCGATGGCGAGCGGGCGCATGACCCGGCCAGCGGCAAGGACGTGCTGCTGCCGGACGGCATCGATGGCGTGATGGTCAATAACCGCTTGCGCTCGGCCGTGGCCGGTGCCTTGTCGGGGCTGAAACTGCTGGCGCCACAACGGGCCGAACGGCTGGCCGCCGCGCAGGCGCTGCAGCAAGCCGTCGAGCCGGCGCAACTGCCGCTGATCCGCGCCGCGCTGGCGCAGGAGACGGATGCGGAGATCCGGCAGGTCCTGCATGTGCTGATCGCCAGCGCCAACCTGCATGCGCCCGATGCGGCCACGCGCAGGCAGGCCGTGCAGGACCTGGCCGGCAGCAGCGATGCACGGTTATTGCCCGTGCTGCAAGCCATGCTGGAAAGGGGGCCGGATGGCCGCGCCAGCGAACCGGACGAAGCCGTGCAGCTGGCCGCCATCGAGACCATGCACCAGATCAAGGGACGAGTGGCGCGCATGGAATTGGCCGGCAATGTGTTCTACGGCATTTCGCTGGGCAGCGTGCTGCTGCTGGCCGCGCTGGGTCTGGCCATCACGTTTGGCTTGATGGGCATCATCAACATGGCGCATGGCGAGCTGCTGATGATCGGCGCCTATACGACGTATCTGTGCCAGCTGTTCTTCCGCAGCTACTTGCCCGGCATGCAGGATGCCTACCTGCTGGCCGCCTTGCCGGCCGCCTTCTTTGTCGCCGGACTGGTGGGCGTGGTGCTGGAGCGCACGGTGATCCGCTGGCTGTACGGGCGGCCGCTGGAAACCCTGCTGGCCACGTGGGGCATCAGCCTGATCCTCATGCAGGCCGTGCGCACCATCTTCGGCGCACAGAATGTGGAAGTGGCCAATCCGGCCTGGATGTCGGGCGGCGTGACCGTGCTGGGCGGTCTGGTGCTGCCGTACAACCGCCTGGCCATCATCGTTTTTGCCATTGTCGTTGTCGTGGCCGTCTGGCTGATCCTCAACAAGACTCGCCTGGGCCTGTTCGTGCGGGCCGTCACGCAAAATCGCCGCATGGCCGATTGCGTCGGCGTCGCAACGGGCAAGGTCGACATGCTGACTTTCGGCCTCGGTTCCGGCATCGCCGGACTGGGTGGCGTGGCCCTGTCGCAGCTGGGCAATGTGGGGCCGGACCTGGGACAAAGCTACATCGTCGATTCCTTCATGGTGGTGGTGCTGGGTGGCGTGGGCCAGCTGGCCGGCACCGTGATCGCCGCGCTGGGCCTGGGCGAAGTCAACAAATTCCTCGAACCGGTGGCGGGCGCCGTGCTGGCGAAAATCGCCATTCTGGTATTCATCATCATTTTCATCCAGCGCCGGCCGCAGGGCCTGTTTGCCATGAAGGGACGCAGCGTCGAATGATTACCTCCTATCAAATCAAGTCCGGCCTGTTCACGCGGCCCGTGTGGATGGCGATTGCCGCCTGTACGGTGCTGGCGGCGCTGTTGCCGATGTTTAATTTGATGTTTGCCGAAGGGCATGCGCTGCATGTGTCCGCCTATACGGTGGCGCTGGTGGGCAAGTTCATGTGCTACGCGCTGGCCGCGCTGGCGCTGGACCTCGTGTGGGGCTACACGGGCATATTGTCCCTGGGCCATGGCGTGTTCTTTGCGCTGGGCGCGTATGCGCACGGCATGTATCTGATGCGCGCCATCGGCGACCAGGGCCAGTATCACAGCAGCTTGCCCGACTTCATGGTCTTTCTCGACTGGAAGACGTATCCCTGGTACTGGGCCTTCACGGAACATTTCTGGTACTGCATGGCCCTCGTCGTGCTGGTGCCGGGCATTCTCGCCTTCGTGTTTGGCTATTTCGCCTTCCGCTCGCGCATCAAGGGCGTGTATTTTTCCATCATCACGCAGGCGATGACGTATGCCTTCATGCTGCTGTTCTTCCGCAATGACACCGGCTTTGGCGGCAACAATGGTTTCACGGACTTCAAGACCATCCTCGGCCATAGCGTGACGGCGCCCGCCACCAAGGCCGTGCTGTTTCTGCTGACGTTGGCCATCCTGCTGGCGGCCTTGATCGGCGCGCGCGCCATCGTCACCTCCAAGCTGGGCCGCGTATTGCAGGGCGTGCGCGACAGCGAGGCGCGGCTGATGTTCCTCGGCTACAACCCGCTGTGGTTCAAGCTGTTCGTCTGGACTTTATCCGCCGTGCTGTGCGGCATCGCCGGCGCCCTGTATGTGCCGCAGGTGGGCATCATCAATCCTTCCGAGATGTCGCCGGCCAATTCCATCGAGATGGTGGTGTGGGTGGCCGTGGGCGGGCGCGGCACCCTGCTTGGCCCCATCCTGGGCGCCTTCACGGTGAACGGCTTGAAGAGCTGGTTCACGGCCGCCTTGCCGGAACTGTGGCTGTTCGTGCTGGGCCTGCTGTTCATCGTCGTCACGCTGTTCATGCAGCAAGGCATGCTGGGTGTCTTGAGCAAGCTCAAACGCAAGCCTATCGTGGCAGAGGAGGCCGCATGAGCATCCGCATGTTGCCCGGCATGGCCAGCGCCGAGGCTGGTCCCGCGTACGCGCGCGTCAAAGGCGAGGGCGTCGACACGACGCATGGCGCCATCCTGTACCTGGAAGACATCAGTGTGTCGTTTGATGGCTTCAAGGCCATCAACAAGCTGAGCCTCGATATTTCCGTGGGCGAGTTGCGCTGCATCATCGGCCCGAATGGCGCGGGCAAGACGACGATGATGGACGTGATCACCGGCAAGACGCGGCCCACGTCCGGCACGGCCTGGTTCGGCCAGACCATGAACCTCGCCACGATGACGGAAGCGCAGATCGCCCACGCGGGCATCGGCCGCAAGTTCCAGCGTCCCACCGTGTTCGAGCAGCACACGGTGTTCGACAACCTGGAACTGGCCATGAAGATGGACAAGCGCGTGGCGCCCACCCTGTTCGCCCGCCTCACGTCGGAGCAGGCGGGCCGGATCGAGGCCACCTTGCGCCTGATCCGTCTCCATGGCCACGAGGCGCGGCTGGCCGGCTTGCTGTCGCACGGGCAAAAGCAGTGGCTGGAAATCGGCATGCTGCTGATGCAGGAGCCGCAGCTGATCCTGCTGGACGAACCCGTGGCCGGCATGTCGGACGCGGAAACGGCGCGCACGGCGGAACTGCTCGACGAATTGCGCGGCAAGCATTCCATCATGGTGGTCGAGCACGACATGGGCTTTGTGACGGAAATCGCCCGGCAGGGCATCGTCACCGTGCTGCATGAAGGCGCCGTGCTGGCGCAGGGACGCATGGACGAGGTGCAGGCGGACGAGCGCGTCATCGAAGTCTATCTGGGAAGGTAATAGGGGAGATCACAGACCATGCTCGAAGTGCAAGAATTAAACCAATACTATGGCTCCTCGCATACCTTGCGTGGTGTTAATCTCGCGGCGCGCAGGGGGGAATGCCTGGCCTTGCTGGGAAGGAATGGTGTGGGCAAGACAAGCTTGCTGAAATGCCTGATGGGCGTGCTGCCCGTGGCGCAGGGCACGGTGCTCTTCAATGGGCGCGATATCACGCAGCTGGCGCCGCATGCGCGCGCCAGGCTGGGCATGGCCTACGTGCCGCAGGGGCGCGACATCTTTGCGCGCCTGACGGTCGAGGAAAACCTGCTGATGGGCATGGCCGTGAAGCGGGGCAGGCTGGCGTCGCGCATCGATCCCCATGTGTATGAACTGTTTCCCGTACTCAAGGAAATGCTGCAGCGGCGGGGCGGGGATTTGTCTGGCGGGCAACAGCAGCAGCTGGCCATCGCCCGTGCCCTGCTGGCCGAACCGGAATTAATCATCTTCGACGAGCCGACGGAAGGCATCCAGCCCTCCGTCATCAAGGATATCGGCCGGGTTATTTCCCTCTTGAAGCAGCGCGGCGACATGGCTATCGTGCTGTGCGAACAGTATTTCGATTTCGCCCGCGAGCTGGCCGACGACTTCATCGTGCTGTCGCGCGGCAGTGTCGTGGCCAGCGGCAAGGCGGGGCAGATGGATGGCGAGGACGTGAAGCGCCATTTGGCCCTGTAGGCTTAATAACTGGCTTAATAACTGGCTTAATAACTGGCTTAATAACAGGCTCAACAACGCCTGACAAAACCGTAGCGAGCGGAAGGAAGGCTCGGCGCCCCCGTTGGCTCGGGACGCGCAACTGGGCGAAGGGACGGGGACGCCTGGTCAGTGAGCTTCGCAGGCCGCAATTGCGATGCGCAGCAGGTTTTGACGGGCGTACTAAACCAGCTGCAGCCAGCCCAGCACGGCGCCCGCCGCCAGCAGCCACAATAAATGGATCTTCGTGCGCCAGATGAGAAGGCCGGCCACGATGGACAGACTCCACACGGGCCAGTCCGTGGCCAAGGCATGGTTGGCGCCGCCCAGGATCATGCCCGTGGAAATCAGCAGGGCGACGACGATGGGCGCCATGCCTTGCTTGAAGGCGCGCACGGCGCGCAGGTCGCGGTTGCGGTAGCCCCACTGGGCCGCCATGTAGGTGAGCGTGGTGCTGGGCAGCATGATGCCCACCATCGTCACCAGCACGCCCAGATACGCGGCCGCATAGCTGCCCGCATTCATGCCCACGTTCCAGCCCATCAGGGCGACGAACAGCACGTTGGGTCCCGGCGCGGCCTGGGCGATGGCGATCGATTCATTGAATTGCGCCTGCGTCAGCCAGCCATGCTGTTCCACCAGGAAACGGTGCATTTCGGCCGTGGTGGAGATGGCGCCGCCGATCGACATCAGCGACAGCATCAGGTAGTGGCCGAACAGGTTCAGCCAGTCCGCCGTGCTCAGGACCAGTTGCAGGGGCGGATTCATGACGACAGCTTGCGGTAGGTCAGGATGCAGCCGATGCCGCCCAGGCCCAGCAGGATATACAGCAGGGGCCAGCGCAGCACGGCCACCATCAGCACGCCCAGCACGACAAGCGGCAGGGTCAGCCACAGGGGCAGCGGATGCTTGTTCAGGGCGGCCGCCAGTTTCACGCCCGTGGCGGCGATCATGCCGGCCGAGACGGCGGCCATGCCGCGCAGGGCGCCTGCCAGCTGCGGGTTGTCGCCAAAGCGCGTGTACAGCACGCCCAGCACGAGGACGATGACGAGGGGGGCGGCCAGCATGCCGGCCAGTGCCGTCAGCGCGCCCTGCAAGCCGAAATAGCGTCCCCCCACCATCAGCGACAGGTTGACCACGTTGGGGCCGGGCATGATTTGCGCCACGGCCCAGTCTTCCAGGAATTCCTCCTGCGTCATCCAGCGCTTGCGTTCCACCATCTCGCGCTGGATCACGGCCAGCACGCCGCCAAAGCCTTGCAAGGCCAGCCAGGTGAACGAGAAAAACAGATCGGCAAGCGAAGCGGGCTGGGGACGGGGAAGGTCGGGCTGGGCAGGGGAAGCGGGAGGCATGGCTGATTATCGCCGTGGCCGATTACGCTTGTCCACCGCTTTCGGCGACTGTTGTGCTTGCAAGAAAAAACGGCGTCTCATGTTCGGCTGTCATTGACATCGAGAATTTATCGGCAATACTTTACCGGCGACACAGCCGCTGTCCCATATATGCATGCCTCCGCCAGCGCAAGGGATGCTACCCCTTGCGCCACCTTTCTTCCCTCATCGCAGGAGTTGCCGCCATGCTTCATTCCACAGAAACCTTGCATATGCCCGTCAAGCCCATGGTGCGCCATGCGCGGGTCGACCAGAAGATGTGCGAAATCGTCAATCTGGGCATCGCCGTGCAGGCAGCGTTCAGCACTCTGTGCGCCCTGGAATACCTGAAGTCATACAATATCGACGCCGCATTGATCGAACGGGTGCTGCTGCATCCCGAGCAGCGCCGCCAGGTGCTGCACTGATTGCTTGCCATGCCAACTGTGTTGCCCAACGTCATGAACGGACGTTATCGAATTGATCATTATGGCTCAGTTATGCACAAATGATGGGCTAGCGAAATTGGCGAAATAATTTTCCCGTGATTATGTGTGATTTTCTAACTTGTTGATTTTATTGGGTTTTATTTTTGCTGTTTGATTGAGCAGTTTATTGAAAGCCGCACGGGCTGTGGCTTTGAGGCCTGTCAATAGGCGCTTATCCACAAAGATATCCACAGTCCGTGTGGATATCTGAAAAAGCGCTTAACAATCCGCCACTTAGGCCATTTCGCCAAATCGGCCTGGCCGATTGTTCGCCAGGGAAGGTGAAAACGGGCGTGCAGGGCGGCCTGTATGCCCATCCAGTGGTCGTGTTTTATAACTGAAAGTCAGCGCGGAAAATCAGGGCGTGCCAGCGGGCGGAGCGGGCGGCGTGCCGCCGCTTTGGGCCAGGGCGGCGGCCAGGTCGGCCACCTGCTGCTGCGCCTCGCGCAACGTGGCATAGGTGCGCAGCGAGGCGATCACGGTGGTGAACAGTTTGCGCGTGGTCAAGTCCGTCTTGCACCAGAAATCGTTGATATCGTAATCGATGATGATGCGGTGTTCCAGCGCCTGGCCCGGCTGGCCCGTGCGCAGGATGATGCGCACGGCGCTGTTATGCAGGTCGTCGCGGATCTGGCGCGCCACCTGCAGGCCGGCATCCTGCGTTTCCATGATGACATCGAGCAGCACCACGGCGACATCGGGCGTGCCGCGCAGCACGCTGAGCGCCTCGGCACCCGAATACGCGTGCAGAAAGCTCAGCCGGCGTCCCTGGAAGCTGGCCTGGCTGAGGGCAAATTTGGTCACCACGTGCACGTCGACATCGTCGTCGACGATCAGCACGCGCCATGGCGGCGGCGCGCCGGCTTGTCCGGACGCCGTGCCGGCATGCTCCAGCGGCTCATCCATCAGCCAGTCCGGTTCGTCCGCCGCCTTGGCGGCACTATCGCTATCCATATCCATGCATTTTCCAACGTTGATCGTTCCCACTCACTCCACACTATGCCAGTCCGCAAGGTTTGTCAAAACAATGCTGTTCATGCAAGACGTCGCCTGCCCTGGCCGCTCAAGCACGGAAAAATATATTTTCATAGTCATGAGGCAGCTTTGTTTTAGCGCAAATGTGTGATTGTAAGTCATTGATTTCATTGGTATTAAAAAATGCCTGTGAAATCAGCAAAATGTTGAAAGCCGCATCAATACTGGCGTTGCGGCTTGTCAAGAGGGGCTTATCAACAACTTTATCCACAGTTGCTGTGGATATCTAAAAAAGCCGTGTAAAAACGGGGCCTTAGCACGCAATGGCAAGGCGGGAGGCGAGGCAGTCAGGCGGCCAAACCTTCTCCGCTCAGTTCGGCAAATGCCTGCAGGAAATGCTGCTTGGCG
Source organism: Janthinobacterium foliorum (assembly GCF_978021625.1). Taxonomy (NCBI): domain Bacteria; kingdom Pseudomonadati; phylum Pseudomonadota; class Betaproteobacteria; order Burkholderiales; family Oxalobacteraceae; genus Janthinobacterium; species Janthinobacterium foliorum. The sequence continues at coordinate 509,173 of NZ_CDXDQE010000002.1, read as the reverse complement.
TCGGCCGGCCCCATGACATCGATTATACCGGGCAAGGGGGCGATGCCGTCAAGGTAGGCCCAGCGCTCGGCCGAATGGGGCATCAGGTCGCGCTTTTCCGTGGCCAGCGCGATCAAGTCGGCCCGCTTGATGGGGGCGTAATCGGAAAAGTCGATGCCATACGTGGCGGCGATGATGGCGCTGACCTTGTCTTCCAGCGCGGCAAATTCCGGCAGCAGCACTTTCAGCGGCTTCACCATGTCCCCCAGGTACGCTTCGGCCGCGTCGTGCAGCAGCGCGGCCAGGCGCAGGCGGGGCGGCACCAGGCTGGCGACGATCAGGCTGTGCTGGGCAACCGAATAAAACACTTGCGTCTGTCCATTGAAGCGGCACTGGTAGGCCAGGCCATGGGCGATGTCTTCGATGGCGACCTTGTCGATGTGTGGACGCAAGGGATAAAAACGGTTGCCGGAAAAAGTGGACACGTAGTCGGTGGTAATCATTGCTTTGTTCAGTTCGCTTGCGAATGCGGGATGTCCCATCCTACACCGGATGGCGTACGCCTGCCTTCACGTGCCGTTTCGCGTGGCCTGCCTGCCGCTTTCCTGCTGAGCCTATGCATCTTGGCAAATCCTTTAATTTATTTCATATCATTCATTGATATTTCTCAAATACACTATAGCAATCTTGTTTGTCTGAAACTTAAATGAGGGGCAGGGCAATGACGGCGATACCTTCGGCAAGACCTTCGTATATTTACCAGGGCGGTTCGGTGATGATGCACTCGCCGCTGCAATTGAAACAGTCGGAAATGTACGGCTATTTCGTCAAGGGCGACCTGGGCAAGCTGCAGGCCACCGTCAACACCACCCTGAACCAGGTGGCGGGCCAGCGCATGACCTTGAAAGCCCTGTCGCCGTATGTCATGCTGACGTTTACCCGCGTCAACCATGCGGATTCCAGCAACCCCGTCGACCAGGCCAAGGGCTGGATCACGGAAGTCGACATCGTTACCTGGATCATGGTGGGTCAGATGGATGACCAGGGCAAGCTGGCGCATATCTACTGGTACCCGTGCCATATTTTCGTCGACGACGCCATGGCCCTGATCAACGGGCGCGAACTGTTCGGCTACCCGAAATACTTGTGCGAATACGAGATTCCCGCCGCCGGCAGCGACCCGCTGCGCTGTTCCGTGGCCGCCAAGGGGTTCCAGCATTTTTCGCCGGAAACCGAACTGGCCCTGCACCCGCTGCTGGAAGTCAACGCCACCGTGCAGACGGGACCGCACAAGAGCGTCAACAGCTTCCTGGAACTCATCGAGCAGGCCTTCAAGATCTTCCTTTCGATTCCCGATTTCTTCGACATGGACCAGGCCGGCTGGGCGGATATTTTGTCGCTGCTGCGCCATCCCCGCATCGACCAGATCTTCCTCAAGCAATTTCCCGACAGTGCGGGCGTGAAGGCCGTGTACCAGGCCCTGGTGGCCGCGCCGGCCGAGATCAACCGCCTGCACAGCGCGCGCCTGCTGGGCTATGAATACGCATGCACGCTGCACGCCTTCGACAGCTTCCCGCTGGATCAGACACTGGGCTTGCAGCTGGGACCGCAGGCGGCCATCCTGCCATTCAACGTCAACTTCGATTTCACGGCCATGCCGGGCGAAGAGCTGGTGGACAATTCGCAGATCGCGCCGGAAAAGATCGCCATCCTCGGCGGCGGCGTGGCGGCCATGACGACGGCATATTATTTGACCAGCCAGCCGGGCTGGCAGAACCAGCACGACATCACCGTCTACCAGCTGGGCTGGCGCCTGGGCGGCAAGGGCGCCAGCGGGCGCAATGCGCAGGCGGGCCAGCGCATCGAGGAGCACGGCTTGCACATCTGGTTCGGCTTTTATGCCAACGCCTTCAAGATGATCAAGGAAGCTTATGCCAGCCTGGAGCGCCCGCCCGGCAGCCCGCTGGCCACCTGGCGCGACGCCTTCAAGCAGCACGACTACGTGGCCCTGTCCGAAGACGTGAAGGGGCAGTGGCGCAACTGGTCCATCGTGTTCCCCACCTTGCCGGGCGAGCCGGGCGAGGGCGGCGAAGACGTCACCCTGTGGCAGATGGCCGTGGCCATGGTGGGCTGGATCGAGCAGTGGATACGCCAGATCCGGCAAGTGGCCGATGCCGACGCGCGCATCGTGCGCGCCAGCGCCTCGCAGGGCGAGGGCGTGTGGCCGGGCTGGCTGCGCCGCCTGGCCGACGAAGTGGTGGGCCAGGCCGATGAACTGGGGCTCGACGTGGGCCTCTCCGTGGGCGCACTGGTGGCGCTGGTGAGCGACCTGGCGCCCGATTCCACGCGCCACGACCAGGCCCGCCACCAGCTGCTGGCCAGTACCCTGAACGGCATCCGCGCCTGGCTGCGCCTGCGTTACCGCGCGCTGATCGATGGCGACGACGAATTGCGCCGCCTGTTCATCTGCCTGGACCTGGGCATCACGGTCATGAAGGGCATGTTCCAGGATGGCGTGTTCAAGAACGGCTTCGACGTCATCAACGACATCGACTTCCGCGACTGGCTGCGCAAGCATGGCGGCGACGAACAGTTCAGCGTCAACTCGGCCCCCGTGCGCGGCTTCTACGACCTGGTGTTCGCCTACGAGGGCGGCGATTTCGCGAAGCCGAACATCGAGGCAGGCACCTTGCTGCGGGCGATGGCGCGCATCGGCCTGGCGTACAAGGGCGGCATCATGTTCAAGATGCAGGCCGGCATGGGCGACACGATTTTCACGCCGCTGTACCAGGTGCTGGAAAAGCGCGGCGTGAAGTTCAAGTTCTTCCAGCGCGTGGAAGAACTGGTGCCGGGCGCGGGCGACATCGACAGCATCCGCATCACCGGGCAGGTGCAATTGAAGGACCCCGCCGCCGGCTACGCGCCGCTGGTGGACGTCAAGGGGCTCGCCTGCTGGCCCAGCGCGCCCGACTACGCGCAGCTCGATCCCGCCCAGGCCGTCCTGCTGCAGGAAAAGGCCGTCAACCTGGAGTCGTACTGGAGCGACTGGCCGCGGCAGTACCAGCAGGCGTTCGGCCAGCCGCTGCCTGTCACGGTGTTAAAAAAAGGCGTGGATTTCGACAAGGTGGTGTTCGGCATTTCCATCGGCTCGCTGGCCGCCCTGTGCCCGCAATTGCTGGCGCAGAGTCCGGCATTGCAGCTGGCGGCGGAGAAGGTAAAAACGGTGGCCACGCAAGCCTACCAGGTATGGCTGAACAAGAACCTGGCGCAGATGGGCTGGACCACGCAGCCGAAAGGCCAGCAGCCGGTGCTGTCGGCCTTCACGGAACCGTACGACACGTGGGCGCCGATGGACCAGCTGCTGGCGCGCGAGGACTGGCCGGCGGGGCTGGAGCCGAAGAACGTGTCCTACTTCTGCAGCGCCTTCCCCGTCGACAGCTATCCGCCCGTGACGGACACGGATTTCCCCGCCCGCTGCGCGGCACGCGCCAAGGAGGGCGCCCTGCACCAGCTGGCGCGCGAGATCGGCGCGCTGTGGCCCGAGGCGGGCGGGCCGGGCGCGTTCCCGTGGCAATGGCTGGTCGACGCGAAGGCGGGGACGGGGCCGGCCCGGTTCGACAGCCAGTACTGGCGCGCCAACGTCGATCCTTCCGAACGCTACGTGATGTCGGTGGTAAACAGCACGCAGTACCGGCTGGCCACCGACCAGTCGGGCTTTTCCAACCTGTTCCTGACGGGCGACTGGATCAGGACGGGCATCAACGCGGGTTGCGTGGAAGCGGCCGTGATGGCGGGCATGCAGACCTCGCGCGCCATGACGGGCTATCCTGCCGTGATCCAGGGCGAGACGGATTTTTAAGCCCTTGCTATGATGGCGTTTCACCGTCCCTTGCGCGAGCATGCCCATGAAACGCCTGATGCTGCTGTGCCTTGTCCTCGTCCACCTGCACGCCGGCGCCGCGCCAGCCGGCGCGCTGCTGCTGTGGCCAGGCGCGCCGCCCGGTGGCGCGGCGCCCGGTCCGCAGCGCGACAGCGCCAGGGGTTCCATCACGCAGGTCGACCAGCCGTATCTGATCGTGCACCGTCCGGCGCGGCCGAACGGCTTGGCCATGCTGCTGGTCAGCGGCGGCGGCTATGCGCATATCGAGGCGGGCAAGGAAAGCGGCCCCGCCGCCGACTGGCTGCAGGCGCAGGGCATCACGGCCTTTGAACTCGTGTATCGCTTGCCGCAGGAAGGCGGCGGGGTGGATGCGCCGTTCCAGGATGGCCAGCGCGCCATGCGCCTGCTGCGCGCGCGCGCGGCCGAATGGCGCATCGATCCGGCGCGCATCGGCATGCTGGGTTTTTCCGCCGGCGCGCACCTGGCCGGAATGACGGCCGTGCAGCCGGACGCCTCGCGCTATGCGCCCGTCGACGCGGCGGACCGGGCGTCGGCGCGTCCCGATTTTGCCGTGCTGCTGTATCCCGTGCTGACCATGCAGCGGCCGTTCGACACGACGCATGCGAAGAAGGAGCTGCTGGGCGCCCATCCCGCGCGGGCCGCGCGCGACGCCATGTCGGTGGAGCTGCACGTCGATGCGCGCACGCCGCCCGCCTTCATCGCGCAGGCCCTGGACGATCCGATTTCACCACCCGACAACAGCCGCCTGATGGCCGCCGCCCTGGAGCGCGCGGGCGTGCCCGTGGAACTGCACCTGTTCCGGCAGGGCGGCCATGGCTGGGGCCTGGGCAAGGCGGGCAGCGAGCCGGCGGCCTGGCCGCAATTGCTGCTGGCCTGGCTGCAGGCGCAGGGCTGGATGGCGCAGCCTCAGTGACGCATCCTCAGGACAGGCTGCCCGAGTACGCCAGCAGGTCGCGCCGCGCCGTTTCCAGCGCCGCCTGGATCTGCGGCAGGTACTGTTCCACTTCATCGAGGCGGCCGTTGGAGGCCAGGGTTTCTACCTGGTGGCACAGGCCGTGCAGGGTGGGGCGGCTCAGATAGCCGGCGCTGCCTTTCAAGGCGTGGAAGGCGGCCGCCGCCGCGCTGGCGTTGCCGTTGCGTACGGCATGGCAGGCCAGGTCCAGGCGCCGCGGCGCCTCCATCAAAAACGCTTGCGCGATGCGCTGCAAGTGCTGCGGCGACAGGCCCGCCAGCGGCAGGATGTGCACGGGCGTGGTCATGGGATCGGCCGGTGCCGGCGGCTCGGCGGCCGGCGCGCCGCTGGCGCCATCGAGGCCGAACTGGCGCGCCAGCGTATCGTCATCGGCGGGCAGGGCTGGCGGCAGGGCCTGGCCGCGCGCCAGCAGCAGGTCGATGATGGCGTCGATTTTTTCAAACAGCAGCGCCTCATCGACAGGCTTGCTGAGGAAGTCGTCCATGCCCGCCGCCAGGTAGCGCTGGCGGTCATGTTCGCTGGCGTTGGCCGTCAGCGCGATGATGGGAATGTGCGCGTCGGGAATGGGGAATTGCGCGTTGCCGCCGTCGCGCACCAGGCGCGCGGCCTGCTCGCCATCCATCAGCGGCATGCGGCCATCCATCAGCACGCAATCGTAGGCATCCGTGCCCAGCGCGCGCAGCGCTTCCTCGCCATTGTCGACGATGGTCACGGCATGGCCCATGCTTTCCAGCAGGGTGCCGATGATGATCTGGTTGGTGCGCACGTCTTCGGCGCACAGGATGCGCAGGCGGCAGGCGTGGCGCGCGTGGCGCGGCGCCAGGCGCGCATCGGCCGGCGGCGCGCTGCCTTCGGCCAGCGGCAGGCTGAAATGGAAGCGCGAGCCGATGCCGACGCGGCTTTCCACGCCGATGCTGCCGCCCATCAGCTCGACGAGCTCCTTGCAGATGGCCAGGCCCAGGCCCGTGCCGCCGTAGCGGCGCGTGGTGGAATGGTCGGCCTGCTCGAATTTCTGGAACAGGCGCGGCAAGGTGTCGGCGTCGATGCCGGGGCCCGTGTCGCTGATGATGAAGTCGATCTGGCTGCGGCCATCGCGGCGCGGCGCCGCGCGGGCGCGCCGCACTTCCAGCAGCACTTCGCCGTTTGCCGTGAATTTCAGGGCGTTGCCCAGCAGGTTGATGAGGATCTGCCGCAGCCGCGTGGGATCGGCGCGCACGTAGCGGGGCAGGTCCAGCGCCAGTTCGCGGCGCAGCAGCAGGCTCTTGGCATCGGCCTGGCCCTGCACGATGCCGGCCGCGTCGCCGATCAGGGCCAGCAAGTCGAAGTCCAGCGTTTCCAGGGTCAGCTTGCCCGCATCGATCTTCGAGAAATCGAGGATGTCGTTGAGGATGGTCAGCAAGGATTCGCCATTGTGCAGGCCGATGCGCAGGTATTCCTGCGTGCGTCCCCGCACGGACTGGTCGCGCAGGGCGAATTTCAGCATGCCGATGACGCCGGCCAGCGGCGTGCGGATGTCGTGGCTCATGGCCGAGAGAAAATCGATGCGGTGGCGGCTGACCACTTCCGCATGCTCCTTGGCCGTCAGCAGGGCGTCGTTGCTGAGGGTCAGCGCCAGGGTGCGCTCGCGCACGCGCTGCTCCAGGTTATTGCGCAGCAAACGGATCTGGTCGGCCAGCGCGAATGCCAGCAGCAGGCCGTCGAGGGTGCCGCCCAGCAGGGTGACCAGCTGGGCGTTGTCCACCATGGCGGGCATCAGGCCCAGGTTGGCGGGCAGGATCAGGAAGCCGGGCAGCATCAGCGCCACGAAGGCCAGCACGAAGAAGCGCGCCGGCTGGTAGCCGCGGCACCAGACGACGATGCCGCAGGTGAGGGCCAGCAGCATCCAGATGGTGATGGCGATGGTGGCCAGCGCATGCGCATATTGCATGGCGAAAAAGCAGCTGGGCAGGAGCAGCAGCGGCAGCACCAGGTTGACCTTGCTGATGCGGTACAGCAGGGGCGAGTAGTCGCGCAGGTGCAGGAAGTGCATGTAGAACAGGGTGCTGAAGACGGGCAGCAGGAAAAACGGCACGTAATGCAGCGGCAGCATGTGCCAGTCGAACAGGTCGGCGAAGACGTGGAAGGTCATGGCCCAGGCCACGCCATAGGTCAGCACGTACAGCGCATAGTAGGCCGAGGCCTTTTCCAGGGTGATGGAAAAGATGAAGAAATTGAACAGGCCCAGCGCCAGCAGGGCGCCGATGGACGCCACCATGAGGAAGTTTTCCTTGCCCACCAGCTTGCGGTAGGCCTGCTGCGTCTTCACGCCGAACATGGGCGCGCGCGCGTAGTACGGGCTGGAAAAACGGATCAGGATGGCGTAGGTGGCGCCCGGCTGCAGCTGCACGTTTTTGCCGTAATGCAGCAAATACTCGTGCGGGCGCTGGTAGCCCGTCAGCAGGGTGCGCGGCGCGTCGTGCTGCCCGGGACCGTACACATGGATGTCGACCAGGTCGATCAGCGTGTCGTTCGGATCGATGACCCAGGCCGTCTCGCTGGTATCGTTGCGCACCTGCGCCAGCAGCCAGTAGGCGCCGCCGAACAGGTCGACTTCGGCGGCCGGGCGCTGCCGCGCCAGCCAGGCGGGCAGGGCGGCGGCATCGGCGGGCGCGGCAGCGTCGCCGGCGTGCAGCAGGCGCCCGCCACTGCCCAGGGTATGGATGCCTTGCTTGCCCAGCGACAGCGGCTCGCTTTGCGCCTGCGCCACGCTGGCCAGGCCCAGCAAGCCAAACAGACACAGCCACCGGCATAGCCAGGCGCAGGCGCGAAAGCTGGAAGCGCGGTGGCGGAATGGGGGCGTGTGGGCTGGCATCGGCGGGTATGGTGATGGTCGCGCGTGGAATAGGCGGCAACGCCCTGTGCTATGAAGTAAGCATTTTAATCGACTCTTGGTGGCGCACGCGCAAATTCATGTCTTGCAAGCATGCTTCTGCACGGTCTGCCGCTGGTGCGACGCGCGGGTGCTCCGGTATCATGTCGCCTTTTGCCTGCGAGTCATTATGCTCAGTCCCGACCAGTTCCTGGCCTTCCTGGCCGCCGCCGTCCTCATCACCGCCAGCCCCGGCCCCGACAACCTGATGGTGCTGGGCGTGGGCATGTCGCGCGGGCGGCGCCAGGGCATGGCGTTCGGCCTGGGCTGCGCCCTCGGCTGCCTCACGCATACGCTGCTGGCGACCATCGGCGTGTCAGCCCTCTTGGCCGCTTCGCCCGCGGCGTTTACCGCGCTCAAAGTGGCTGGCGGCCTGTACCTGGTGTGGCTGGGCTTTGGCGCCATCCGCAGCCGCGGCGGCGCGCAAGTCGATGGCGCGGCGGCCTTGCCCGATGAATCGCTGCTGCGATTGTTTGGCAAGGGCCTGTTCGCCAACAGTATCAATCCGAAAGTCGTGCTGTTCTTCCTGTCGTTCCTGCCGCAGTTCATCGTGGCGGGACAGGGCGATGCCAGCTGGCAGACGGCGCAGCTGGGCCTGGTGTTCACGGCGCAGGCGTGCGTGCTGTTCGGCTTGCTTGGCTATTTCTCCGGCGCCGTCGGCACCTGGCTGAACCGCCGTCCGCGCGCGGGCCTGTGGCTCGACCGCGTGGCCGGCACCATCTTCATCGCCCTGGGCTTGCGCCTGATCCTGGCGCGCTAGCTGCGCGCGTGGCGGTGATGCGGAAGGCCAGTTCCATCTGGTCTTGCACGGCCATGGCGCCGCCCAGGATGGCGAACGGCACGATGCCGAAATCGCTCTGTTTCAACAGCAGGCTGCCGCTGGCCTGCAAGCTGCCGCCATCGGCAGTTTCCTCGATCCGCACCGGCACCTGCACCTTGCGCGTCACGCCGTGCAGGCTGATGTCGGCGTCCAGCACTTCGCTGTCACCCGCGCGTCCGGTGCCGTTGCGCCGTATCTCGACGCGTACCCACGGATAACGTTCCGCGTCCAGCACGCGCACCAGCATGTTGTGCCGCGTGCCGGCGATGGCGTCGGCCGATGGCGTCGTCGTCAATCCTGCCGCCTGGCGCAAGCTTGTTTCATCCACGCTCATCTCGTCCAGCCGGAACTGGAAGGCGGCGCGTCCCGCAGCGGGAGCCACCACGCCCTGCAAGCTGCGGCTGGCGATCACGTGGTCGTGGCCCAGGCGCGCCAAGGCGCCGCCACGGCGCACGGTAATGGTCAGCAAGGAGTCCTGTGGGGCGATTGGCAGCAGGCGCATGCCAGGCTGCTGCCAGGCTGGCGCCGGCATGCCGCCCGCCTGCGTGGCCGGCGCCGGCGACAGCGCGGCGGGCGGCGGGGCGAACGGCGAACAGCCCGCCAGCAAGTAGGGGGCGCAAGCAAAGGCACAGGCATGGGCGCAGGCGAGCATGGCGCGGCGGCGGGCATTCGGCATCGATGAAGTTTCCTGAGGAAGCATGGGCAGGCAGTGACGGCGCTATCGCTAATGGACCCATGGTAAGCGATCGGGCGTGCCGGCAGCCAGCCCTGTTCGCGCAGCCATGGATTTTTTGCGGGTGCAGGCGGCTGGCACGACAAGACCGGCGGGCGCGGCGACGTGCATTACCCAGCAGTAAGGACGCTGTCTGGAAAAGGGAATTGGTATTGAATGCCGGAGAAAATGAATGATATTTTGAAAATTTTTTACCGTAACTTTTAAATAATATTTGATCGCGCAGATATATGTTGGAGGCGTTGCAATAATTGGTGGGAATAAGAATTAATAATTGCATTTGGAAAATAAACTATGCATTTGATAGTTTCTCATGATTATGTAATTGATAATTTAAATAATCTGCCGAGTCGATCAGTATAAGCATCATTCGAGAATGTCGACTTGATAAGCATGTTAATTAATGGAATGTGTTGCGAAATATCAACGAACAAATTTAATTTCTTTGTTGGAAACAAAAAAAACACCATTCACGTACGCTTGAAGTGTTACTTGTCCATATAATTATGTCAACTTAGTGACATTTTAATATCGATCTGCGCCTTGCCGCGGTACCTTTCATAGCGAACAACATGACAAAAAACTTACAGGGTGCGGTGCATGCCGGCCGCCAGAACGTCGCTTCGCCAGCCCCGCGTCCAGCCGTTGCCGCCATGCTCCGGCGTGCAAGGCACCTTGTAAAACGCCTGCTTGACATGCCCCGCCGCCGCCCTGCCTGGCTGTCGCCATTCGCCGTGCGCAAGGGCTGGACGCCGCTGCTGGCGCTGGCCGGCGCCTTGCTGGGTGCCGCCGCGCCCGCCAGCGCGCAGGTGCTGTGGGAAGATTACCGGGGCATCGAGCGCGTGCCGGCCAACCCGGCCACGCCCAACTACAACAATGGTTTCAATGCGGGCAGCACGGCCCGCCTGGCCAGCCTGCTGACGCTGGCCGCCAATCCCGGCGTCAACGCGGCGCGCACCGGCACCTCGCCGCAACTGGACTGGGCCAACGGCTCGGCCGCCAGTCCTGCCCAGTTATGCAACCTTGATACACAGCAAACTTCCGCTGCCTGCCGGGCCTGGATCATGGGCCGCGTCATGTACACGCTGGTGGTATTTCCCCAGGCGGGCAGCTATAAATTCAGCGTCGCCCACGACGATGACGTGGATGTCGATTTTTCCACCCAGTATTCGACCAATTATCGTAGCGCCGTGTACAACGTATCGGTCGGCAGCGTGGCGGAATACTCGAATAATGAAACGGATTTTCAGAATCTGGCCGGCAATTTCAATAGTGCCACGCCAGGCGGCTGTTATCTGGCCCGCGTCCTGTGGAATAACGTGGGCGGCATCAATTATCTGCACATGCGCTGGACGCGGCCCGACAACGTGACGGAAATCATTCCCGCCGCCCAGTTGCGCGACCCCAGCCTGGCCAGTTCCTATACCAGTTGCACCAATGCCAAGACCGACCTGGCCGTGAACAAGGTGGGCCCGGCCACGTTTTCCGTCGGCAAGCCGTTGACCTACACCCTGAAGGTGTGGAACCGGGGCCCGGCCGTCAGCACGGGCGCTACCTTCAACGACGTGCTGCCGGCCACCCTGAGCAATGTCAGCTGGACGTGCGCGGCCAGCGGCACGGCCTCGTGCGGCACGAAAACTTCGGGTTCCGGCAGCAACAACGTGAGCATCACCATGGGCGCCTTGCCCTTGAACGCCGCCGCCAGCGACCCCGCCAGCGGGTCGTACCTGACCGTGACCATCACGGCCACGCCGGGCGACGCGGCCAGCATCGTCAATACGGCCACGGTCACCGTCTCGCCCAACGAGACGGATACTGACCTGAGCAACAACAGCAGCAGCACCACGGCCGCCGTCAGGACGAATACCGTGACGGTGACCAAGGCGCTGGCGCCCGCCAGCGACAGCGGCCTGTTCGTCATGAACGCCAACGGCACGCCAGGCGCGCAGGGCGGCAATGGCGCCACGGCCAGCGCGGTGGCGCGCGTGGGCAACCTGGTGACATTCGCGGAAACGGCGGGCACGGGCACCGTGCTGGCGCAATACCAGAGCAGCTACAGTTGCGCGCGCACGGATACGGCCGCCGTCATTTCCAGCGGCGCGGCCACCTCGGGCAATTTCACCATGCCGGACGCGCCCGTCGCCTGTACCATCAGCAACCGCCGCCTGCAGGCGGACATGCAGGCAGTGACGACCGTGCCGCCCGGCCCCTACAATGCGGGCAGCCCCATCACCGTCACGGGCGTCTGCACGAATAACGGCCCCGACAACGCGGCCGCGCCCACCTGCGTGATGAGCGGCTTGCCGGCCGGTGCCACGCCCACCTGCAGCGCGCCTGTCTCGCCCTTCATTCCCGGCTCGCGCATCAATTGCAGCGCCACTTTCAACCTGCCCGCCAGCGGCAGCCTGACGATCACCACCACGGCCGGCACCACCACGCTCGATCCCGTGCCGGCGAATAATGTCGACAGCGAACCGCTGGGCGTCGTCAGCCCCCTCGTGCGCGTGCAGAAAAGCGTCGACAAGGCGGCCGCCACGGTGGGTGACACCCTGCAATGGACCTTGAGCGCCGCCAACACGGGCACGGGCGCCACCACGGCGGCATTGACCCTCACCGATACCTTGCCCGCCAGCCTGGCCGGCATCGTCGTCACGCCTGCGGCGCCGACGACCTGCGCGGCGCTGGCCGGCAATACGCTCACGTGCACGGTGCCGGCGGGCCTGGCGCCGGGCGCCAGCGCCCAGGTCGGCATCAGCGCCAGCCCCACGGCGGCGGGCAATTTCATCAACAGCGTGCTGCCGTCGGGCGGCAATGGCGCCAGCTGCCTCACGCCAGCGGCCTGCCAGACCACCACCGTCGTCAGCAAGCCGCTGGTTGACGTCACCACCACCCTCAACGGTTTCCCCGGCACGTCGAATGCGGGTGATGTCATCGCCGGCCTGGTGACCTACGCCAACGCGGGACCGGGCGCGGCCGAAAACGTCACCTACAGCCTGCAACTGGCCACGGGCCTGGCGGGCGTGTCGGTCACCGGCGCGAGCGGCACGTATAACGCGGGTACGGGTTTCATCACGTTCACGGGCCTGCCCGCGACCCTGGCGGCGGGGCAGACCTTCAGCTTCAACCTGTCGTACACCCAGCCGGGCAGCAATATTTCCTCCGTCACCAGCATCATCGCCACCACCTCGGTGGAAGTGGCAAACGACTTGCCGAACATGGCCATGGTGACGGTGCCGGGGCCGAATGTGCGCGTCACCAAGACGGCCAACAAGGCCACGGCCAACGTGGGCGAAGACATCATCTGGACGGTCACCGCCAGCAACACGGGCAATGTCGCCAACCAGGGCGTCGTCAGCCTGGCCGACCTGCTGCCGCCGAACCTGGTGGTGACGAGCGTGGTGGCGGCGCCGGGCGTGACATGTCCGCCGCTGGCCGCGTGGGTGGCGTCGAGCACGCAGACGTGCAGCGTTGCCGCCGGGCAGCTGGCGGCCCTGAATGGCAGCCGCACCGTCACCATCACTGCGCATGCGACGGCGGGCGGCAGCCTGTCGAACCGCATCATGCCCGGCGGCCCGGACAACCCGGCCTGCAGCTCGGCCAGCGTGTGCCAGACCACGAGCACCATCACCAGCCCGAAAGTGGCGGTGAAAAAGAGCGTCGACCATGCTACCGTGAATATCGGCGCCACCCTGAACTGGAACGTGACGGCGACGAACAGCGGCGATGGCGCCAGTACCGCGCCCATCACGCTGACCGATACCTTGCCGGCCAACCTGCTGAATGTGAACGTGGCACTGGTCGGCAGCGCCACCTGCGCCGCGCCCGCGGGCAATATCCTCACGTGCACGGTGCCGGCCGGCCTGGCCGCGAACGGCGGCGTCGCCGGTTTCACCGTCACGGCCCAGCCTGCCGCCGCCGGCAGCTATGGCAACAGTGTCGTGCCATCCGGCCCCGACAACCCGGCCTGCGCCACGCCCGCCGATTGCGCCACCACCAGCACCGTGACCAGTCCCAGCGTGGCCGTGACGAAAAGCGTCGACAAGACCACCGTCAACCTCGGCGACACCATCACCTGGACCCTGAAGGCGCGCAACAACGGCAGCGGCCCGACGACTGCGGCCGTCACGCTGACCGACACCTTGCCCGCCAACGTGGGCGCGCTGCAGATCCTGCCGGTGGCGCCCGCCTCTTGCGGCGTGCCCGCCGGCGCGACCCTGACCTGCAGCGTGCCGGCAGGCCTGGCCGCGAATGGGGAAGCGAGCATCGTCGTGAAAGCCGTGGCGAATGCGCCCGGCACGGTGGCCAACAGCCTCGTGCCATCCGGCCCCGACAATCCCGCCTGCGCCACGCCGGGCGCCTGCCAGACGACGACGACCGTCACCAGCCCGAACGTGGCGGTGAAGAAAAGCGTCGACAAGACCACGGTCAACGTGGGCGAGACGATTACCTGGACCTTGAGCGTCAGCAATAGCGGCACGGGCGCCAGCACGGGCAGCGTGACGCTGGCCGATACCTTGCCGGCCGGCCTGAGCAACGTTGTCGTCAGCCCCCAGTCACCGGCCAGCTGCGCCCCCGTCGCCGGCAACAACCTGGCGTGCAGCGTGCCGGCCGGCCTGGCCGCCGGCGCCACCGTCAAGGTGTTCGTCAGCGCCACGGCCACCCTGGCCGGCGCCGCCGTCAACAGCGTGGTGCCGGGCGGTCCCGACAACCCGTCCTGCGTGCTGCCCGGCGACTGCGGCACCACCACCACGGTGGTCAAGCTGCTGGTCGACGTCACCACCACCCTGAACAATTTCCCGCCCAATACCCTGGCCGGCGACAGCATTTCCGGCATCGTCACGTATGCCAACGTGGGACCCGGTCCCGCCGAAGGCGTGACCTACACCCTGCGGCTGACGCCGGGCCTGGCCAACGTGAGCTTGACGGGGGCCGTCGGCAGCTACAATCCGGCCACGGGCCTGGTGACGCTGTCGGGCTTGCCCGCGACCCTGGCCAATGGCCAGAGCACCAGCTTTAACGTCAGCTACACGCAGCCGGCCGACAACCTGTCGATGGTGGCGTCGACGATCGCCACCACCTCGGTGGAAGTGGCGAACGACTTGCCGAACACGGCGATGGCGACCGTCCCCGGCCCCATCATCCGCGTGACGAAGCTGGCCGACAAGGCGACGGCCAACGTGGGCGAAACGGTGACGTGGACGATCACGGCGACGAACACGGGCAGCCTGGGCAACCTGGGCGTGGTGACCCTGACGGACATCCTGCCCGCCAACGTGACGGTACTGGCCGTCACGCCGGGCGCGGGCGTGACGTGTCCGCCGCTGGCCAGCTGGCTGGCCAACAGCGCGCAAGCGTGCAGCATCGCGGCGGGACAGCTGGCCGCTGTCAACGGCAGCCGCAGCATCACCATCAGCGCCACGGCCACGGCAGGCGGCAGCCTGGGCAATAAAGTGCTGCCAAGCGGACCGGACAATCCCGCCTGCGCGCAGGCCGCATCGTGCCAGACCGCCACCACCATCCTCAGTCCGCAAGTGGCCGTGCGCAAGACGGTCGACAAGACCAGCATCAACGTGGGCGATGCGCTGACGTGGACCATTGCCGTGGCCAACACGGGCACGGGCGCGACCCGCGGCGTGATCACCCTGACCGACACCTTGCCGGCCAACCTGACGCTGTGGCAAGTGTTGCCCGCATCGCCCGCCACGTGCGCCGTGCCGAACGGCAACCAGCTCGTGTGCTCGATTCCCGCCGGCATGGCGGCCGCTTCCTCGCTCAATATCGTCGTCAAGGGCGTGGCCACCGCGGCCGGTGCTTTCGTCAACACGGTGGTGCCGGGCGGCCCGGACAATCCGGCGTGCCTGCAGGCCGGCGATTGCAGCACCACCAGCACGGCCGTGAAACTGCTGGTGGACGTCACCACCACCCTGAACGGCTTCCCCGGCAGCACGCATGCGGGCGACACGATCAGCGGCACGGTGAGCTTCAGCAATATCGGCCCCGGCGCGGCCGAAGGCGTGACGTACAGCCTGCAGCTGGCGCCCGGCCTGGCCGGCGTCACCTTCAATGGCGTGACGGGCAACTACAATGCGGGCACCGGGCTGGCGACCTTCAGCGGCGTGCCCGCCACCCTGGCGCCGGGGCAGGGCTTCAGCTTCCAGCTGGGCTATATCCAGCCGGCCAGCAATCTGTCGACCGTGGTCAGCCGCATCGCCACCACCTCGACGGAAGTGGCGAACGACCAGCCGAACGTGGCCACCGTCACCATGCCCGGTTCCATCATCCGCGTCAGCAAGACGGCCAACAAGGCCGTGGCGAACGTGGGCGAGGAAATCATCTGGACCATTACGGCCAGTAACACGGGCAGCCTGGCCAACCAGGGTGGCGTGGTCTTGACGGACTTGCTGCCTGCAAACATCGTCGTCACGAACGTGGCGCCGGACAGCGGCGTGACATGTCCGCCGCTGGCCAGCTGGGTGGCCAATAGCAGCCAGAGCTGCAGCGTGGCCATCGGCCAGCTGGCGGCGGGCAATGGCCAGCGCCAGATCGTGCTGACCGGCAAGGCCAGCGCCGGCGGCAGCCTGGCCAACCAGCTGATGCCAAGCGGCCCGGACAACCCTGCCTGTTTCCAGGCCAGCAGCTGCCAGACGACGACGACCATCACCAGCCCGGCCCTGGCGCTGAAGAAAACCGTCGACAAGCAGGCCCTGAATATCGGCGACAGCCTGAGCTGGACCATCACCCTGGCCAACACGGGCACGGGCGCCAGCACGGCGGTGACCAGCGTCACGGACACCTTGCCGGCCGGCCTGGCCGATATCGTCGCCACGCCAGCGGCGCCGACGACATGCGCGCCGCTGGCGGGCAATGTGCTCAGCTGCAGCGTGCCGGCCGGCCTGGCCGCGGGGGGCGCCGCCACCGTGCAAGTGACGGCGCGCGCCGTTGCCGCCGGCACGCTTGCCAACAGCGTCAGCGTCAGCGGTCCCGATACGCCCGTATGCCTGCAGGCGGGCGACTGCGGCACCACCAGCACGGTCAGCTCGCCGTTGTTGACGGCGAGTAAAACCGTCGACAGGACGGCGGCCAGCGTGGGCGATACCCTGACCTGGACCCTGGCCTTGCGCAACAGCGGCACGGGCCCCAGCACGGCCATCGCCACCTTGAGCGATACCTTGCCTGCGGGCCTGGCGAATGTGCTGGTCGCGCCGGTGGCGCCCGTCACTTGCGCCACGCCGGCGGGCAATGTCGTTACCTGCAGCGTGCCGGCCGGCCTGGCCGCCGGCAGCGTCGCCAGCGTGAAGCTGAGCGCCACGGCCACCGCGTCTGGCAGCCTGGTCAATGCGCTCGTGCCTGGCGGGCCGGACAATCCCGCCTGCGCCGTGCCCGGCGATTGCCAGACCACCACGGTGGTGTCGAAATTGCTGGTCGACGTGACCACCACCCTGAACGGCTTTCCCGCCAGCAGCAATGCGGGCGACGCCATCCGTGGCGTCGTCACGTTTGCCAACTCGGGTCCCGGCGTGGCCGAAAATGTCACCTACAGCCTGCAGCTGGAAAGCGGCCTGGCCGGCGTCTCGCTCAGCGCCATCAGCGGCGCGCCCGGCATCAGCGGCGCCTACAACAGCGGCACGGGCCTGTTCGTGCTGAGCGGCCTGCCGGCCACCCTGATCAGCGGCCAGAGCGCCAGTTTCAACCTGTTCTACACGCAGCCGGCCAGCAACAGTTCGCGCATCACCAGCCTGGTGGGCACCAGTTCCACGGAAATCGTCAATGACTTGCCAAATACGGCAACGACGAATCTGCCCGGTCCCGTGATCCGCGTCAGCAAGACGGTCGATAAGGTGAACGCGGCCGTGGGCGATGTCCTGACCTGGACCATCACGGCCGTGAATACCGGCAACTTGCCGAACCAGAGCCCGGTCGTCGTCAGCGACGTGCTGCCGGCCAACATCGTCATTCTCGGCGTGACGCCCGATGCGGGCGTGACGTGTGCGCCGGCCGCCAGCTGGGCGCCCGGCAGCGTGCAGGCGTGCACGGTGGCGGCAGGGCAGTTGGCAGCCACGAATGGCAGCCGCAAGGTGGTCGTCACGGGCCGCGGATCCGTGGGCGGCAACCTGTCGAACCGCGTCGTCCCCGGCGGCGGCGACAATCCCGCCTGCGACACGGCCAGCGCCTGCCAGGCCATCACCACCCTGGTGGCGCCGCAAGTGACGGTACGCAAGAGCGTCGACAAGAGCACGGCCAGCGTGGGCGACTTGCTGACCTGGACGATTACCGCCAGCAATACCGGCACGGGCGCGACCAGGTCCGCCATCGTGCTGACCGATAACTTGCCGGCCGGCGTCAGCGCCGCGCAAGTACTGTCCACGCAACTGGCCACCTGCGCGCCCGTGGCCGGCAATATCGTTACCTGCAGCGTGACGGCCGGCCTGGCGCCGGGCGGACAGGCGCAAGTGGTGCTGCGCGCCACGGTCGCCGCCGCCGGCGTGCTGCAAAACACCGTGCTGCCTGCCGGTCCCGACAATCCCGCGTGCGTCCAGGCGGCCGATTGCACCACCAGCACCACGGCCATCAAGCTGCTGGTCGACGTGACCACCACCTTGAACGGTTTCCCCGGCACCACCAACGCGGGCGACCAGATCAACGGTATCGTGACCTTCACCAACGTGGGTCCCGGCACCGCCGAGAACGTGACGTACAGCCTGAAACTGGCGCAAGGCCTGATGGGCGTGACCCTGAGCGGCGCCGCCGGCAGCTATGATGCCATCAGCGGCATGCTGACGGTGCAGGGCTTGCCATTCAGCCTGGTGCCGAACGAGGTGCACAGCTTTGGCCTGTCGTATGTGCAGCCGGCCAGCAATGTATCGACCATCGTCAGCATCATCGCCACCAGCTCGACGGAAGTGGCGAATGACTTGCCGAACACGGCAACGGTGACCATGCCGGGTCCCGTGATCCGCGTCACGAAGAGCACCAGCACGGTCAATGCCAACGTCGGCGACAGCATCGTCTGGACCATCACGGCCGTCAACAGCGGCGGCGTGGCCAGCCAGGGCATCGTGACCCTGGCCGACATCCTGCCGGCGAATATCGCCGTGCTGGCCGTCAGCGCCGACGCCGGCGTGACGTGTCCGCCGCTGGCCAGCTGGGTGGCGAACAGCGTGCAAAGCTGCCGCATCGCAGCCGGCCAGCTGGCTGCCGGCAATGGCACGCGCAGCGTGCGCGTCACGGCCACGGGCACGGTGGAAGGCAATCTGTCGAATCGGGTCATGCCGAGCGGTCCGGACAATCCGGCCTGCGCGCAGGCCAGCAGCTGCGAATCGGGCGTGGTGCTGACGGGCCCGAAAGTGGCCGTGAAGAAAATCGCCAACCGCGCGGCCGCCAACGTGGGCGACACCGTGGTGTGGACCATCAGCGCCACCAACTCGGGCAGCGGACCCACGCGCGCCGCCATGACCCTGGTCGACACCTTGCCGGCCGGCCTGACGAACGTGGTGGTGACGCCGCTGCGCGCCACCTGCGCGCCCGTGGCCGGCAATGTGCTGAGCTGCAGCGTGCCTGCGGGACTGATCGGCAATGGCGGCGAAGCCAGCGTGGAAGTGTCGGCCACCGTCACCCAGCCAGGCAGCGCGCGCAACAGCGTCGTGCCGTCCGGTCCCGACGCGCCCCTGTGCCTGGCGCCGGCCGATTGCCAGACCACCACCAACGTCACCAGCCCCAGCGTAATGGTGAAGAAGGTGGCGGACAAGGCCAGCGCCAGCATCGGCGATACCCTCAGCTGGACCATCACCGCCACCAACAGCGGCAGCGGCGCCACCACGGCGGCCATCGTCCTGACGGATGAGCTGGCGACCAGCCTGACGGATATCGCCGTCACGCCCGCGGCGCCCACCGTCTGCGCTCCGCTGGCGGCCAATAAACTGGTGTGCACGGTGCCGGCCGGCCTGGCGCCCAACGCCGTGGCCGCCGTCACCGTCAGCGCGAAAGTGGCCGCCAGCGGCAGCTTGAGCAATACCATCGTGCCCACTGGCACGGACTTGCCGCGTTGCGCGCAAGTATCTGATTGCACGGCCGTCACGGAAGTGGCGAATCCGGCCATCGGCGCGGCACTGGGCGTGGGCAAGGTGGCGCAGTTGTCGGCCAAGGTCTTCAACGTGCCATATACGGTGGTGATCAGGAACGTGGGCAAGGGCACGGCATCGAACGTGCAGGCGCTCGACAGCCTGCGCGCCGCCTTCCCCGATCCGGTGGCGTGCCGCATCGTCACGCCGCCCGCCGCGCCCGCCATCGGCGGCAGCAGGCAGCTGGCCGTCAACCCGGGATACACGGGCGGTTGCGGCGGCAGCGACCTGCGCCTGCTCAGCGGTGATGCTGCCCTGGCCGAAGGCGAACTGAGCGTTGTCACCTTCACCGTGCAGATCACCGTGCAAGACACCAGCGCGCCGCAGTACAACAACAGCGTGTTTGCCAGCGCGCTGGGCGGCAATGTCGCCAACGGGGGCGGCAGCATCAGCGTGCCGCCGGCCCCGGCGGCAGGCGCCATCGCCGCCAACCCGGCCTACACGCCGCCGGCGGGCAGCCCCGTGTTCGACGCCTCGAACAATGGGGGCGCCTACGCGGGCGCCGTGGCGACGGCGGCGGAAGTGGCTGCCCTGGCGGAAAAGGTCGACCCTAACCGCAACGGCAATGCCTCGGAAACCGTGGGCGGCGTGCCGTTCACGGGCGAAGACACGCCCACGCCCGTGGTCTTGCTGCGCCAGGTGGTGGACGTCATCAAGGCCGTGTCGGCCCAGCAGCAAGTCGACGCCAGCAAGTTCGAGATCAGCTACACGGTGCAGGCGGCCAACCGCTATCCGGCCGGCTATCCGACGTCGACCATGGTGCAGGTGGTGGAAAACCTGAAGGCCGTCTTCCCGACGGCCACCAGCGTCACCTTCAAGCCGGGCAGCCTGGCCGTCACGGCGCGGCCTGCGGGCGCCACGGCCTGCGTGGCGAACGCCGATTTCAACGGCGTCAGCGTCTTTGGCTTGTTGGAAGGCAAGGGCGACTTGCAGCCGCAGGAAAGCTGCAATATCGTCTTCACGGTGCTGGTGGATTTCGGCAGCGTGGCGGCGATTCCCGCCACGCCGCAGCTGAACCAGGTGTATGCCAGCACCATGCTGGGCACGGAGGGGGGCGGGCGCAACATCGGCCACAGCTACAGCGGCGGCGACGGCGGCAACACGCCCGTGGCGCCCGTCAGCGTGCTGGCCCTGGCCAGCTCGTCCGACACCCTGGTGCTGCCGGCCACGCCGGGCGCCACGCCGCCCAGCTTCACCCCCGTGGTGTTCAACACGACGGACAAGCCGATGCTGTTGATCAGCAAGAGCGTCAACAAGACGCAGGCCGAGATCGGCGACAGCCTGCAGTACACCATCGAGGTGAAGAACACGGGCGTGGCGACGGCGTTTGGCGTCAGCGTGCTCGATAAACTGCCGGCCGGCTTCCGCTACATCGACGGCACCACCACGCGCAACAACGTGGTGCAGCCCGATCCCTCCGGCAAGCCGGGGCCGCAGCTGAGCTTTAAGCTGGAATCGCTGGCGCCGAACGCCAGCGCCAGCTTCCGCTACCGCCTGCGCGTGGGCGTCGGCTCGCTGCAGGGCGACGGGGTCAACCGCGCCCAGGCCACGACCACCAGCGGGCCGCCGTCGAACGAGGCACGGGCCAAGGTGAAAGTGACGGGCGGCGTGTTCACCACGGATGCCTGCGTCGCCGGCAAGGTGTTTGTTGACTGCAATAACAACCACGTGCAGGACGAGGAGGAACTGGGCATCCCCGGCGTGCGCCTGTACATGGAAGACGGCACCAACTTCACCACCGACGTGGAAGGCAAGTACAGCTATTGCGGCATCACGCCGAACAGCCATGTGATCAAGGTCGATGGCTCGACCCTGCCGCGCGCCAGCCGCATGATGGAAGCGTCGAACCGCAACCTGGGCGATCCGCACAGCCTGTTCCTCGACACCAAGAACGGCGAGCTGCTGCGCGCCGACTTCATCGAAGGCTCGTGCTCGAATCCCGTGCTGGAGCAAGTCAAGGCGCGCCGCGCACAGGGTGAAGTGCGCAGCGTGGAAAGGGAGGGCAGGGGGCCGGGACTGAGTTTCAGCAGCCAGCCCGCCAGCGCGCCCGCGCAAGCGACGGACAGCGCCAACCAGCCTGTCGTGGCGCCCCGCGCGCCAGCCGGCATACCAGCCAAGGCGCCAGCCGCGGGAGGCAGCCATGCGCAATAAGCCACTTTTCAATCACTTGCCGCTTGCCATTGCCGCCAACGAGAAACCGGTCATGAAGAAACATCCCCCCGCGCCCCGGCGCCTGGCCGCCCTGCTGGCGCTGCTGGTCTTCCCAGCAGCCAGCCAGGCGCAGCTGCCCTTGCCGGACAGCGCCGCCGGCCCTGGCGTGGTGGCGCCCGCCTTTTTTCCGGGCAAGGTGGGCCTGGCCGACTACGCCATCAACCGGGGCGTGGCGCGCATCGCCGTCGAGACGGACCACGGCGAGGCGCCGGCCGATGGCCAGAGTCCCGTCAAGGTGACGGTGAAACTGTTTGACGAACAGGGCAAGCCTTTGACGGGCACGGCCCTGCTGACCATCGAGGCCAGCGGCGGGCGCATCCTGCTGCCCGGCGCGCGCACCGACGAGCTGGGGCCGGAGCGGCGCGACGTGGACAAGGTCACGCCCGGCACGCAGCTGGCGGTGGAAAATGGCGAGGCGACCTTCAGCCTGCTGGCCCCCGCCACGCCGCAGGACGTGCTGCTGCGCGTCTCGGCCGGTGCCGTGACCGCGCAGGGCACCATCAGCTTCCTGCCGGAATTGCGCGACATGCTGGCCGTGGGCTTGATCGACGGCATCATCAGCAAGCGCAGCCTGTCGAGCAGCGACATTTCGCCATCGCGCTTCAACGATGGTTTCGAGCGCGACATCCAGCGCTGGAGCCGCGCTTTTAATAATGGCAAGGCCAATGTGGCGGGCCGGGCGGCGATGTTCTTGAAGGGAACCATCCGTGGCGACGCCCTGTTGACGGCCGCCTACGATTCGGACAAGGATACGCGCGCGCGTTTGATGCGCGACGTTAATCCGGAAGAGTTTTACCCCGTCTACGGCGACAGTTCCGTGCGCAACTTCGACGCCCGCTCCAGCGACCGCCTGTATGTGCGCATCGACCAGCAGAAAAGCTATGTGCTGTACGGCGACTTTGCCACCGGCGACGGCTTCAGCCAGATGACGGGCGGCGGCGCCGTGGCCAGCTTGCAGCAAAGAAAACTGGGCCAGTACAACCGCACGGCGACGGGCGGACGCGGCCATTACGAACAGGACGGCATCGTCGCCAATGCCTTCGCCATCAACGACAGCCTGAAGCAGGTGGTGGAAGAATACCGGGCGAATGGCACGTCGGGACCGTTTGCCGTGCGCAACAACGACGCCATCGAAAACTCGGAAAAGATCGAGATCGTGGTGCGCGACAAGAACCAGAACGGCAATATCCTGCAGGTGACGCAGCTGCGGCGCTTCGAGGACTACAGCTTCGAGCCGTTCAGCGGGCGCATCCTGTTCAAACAGGCGATCCCCGCGCTGACGCCGAATGGCGATCCGCAATCGATCCGCATCAGCTACGAGGTGGACCAGGGCGGCGAGAAATTCTGGACCCTGGGCGTGGATGGGCAGGTGCAGCTGGGCAAGATGGTTTCCATTGGCGGTTCGGCCGTGGAAGACAAGAATCCTTTGTCGCCTTACAAGCTGCACAGCGTCAATGCGGGCTTGCGCCTGGGCGAGCACAGCCTGCTGGTGCTGGAGGCGGCGCGCACCACCTCCACCAGCTACAGCGCGGGCGGCAATATCTACACGACGCCATCGGGCCAGGCGGGCGAGCTGCGCGATGAAGTGAGCGGCAACGCGGCGCGGGTCGAGCTGCAGCACAAGGATGACAAGCTGGACGCGAAAGCGTACTGGAGCCGTTCTGACCGCGACTTCAACAACACGGCGGCCGGCATCACGGGCGGACGGGGCGAGGCGGGACTGAAGGCGGGCTACAAGCTGACCCCGGCCGTCACCGTGTATGGCGAGGCCAT
Organism: Janthinobacterium foliorum; assembly: GCF_978021625.1. Classification (NCBI taxonomy): domain Bacteria; kingdom Pseudomonadati; phylum Pseudomonadota; class Betaproteobacteria; order Burkholderiales; family Oxalobacteraceae; genus Janthinobacterium; species Janthinobacterium foliorum. The sequence goes on along the minus strand of NZ_CDXDQE010000002.1, from coordinate 485,757 downwards.
CCGCAGCGACGAGCGCAGCACTGATGCGCGGCGCGAGGCGGCCCGCCTGGGCGTGGCGTGGAATGCCAGCGAGCGCTGGCTGCTCGACGTGTCCGTCCAGCACATGAAGGAATCGGGCGGCATGCCGTCGACGGCCGGCATCGCGCCGAACACCTCGCCGCTGGGCACGGGCTTGAATCCCACGGGCGGCTTCTTCGGCAACGGTTCTGCCAACACGGCCATCGATCCCGTGACGGGCAGCAGCATCACCACGTTTGCGCCCATCAACCCGGGCGTGGGCAGCGGCACCACGGCGCCGCTCGACGCCACCACCGTGCGCCTGGGCGCGCAGTACAAGGCCACGGACCGCTGGACCCTGACGGGCGACGTGGAAAAAAGCATTGCCGACACGGACCAGCACCGCTATGGCCTGGGCGCGCAATACCAGCTGGCGGAGCGCAGCCGGCTGTATGCGCGCTATGAAAACCAGACGGGACTGGCATCCGCGTATTCGCTCAATCCGGCCGACCGCAGCACCAGCTTTATCGCCGGCGCGGACACGGGCTACATGCCGGGCGGCACCGTGTTTGGCGAGTACCGCATGCGCGACGCCATCGATTACAGCCTGAGCAACCAGCGCGACCTGCAGCTGGCCTCCGGCTTGCGCAACACGTGGAACCTGGGCGAAGGACTGGCGGCGAATACGCATATCGAATACCTGAAAGTCATGAACGGCCAGCAGCAGCAAGCCGTGGCCGTGGCGGCAGGGCTGGATTTTTCCACCAGTCCGCTGTGGCGCGGTTCCGTCAAGCTCGAGTACCGGCGATTGTTCGACAGCGAGATCGCGCCCGGCGACCAGCGCCAGGATCAATGGCTCAACACCATCGCCTGGGCGCGCAAGCTGAGCCGCGATTGGACTTTCCTTGCGCGCAATTATTTGCTGTACACGCGCAACAACGACGACGCCAGCGGCGCGCCGGTCGGCAACGTGCTGCAGGACCGTGCCCAGCTGGGCTTTGCCTGGCGTCCCGTGGACGACAACCGTTTTAATGGCCTGGCCCGCTATGAGTACAAGACGGTGCGCGACCAGTCGCAGATCGATGGCGACAATTATCGCGCGCATATCGTTTCCACGCATGTCGATTACCATCCCAGCCGTCCGTGGTGGTTCACGGGACGTGTCGCCGCCAAGCACAACAACGACAGGAACTTGCCGGCTGGCCAGGAAAAATACACGGCGTGGCTGTTCTCCGGGCGCACCGTGTATGACGTCAGCAAGAACTGGGACATCGGCGTGCTGGCGGCCGTGATGGGCAGCCCGCAAGGGGGCAGCCGCCAGTGGGCCAACGGCGTCGAAGTGGGCTATCTGCTGGCGCAAAACCTGTGGCTGTCGGCCGGCCACAACTGGTCGGGCTTTTCCGACCGCGACCTGACGGGCGCCGACTACACGGCGCGCGGCCCGTATTTGCGCCTGCGCTTCAAGTTCGATGAAAACCTGTTCAAAGGCAAAGACGCCACCATCAACCGCACCCTGGCCCGGCCATGAAAACTACCATGACACCCAAAATGACACCGACGATGACACCGACGAAAAGCCTGATGATGACGCTGCTGCCGCTCGCCAGCCTGCTGGCCATGGGGCTGGCCCAGGCGGCCACGCCCGCCCTGCAAACGGCGCCGCTGGCCATGCCCGAACTGCGCATCAGCGACCGTGCCGTTGCCGCTGACCAGCAAGCCTACCGGCTGCTGCAGGAACGCATCAAGAAACTCAACGATGGCGGCGTGCGCGTGGGCGATTATTATTTGTCCAAGGCGCAATGCTGGCTCGACGTGTCCTTCCACGAATACACGCGCAACGACCGCTCGGCCTTTCCCCTGCAAGCCTTGCAGGAATCGGCGAAGATCGTCGCCGCGCTGGAAGACGGCAGCCAGCCCAATCCCGGCGACGCCACGCCGCTGCTGAACGATGCCACGCGCTTGCGCGACGACCTGTGGGCCAGCTTTGGCACACTGCGCGCGTCGCCCGGCTTTGCCTGCGCGGCGCAGAAGGTGGCGTGCGGCGAAGTGGAATTGGTGCATGCGGGTAATGAATACAAGCAGCAGGGCTGGCGCCATGCGAATCCGTACGTGCAGCTGGCCGAGGATGCGCAGGCGGCGGCGCAGTCCGCCGCAGCATCCTGCCCGGCCGACAAGCCCAAGCCCGACCCGCAGCCGGAAATCCTGCCGCCGCGCATCGAGCATGAGCGCATCACCCTGGACATGGATGCCCTGTTCCGCTTCGACAAGGCCGGCCCGGCCGACGTCTTGCCGCAGGGATTGGAAAAAATCCGCGCACTGGCGGCGCGCCTGCAGCAGGGCTATGTGCAGATCGATACCCTGTCCGTGACGGGCCACACGGACCGACTGGGCACGGACAGCTACAATCAGGCCCTGTCCGAGAAACGGGCGTTGACGATCAAGCAATTACTGCGCGAGCACGGCATCGACAATGTCATCAGCGCGTATGGCAAGGGCAAGGCCGAGCCCGTGGCCGCCTGCGATAAAGTGGCGCCGCGCGCCGCCCTGATCGCCTGCCTGCAGCCGAACCGCCGGGTGGAGATCGAGCTGACCGGCATTAAGCGCGCGCGCAATGATTAGATGATTGCGCACACAGCAGGATGGCGCCCGCGCCGCGCGGCACCGGTGGCAAGGTGCGCGACGGACGCCGGTGGAGGCCGTGCGGGGCGCGGGCCAGCGGCCCCAGTGTCATGCGCGACGCGTGCGGCGCCGGAAAAGCGGCATGACAGCGCTAAAGTTTAGCCTGCGTCATGGGCCGGTCATATGCCGCTGGTATGATGCTTTTGTTGGCACACAGCATGCATTGCGCACATCACTACGCTCCGGGAGCGATAGGATGCAGGCATGACTCAACAGCTTAGCCGGTGAGCTCAACCATCGGCACCAGACACGTCAAACTTGTTTTGATAGCAATGAATGCAAGGCAGGGAACGGGAAAAACGGGCATCGGGTGAGGGATTTAATGAAGTCCTAAGCCTGGGGCAGGGAAGGGCTGGCATAGTGGACACATGGCGCACGGAAACCCCGGGCCCAAGGTTGCCGGACACCTCACTGACCGGCACGATTTCCGCTATGTTTGTATTAAGCAGTTTTTCCCAGTTTATCCCTGCGCTCTGAAACAGCGTTTCAACCGGCTGCCGCGACTAGCGAAGCCGGTTTTTTTTTGCCTGTTGATTTGTCAGGTCCCGGCGCCGCGGCGCCGGGAAACCTGCTTAGCCTGCCTGTTTCGCCAGCCAGGCATCGATGGCCGGCAGCCGCTCGGCGCGCAGCTTGATGCGGTAGGCGATGCCGGCCACGGCGCTGTCGGCGTCGCCGCGTGCGCCTTCGGGCAGATTAGCCTGCGCATACGCCTGCAGCTTGGCGATCATCTGCGGCTGGGCGGAGGCGGCGGCCAGGCGCGGGAAATAGCGGCTGCGCGAGCTGGCGTCGATGCGCGCATTGACTTGCTCCAGGTGCGCCAGCGCGAAGTCGAAGGCCAGTTCCGGATGCGCGCGCGCCACGCGCGAGATCATGGCTGGGCTGTTGGTCACGCCCGGTTCATCCGTCAGCGCCAGGGCCAGCGCGCGCTGCGCCAGGGTCGTGTCGTCGCTGGCCGCCAGCAAGTCGTACAGCTGGTTCTTGATCAGCGGCGTCTTTTCCTGCCGTGCCCTGGCGTGCAATTGCTCCCATGTGGCGCTGTTGGCATGCTGCGCCACGACGCCCAGGATGGCGCGGCGCAGTGGCGCCGGCATGGCGGCCGGGTCCTGCTCGCTGGCCGCATAGCGGCGGCGCGCCTCGGCCAGCACGCCCGCTTCGCCCATGTCGCCGAGGATGGCGATCAGCTGGGCGCGCAGGGTCGTCACGCTGGACGCTTCGCCGGCGCGCGCTTCCCAGCCTGTTTGCGCCATCATCGGCGCCAGGCGGGCCATGGCGAAGCGGCCAAACGCCTGCTGGCGCGCAGGATCGCCGGCGTACTGTTCGTAGAGGCCATTCAACGCGGCGGCCACCTTGCCCAGCACTTGCGGGTCGGCCGACAGGGGCGTGGCCTTCACCAGTTCCAGGAAGTCGGACGGCGACTGCGGGCCCGCCATGCCCAGCGACTGGCTGTCCGCCAGCAGGCCCAGTTGATCGATGGGTGCCAGGCGCGCAAAGCTGCCGGCCAGCGCGCGCGTGCCCGATGGCGCGTACAGGGTGCGGTAGTAGCCGCTCTGTCCCGCGTTCACCAGCAGGGCGCCGCAGCCGGGCACGTTCATGGTTGCCTTGCCATTTTTTACCAGCACCCTGGCTTCTCTGGCATTGCCGACCGTCGAGGCGATCACGGGCACTTGCCATGACAGCGGTTTTTTATCCGCCTGGTCCTTGGAAAACTCCGTCTGGCGCAAGGTCACGCGCGTGCTGCCCTTGCGGCACACGGCGTCGCCCACCGTGATCATCGGCACGCCCGGCTGCAGGGTGAAATCATGGGCGATGGCGCTGACGGGCTTGCGGGCCGCCGCATCAACTTCGCGCCACAGGTCGTCGGACACGGTATTGCCATACGCATGCTTGCGCATGTAGCTGCGCACGGCCGTGCGCCAGGTGTCGGCGCCCACGTACGCTTCGAGCATGCCGATCACCGCCTTGCCCTTTTGATAGGTGATGCCATCGAAGGCCTGGCTGGCCTGCTCCACCGTGGCGATGCGCTGGATCACCGGGTGCGTGGTGCGCAGCGCGTCCTGGCCCATGGCCGATTCGCGCCCGGCCACGTTCGACAGGGCCGTGTTCCACTCGGGGTGCAGGCGCTGCGTGGTGCGCCCTTCCATCCACGAGGCAAAGCCTTCGTTGAGCCACAGGTCGTCCCACCAGCGCATGGTGACCAGGTCGCCGAACCACTGGTGCGCCATTTCATGCGACAGGGTGGTGTAGATGTTTTCCTTGTCGGCCTGGGTCGAGATGGCCGGATCGAGCAGCAGGCCATATTCGAAGGTGAAGACGGCGCCCCAGTTTTCCATGGCGCCGAAGAACTGGCTGCGGCCCGGCGCGGCGATGTTGTCCAGCTTGGGCAGTGGATAGCGCACGCCGAAATAATCGTTGTATTCGCGCAGCAGGGCGCTTGACTCGTCAAGCGCGAAGCGGCTTTGCGCCAGCGCGCCCTTTTTCGTGATCACGCCGATCTCCGTGCCGTCGGACATCTTTGTAGCGCGCTCGAAGTCGCCCAGGCCGAAGAACAGCAGATAGGTCGACATGCGCGGCGTGGTGGCGAAATACACGTGTTTCTTGCCATAGCCCAGCTCTTCGCTGCGGGCAATCGGCATGTTGCCGACGGCCATCTGGCCGCTCGGCACGACGACGTCGAGCGCGAAGGTGGCCTTGTAGTCCGGTTCATCCCACGATGGCAGCATGCTGCGCGCGTCCGAGTTCTCGAATTGCGTGTACAGCGCGCGCTGGCGCCCTTCGGGCGTGTCGTAGTCGAGCGAGAACAGGCCCGTCGCCTGCGTGCCGATCTTGCCGCTGTAGTCGATGCGCAGCAGGTATTCGCCCTTGTCCAGCGGCTCGGCGAAATGCACGGTGGCCGTCTGCTTGTCCGTATCGAAATCGATCTTGCGCGTCACCTGCTTGCTGCCGCCCGCGCCTTCGATGGCGGCGGCGGCAAAGGCCAGGTCCAGCGCATTGAAGGTGATGCTGGCTGTCGGCCTGTCGATGGCCACCTTGATGGCGACTGCGCCCTTGAAGGTGGCGGCAGCGGCGTCCGGCGTGATCGACACGATGTAGTGCAGCGGCGTGACGCCGCGCGGCAGCTGCGTGGTGGTGCTGGCGGCATGGCTGGCCGAGACATACCTGGCTTTGGCGGGGGCGGCGTGGACGGCGTTGCTCGCGCTGGCAGTGGCGATGGCGCCCAGCGCCAGCGCGGCGGCGGCCAGCTGGCTGCGGCGGAAAAGGGGAGTTGGAGTGCGATGCATGGTATGCCCTGGATTCGTGAGGTAAACGCCCGCCGGCCGGATAGGCCGCAGGCGTGGATGACGGTGGCGGGACCTCGCTGGAGCTGTCGGCCAGCGTTCCCGTCCAGCAATCTAAGGCGAAACGGGGGCAAAGTCAACGCGCCGTGGGCGCCGCGCCGCGACCGGGCGCTGGTATGATGGGCGCCTGATCATCCGCCGGGAGCATGCATGACTGACTTGACGACTGACCTGATGATTGACCTGATGATTGACCTGTATACGGCCGCCACGCCGAACGGCCACAAGGTTTCCATCGCGCTGGAAGAACTGGCGCTGCCGTACACCGTGCACGCGCTGGAGCTGTCGCAGCACCAGCAGAAGGAGCCGTGGTTCCTGGCCATCAATCCGAACGGCCGCATCCCCGCCATCGTCGACCGCGGGAATGACGATTTCGCCGTCTTCGAGTCGGGCGCCATCCTCGTCTACCTGGCGGAAAAGACGGGCCGGCTGATGCCGCAGGACGCCAAGGGCCGCTCGCGCGTGATGCAGTGGCTGATGTTCCAGATGGGCGGCGTCGGTCCCATGATGGGACAGGCGAACGTGTTTTACCGCTATTTCCCGGAAAAGATCCAGCCCGCCATCGACCGCTACCAGGGCGAAAGCCGGCGCCTGCTGCGCGTGCTCGACACGCACCTGGAACAGCATGAATACCTGGCCGGCGACTATTCCATCGCCGACATCGCCAACTGGGCCTGGGTGCGCACGCACAAGTGGTCGGGCGTGGCGATCGACGACATGCCGCACCTGCGGCGCTGGCTGGCCGCCATTTACGCGCGCCCGGCGGCGCAGCGCGGCATTCTGATGCCCGCCTCGCCCATCGACAGCGATGCCGATGCGGCCAGCACGGCCGCGTTTGCCGCCGGCGCCCGCGCCATTGTCGAAACGGGCCGACCGCCATCCTGATTTTCAGGCACCGGCATCTTCCACCACCAGCATCTTCAACCACCGGCATCTTCAACCACCATAACAAAGCGAGACCCAGCACATGAAACTGTATATCAGCCCCCGCACGCCGAATCCTCGCCGCGTCACCATGTTCATCGCCGAAAAGGGCATCACCGGCATCGAGGAAGTGGCGCTTGACCTGATGGCGGGCCAGCACCGCGACCCGGCCTTCCTGGAAAAGAATCCCATGGGCCGCGTGCCGGCGCTGGAATTGCCGGATGGCCGCGTGCTGGCCGAGACGCGCGCCATCTGCACCTACCTGGAAGGCCTGCACCCGCAGCCTAACCTGATGGGCGAAGGCTTCGAGGAGCGCGCTTTCATTGAAATGGCCGACCGCCGCGTGGAGCTGCACCTGTTCATGGGCATCGCCAACGCCATCCGCCACAGCCATCCGGCCCTGGTGGCACTGGAGAATCCGCAATTCCCCGATTTCGGCGCGGCGCAGGGCGCCAAGATGCGCGAGACGGCGCAATGGCTGGACCGGCTGCTGGCGGGACAGCCCTACATCGCCGGCGAACGCTTCACCATCGCCGACATCACGGCCTTCTGCGCGCTGGAATTTGCGCGCGGCCTGATGAAGTACAAGCCGGGCGCGGAGGGACTCGCGCACCTGCAGGCCTACCGCGACCGCATCGCCGAGCGGCCCAGCGCGCAGGCAAAGTAAGCGTGCCGTGCAAAACGCCTGCGCCGGAGTCTCCGGGCAGGCGTTTTTTTTGCTGCCAGCCAGGCCAGCCTTACTTCAGCCGGGCAGGTCGGCTTGGCGGAACGCGTCATCCCGCATATCCGCCCTTTACTTCAGCTGTTCCTGCAGGAAGGTATAGGTCAGTGCCCACATCAGCGCCTGCTGGTCGTTGTTGGCGGCGCCCGCATGGCCGCCTTCCGTGTTTTCCCAGTACAGCACGTCGTGGCCTTGCTCTTCCATCCTGGCCACCATCTTGCGCGCATGGCCGGGGTGCACCCGGTCGTCGCGCGTCGAGGTGGTAAACAGCACGCGCGGATATTTCTTGTCCTTGAAGACGTTCTGGTACGGCGAGTACTTGCTGATGTAGGCCCATTGTTCCGGCACGTCCGGGTCGCCGTACTCGCCCATCCACGAGGCGCCCGCCAGCAGCTTGTTATAGCGGCGCATGTCGAGCAGCGGCACCTGGCTGACGACGGCGTTGAACAGGTCGGGGCGCTGCACCAGCACGGCGCCCGTCAGGAGGCCGCCATTGCTGCCGCCCATGATGCCCAGGTGGCGCGGGGTGGTGATCTTGCGGGCAATCAGGTCCTGCGCCACGGAGATGAAGTCGTCATACGCGCGCTGGCGGTTTTCCTTCAGCGCCGCCTGGTGCCAGCGCGGACCGAATTCGCCGCCGCCGCGGATGTTCGCCAGCACGTACACGCCGCCTTTTTCCAGCCACGCCACGCCGGTGGTGCCGCTGTAGCTCGGCTTCAGCGACACTTCAAAGCCGCCGTAGCCGTACAGCACGGTCGGGTTGCTGCCGTCGAACTTCGTCTTCTTGTTCATGATGGCGAAATACGGCACTCTGGTGCCATCCTTCGACGTCGATTCGAACTGCTCCACCTTGTACGGGGTGGCGTCGTAGAAGGCGGGCAGGGACTTGATTTTCGTCCGCTTGTCGCTCTGCGCCGTGCCCAGGTACAGGGTGGTGGGGTTGAGGAAGTCCGTGACGGTGAGGAAGTACTGGTCCGAATCGACCGGGTCGAGCGCGCTGGCGGCCAGGGTGCCCAGCTTCGGCGCGTCGACGCTGCGGCGCAGCCACTTGCCGTTTACGCGGCGCAGTTCCGTCAGGCGGTTCTTGACCTTGTCCAGGGTGGTCACGAGGATGGCCGATTTCGTCGGCGTGACATTGTCCAGCGACGAGGTGGCGGTGGGCGCGAACAGCACTTCCAGGTCCTGCTTGCCCTGCATGAAGGCCTTGAAGTCCGTGGCCAGCAGGGCGCCTTGCGGGTAGGTCTTGCCGTTGACTTTCCAGTCCGAGCGCAAGGTGATGATCAATTGATCGCGCACGGTGAAGGCTGTGGCGTCGTCCGGCTTCGGTACCTTGGTCAGCCTGGCGCCGTCGCGCAGGAACATCTCGCCGCTGTAGAAATCGATCTGCCGCTCGATGAACTGGTGTTCATAGCCTGGCGTGAAATCCTTGTAGGCGCCGGCGCTCAGGTCGTCGGCCCTGGCTTCATACACGGTCTGCGCCTGCGGCAGGGGCGTGCCGCGCTGCCATTGCTTGATGATGCGCGGGTAGCCGGAGCTGGTCATCGAGCCAGGGCCGAAGTCGGTGGAGACGAAGAGGGTATCCTCGTCGATCCAGCTGGCGCTGCCTTTCGCCTCGGGCAGGGTGAAGCCGCCGTCGACAAAGGCGCGTTTCGCCACGTCGTATTCGCGCACCACCTTGGCGTCGCCGCCGCCGCGCGACAGGGAAATCAGGCAGCGTTCGCCCTTCGGATACAGGCAGGAGGCGCCGGCCCAGACCCAGTTTTCATTCTCGCCGGCGGCCAGCTGGTCCAGGTCGATCACGGTTTCCCAGCTCGGTTCCGCCAGCTGGTATTGCGCCAGGGTGGTGCGGCGCCAGATGCCGCGCACATGCTGGGCATCGCGCCAGAAATTATAGTAATACTCGCCTTCCTTGCTGACGTAGGGGATGCGTTCCTTCGAGTTGAGGATGGTTTTCAGGCGCGCCTGCAGGGCAGGGAAGCCGGGCTGGCTTTCCAGCTCCTTGACGGTGACGGCATTGTGCTGCCTGACCCAGGCCAGCGGCTTGTCGCCGAGGACGTCTTCCAGCCATTGGTGGGGATCGGCAGGGGCGGCGGCAGGGGTGGGTGCTTGCGCATGGGCAATGCCCGCTGCGGCCAGGCCGAGCAGCATGCTGCCGGCGAAGGTGCGATATGACGACATGTAGGGTTCCTTGATGGTCCGGGTGGAGGCCGTGTTGCAGGAAAAACGGCGCAGCCATGGTGCCATGGATTGCTGAGGGGAACCAGTGTCTCGTGGATATCAGTAAAGGCTTGGCATGTTTTTCCTATAATATTCGCCGAGGCTGCGCCAGGCCGTATATTCTGCGGCGCTGGCGCTGGCGCGGTCCGGATACGGGCTATGCCGGCAGCTTGGCCACCACCTTGATTTCGAAATCAAAACCGTACAGCCACGTCACGCCCACGGCCGTCACGGTGGGGTGCGGCGCCGCGCCCCAGTACCCGGCTTGCACGATATCCCAGATGCGCTGGAAATTCGCCTCCGGATTGACGATGAACACCGTCACGTCGATCACGTCGTCGAAGCTGCAGCGGGCGGCGTGCAGGATGGCGTTCAGGTTGTCGAAGGCCAGCCTGACTTGCGCTTCCAGTTCCGGTTCCGGCGAGCCGTCGGCGCGGCTGCCCACCTGGCCCGAGACAAACAGCAAGCCAGCGGCCCGCACGGCGGGCGAATAGCGGTTCTTTTCATACAAGGCCTGGCGTCCGGGCGGGAACACCACGTCGCGCTGGTTCGTGTTGCGCCGGTTGGTATCGACATCGTTCATTGCATTGCTCCTGGGTTGGTCGGTTCGCTGTGCAGCCGGACCGGCTGCCTGGAACACACTGTAGCCATCAAAGCAGTGCAGATAAAGGGGCAAGTCTCCCCAAGACTGTTTGTATAATCCAAACAATCGAGTGGCGGAGGTGACGATGGACAAGCTGGATGCGATGCGCGTGTTTGTGCGGGTGGTGGAGACGGGCAGTTTTACGCGGGCGGCCCAGACCTTGCACATGAGCCGCGCCAGCGTGACCCAGCTGGTGCAGCAGCTGGAAGCCCGCCTGCGCTTGACATTGCTGAACCGCACGACGCGCAAGGTCAACGTCACGGCCGATGGTGCCGCGTATTACGAGCGCATCGTGCCCCTGCTGGCCACCCTGGACGAGATTGAAACCACCTTGCCCGGCGCCGCCGCGCTGCCGCGCGGCCAGTTGCGGGTAGACGTGCCCAGTCCGCTCGCCAGCATGCTGCTGGTGCCCGCGCTGCCGCAGTTTTCCGCCCGCTATCCGGACATCCAGCTGGACATGGGCGCCAGCGACCGCATGGTCGATGTAATCGGGGAAAATGTCGATTGCGTCATCCGTGGCGGGGAAGTGCGCGACCAGTCGCTGGTGGCGCGCAAGATCGGCGACTTGCAACTGGCCGTGTATGCGGCGCCCGGCTATCTGGCGCGCGCGGGCATGCCCGTGCACCCTGAGCAGTTGCAGGAGGCGCGGCACCGCATCGTGCGCTTTCGCTGGGGACGCGACGGCAGTTTACCTGCCGTGATGCAGCAGGGCGACACGCGCGTGACGATCGAAGGCCAGCACATCCTGTCCATCGATGACGGCAACGCCTACCTGGCGGCAGGGCTGGCGGGTCTGGGCGTGCTGTGGCTGCCCGACTACATGGCCAGGCCCCACGTGGCGGCAGGGACGCTGGTGCCGCTGTTCCCGCAGTGGCGGATCGCACCGATGCCGCTGTACCTGGCGTATCCGCCGAACCGGCATGTCAGCAAGAAGCTGCGCGTCTTCATCGACTGGGTCGCCGACTTGATGGCGCTGCATGCGCCCGTCGTGCAGGGCGGCATGCGCCAGGGTTAGTTGCCCAGGATAATATTCGCGATCAAGCCCGTTGCCACCGCCATCAGCACGTAGTCATTGTCGACCTTCACCCACTGGTGGCCGCGAGGCGGAGGGCTGAGGCGGCGGGCGCGCCAGTCATTGACGACATGCTGCCTGGTGCGGTACTCGGCCGGCAGGCGATTGCCCTTGTGCAGCTCGTGGCGCGGACCGACGCCACGGCTGCCTGGCTGCCCGTGGCTATTCTCCGGGCGGCCATGGTCGTTGCCGCGGTGATCATCACCATGCTTGTCGCCGCGTTGATCGCCGCGTTCGCCGCGCTGTTCGTGTTGCTGCGCCATGCGGTCGTTCTGTTCGTGGCGATCCTGGGCGAAGGCCGATGCGCCGCTGGCCAGCAAAGTGGCAATCATGGCGGAAAAGACGATGTTCTTGTTCATGGGGGCTTCCTTCCTGGACGATGGCCGGAACATATTTCCAGGCCTATCGTCGATTGGAACATTGCCTGGCGGTCCCGTCAGTTCGCTAACGTACGCAGCGTTGGCGTGCTAAGGCAGCTGATTGACCCAGACGGGCGCCGACCAGACGATGTTGCCGTCATCCTGCGTCAGGCGCGCATAATAAAAATGCGGGCCGGGGGCAGGCGTGACGGTGATGCTGGCCTGGTCGGCGATGGGCGTGACGGAACCGTTGCCGCCTGGCACACCGTGGAAGATGGCGATGGCCGCCGCCTGGCGCCCCGCGCTGTTGCTGAAGCTGGTGGCCAGCTGCAGCGTCCCCTGGTTGTCGAAGCGTTCGCCCATCGGCCTGCCATTGGCCGTGAACAGCAGCTGCGCATGCTTGTCCATGGTGGCAAACACGCGGCGCGCGCGCAGCGCTGCGAGGAAGCTGTCGCGTGACAGGGGCATGCCGGCTTGTGCCTGCATGAGCACGGCCGTGCGGTTGCCATACGCGGCGCCCCAGTTGGCGCAGTGGTTGTCCTGGTTGCTGCTGAACGCCACGTGGTAGCCGGCCGCCAGCGCCCGGTTGCAGGCCGCCTCGTAATTGCTGCGCCGGTTTTCCGTTTCCTTGTCGTTGCTGGAAAATGCGGACGTGTTCATCACTTCGCACAAGACCATGGCCGCATCGCCATCCGGCGTGTAGCCCAGCGGCTGGCCATTGACGAGAAATTGCCCCGCGTAGGCGGGATGGTTGAATTGGCCCAGCCAGCCACGCGCGCGCATCAGCGCATACAGGGCGGGGTAGTCGCTCTTCGGCGTTTCCACATCGGCCAGCAGTTCGCCGCGCGCGTTCCTTTCCCAGCCCAGCAACTGCTCGCTATTGAAAATATTCAGGTGCCCGCCCTTGTTGATGACGCCCCATTCCATGCCGTACAGGGCCAGGAAGCCGGGATGGGCGGCCGAATAGGCGGCCGCTTCGGCCAGGCCCGTCTGGTACAGGGCTTTCGCCTCCGCCGGTTCCGCCGCGCTGTTGGTGCCGTCGGAACCGTCATACATATGATTGTGCTCGGACGTCAGCAGGGCGTCGAGGCCATGCTGCTGCGCATACACATAGGCATCGATGGGGCCGAACGGCGCCGTCTGCGGCTCCTGCGCGCCATTGCAGGCATCGAGCGCCGCGCCGCCGTCGCTGTGGCGCGTCTGGCTGTGCAGGTTGGCGTAGACGATGCGGTAGCCGGCCTGGCCATCAAGGCCGGACAGTTGCCGCATGCCGGCCTGGAAGGCGGGGATGCGGGGCGCGGCGCTGCGCCCCCGCTGCACCTGGATTTGCCACTGCTGCTCCACCTGCGCTGCCTGCGGCGTGCCCGGGTCGGCCACGGCAAGCAGGCGCAGCTGGTACAGGCCGTCCGCTGCCTGCACGCGGCGTTCGCGGGCATCGGCGTCGGTCCGCCCGTCCCACGGCAGGCTGATGCTGCGCTCGCCGGCACCGCCGGCGCCCACCTGTTCCGTGCCTGCCCAGCGCCGCAGCACGGCGCCTTGCGGGCCGGGGCCGGACAAGGTCAAGCTCCAGCGCACGGCGTGCGGGCGGCCCGCGTCCGGATAGGCGAGGCGCACGACAAACGTGCGCGCCTGCGTGCCGCGCTGGGCCGGCGCGGCGCGGAACGGTGCTTGCACGGTGGCATCAAGTTCGCTGTGTTCCTTGGGCGCCGCACCGGCTTGTGCCGCCACGCTGCTGCTCCAGGCAAACAGGAGCGCGCCAACGCAGGCACACGCCATCCATCTGCCTTGGCGCCAACGTTGCCACCAAGGCAGATTGCCGATGCGATTGCTCCGCTGATTGCTCGCGTTCACTCGAATGTTCACCGGATTGTGCACGCGATCGCTCACCCGCTCCTCCCGTTTCGTCTTGCCAATAGTATTTAGACAAGCCGTGCGCTGCGCCAGTTCCCGCCTGCACCAGGAAGTGGCGTGTCTGCACCGTCAGGTGACATGATCTGGCGCAAACTGCGTGCCGATAAGGCCGCGTGCCCGGGCCGCGGCCTGGCACGGCGCTTGCTAAGCAGAAGAGACGGATCAACGGCGATCCCCTGAATAAACGCACGACGGTCCAACGACGGACCACCTGGACAACGGCGTCCGCCCTGGCTGATTTTCATCGGCAGGGGCGGGCGCCGTTTTGTTTTATCAACGGGATATTTCGGGAACCAATCATGGCCAGCCAAAAAGCAACGCGCATCGAGCTCTTCTCCCTCGCCACGCCGCCCATGCGCGCATTCCACCTGACGTGGATGGCATTTTTCGTGTGTTTCTTCGCCTGGTTCGCCTGCGCGCCGCTGATGCCGGTCATCAAGGGCGAGTTCGGCCTGTCGCTGGCGCAAGTGGCCAACATCAATATTGCGGCCGTCGCCATCACCATCCTCGTGCGCCTGCTCGTCGGTCCCTTGTGCGACCGCTACGGCCCCCGCAAGACCTACACGGGCTTGCTGCTGCTGGGCGCCATCCCCGTGCTGGGCGTGGCCGCTGCGCAAAGCTATGAAAGCTTCCTGTTCTTTCGCCTGGGCATCGGCGCCGTGGGCGCCAGCTTTGTTATCACGCAATATCACACCTCCGTGATGTTCGCCCCCCGCGTGGTGGGCACGGCGAATGCCGCCGCCGCCGGCTGGGGCAATGCGGGCGGCGGCGCGGCGCAGGCGCTGATGCCCTTGCTGCTGGGCGCCGTGCTGATGCTGGGCGTGTCCGAATCGCTGGGCTGGCGCATCGCCCTGCTGGTGCCGGGCGTGCTGATGCTGGTCATGGCCGCGCTGTACTGGCGCTATACGCAGGATTGCCCGGAAGGCAATTACTCGGATTTGCGCGCTGCCGGCGTGGCCATTGAGGGGGCGAAGGCCGGACAGGCTCCGGCCGGCGGCTGGGCCAGCTTCAAGGCGGCCAGCGCCAACTACCGCGTGTGGCTGCTGTTCGTCACCTACGGCGCCTGCTTCGGCATCGAAATCTTCATCCACAATATCGCCGCCGTGTACTACGTCGAGCATTTCGGCCTGTCCCTGAAATCGGCCGGCCTGGCCGCCGGCAGCTTCGGCTTGCTGGCCCTGTTCGCCCGCGCCCTCGGCGGCTGGCTGTCGGACAAACTGGCCTTGCGCGGCAATTTGAACAGCCGCGTGACATTGCTGTTCATGCTGATGATCGGCGAAGGCGTGGGCCTGCTGTGGTTTGCGAAAGTCGACAGCGTCACCTGGGCCGTCATCGCCATGCTGGTCTTCGGCCTGTTCACCCACATGGCCTGCGGCGCTACCTATGCACTGGTGCCCTTCATCGACAGCCGCGCCCTGGGCGGCGTGGCAGGGATCATCGGCGCGGGCGGCAACGTGGGCGCCGTGGCGGCCGGTTTTTTGATGAAGGGCACGGGCGACATCCGCCAGACCCTGATCATCTTGAGCGTGCTGGTGGTGATCTCGGCCCTGTGCGCCATCGCCGCGCGCTTTACCCGCGCAGCGGCCGAACCATCGATGGCCGCGGCCTGAGGAGAACAGCATGCACCACCCTCTGAAAATCGTCGTCCTTGGCCATGGCATGGTCGGGCACAAATTCCTCGAACGCCTGGCGCTGGAACATGCGCCGCACCTGCATGTCACCGTGCTGTGCGAAGAGCCCCGTCCCGCCTACGACCGGGTGCACCTGTCCGAGTTTTTCAGCGGTAAATCGGCCGACGACCTGTCGCTGGTGGCGCCCGGTTTCTTCGACAAGGACAACGTCGCCTTGAAACTCAATGCGCGGGCCGTCTCCATCGACCGCGCGGCAAAAACCGTCACGGCCAGCACGGGCGAGGTGCTGGCCTACGACAAGCTGGTCTTCGCCACCGGTTCCACGCCCTTCGTGCCGCCGCTGCCGGGCAAGGAGCGCGACGGCTGCTTCGTCTACCGCACCATCGAAGACCTGGAAGCCATGCTGGCCTGGGGCGGCAAGTCCGCAACGGGCGTGGTGATCGGCGGAGGCCTGCTGGGCCTCGAATGCGCGAAAGCCTTGCGCGATTTGCAGCTCGATACCCACGTGGTGGAATTCGCGCCGCGCCTGATGGCCGTGCAGGTGGACGAGGGCGGCGCGCGCGTCCTGCGCCGCAAGATCGAGGAACTGGGCGTGACCGTGCACACGCAAAAAAATACCCTGGCCATCGTCGATGGCGAGGCGGCCACGCACCGCATGCAGTTCGCCGACGGCAGCCACCTGGAGGCGGACATGATCGTCTTCTCGGCCGGCATCCGCCCGCGCGACGAGCTGGCGCGCGCCTGCGGCCTGGACGTGGGGCCGCGCGGCGGCATCGCCATCGACGACAGCTGCCTCACGTCCGACCCCGATATCTATGCCATCGGCGAATGCGCGCTGTGGGGCGGCCTGGTCTTCGGCCTGGTGGCGCCGGGCTATGAAATGGCGCGCATCGCGGCGCGCCACGTGCTGCAGGAGGAGGAAGGAGAAGCGGGCGGGGCCGGCTTCAAGGGTGCCGACATGAGCACCAAATTGAAACTGATGGGCGTGGACGTGGCCAGCCTGGGCGACCCGCACGGCCATGCGCCGGGCAGCCGCTCCTACCAGTTCATGGACGAGCGCAAGCAGATCTACAAGAAGATCGTCGTTTCCGCTTGCGGCAAGTATCTGCTGGGCGGCGTGATGGTGGGCGACGCCAGCGAATACGGCACCCTGCTGCAGATGATGCTCAATAAAATCGAGCTGCCGGCATCGCCCGAATTCCTCATCCTGCCGCAGGCCGATGGCCAGCAAAAGGTCGGCCTGGGCGTGGACGCCTTGCCCGCTGGCGCGCAAATCTGCTCGTGCAACGACGTGTCGAAGGGCGCGCTGTGCGCGGCCGTGGCCGCTGGCGCGACCAGCATCGGCGCCCTGAAAAGTGCTACGTGCGCGGGGACGGCCTGCGGCGGCTGCGTGCCCCTGGTGACGCAGGTCATGAAGGCGGAAATGCAGAGGCAGGGCATGGCGGTGAACAACCACGTGTGCGAGCACTTCGCGTATTCGCGCCAGGAATTGCATCACCTGGTGCGCGTCGGCAAGCTCCGCAGCTTCGGCGCCCTGCTGGCCGCGCATGGCCGGGGCCTGGGTTGCGACGTGTGCAAGCCCGTGGCGGCGAATATCCTCGCCTCATGCTGGAACGATTTCATCCTCTCGCCCGTGCATGCGAGCCTGCAGGACAGTAACGATTACTTCCTCGGCAATATCCAGAAGGATGGCACGTACTCGGTGGTACCCCGCATGCCGGGCGGCGAGGTGACGGCCGACGGCTTGATCGCCGTGGGCATGGTGGCGAAAAAATACGGTTTATATACCAAGATCACGGGCGGCCAGCGGGTGGACCTGTTCGGCGCGCGCGTCGAGCAGTTGCCGGCCATATGGGAAGAGCTGATTGCGGCCGGCTTCGAATCGGGCCACGCCTACGGCAAGTCGCTGCGCACGGTCAAATCGTGCGTCGGTTCCACCTGGTGCCGCTACGGCGTGGCCGACAGCGTGGGTTTTGCGATCCGGCTGGAAAACCGCTACAAGGGCTTGCGCACGCCGCACAAGATCAAGTTCGGGGTGTCCGGCTGCACGCGCGAATGCGCCGAGGCGCAGGGCAAGGACGTGGGCTTGATCGCCACGGAAAAGGGCTGGAACCTGTACGTGTGCGGCAATGGCGGCATGAAGCCGCGCCACGCGGAACTGATCGCATCGGACCTCGATGAAGCCACCCTGGTGCGCTATGTCGACCGCTTCCTGATGTTCTACGTGCGCACGGCCGACCGTCTGCAGCGCACCAGCGTGTGGCGCGACAACCTCGAAGGCGGCCTCGATTACCTCAAGCGCGTCATCATCGACGACAGCCTGGGCCTGGGCGCCGAGCTGGAGGCGGACATGCAGCACGTGGTCGATACCTATGCCTGCGAGTGGAAGACGGCCGTCACCGAGCCCGCCGTGCGCCAGCGCTTCCGCCACTTCGTCAACAGCGACAGCACGGATGAAAACGTGGTGTTCGTCGAGGAGCGGGGCCAGATCCGGCCCGCCACCGAGAGTGAACGCCGCAGCACCGTGATTCCCATCCTTGCCGTGGAGGCGTGACCATGAATGACATGTCCCTGTCCGCCGGCGCCAGCTGGGTGGCCGTGTGTTCGCTGGCCGACATCGTGCCCGACACGGGCGTGTGCGCGCTGCTGAACGGCCGCCACGTGGCCGTGTTCCGCGTCGGCGATGCGGTGCCGCGCGTCTTCGCCATCGACAATATCGATCCGCACGCGGGCGCTTCCGTGCTGTCGCGCGGTATCGTCGGCAGCATCGGCGAGCGCATCGTCGTCGCCTCGCCCCTGTACAAGCAGCATTTCGACCTGGCCAGCGGCGAGTGCATCGAGGCGCCGGAGCACGCTGTCGCCACCTGGCCCGCGCGCGTGTTCGGCGGCATGGTGTGGGTGGCCCTGTGAACCCGCCAGTCAGGGCCGCTGCGCGTCCTTCCCTCGTCGTCGTCGGCAACGGCATGGCCGGCATGCGCACGGTCGAGGAATTGCTGCAGCTGGCGCCAGACCTGTACGACATCACCGTGTTCGGCGCCGAACCGCACGGCAACTACAACCGCATCCTGCTTTCCCCGCTGCTGGCCGGCGAAAAGACGGTGGATGACATCATGCTGCACACGCGCGACTGGTATGCGCAGCATGGCATCACCCTGCACGCGGGCGACCCGGTACTGCGCATCGACCGCCAGGCCCGCACGGTGCATGCCTTGTCCGGCATCGGGGTGCGCTATGACCGCCTGCTGCTGGCGACGGGCTCGACGCCCTTCATCGTGCCCGTGCCGGGCCACGCGCTGCCTGGCGTGATCGGCTTTCGCGATATCAGCGACGTCGACGCCATGCTGCAGGCGGCGCGCGCGCACCGCCACGCGGTGGTCATCGGCGGCGGCCTGCTGGGACTGGAAGCGGCCAATGGCTTGCAGCGCCAGGGCATGGACGTCACCGTGGTGCACATGGGCGGCAGCCTGATGAACCAGCAACTCGATGCACCTGCCTCGATGCTGCTGAAAACGGCGCTGGAAGCGCGCGGCCTGCGGTTTTTGATGCATGCGCAGACGGCCGAAATCACCGGCACGGATCGGGTGCAGGGCGTGCGCTTCGCGGACGGCAGCGGCATCCCCGCCGACCTGGTGGTGATGACGGCGGGCGTGCGGCCGAACATCGCCCTGGCCAGGGACGCCGGGCTGCATTGCGAGCGCGCCATCGTCGTCGACGACTGCCTGCAAAGCTATGATCCGCGCATCTACGCCGTGGGCGAATGCGTGCAGCACCGGCGCGCCACCTTCGGCCTGGTGGCGCCCATCTGGGAGCAGGCGCGCGTGTGCGGCGCCCACCTGGCGGGCGCGGGCCACCGGCGCTACGTGCAGCAGGCCAGCGCCACCAAATTGAAAGTGACGGGCATCGACCTGTACTCGGCCGGCGACATCCTCGGCGGCGAGGGCAGCGAAGACCTGGTGCTGCGCGACCCGCGCCGCGGCGTCTACAAGCGCCTGGTGGTGCAGGGCAGCCGCCTGGTGGGCGCCGTGCTGTACGGCGAGGTGCAGGACGGCCCCTGGTATTTCGACCTGATCCAGCAGCGCCGCGACATCGGCGCGCTGCGCTCCCATTTGCTGTTTGGCCAGGCCCTGTGCGGCCAGGCCGCCTGACTGGAATCCCCATGACGACTTGCCTGCCCGTGAAAACCACCTGCCCCTATTGCGGCGTCGGCTGCGGCGTGGAAGCGGCGCATCTGCCCGATGGCGCCATCCGCATCGCCGGCGATGCCAGCCACCCGGCCAACCTGGGCAAGCTGTGCGTGAAAGGCGCGGCGCTGGGCGACACCCTGGGCCTCGACAAGCGGCTGCTGCGGCCGCAGCTGCGCGTCGACGGCGTGCTGCAGCCGTCCACCTGGGACGCCGCGCTGGACAAGGTGGCCGGCGGTTTGCGCGCCATCATCGATGAACATGGCCCCGACGCCGTGGCCCTGTATGTGTCGGGCCAGTTGCTGACGGAAGACTATTACATCGCCAACAAATTCATGAAGGGCTACGTGGGCAGCGCGAATATCGACACCAATTCGCGCCTGTGCATGTCGTCGGCCGTGGCCGGCCACAAGCGCGCGTTCGGCGAAGACATCGTGCCCGGCTGCTACGAGGACCTGGAACTGGCCGACATGATCGTGCTGGTCGGCTCGAACACGGCCTGGTGCCATCCGATCCTGTTCCAGCGCATCGCGCGCATCCGCGAAAGCCGGCCGGAGGTAAAACTGGTAGTGATCGACCCGCGCCGCACGGCCACCTGCGAGCTGGCCGACGTACATTTGCCCGTGAAACCGGGCACGGACGTGTGGCTGTTCAACGGCTTGCTGTGTCATCTGGCGCGGGAAGGCCTGATCGACGAGGCTTTCGTCGCGCGGCACAGTGCAGGGCTGGACGCGGCGCTGGCGGCCGCGCATGTGGATTGCGGCGATCCGCTGCAGGTGGCGAAAATCTGCAAGGTCGATGCGCACGCCTTGCTGGCGTTCTACCAGGCGTTTGCCGCCACGCGCAAGGTCGTCACGGCGTTTTCGCAGGGCGTGAACCAGTCGTCTTCCGGCACGGACAAGGTCAGCAGCATCATCAACTGCCACCTGGCGACGGGGCGCATCGGCCATCCCGGCATGGGACCGTTTTCCCTCACGGGCCAGCCGAACGCCATGGGCGGGCGCGAAGTGGGCGGCCTGGCCAACATGCTGGCGGCGCACCTGGAGCTGGATCATCCGCTGCACCGCGAGACGGTGCAGGCGTTCTGGCATTCGCCAACGATCGCGCGCACGCCCGGACTGAAAGCCGTGGAGCTGTTCCAGGCCATCGAGGCGGGCACGGTGAAAGCCGTGTGGATCATCGCCACCAATCCGCTGGTGAGCATGCCGGACGCCGACCAGGTGCGCCGCGCACTGGCCAGCTGCGCACTGGTGGTGGTGTCCGACATCAGCGCCGAGTCGGACACGAACGCCCATGCGCACGTGCTGCTGCCCGCGCTGGGCTGGGGCGAGAAGGACGGCACGGTGACGAACTCGGAGCGGTGCATCTCCCGCCAGCGGGCCTTTTTGCCGGCGCCGGGCGCGGCGCGCGCCGACTGGCAGGTGCTGTGCGACGTGGCGCGGCGCATGGGTTACGCCGGCTTCGATTTCACGGCGCCGCAAGCCATCTTCGACGAGCATGCGCGCCTGTCCGCCTTCCGCAACGGGGGCGAGACGGCGCGCCTGTTCAACCTGGGCCACCTGGCCGGCCTGGATGCGGCAGGGTACGACGCCCTGGCGCCGCAGCAGTGGCCGCAGGGCCAGGCGAGGCTGTTCGGCGACGGCCGTTTCGCCCACGCGGACGGGCGCGCCCGTTTCGTGCCGACGCCGCCGCGCGCGCCGCGCCACCTGCCCGATGAAGACTATCCGCTGATCCTCAACACGGGGCGGGTGCGCGACCAGTGGCACACCATGACGCGCACGGGCAAGGCGGCGAAACTGTCCGCGCATGTCGCCGAGGCGTTCATCGACATCCACCCGCAGGACGCGCTGCTGTACAGCGTGCGCGAAGGGGAGCTGGCGCGCGTGTCGAGCGCCTGGGGCGCCATGGTGGCGCGCGTCGTGCATGGCGGCGGCATCGCGCGCGGCCAGGTCTTCGTGCCGATCCACTGGAGCGAGGCGCACGCGTCCGACGCGCGCGTGGGCGCCGTCGTCAATCCGGTCGTCGACCCCGTCTCGGGCGAACCGGAATTCAAGCACACGCCCGTGCGCATTGAGCAGTTCCGCGTGCACTGGCATGCTTTCGTGCTGAGCCGCACGCCCCTGAAGCTCGATGGCGTGGCGCACTGGACGCGCATCCAGGGCGAACAGTTCCTGCGCTACGAGCTGGCCGGGCGCCGGCGCATCGATGACCTGGGCGGGTGGGCGCGCGCGCTCCTGGGCGTGACGGACGAGCAGGCCGACTGGCTCGATTATGCGGATGCCAGCGCCGGCGTGTACCGCGCCGTGCACCTGGAAGACGGACGCATCGCGCAATGCGTGTACGTCTCGCCGCGGCCGGACCTGCCGTCGCGCAGCTGGCTGGCCGGCCTGTTCGCGCACGCGCAGCTCGGCGCGGCCGACCGCGCCGGAGTGCTGCTGGGCCAGCCCATCGGCAAGGACGTCGACGCCGGTCCCACCGTCTGCTCGTGCTTTGGCGTGGGACGCAACACCATCTGCGCGGCCATCCGCGGGCATGGCTTGAGCACCACGGCGCAGGTGACGGCCTGCGTCAGGGCGGGCGGCAATTGCGGTTCCTGCGTACCGGAGATACGACAGTTGCTGCTCGAGGCGCACAGCGCGGCCTGATAATCTGTCCTTTCCCGCGCGGCTTTGCTATATTGCCAGCTCTACAAGAGAGAGGCAGTGTGATGACAGCAGCACAACACCCCACGCTCTGGCTGACGGGCTTGAGCGGCGCAGGCAAGACCAGTATCGCCCTGGCGCTGGCACAGGCGCTGAAGGCGCAGGGCCACGCCGCGACCGTGCTCGATGGCGACCAGCTGCGCCATGGCCTGAACCGCGACCTGGGTTTTACGCCGGAAGACCGGCATGAGAATATCCGCCGCACGGCGGAAGTGGCACGCCTGATGAACGAGGCGGGCCTGATCGTCATCGCCGCATTCATTTCCCCGTACCGCAGCGACCGCGCCATGGCGGGCGCCATCATCGGCGCCGAACGCTACGTCGAAGTGCATGTCAGCACGCCGCTGGCCGTGTGCGAAGCGCGCGACGTCAAGGGCCTGTATGCGAAGGCGCGCGCGGGCCAGCTGGCGCAATTCACGGGCGTGTCCGCGCCGTATGAAGCGCCGCTGGACGCCGCCCTGACGCTGGACACGCAGGCGCTGGCGCTAGAGGAATCGGTCGAGCGCATCTGCCTGTACCTGAAGCAGCGGCAGCAGCAGTGACGAGCTGGCGAAAACGCTTGCGCCGGCGCCTGCCCGCCAGCCTGAAGGCGCGCATGAGCGTGGTCGTCTTTTTGCTGGTGCTCGGTGCCGTGGCCTTGCTGGCGCTGGCCACGCTGGCCGTGGCCGAACGGGGCATGCGCGACGTGACGGGACGCCAGCAGCATGTGTCGCTGGCCAGCGCCGCCGTCTTCATCGACGAGGAACTCGACTCCAGGCGCAATGTGCTGCGCGCGATGGCCGACAGCCTGGCGGCCGGCGGCGCGCACGACGGCGCCAGCCTGCAGCGCTTCCTGGCCGCGCAAACGGTGCTGGCCAGGGAATTTTATACGGCCGGCGTGGTCGCCATCGACGGCACCCTGCTGGCCAGCGTGAGTCCCTTCAAGGCGCAGGCGGGCATGAGCCTGAAGGGCCGGCCGTATTTCGAGCAGACCCTGGCGACCCGGCGTTCCGTCATTTCCGCGCCGCTCAACGGCAGCATTTCCCGCATGCCCATCGTCGTCGTGACGCAGCCCGTGTTCGATGCGCAGGGCGGCGTGCGCTATGTGCTGGCGGCCAGCGTGAACCTGCGCCAGCCCGATTTCCTGGGGCGCCTGGAAGCGCTCAAGCCGGGCAAGGGCGGCTACCTGTACATCATGACGAATGACGGCGTGATCGTCGAGCACCCGGACAAGTCGCGCATCATGCAGCATATCGAAGCGCAGGGGCCCGTCAGCGAACCGACGCGGCGCGCCATGCAGGGTTTCGAAGGCTGGATGGCGGGCCGCACCGCGCAGGGCGTCGATGCGCTGTTCGCCTATCACCGCATCGCTTCGACGGGCTGGATACTGGCCTCCGTGTATCCGATGCGCGATGCGTTCGCGCCGCTGCACGCCATCCGCAGCAAGATCCTGCTGGCCGCCGTGCTGCTGGCGGCGCTGGCGGGCCTGGCCGGCTGGCGCGTGGTGCTGCGCCTGCTGCAGCCGCTGGAGCGCCTGCGCCGCCAGGTGCACCAGATCCGCCGCCAGCGCCTGGGCATCGAAGCACTGCAGATCGAGCGGCGCGACGAGATCGGCGACTTGAGCCGCGATTTTTACTCGCTGGTGGCCGAGCGCGAAATCGCCGAGGCGCAGACGCGCGACAGCGAACGGCGCCTGAAGCTGCTGACGGACCATGTGCCCGTGGTCATCGTGTATATCGACCGCGAACACCGCTACCAGTTCATCAACGCCACGTTTGAAAAATGGTTCGGCATGTCGCGCAAGGAAAGCCTGATGCATTCCATCCGCGAGGTGCTGGGCGAGGAAGCGTACCAGCTGCGCGAACAGTATCTGCGGCGCGCCTTCGCGGGCGAGGAAGTGGAGTTCGAGTTTACCGTCGACGGCGACATCGAGGGCGACATCGAGGGCGCGAAGGGCCGCGGCCGGCGCGCCTTCCAGACCAGCTACGTGCCCGATGTGGACGACAGCGGCGCGGTGGCCGGCGTGTATGGCCTGATCCACGAGATCACCAAGGCCAAGGCGGTGCATACGGCGCTGCAGTTTGCCGCCGCCACGGACACCCTGACGGGCATCGCCAACCGGCGCCGCTTCGACGAACAGCTGGCTCTGGGCATGCAGCGCACGCGCGTGACGGGCGCGCCGATGGCGCTGGCCTATCTGGACATCGACCGCTTCAAGGCCATCAACGACAGCCTGGGACACCAGGCGGGCGACGCGGTGCTGCAGGAGTTCGCCGCCCGCCTGGCGCGCAGCGTGCGCGCCAGCGACCTGGTGGCGCGGCTGGCCGGCGATGAATTCGTCATTATTTTTGAAGGCGTCAAGAGCGCGGCGGAAGTGCGCCAGATCGGCGCCAAGATCATCGACGCGATCCGCGTGCCGTTCGCGCTGGCCGGCGCTCCGCTGGCCGTCACGACCAGCATCGGCATCGCCGTCTACTGCGCCGGCGAGCAGTCGCCGGCGCAGTTGCTGGACCTGGCCGATCAGGCCCTGTACCAGGCCAAGGGACAGGGCCGCGATGGCGTGGCGCTGCTCGAGGCGCCGGCATAGCCCTTACAGGCTGGCGCTCCACTGGTCGAGCTGCTGCGTGGTGGCCGTCACGCCGCCGCAGACGATGACGAGCACGTTGCGGTAGGGCGCCAGCTGCGGCACTTTTCCGTACACGGCGGCCAGGGCCGCGCCGCAAGCCGGTTCCACCACCAGGCGCTGGTCGCCGATGAAGCGCTGGCAGGCATCGACGGCGGCGCGGTCCGACACCACCACGCTGTGCAGCGGGCGCGTCTGGCTGATGTGGAATGCCTGCGCGCAGACCTGGCGCGCGGCCAGCGAGGTGGCGACGCTGCTCACGGCGGGCAGGGCCAGGTGTTCGCGCGCGGCCACGGCGGCGGCCAGCGAGGCGGCGCCATCGGTTTCCACGGCCACCAGGGCCACGTCATCCCAGCCATTGCGCTGCAAGCCTTCGGCCACGCCGGCCAGCAAGCCGCCGCCGCCCACCGACAGCACCACGGCATCGGGTTTCACGCCCGCGCGCGCCACTTCATCGATCATGCCCGCGTGGCCTTGCCACAACAGCGGGTCGTCGAACGGGTGCAGAAAGGCGTCGTGCGGCGTGAGCATGGACTGCGCCAGCGCGTTGGCTTCCTGCCAGGCGGCGCCGTGCACGATGACTTCGGCGCCTTCCTGCGCGATCAGGGCGCGGGCCCGTTCGCTGGTGGTTTCCGGCACGACGACGATGACGGGGATGCCCAGCTGGCGTCCCGCATAGGCGACGGCGATGCCGGCGTTGCCGCCGGAAGAGGAGATGAATCGGCTGGCGCCGCGGCGCGCGTATTCTTCGCATGCCAGGCCGATGCCGCGGATCTTGAAGGAGCCGGGCGGCTGCAAGGCTTCCAGCTTGAGCCAGATGGCGCGCTCGCTGTGCAGGCTCAGGGCGCGCGAGTTGAGCAGAGGGGTTTCGATGTGCAGGGCCATGCGTATTCCGGGAAGACGGTCAGGCCGTCATCTTAGCCCAGATGAGGCGCCTGGCGGCGTCCTGCTGGGCATGAAAAATTTCCACACGACAATTTGCAAAGTTGATAAAATGAATTGAATTTTTCTCTACTTCAAAATGCAAAGGAAATGTAATGGCAACTCGTATTGCAATGAAGCACAAGGACACGGGCCTGATGAAAGACGGTTTTTATGGCTTTTCGTGGACCACGTTCTTCTTCGGCTTTTTCCCGGCGCTGTTCCGCGGCGACTTCATTACGTTTATCGGCGCCTTTGTCGTCACCGTGATCATCGGCCTGTTTACCGCCGGCTTCGGCATGTTCATCGTCGGCGTGGTGTGGGCCTTCCTGTACAACAAATACTACACGGGCAAGCTGCTTGAACGCGGCTACGTGCTGGCCGGTTCGCCTGGCGAGAATGCAGAAGCGGCCGCTGCCATCGGCATCGCCTTGCCGTCGCCGACCGTCTGACCTGCCGTCCGGCACTGTCCCCAGGGGCGCTGCGGCGCCTTTCGCATTGGCGCCGTCAGTTCAGCGGCGCGCTCTTGAGCTGATGCGTGCGCGCCACTTCCTTCATCGCTTCGAGCAAGTCTTCGCGCAGCTGGCGCGGCAGCTTGCCAAAGAATTCCTCGTCATTCTGGTCGGCCATGCCGGCCAGCACGGGCACCAGCGCTTCGCCTTCCGTCGTCAGTTCGATCGAGTGCTGGCGGCGGTCGGCCAGCAGGATGGACTTGCTGACCATGCCCTTGCTTTCCAGGCGGTCGATCAGCTTGGACACGGCGCCCTTGCTCATGCCGGCCACTTGCGCCAGCACGGTGGGCGAAGTGCAGCCCAGGCGGAACATTTCACGCAGCACCACCCATTCGGACACCGTCACGCCATTGGCTTCGGCTTTTTTCTGAAAGCTGTGGGAAACGTGATTGGAGACGAAGCGCAGCCAGTAGCCGAGGTGGGCTTCCAGTTCGCTGACGGAAGCGCTGTTGGGATGCGAGGCTTGCGGCATGGCGGCCGCTTCAAAATTGTGGCTCATTTCTTTTCCTTCACTGGGCGGCGCTGCCGGCATGGTTAAGGCCTTCGCGCTTGCTGTCGAGTGGTTTGTTGGGGAACAATCGTCTTGCGTGAGGTAGTTCTAACACTGTTTTCACTGGAAATCATTTACCTGCCATGCGCTTTCCTTCATTTTATTGCTTTAAGTGCATAAAAAGCAATATCAGGCGAATAATCGTACTGCCGGAGAGGAAGATTAAAAAAATAACGCATGTTGCATCAATGGTAACAGGCTTTTTAATGAATTGATAAATATTTCATATCATTCAGTGCGCTTCCCCACACAAGGCGTCTTGCCCACGCGACAGCGCGGCGCCATACGGCCCCGTCCCACTCTTTACGCCGCCACGACCACCTTCACGCGCGCATCGCGCAGCACTGCGGCAAAGCGGGGCGGCGGCGGCGCGTCCGTAAACAGCATGTCCACCTGCGCCAGGTCGGCCAGGCGCACCAGGGCCTTGCGGCCGAATTTATGCTGGTCGGCCACCAGCCACACTGCGCGCGACTGTTCGATGATGGCTTGCGCCACCTTCACCTCGCGGGCATCGAAGTCGCGCAGGCTGCCATCCTCGTCGATGCTGGAAATGCCGATGATGCCGATGTCGACCTTGAACTGGCGGATGAAGTCGATGGTGGCCTCGCCCACGATGCCGCGGTCGCGCCCGCGCACCACGCCGCCGGCCACGATCACTTCGCAGGCGGCGTTGTCGGCCAGGATGGCGGCCACGTTCAGGTTGTTCGTCACCACGTGCAGGCCCGTGTGCTGGCCCAGCGCGCGCGCCACTTCCTCGGTGGTGGTGCCGATATTGATCAGCAGCGAACAGCCATGCGGCACTTGCGCGGCGACGGCGGCGGCGATGCGCCGCTTGGCCTCGCTATTGAACACTTGCCGCTGGCGGTAATCGATGTTTTCCACGGACGAGGGCAAGCCCACGCCGCCGTGGTAGCGGGCCAGCAGGCGCGCTTCCTCCATCTGCTTGACGTCGCGGCGCACGGTTTGCGGCGTCACCTCCAGTTGCTGCGCCAGTTCCTCGACCGACACGGTGACCTTCTGGCGCACGGCTTCGAGCAGGCGGCGCTGGCGGGGATTCAAATTCATTGGCTTGTCTCTTTAAAAATCAAAAACGAACAAAAACGAACAAATAGGCATGAAAATATGTTGCTATGAGTTCGTATTTTGACGTAACCTTATTCATATTGCATGCGTATCACATCAATCTTGATCTTAACGGCAGTTGCCGGCAGCGCCTAGTGTTTCCTGGCGCGCCGGTCCTTTCACAGCGACGGAGTCCCGATGGCGGCAGCACGGCAGGACGTGGAAGTGGCGGCGGATGGCGCGCTCGAATGCGACGTGCTGGTGGTGGGCGGCGGCATCAATGGCGCCGGCATCGCGCGCGACGCGGCCGGGCGGGGGCTGTCCGTGCTGCTGTGCGAAAAGGATGACCTCGCCGCCCACACTTCGTCCGCTTCCACCAAGCTGATACACGGCGGCCTGCGCTACCTGGAATACTATGAATTTGGCCTCGTGCGCAAGGCGCTGATCGAGCGCGAGGTGCTGCTGCGCTCGGCGCCGCACATCATGTGGCCGCTGCGCTTCGTCATGCCGCACGCCAAGGGCCAGCGTCCCGCCTGGCTGATACGCGCGGGCCTGTTTCTCTACGATATGCTGGCGCGCCGCGAACTGCTGCCCGCCTCGCATGGCATCGACCTCAAGCGCCATGCGGCGGGACAGCCATTGAAACCCGAGTTCCAGCGCGGCTTCGTGTATTCCGACGGCTGGGTCGACGATGCGCGCCTGGTGGTGCTCAACGCCATGGATGCGGCGGAACATGGCGCGACCATCCTGACGCGGACGCGCTGCACGGCGCTGGCGCGCGATGGCCTGGGCGAGGGGGACGATGCGTGGCTGGCCACCTTGCAGCATGCCAGCGGCAAGCTGATGACGGTGCGCGCGCGCAGCGTCGTCAATGCGGCCGGGCCATGGACGGCGCAATTCCTGCGGCAGGCGGCGCCCGCCGCGCCGCACAAGCATTTGCGCCTGATCAAGGGCAGCCATATCGTCGTCAAGCGCCTGTTCGCGCATGATCATGCGTATATCTTCCAGCATCCCGACGGGCGCATCGTCTTTGCCATTCCCTATGAACACGACTTCACCCTGATCGGCACCACCGACCTCGATTACCAGGGCGACAGTGGCAAGGTAGAAATTGACGACGAGGAAATTAGTTACTTGTGCGAACTTTCAAGTTACTATTTCAGCAAGCCTGTCCATCCTGCCGACGTGGTCTGGACGTATGCGGGCGTGCGCCCGCTGGTGGAAGACGCGGCCGCCGATGCCAAGGCCGTGACGCGCGATTACCGTTTTGAACTGGAGCAGGATGGGGCGCCGCTGCTGAGTATTTTCGGCGGCAAGATCACCACCTTCCGCAAGCTGGCCGAGGAAGCGGTGGATCTGCTGGCGCCGTTGCTGGCGCAGGGTAAAACGCGCGGCGCCTGGACGGCGAAGGCTTGCCTGCCCGGCGGCGACCTGTTCGGCAGCACGCCGCAAAACCGCGCCGTGCGCGAGTTCGGCCAGTTCGTGCAGGGCGTGCAGCGCGAGTATGCGTGGCTGCCCGCCAGCCTGGTGGCCCGCTATGCGCGCGCGTACGGCATGCGTATCCACGTGCTGCTCGATGGCCGGCACGCGGTGGCGGACATGGGCGAGGAAATCGCCGCCGGCCTGTACGCGGCCGAAGTGGCGTATTTGCGGCGCCATGAATGGGCCGTCAGCGCTGCCGACATCCTGTGGCGGCGCTCCAAGCTGGGCCTGCACCTGCCGCGCGAGACGGCGGGCGCGCTCGATGCCTGGCTGGCGCGGCATCCCCTGCTGTCGTAGAAAAGATCGTGCCGCCGACCGGGTCCCCTGAGGGCGCGGCGAAAAAGAACACATCACTGGAGGAGAAGCGCGTGCAACTGGTACTGGAAAATATCAGCAAGAAGCAGGGTGCCGAGACGTATTTGCATCCGATGTCGCTGGCTCTCGTGCCGGGCGCCATCAATGTGCTGCTGGGCACTACGCGTGCCGGCAAGACCACTTTGATGCGCGTCATGGCGGGCCTGGACAAGCCCGGCGCCGGCACGGTGACGGCCGATGGCGTGGATGTCACGGGCGTGCCGGTCAGCCGCCGCAACCTGGCCATGGTGTACCAGCAATTCATCAATTATCCCGCCTTCACCGTCTACGACAATATCGCCTCGCCCTTGCGCCTGCGCAAGGTGCCCGAGGCGCAGATACGCGCGAAGGTGCAGGCGCTGGCCGAGCGCCTGCATATCACGCCGTATCTGCAGCGCACGCCGGGCGAACTGTCCGGCGGCCAGCAGCAGCGCACGGCCTTGGGGCGCGCGCTGATCAAGGATGCGTCCCTGCTGCTGCTCGACGAGCCGCTCGTCAATCTCGACTATAAATTGCGCGAGGAATTGCGCCGCGAATTGACGGAACTGTTTTCCAGCGGCAGCACGACGGTGGTGTACGCCACCACGGAACCGCTGGAAGCGCTGCAGCTGGGCGGCCACGTGGCCGTGCTGCACGAGGGACGCCTGCTGCAGCAGGGGCCGACGCTGGACGTGTTCAACGCGCCCAATTCCATCGCCGTGGCGCGCACCTTCAGCGATCCGCCCATCAACCTGATCGCCGCGCAGGTCGATGCGCACGGCGTGGCGCAGGCAGCCGACGGCCTGGCCATCCACTTGAGCGGCGAGCAGCGCGCGCGCATCGGCGCGCAGACGGACGTGATACTCGGCGTGCGCGCGCACAGCCTGCATCTGTCGCCGCAGTCCGATGGCGACGTGCCCATCGCCGCGCAGGTGGACCTGGCGGAAATCAGCGGCTCGGAAACCTATGTGCATGCGCGCCGCGGCGCACTGGCGCTGGTGGCGCAGCTGGGCGGCGTGCATAACCTGGAAATCGGCAGCGCCTGCACCGTGTATTGCCAGCCGCATGCCTTGCTGATCTTCGCCGACGATGGGCGATTGCTGTTCGCTCCAGGGCAAGCCATGACAGGGGGAGCGTGACATGGCGCGCATCGAACTGCTGGACCTGGCCCACGCCTACAAGCCGAATCCGGCAGTGCCGGCCGATTACGCGCTGCGGCCCATGAGCATGGAATGGCGCGATGGCGGCGCGTATGCCTTGCTGGGGCCATCGGGCTGCGGCAAGACGACCTTGCTCAATATCATTTCCGGTCTCGTCAAGCCGTCGCATGGCAAGGTGCTGTTCGACGGCCGCGACGTCACGCAGCTGCCGACGGAAGCGAGGAATATCGCGCAAGTGTTCCAGTTTCCCGTCATCTACGACACCATGACCGTGCACGACAACCTGGCGTTTCCGCTGCGCAATCGCGGCTGGAAAGAGCCGGACGTGAAAAAGCGCGTGCAGCAGGTGGCGCAGATGCTGGAGCTGACGGACGACTTGAAATTGCGCGCCAGCGGCTTGTCCGTGGACGCCAAGCAAAAGATTTCGCTGGGACGCGGCCTCGTGCGTCCCGACGTGGCGGCCGTGCTGTTCGACGAACCGCTGACGGTGATCGACCCGCACCTGAAATGGCTGCTGCGCAGGAAACTCAAGGAAATTCACCACGAACTGAAATTGTCGCTGATCTACGTCACGCACGACCAGGTGGAAGCGTTGACCTTTGCCGACCAGGTGGTCGTCATGACGCAGGGCGAAGTGGTGCAGACGGGCAGCGCGCAAGCCCTGTTCGAAGAACCCGAGCACACGTTTGTCGGCTATTTCATCGGCAACCCGGGCATGAATTTGCTCGATTGCACCTTGGACGATGGCGGCGTGCGCGTGGCGGGGCAGCTGCTCGCCGTGTCCGCCGCGGCGCGCGGCGCCCTGCTGGGCGCGCAAGGCAAGATCACCGTCGGCGTGCGGCCGGAATTCGTCGAGTGCCTGCAAGCAGGCGGGGAGGGCGGGGACACGCTGGCCGCCACCGTCACCGCCGTGCGCAACATGGGCACGCATTGCCTGGCCGAGTTCCGCGTGGGCGGCGCCACCGTGGCCGCCAAGCTGCGCGCCATCGAGGCGGTGGCGGGCGATGCCGTGCGGCTGCGCTTTCCCCAGCAACGCACCTTGTTCTACGTCAACGATAAGCGGGTGGCATGATGATACATAATGGCAAAACCGATAACAACCGCCGCGCCTGGCTGCTGATCCTGCCCGTGCTGTTATGCGTGGCCTTTTCCGCCATCCTGCCCCTGATGACGGTGGTGAACTATTCCGTGCAGGATATCCTGAGTCCCACGCAAAAGGTGTTTGTCGGCACGGAGTGGTTCCGCATGGTCATGCTCGACGGCGACCTGCACAGCGCGCTGCTGCGCCAGCTGCTGTTTTCCGGTTCCGTGCTGGCGATCCAGATACCGCTGGGCATCCTGATCGCCCTGTGCATGCCGGCCGATGGCTGGAAGGCCTCGCTGGCGCTGGTGCTGATCGCGCTGCCCCTGCTCATTCCCTGGAACGTGGTGGGCACCATCTGGCAGATCTTTGGCCGCGGCGACATCGGTCTGATGGGCTACACCCTGAACCAGCTGGGCTTTGACTACAACTACAACGGCAATTCGCTCGACGCCTGGCTGACGGTGATGGTGATGGATATCTGGCACTGGACGCCGCTGGTCGTGCTGCTGTGCTATGCGGGCTTGCGCGCCATTCCCGACGCGTATTACCAGGCGGCGCGCATCGATGGCGCTTCGCGCCTGGCCGTGTTCCGCTACATCCAGCTGCCGAAATTGCGCAATGTGCTGATGATCGCCGTCCTGCTGCGCTTCATGGACAGTTTCATGATCTACACGGAACCGTTCGTGCTGACGGGCGGCGGTCCCGGCAACGCCACCACCTTTTTGTCGCAGTATCTGACGCAAAAGGCCGTGGGCCAGTTCGACCTGGGGCCGGCGTCGGCGTTTTCCCTGATTTATTTCCTCATCATCCTGCTGTTCTGCTTTGTGCTGTACACGTGGATGCAGCGCGTCGGCACGGGAGACCAGAAATGATGAACCGGAAAATCGGCGGCGCCATCCTCGCGCTCTTTTTGCTGGGCTCCCTGCTGCCCATCTACTGGATGCTCAACATGTCGCTCAAGACCAACGAGGAAATCGTCGGCGTCCTGAGCCTGTGGCCCCGGAGCCTCACGTTTGCCAACTACAAGACCATCTTCACGGATGCATCCTGGTACAGCGGCTATATCAATTCCATGATTTACGTGGCGCTGAACATGGTGATGTCCGTCACGGTCGCCTTGCCGGCCGCGTATGCGTTTTCGCGCTACAACTTCGTCGGCGACAAGCACCTGTTCTTCTGGCTGCTGACCAACCGCATGACGCCGCCCGCCGTGTTCCTCGTGCCGTTCTTCCAGCTGTACTCGACGGTGGGCCTGATGGATACGCACCTGGCCGTGGCGCTGGCGCACATGGTCTTCAACGTGCCGCTGGCCGTGTGGATACTGGAAGGCTTCATGTCCGGCGTGCCGAAGGAAATCGACGAGACGGCGTATATCGACGGCTACAGCTTCCCCCGTTTCTTCATCCAGATTTTTTTGCCGATGATCAAGTCGGGCGTGGGCGTGACGGCCTTCTTCTGCTTCATGTTCAGCTGGGTGGAACTGCTGCTGGCGCGCACCTTGACGTCCGTCAATGCCAAGCCTATCGCCGCCACCATGACGCGCACCGTGTCGGCGGCGGGCATGGACTGGGGCGTGCTGGCGGCGGCGGGCGTGCTGACCATCGTGCCCGGCGCGCTGGTGATCTGGTTCGTGCGCCATTACATTGCCAAGGGCTTTGCCATGGGGAGGGTGTGACATGGAAAACAATCTCGATAGCACAGCCAGCCTGTTCGGCTGGATGGCGTGGACGCCGGAAGTGGCCGTCTTTTTCATCTGCATCGGCCTGATGCTGGCCGGCATGACGGTCTGGCAAATCCGTTCGCCCAGCATCGAGCGAAAAGGTTTCCTGCCGATGCCGACGACGCGCGGCGACCGTTTGTTCATCGGGCTGCTGACGGCCGCCTACGTCAACCTGGCGTGGGCGGGGTTCACGGACATGCAGCAGGCCATCGGGGCTGCCATCAGTTTTTTGTTGTTGCTCTTAGTAATGCGTTGGGGATGACCGGCTTGCCGGTGTTGATGGATGCCGTACCGCCAGCAGGCGGCCGGTAAAAATTATAAAAGGAGATTCACGATGAAATTGAAGTTCACGGTCTTCGCGGCTGCGGCCATGCTCGTGTCGAATGCGGCCCTGGCGGACGCCAGGCAGGCGCAAACCTGGATCGACAAGGAATTCCAGCCATCCAGCCTGAGCAAGCAGCAACAGCTTGCTGAAATGAAATGGTTCATCGATGCGGCCGCCAAGCTGAAAGCCAAGGGCATCAAGGAAATTTCCGTGGTCTCGGAGACCATCGACACCCATGTGTACGAATCGAAGACGCTGGCCAAGGCCTTCGAGGAAATCACGGGCATCAAGGTGCGCCACGACATCATCCAGGAAGGCGATGTGGTGGAAAAACTGCAAACGTCCATGCAGTCCGGCAAGAGCATCTATGACGGCTGGATTTCCGATTCCGACCTGATCGGCACGCATTACCGCTATGGCGCCGTGGAACCCCTGTCCGACTACATGGCGGCCAAGGGCAAGGAATTCACGAATCCGGGCCTGGACTTGAAGGACTTCATCGGCATCAGCTTCACGACGGCGCCGGACGGCAAGGTATACCAGTTGCCCGACCAGCAGTTCGCCAACCTGTACTGGTTCCGTGCCGACTGGTTTGCGCGCAAGGATTTGCAGGCGAAGTTCAAGGCCAAGTATGGCTACGAGCTGGGCGTGCCGCAGAACTGGTCCGCGTATGAAGACATCGCCGACTTCTTTACGAATGACGTGAAGGAACTGGACGGCAAGAAAGTCTACGGTCACATGGATTACGGCAAGAAGGATCCATCGCTGGGCTGGCGCTTCACGGATGCGTGGCTGTCGATGGCTGGCGCGGCCGACAAGGGCATTCCGAACGGCATGCCCGTCGATGAATGGGGCATCAAGGTGGCGGCCGACAAGTGCACGCCCGTGGGCGCGTCCATGTCGCGCGGCGGCGCCACCAATTCGCCGGCGGCCGTCTTTGCGTTGACGAAATACATCGACTGGATGAAGAAGTACGCGCCGCCGCAGGCGAACGGCATGAATTTCTCGGAATCGGGCCCCGTGCCGGCGCAGGGCGAAATCGCCCAGCAAATCTTCTGGTACACGGCATTTACGGCCGGCATGACGAAACCGGGCTTGCCAGTGGTCAACAAGGACGGCACGCCGAAATGGCGCATGGCGCCGTCGCCGCACGGCCCGTACTGGAAAGAGGGCATGCAGAACGGCTACCAGGACGTGGGCTCCTGGTTCCTGTTCAAGTCCACGCCGGACGACCGCAAGGCGGCTGCCTGGCTGTACGCGCAATTCGTCACGTCGAAAACCGTATCGCTGAAGAAATCCATCGTGGGCCTGACGTTTATCCGCGATTCCGACATTCGCCACGATTATTTTACGAAACACGCGAACGAATATGGCGGCTTGATCGAGTTCTACCGCAGCCCCGCCAGGGTGGCGTGGACGCCGACGGGCAACAACGTGCCCGACTATCCGAAGCTGGCCCAGCTGTGGTGGAAAAACGTGGCCACGGCCATCACGGCGGAAAAAACGCCGCAGGCCGCCATGGATAACCTGGCCGAGGAAATGGACCAGGTCATGGCGCGCCTGCAGCGGGCCGGCATGAAGGCGTGCGCGCCCAAGCTCAATCCGAAGGGCGATCCGAACCAGTACCTGTCGGACCAGCACGCCCCATGGAAAAAGCTGGCAAATGAAAAGCCGAAGGGTGAAACCATTGCCTATGACAAGCTGCTGCAAGCGTGGAAAGAAGGCAAGGTCAGGTAGTCGTGTAAACTCCTGCCGCCGTTGTTCCGGGGCACGGGCGTTCGCCCGTGCCTCTTTCTCTGTATTAATGTAGTAGCGACCATGACCAAATACATACTTGCTTTAGACCAGGGCACCACCAGTTCGCGCGCCATCCTGTTCGATCATGCGGGCCGGCCGCGCGCCAGCGCGCAGCGGGAGTTCCGCCAGATTTTCCCCCAGCCGGGCTGGGTCGAGCATGACGCCGGTGAAATCTGGGCCTCGCAGGAGGGCGTGCTGCAACAGGTCATGCGCGACAGCGGCGTGGCGGCAAGCGACGTGGCCGCCATCGGCGTCACCAACCAGCGCGAGACGACGGTGCTGTGGGACCGCGCCACGGGCGAACCGGTGGCCAACGCCATCGTCTGGCAAGACCGGCGCAATGCGGCCTTTTGCGAGCAGCTGGTCGAGCAGGGCAAGGCGGACCTGATCCAGCAAAAGACGGGCCTGGTGCTGGACGCCTATTTTTCCGCCACCAAGCTCAAATGGCTGCTCGACAACGTGCCGGGCGCCCGCGCGCGCGCCGAGCGGGGCGAGCTGGCCTTCGGCACGGTGGACAGCTGGCTGATCTACAAAATGAGCGGCGACCACATCACGGACACGAGCAACGCGGCGCGCACCATGCTGTTCAACATACATACCTTGCAGTGGGATACGGATCTGCTGGCGCTGCTGGACATTCCCGCCTCGCTGCTGCCCGACGTCGTGCCGTCCAGCGGCGTGGCGGCCCACACGCATGCGGCCTTGCTGGGCGTATCCGTGCCGATTGCCGGCATCGCGGGCGACCAGCAGGCGGCCACGTTCGGCCAGGCCTGCTTGAAGCCGGGCATGGCGAAGAATACTTATGGCACGGGCTGCTTCATGCTGATGAACGTGGGCAAGCGCCCCCTGCAGTCGAAAAACCGCCTGTTGACGACGGTGGGCTGGAGCCTGGGACAGGGAACGGATAAAACGGATTATTTGCTCGAAGGCAGCGCCTTTATCGCGGGCGCGGCCGTGCAATGGATGCGCGACGGCATCGGCATCATCCGCGACTCGTCCGAGGTGGAAGCCCTGGCCACCAGCGTGCCCGATTCGGGCGGCCTCGTCTTCGTGCCAGCATTCGCGGGCCTGGGCGCGCCGTACTGGGACCCGTATGCGCGCGGCACCCTGATCGGCATCACGCGCGGCACGGGCAAGGCGCACATCGCGCGCGCGGCGCTGGAAGGCGTGGCTTACCAGAACGTGGACGTCCTGTCCGCCATGCAGGATGATGCGGGCATTGCGCTCTCAGAACTGCGCGTGGACGGCGGCGCGGCCCGCAACGACATGCTGATGCAGTTCCAGGCCGACATTCTGAATGTGCCCGTGGTGCGTCCCGTGGTGACGGAAACGACGGCCCTGGGCGCCGCCTACCTGGCGGGCCTGGCCGTGGGCTTCTGGGCTTCCGAGGAAGAAATCGCCTCGCAATGGCAGGTGGCACGCCGTTTTGAACCGAAGATGGCGGCTGACGAGCGCCTGACGCGCCTGCACAAGTGGCAGCGGGCCGTGGAGCGTTCGCGCGACTGGAGCGAGTGAAAGCGGGCGCTCAGTGGCGCATGAAATACACGGCATAGCCGGCGGTTTCGCGCGGTACCGAGTACAGGTCGCGCAGCTCGAAGTAGGGCGCGTGCACGTTGCCGCTGACGGTGATGCCGGCCCGCTGCAGCGCCAGGCGGAAGCGGGGCACGTGGAAATACTGCGTGGCCACCATGGCCGTCTTCCAGCCATGCTGGTGCATGAGGGCTGCCGCGTTGCGGGCCGTGGCCTCCGTGGTCCAGCCTTGATTGTCCTCGATGATGGCGCTGGCCGGCACGCCGCGCGACTGCAGGTAGCGGCCCATGGAAGCGGCTTCGTCGAAACCTTCCTTGCCCGTCGCCCCGCTGACGAGGATGCGCGGCGCCCTTTGCTGCCGGAACTGCTTGAGCGCCGCGTCGAGCCGCGCCTGCAGGCGGGGGCTGGGCGTGCCGTCCGGCGCGATGGTGTTGCCGGGCACGACGATCACGTCGGCGGGGCCTAGCTTGTCGCCCAGTCCTTCCAGCACCAGGGCGGCAGTGGCTAGCAGGAAAGCGGCAAGGGCGCTCAGGCCCAGGAACAGAATTTTTCGCATGGTGGAGAATGAAACTCGGGATGGACGCATCGGATGGACGCATCAGACGGACGCATCATACCCGTCCATCCCGTCAGGCGTCAGTTCGCCTGCGCCTTGCGCGCGCGCTGCGCGCTGGTTCGACAGATAAATATTATCCTTTTCCAGCGGCTTGCCTTCGCGCACGGCGTCCAGCCAGGCCTGCGTGCTGGCGACGGCCGCGAAGTTCGAGTGGAACACGGTGCTGTAGACGCGGTGGATCTCCTCGGCGCTGGCCGTGCCGCCCGCATTCGCATACGACAGGGTGCCCGTGGCGTCCTGCAGGAATTCCACCTGCAAGCCATCGTGCGCCGCCTGGTAGATGGTGGCCGCGTCGCAGTTGTGCGTCATGTAGCCGGTCACCGTCAGCGTGTCGATGCCGCGGCCGTCCAGCCAGGCGCGCAGGTCCGTGCCGGTAAAGGCGCTGCCCATGACCTTGTTGATGCGGTGATCGGCGGCAAAGGCGGCCACCTGCGGGTGCAGCTGCCAGCCGTCGCTGCCCTTGGCAAAGATGGGCGATGCTTCCGGCGCGTCGTGCTGGACGCCGATGACGGGCACGCCGGCGGCGCGCGCGGCAGCCATGGCCTGCACGATGTTGGGCAGGGAGATGTCGACGGACGGGTATTCGATGGGCAAGTCGCCCGTGAAATATTCATTTTGCACGTCGATGACGAGCAGGGCGCGGCGTGGTGCGGTGATTGTGTTGCTCATGCATGGCTCCTGGAAAAGGTGA
The DNA here is from genome assembly GCF_978021625.1 of Janthinobacterium foliorum. Classification (NCBI taxonomy): domain Bacteria; kingdom Pseudomonadati; phylum Pseudomonadota; class Betaproteobacteria; order Burkholderiales; family Oxalobacteraceae; genus Janthinobacterium; species Janthinobacterium foliorum. Next base: position 447,000 of record NZ_CDXDQE010000002.1, on the reverse strand, counting down.
AAGGGGAAGGGCTTTCCCGCTGCGGTCATTGTCAGGCCGCGCGCCATCAATAAAAAGTGGCCCGAAGGCCTATCTGCGATAAAATCGGGCCATGCCTACTTTTCTTCCCCAAGCCGCCCCCTTGACCGTGGCCGTGATTGCCTTTGACGGCATGACGCCATTTCACTTGTCCGTACCGTGCCTGGTGTTTGGCGAGCAATTCGACGAGCCGGGGCTGCCCCGCTTTACGGTGCGCGTCTGCGCCGCCGATGCGGTGCCCCTGCGCACGCCGGCCGGTTTCAGCATCACGCCCGAGTTCGGCCTGGAAGGCCTGGACGGTGCCGATATCGTCATCATGCCGGCCTGGCGCGACGATTGCAGCGAGGCGCCGGCGACCCTCGTCGCCGCGTTGCGGGCGGCCAGCGGGCGCGGCGCGCGCATGGTGGGCCTGTGCCTGGGCGCGTTTCCCCTGGCGCAGGCGGGCTTGTTGGATGGCAAGAGCGCCGCCACGCACTGGGGCATGGCCGTCCAGCTGGCGGCGCGCTACCCGCAGGTCAAGGTCGAGCGCGAGGTGCTGTACGTGGACGATGGGGGCGTGCTGACGTCGGCCGGCGTGGCTGCCGGGCTCGACTGCTGCCTGCACCTGCTGCGCCAGCTGGCCGGCGCCGAGGTGGCCAACCGCGTGGCACGCCGCCTGCTGGTGGCGCCGCACCGCCAGGGCGGGCAGGCACAGTTCATCGAGCGGCCGCTGCCCGTGTCCGGCAGCGAAGGACGCTTTGCCGAGGTGCTGGCCTGCGTGACGGCCAGCCTGGGCAAGGCCCACAGCATCGATGCATTGGCCGAGCGGGCCGCCATGAGCCGGCGCAACTTCACGCGCCACTTCCGCCAGGCGACGGGGACATCCTTCAAGCAATGGCTGCTGAACCAGCGCCTGGCGCATGCGCAAGGCATGCTGGAAAAAAGCGCCGCCTCGATCGATGTGGTGGCGCAGGAGGCGGGCTTTGGCACGGCCCTGTCGCTGCGCCAGCATTTCCGCGCGAACTTGCGGACGTCGCCGTCCGCCTACCGCAAGCTGTTCCGGCAGCGGCCGGACGATGGCGCGGCCTGAGACTCGATGCAGTCTTTTTTATTGCCAAATAATAAATGTGTTTCTGGTTGTGCTGGGGTAATATCCGCGGCGCTGGCACCGCTTGAAATTACCCAGACAAGAGAGATGCGCTTGAAACACTTGCGTCCTGCCACTGCACTGGCCTGCTTCCTGTTGTCGCACGCGGCGCTTGCCCAAGCTGGCAATGACTGCACCGCCATCGTCAAGTCCCCGCAAGACGCGGCTGACAAGGCGGACTGGGTGATCGACGGCGATATCGTTGATATTGTGGCCATGCATGCCGACCCTGCCCGCTTGCATGTCAGCATAGACAATGCCAAGGTTCAGTACGAACTGGCGCGTTCGCCACGTTTCCTGAGTGCCATGTTGCTTGCCGATCCCTGTTTTTTAGAGGGGCAAATTCCCCTGCGCGGTAAAGCCGCCGCCAGTCAGCTCGTAGGCAAGCGCATGCGCTTTTATGGCACGAAACTGACATCCGGCGGGGGCCGCCGTTTCTTCTACGTGCAGGCCATTGCGCCATCCATGCCGGTCCTTGGCGTGGCACGCAAGGAATATACGTCTAAAAATCACCAGCCAGCCGCAGCGCCCGCCGACGCGCAGGGCTGGACCAGGGCGCATTCCACGGAGGGGGGCTTTTCAGTGGACATGCCAGGTCCTTTTTCCGACATGACCAAAGGCGGTGCCGGGCAAGCGGCATTCGTGCTGCGTGGAGCTGACCGTCATGGCGTCACCTTCGTGGCTGTGTTTGAACCGTCCGGGCCGGATTCGGGCATGGGTGCGACGTTTGACGCAGCATTTTTCAAGCCGGATGCGGACGTCACCCAATTCAAGGGCGCCGATGCCGTCATCACGCAGGGGACTTTACCTGGCAGTAATGGCACAATGGTGACGCATGGACTGTGGTTCCGCGTGCCTGGCGGCACTTATATGTTGAGCATCCTTGTCGACAAGGAGCATGACGCGCAGTCGCTTGCATCCCGCCAGCGATTCTTCAATTCCCTGACCTTTGACTAGCTAAGCCATGTCCGGCCAGCAGAGCCCCGACGCGTCCCGCCCGCCGTGGGCCAGCCGCGCGCCCACGGCGATCTGGCGCGCGATGAAGGCGGCGGCATCGAAGCCGTAGCGCTCCTGGAAGGAAACGGTTTCTGCGAACATCAGTTCCGCGTAGGTTTGCATCAGGGTCGAGGCGCAGCGCTCATTGCCTTGCTCAAGATACGTGTCGATGGCGGCGAGCAGCACGGGATAATCCGCATTGTCCTTGCTGCCGCCAAAGCTGAGCGACAGCTGGCCGCAGGCGCGCCAGATGGGGTCATGTTGCGTATCCGGCAGCGGCTGCTTGCGCAGCCAGTGCAAGGCTTTCAAGGGCGGGCCGCCAAACGATGGCGGTGAAATGATGGCCTGGATGGCCACCTTGACCGCTTCATCGGTGCGTCCCGCGCGCACGTACTGGCCATGCAGCAGCGCCAGCGCATCCGTGTATTCGGGCAGGCGGGCCAGCGCCGCTTCCAGCAGCGCGATGGCGGCCGCCGGGTTTTGCCGGGCAATCAATTCCTTCGCTTCCAGGAAGGCGGCCCGCGGTGAATCGGGGTCGTCGGCCAGCGCAGGCGTGCCGACATATTCCTCGTCCGCCGCCGCGTAGCCTTGCAGGAACGCGGCCAGGCTGGAAAAATGCGGCTGGAGCCGTCCTTCATCGTGCCACGTCTCGACGACGATCGGTTCGCTCGCTTCGCGGCCGATGGGCCAGTACAGGCCGAAGGTATCTCCATTGCCCAGTGCGCCTTCGTAGAACGGCGTGAAGCCCAGTGGCGGGTAGGGCGCGGCATGCTGCCAGTCTTGATCCACTGAAATGTTGGCGAGGTTTGCGGGTAGTTGCATGGAGGTTGCGCAGGAAAAAGCGCCAGTGTAGAGCAAGCGCGCACAGACCGGCGCGCACTGTTGAACCGCGTGCCGGCAGACCAAGCGGGATAGTGCACCGAACTGATAAAATATACGCTTCTTCGCGCCCGGCGGCCCCGCCATGTCCAGCACAGCCCATCCAGCAATTGACCTCACCCTTCGCAGCTATGCGGACATCGGCGCGCCGAACCGGCATGATTTCGTGCAGCTGGTGCTGCCCCTGCATGGCCAGTTGCAGCTGGATATCGACGGCAGGCCGGGCAAGGTGGACACCCAGCGGGGCGTGGTGATCCCGGCCAATACCTGGCATGCCCAGCACAGCCGGGTGGCGAACCATTCCATCATCCTCGACGTGGAGACGGCAGCCGTGGCGCGGTGCGGCTGGCAGCGCCTGCTGGACGGCCCCTACACGGCTCTCGGCCCCGGCGCCCGCAAGCTGATCGAATATCTGGGCCTCATGGCCCGGCAGCAAGCGCTGACGCCGGCCGTCATCCAGGGCTGGACGCCGCTGCTGCTCGATACCCTGCTGCTGGCAGGACCGCAGCCCCGGTCGCGGCTGGCCGCGCTGATCGCCCGCGTGCAAGCCGAGCCAGGCTTGCCCTGGCCGGCGGCATCGATGGCGCGTTTCGCCAACCTCAGCGTCAGCCGCTTGCACGCGCTGTTCCGCGAGGAAATGGATACCAGCCCGCATGCCTGGCTGCAGCAGCAAAGGATAGGGCGGGCCTGCGAGTTGCTGGCCGCCAGCGACGCCAGCATCGCCGAAATCGCCTTGGCCGCCGGCTTTTCCGAGCAGAGCGCGCTGACGCGGGCCATGCGCGACAGCATCGACACGACCCCAGCCGCCTACCGGCGCCAACATCGCGAGCATCCGTCAAAAACGCGGTAGCCCGCGTCAAGAAGCGGGGGAGCGCAACGGCCACAATCTCCTTTTCAGGAGATTATGTATGCACGTTCACAACACCCGGGCAGGCATGCTGGCCGGTATCGGCGCGGGCGCGCTGTGGGGCCTGGTGTTTCTCGTCCCCGCCTTGCTGCCCGCGTTTCGCCCGCTGGAGCTGGCCGCCGGGCGCTACCTGGCGTATGGCTGCGTGGCCCTGGTGCTGGTCGCGCCGGCCTGGAAGCGCTTGTGCCGCACCCTGGGCTGGCGCGACTGGCGCACGCTGCTCTGGCTCAGCCTGACAGGCAACATCGTGTATTACGTCTTGCTGGCCAGCGCCGTGCAGACGGGCGGCGTGGCGCTGACGTCGATGGTGATCGGCTTGCTGCCCGTGGTCGTCACCCTCGTTGGCAGCCGCGACCGGAACGCCGCGCCCTTGCGCCGCCTGCTGCCGTCGCTGCTGCTGAGCGCCGGCGGGCTGGGCTGCATCAGCTGGCAGTCGCTGTCCCAGGCGGGCCACGCTTCGCTGCCGGGCCTGGCATGCGCGCTGGCGGCGCTGCTGTCGTGGACGGTGTACGCCGTCAGCAACAGCCGTGCCATGGGCCGCCTGCCGGCCGTCTCGGCGCAGGAATGGAACCTGCTGACGGGCGTGGTCACGGGCGCGGCCGCGCTGCTGCTGGCCGTTCCCGCCATGCTCCTGCCGGCAGCGGCGCGCGCGCCTGCGCAATGGCTGCAATTTGCAGGCGTGGCGGGCGCCGTGGCGCTGCTCTGTTCTGTCGCCGGTAACGGCTTGTGGAATTACGCCAGCCGCGTGCTGCCGCTGACCCTGATGGGCCAGATGATCGTCTTTGAATTCCTGTTTGCCTTGCTGTATGGCTATGTGTGGGAACAGCGCTGGCCAACTGCGGCGGAATTTGCGGCGACCGTGCTGCTGCTGGCGGGCGTGCTGGCGTGCGCGCTGGCGCACCGCACGGAGCCGGCGGCTGCGGCCTGCCCGTGATCAGCGTCCGCTTGCATGCGCGTTCAGCAGCCGCAGCGTGGTGATGGTCGTCATCAGGTCGGAAAAGGACTCGGCGTGCATCTTGCGCATGACGCTGGCGCGGTGCAATTTGACCGTATGCTCCACGGTGCCCAGCTCGGCCGCGATCTGCTTGTTCAGCCGGCCTGCTACCACCAGTTCCATGACCTGGCGCTCGCGCTTCGTGAGGCTGCCCAGCCGCAATTCGATCGAGCGCAGCAGGGCCTGGTCCGCCATCAGTCTGCGGTTCAGCGCCAGCGCCAGTGGCACCGCGCCGAGCAGGCGCAGGGCGTCGACGGGTTTCGTCAGGAAATCAAAGGCTCCCAGCTTCATGGCTTTGACGCTACTGCTCACGTCGCCATTGCCAGTCAGAAAAATAATCGGCAGCAGCGACTCGCAGCGTAGCAGGTGTTCTTGCAGCAGGGAACCGGACATGGCGGGCATGGACAAGTCGAGCACGATGCAACCCGCTTGCTGCAAGTCGGCGGTAGCAAGGAAGTCTTCCGCGGAAGAAAATGCTTGAACGCGATAACTGCCGCAAGACAGAATTCTTTCCAGCGCCCGCAAAATGAACGGGTCGTCATCGACGAGGAAAACGCAGGGCGCGGCGGCGGCATTATTCATCGGTGGGAATGGTGAATTCGACGATGGAACCGAAGGGGTAGGACGCGCGGGCCCAGATCTCGCCATAGTGGGCCACGACTATTTTCTTGCATATATTCAGGCCCAGCCCCATGCCGCCCTCCCTGGTGGTGTAGAAGGCATCGAATATTTTATCTTGATGTTCGGGCGGCAAGCCCACGCCCGTATCGCTGACGGTAAACAAGGCATATTTGCCCAGATAGCGGCGCACTGACAAATAGATGCACTTGCGCTCCTCCGGCTGGTCCTTGACCGCCTCAATCGCGTTGGTCAGCAAGTTGATCATGACTTGCTGGATCTGCACCAGGTCGCCGCTGATGGATAGCGCATGGTCGCCATATTCGCTCAGGCGGATATTTTTGAGGAGCAAGTCATGCTGTAGAAATTTCCGCGCGCTGGCCAGCACATCGTTGACGGGAATCCTGCCGGTCGCGCGTTTGCCCGGGTACAGCAGACGCCTGATTTTCGTGATCACCGTGGCCGCCAGTTTTGCCTGGTCGATGATGTCGCGCGTGATGGCCAGCTGCGCCGATTCATTCAGATGCCTGTTCTTGAGCATGAACTCGGCCGCCTGGGCATTGCTGAGAATCACCGTGAGGGGCTGGCTCAATTCATGGGCGATGGCGCCGCACAATTCGCCGGCCAGGGTCACGCGCGACAGGTGCAGCAGCTTGAGTTCATTGTCCTGCAGCGCGATGGTCGATTCCAGTTCGCGCGACTTGGCCTGTTCCATCAGCCGCCGCATCATTTTCAGGGAATGGGCGATGGAGAAGCTCAATGCCACCACGGAAAAAATCGTGCTTTCCGCCAGATAAAAATTACGTTCGAATAAAGGCTGGAAGGTGACGATATTATCCAGGCTGAGCAGTTTTAATGACAGCGATGTGCCAAGCGGAAAGAAAGCGATCAGCAGGAAAATAGCATTCGTGTTTTTATGCCGGCACAGGCGAACGGTCAGCAGCAGGAGAATGGCGATATTGAATAGGACGAGAATGGCATTGGCGGCGTGGCCGGCGGCATGGCCAAGCAGGAATGCCAGCGGGGATATCAGTAAAAGCAGGAGAGTGACGACATTATAAGTTCCCATGAGAATGTCGGGCGGCTGATTCGCTAATTTCAAATGCATTTTTGCAAAGACAAAGAAGAAGAACATGCATAGGGCAAAAGAAAATGGCAGCAGAGGGTTATTGAAATCCGGTTGGCCGGGATTGATGAATTGTGCGCTGACACCGTAATAGACGCAGGTTGTCATGATCAGCAGGCCGAGAAACGCTGCATAGATAATGTGAATTTTTTCTCTGGTTGAAATAAAAAGAAAGACGCTGTAAATGCAGAATGCCAGAAGGCAGCCAAAATACATGCCAGTTAATAAGTTTTCCCTGGACTTTTCCTGTAAAAAGACATCGCTGGTTTGCACGGTTATGGCGAGGGGTTCCTGAAATCCGTCAAAGCTGGCCAGCCTGGCATATATATCCAGCTGTTGTCCGGCAGCGATGGTCAGCGGCAGCGACAAGGTCAGCGACTTTTGATAGCGGAAATTGAAGTCGCGCCGGTCGCCGCTGCGAACGCTGGTCAACAGACGTCCATCGGCCCGGTCCACCACATGCCAGTCGACATAGTCCTGCAGGGGCGTGCCCAGGTCGATCGTCAGTGGCACCGCTTGCCGCTGGGAATTCTCCAGTTTGAACCTGATCCACCAGCATGCGCCGGTGAAGCCAAAATTGGGAGACCGGTCTGCTACCGAAGTCCAGTGCGGGCTGTGCCTGGCCTCGTCCAGCTGTTGTGCACATTGTTGGTCTTCAAGCACCTGATAGCGCTTCAACGTGCCCAGGTGCGACGCTTGCGCGACATCCACCGTAGCCGTTTGCGGCAGGGGCCCAGGTGCCGCAAGCGCCCTGGTGCCGGGCAGTGTAGAAAAGATGATGCAGCTAATTAACAGGCAGATATTTGTATGAAAAGTAATTCTCTTACATTCCCTAAAAGGCAACATTGTAATTATTCCCATGCATGGAGCGATTTAGCTGAAATGACCGAGCGCGATGGTACGGGTTTCATGTGCCATTATCAATAGAACCAAGGTGTAGTACCGCCTGCGCCAGGATAAATGTACCGTGTGGTAGTTGAATTTCCAAGGGGAAATATTTGCGATTGTGGTAAATAAAAAAATATTAATAAATTGATTTACTAAAAAATTATTTTTGTTTGAATGGTAATGGTGCGCTGGTTATCGATGATGGCCATGCAGGGAGCGGGAATGCGTGCATTGCACAGGAAAATGGCGGAAATAGGCAGGGTGGTGCATGCTGGCGCGCATGATACGTCGCAGCAGCGATATTTTCATCGGGAATTAAAATCGCCCAGCTTGTCATTGCAATGCATGGCATTGAGTGGGGTGCTGGCGTCGTATGCCATGGCAAGCAGGCTGCTTTATGCGGTGGGGATGGAATATGTCCTCTGCGTCGCCGGCGTGCTGCTTGGTATTGCGATCAGCTGCATCGCCAGTAATTTGCGCTATCTGAATGTCGGCGGCCTGGTAACCACCATTTTTTCATGTGTCGCTTTTCGCATGCTGCTGTCGGCCAGCGGTATTGGCGACTACTGGATGTTACCCCTGGGTGTGCTGATGACGGTATCCATTTCCGCCATCGCCAGCGATCCCTTGACTTACCTGGTCCTGATCCTGGTGGTATGGCTGGTGCTGGGACTGGGCGGTTTTGAGCAGGCGCTGCTGGCCAGCGGCGACTGGTCGTTATTGTATGTGGCAGCGGCGGTGGCGATAGGTTTGCTTTTCAGCAGCTGTTTTTTCCGGTTGCGCTATTCGAACCATGTCGCCACGGCGCGCCTGGAAGACATGGCTTACCGCGATTATCTGACCGGCATACCAAATCGCCGCTGTTTTCTCGATGTGCTGCATGCGGTCATAAATGAGGGCAAGCCTCCGTACGGCTATCTGCTGATGGCCGATGTCGATGACTTTAAAAAGATCAACGATGAATTGGGGCACGATGCCGGCGACGTCGTCTTGCGCGCGCTGGGCCAGATTATTGCCGCGTCCGCGGCCGGCTGTCCGCACGGACGCATTGGCGGCGAGGAATTTGCCATGCTGATCGATGCCGACCTGGCGCGCGCGGCGCGCATGGCGGACCAGTTGCTGGAGGCGGTGCGGCGAGCGGCCATGATCAAGCGGGGCGTGACGATCAGTGTCGGCGTCGCGCGTGTCCACGGGCCAGGCGTGGCGGACAGCTTCCGGCATGCGGATGAGGCGCTATACAGCGCGAAATTGTCGGGCAAGGATTGCGTCGTGTTTTATGCCGACGCGCCCGCCTAAGGCCACGTCGGTACCGGCAGCAAAATGCGTCAGCACTCCGGCGGGCCTGCGCCGCTCGCCTTCACACAGGGAAAAATGATATGAACATCCGTACGATCAAGGGTAAATTGGCCATCGCTTTCACCGGACTGGCGCTGATGGTGCTGGCCGTGTCCGGCATTTCCATCACAGCGCTGCTCGATGCGAATGCGCGTTTCGATTCCTATCTGTCCGAAACGAATGCCCGCTCCGTTTTGGTCACCAAATTGCAGGAGGCGGTCGATAACCGGGCCATCGCCGCGCGCAATTTGTTGCTATTTACCAATGTGCAAGATATCGCGCAGGAAAAAGAGCGGGTCGCCGCCGCCCATGCCCGAGTGCAATCTTCCTTGGAACAATTGCAGCGGAGCTCCGCGCAATCGACCGAAATCACGGAGGCGGCAAGCAGGATGATACGGGAAATGGCAGCGCTGGAAGCCCTGTATGGCCCCGTGGCCTTGTCCATTGTCGAGCTGGCCCTGGCGGGCCAGCAGGCTGCCGCCATCGAGAAACTGAACCGCGAATGCCAGCCCCTGCTCGTGCGCCTGGAGCAGGCCACCGGTGCATACGCGCGCTATGCCGAGAGCCGGGCCGAAGCGCGCTTGCTGGCGGGCAAGCAAGCGTTTGCCACTCAGCGCACGCTGCTGCTGGCCATTTGCCTGCTGGCTTTTATTGCTGCCTGCAGCGCTGGCGTGTGGATCGCGCGCACCTTGTTCGGCTCGCTGGGCAGCGAGCCGGCACTGCTGGGTGCCGCCGCGCAAAAGGTCGCCGCGGGCGATCTGCGTCTTGCCGGCGAACATGCATCGGCGCCGGCCGGCAGTGTCATGCACTCGCTGGTGGCGATGCAGGGCGCCCTGGCGGCGGTGGTAGGACAGGTGCGGCAGGCGTCGCAGTCGATCTCCACGGGATCCGCGGAAATCGCCACGGCAAATACCAGCCTGAGCTTGCGTACCGAGGAGCAGGCATCGAGCTTGCAGCAGACGGCGGCATCGATGGAGGAATTGACTGGCGCGGTCAGCAATACTGCGCATGCGGCCAGCAAGGCCGCCCAGCTGGCCACGTCCGCGTCGCAAGTTGCCTGCCGCGGTGCCGACGTGGTCGCCCGGGTGGTGGAGACCATGAGTGTGATCAATGCTGGCTCGCAACGCATTGCCGATATTCTCGGCACCATCGACGGCATTGCCTTTCAGACCAATATCCTGGCCTTGAATGCGGCGGTCGAGGCGGCCCGCGCGGGAGAGGAAGGACGCGGTTTTGCCGTGGTGGCCAGCGAAGTGCGCAACCTGGCGCAGCGCAGTGCTGTTGCTGCCAAGGAAATCAAGGGCTTGATCGACGCTTCCGTGGCCAGCGTGGCGTCGGGCAGCCGTCTGGTGCAGGATGCGGGCGCGACCATGGATGAAATCGTCGACAGCGTCGGCCATGTGGTTGCCATCATCGGCGAGATCAGCGCTTCCGCCAGCGAACAGAGTGAAGGCATCGGGCAGGTCAATGTGGTGGTGAGCCAGCTCGACCGCATGACGCAGGAGAACGCGGCGATGGTGGAGCAGACGGCGGCGGCGGCCGATCAATTGAAGGAGCAGGCCATCCAGATGGCGGCGCTGGTGGGCACGTTCAACATCGGCGACGCGCGCGATGTGCGCGACGCGGCCGGCGGCGCGGGCAGGGCGGTGACATTGGGCCGTGGCGGGCGCAAGCCAGGGCATGGCGCCGTGGCCGCGCCGCAGGCCGGCTGTCCTTTGTAATGGGAGCCGCTGGCCAGCGCGGCGGCGGCCTGAAGGGGCGCGCGCCGTGGGCGGGGCAGGGCAAGCCCCTTCAGTCGCGTTCCGGCACCGGCACGTTGAAGCCGTTCAGCGTGGTCGAGACCAGCGCGTACAGGCCCACCAGATAGATCAGCTCGTTGGTGCCATGCTGGCCAAAGGTGGCCAGCGCCAGCCGGTACAGCGGCTCCGGCAGCGTGCCGCCGCCGCTGAGCGCATAGGCCAGGTCGTAGGCGATGCTTTCATGCTGGTCCAGGTCGACCGGCTTGACGTCGGCCACCAAGGTGGCCAGGCGCTCGGCCGACATGCCTTCGCGCTCGGCGACGGCGATGTGGGCGTAGATTTCATAGGCGGCGTTGTAGCGCGCGCCGACCACCAGGATGGCAATCTGGCGCACCTTGTCGGGCAGCGTGGCGTTGGCCGTCATGGCCAGGGTCAGGTCCCAGATGGCCTTGCCGATGGCCGGTTCGTGCAGCCACGGATTCCATGGCCCCATCAGGGCGCCGTCGTCGCGCACGGCGATGAAATCATTGAAATTGCTGGTGATGCCTTTGCGCATGTCGTCATACAGCGGCTTTTGTGCGGGCGTCAGGTCTTGCGGAGCGATCAGGGGCAGGCGCATGCAAACTCCTTGCTGGGGTAGTGGACGGTGGGTGGCCGGAGCCAGCAGACAGTATAGCCAGCCTGGCCGGCGGCGCGCGTTCATTGTCGCGCGGGCTGGCGGCAGCGCAATGCCTGCGCCGGTTTGCGCCTGCCAATGTTACTGGACTACTTCCTCGGCTCGTGTATGCGAAATTTCCTGACGATGCCGGCCTGGTCGAACATGACGGCCACTTCGCGCGTGCCTTTTTCGCCCAGCAGGGGGATCAGCCGCGTGACGCCCGGCGTTTGCAGCTGGTTCTTGTAGACCCACACTTCATAGCCGGGATCGAAGCTGACGACGGTGGCGTTGCCCAGCGCCGCATCGAGGTCGAGGCGGGTGGTCTTGCCGACGGTAATGTTTTGATAGATGGCGCCGTTGGCCGGCGCGCGGTTGACTTTGTATTCACTGGCGGTGCACATGGCCACGGCCAGGCCCGCGAGGCAGGAAGCTGCCAGTTTTATCAATGTGTTCATAGGGACTCCCAGTGTGCATCACTGCTTCCAATCTCAGAGGGGACGGGCGTGATGTCAGGACTGGAGTGTGCTTGCGTGGCAGCGAATGTGCTACAAGATTATACAAAGTCGCATATTTCGGCGCTGTCGGTACTGTCTCGCAGTACCTTCAGCGGTTTTGCAGTACTTCCGTCGAGAGTGCCAGGGTTTCCTTGATTTCTTCCATCACCACATAGCTTTTCGATTGCGCGGCACCGGGCAGTTGCAGCAGCATGTCGCCCAGCAGCTTGCGGTATTCGGCCATTTCATGGATGCGCGCCTTGATCAGGTAATCGAAATCGCCCGATACCAGATGGCATTCCTGCACCTCGGGAATCTGCAGCACTTCGCGGCGGAATTGCTCGAAGGCGGACGCGGATTTCTGATTCAGCGTAATCTCGACAAAGACGAGCAACTTGGCGCCCAGCGCGGCCGGGTTCACCTTGGCGTGATAGCCGGTGATGACGCCGTCGCGCTCCATGCGCTTGACCCGCTCGATGCAGGGCGTGATGGACAAGCCCACCTGTTCTCCGAGGTCTTTCATCGAGATGCGGCCGTCCTGTTGCAGGATGCGCAGGATGTGGCGGTCCAGCTTGTCGAGGCCACGTGCCGATTCTTTAAGGATTCTCATGATTTATTGCTGAATATCTCGATTTATACGTGAACAAATACTGGCTCTTTCCCAATATGATAGCGGTTAATCTGGCACTAGCCATAAATATAATTGAGGAAACTATGCGTATTGTGATTCTGGGTAGCGGCGTCATCGGCGTCACCAGTGCTTACTATCTGGCCAAGGCAGGGCACGATGTGACCGTCATCGACCGCCAGCCGGGCCCGGCACTGGAAACCAGCTTCGCGAATGCGGGGCAGATCTCGCCCGGCTACGCCTCGCCATGGGCGGCGCCCGGCATTCCGCTGAAGGCCGTGAAGTGGATGATGCAGCGCCACGCGCCGCTGGCCATCTCGCTCGACGGCAGTGCCGCCCAGCTGAAATGGATGTGGCAGATGTTGCGTAATTGCACACCGGAAGCGTATGCCGTGAACAAGGAACGCATGGTGCGCCTGGCCGAATACAGCCGCGACTGCTTCAAGGTGCTGCGCGCCGAAGCGGGCATCACCTATGAAGGCCGGCAGCAAGGCACGATGCAATTGTTCCGCACTGAAAAACAATACAACGATGCGGCGAAAGATATCGAAGTGCTGAAAGACGCGGGCGTGCCGTATGAAGTCCTGCAGCGCGACGAACTGTCGCGCGCGGAACCGGCCCTCGAAGCGGTGAAAGACAAGCTGTACGGCGGCCTGCGCCTGCCCAACGATGAAACGGGCGATTGCCAGTTGTTTACCACGCGTCTGTCGGAAATGGCCGTGGCGCTGGGCGTGAAGTTCCGCTATGGCGTGGCGATCGACGCGCTGCTGACGCAGGGCGACGAAATCGCCGGCGTGCAATGCGGCGCGGAAATCGTCAAGGCCGATTCCTACGTCGTGGCGTTGGGCTCCTACTCGACGGGCTTCATGAAGCCGCTGCTCGACATTCCCGTGTATCCATTGAAGGGCTATTCCATCACCGTGCCGATCGTCAACGCCGCCAAGGCGCCCGTGTCGACCATCCTCGATGAAACCTACAAGATCGCCGTGACGCGTTTCGACGACCGCATCCGCGTGGGCGGCATGGCGGAAATCGCCGGCTACAACCTGGCACTGAACCCGCGCCGCCGCGAAACCCTGGAAATGGTCGTCAACGACCTGTTCCCCGGCGGCGGCAACACGGCCGAAGCCACCTTCTGGACGGGCCTGCGCCCGATGACGCCGGACGGCACGCCCATCGTCGGCCGCACGCCGCTGCGCAACCTGTTCCTGAACACGGGCCACGGCACCCTGGGCTGGACCATGTCCTGCGGCTCGGCGCAATTGCTGGCCGACCTGATGTCGTCGAAAAAGCCGGCCATCCTGGCCGACGACCTGTCCGTCAGCCGCTACAGCGGCGCGCAGGCCCAGGGCAAACTGCAACACGCGGCGGCTTGACATGGGCGCCAGCATGCCTCCCAAGGAACGTAGCGGCGCCATCCTGACGGTGGACCTCGGCGCCGTGCGCGCCAACTACCGCCTGCTGCGCGACAAGGCGCACCCGGCCGCCTGCTCGGCCGTCGTGAAGTCCGACGCCTACGGCCTGGGCGCCGCCCAGGTGGGCGCGGCCCTGTATGAAGAGGGCTGCCGCCATTTCTTCGTGGCCCACCTGGAAGAGGGCATCAGCCTGCGCCCGCACGTGGCGCCCGACGCCGCCATCTTCGTGCTGCACGGCCCGCCCGTCGGCACGGAAGGCGCATTCACGGCCCACGGCCTGATTCCCGTGCTCAACAGCGAGCCGCAGGTGGCGGGCTGGCGCCAGCATGCGCAGGCGCTGGGCAGCACGCTGGACGCCATCGTGCAGGTCGATACGGGCATGTCGCGCATGGGCTTGTCGCCGCAGGAAATCGACGCCTGGCTGCTTGATCCTCACTTTCTTGATGGCATCAAGGTGCGCTACATCATGAGCCACCTGGCGTGCGCCGACGAGCGGAGCAATCCCATGAATGGCGAGCAGCTGGCCCGTTTCACCGCCATCCGCGCCCGCCTGCCGCAGTACCGCGCCAGCCTGGCCAATTCCTCGGGCATCTTTTTGTCGCCCGCCTATCACTTCGACCTCGTGCGTCCGGGCGCGGCCCTGTACGGCATCGCGCCGCATGCGGATGCGCCCAATCCGCTGCACCCGGTGGTGCGCCTGCAGGGCAAGATCATGCAGACGCGCACGATTGCCGCCGGCGACCACGTGGGCTACAGCCGCCGCTACACGGCCAGCGAGCCGCGTCAGGTGGCCACCGTCTCCGTCGGCTACGCCGATGGCTGGCTGCGCAGCATGAGCAACCAGGGCCTGGCCATCGTCGATGGCGTGAAGGTGCCGCAGATCGGCGCCATTTCCATGGATTCCATCACCCTGGACGTGAGCGCCATCGCCAGCGAGCGCGTGGCGCCGGGCAGCCTGGTCGACCTGATCTGCGCCGAACATCCGGTCGACGCCGTGGCTGCCATGGCCAATACCATCGGCTATGAGGTGTTGACCAACCTGGGCGGGCGCTATTACCGCGAGTACCAGGGCCTGGCACGCTAGCGCGCCTGCCAAAACGCCCATGGCGTTGTTGCCTTGCCTAGCCGTACCTGCGTACTGTCTTCGGCAAGGCGCCTGGCCATGAGCATTTTTTCTGGCGCGCCGGGCTGCCAGAACGCCCATGGCGTTGTTGCCTTGCCTAGCCGTACCTGCGTACTGTCTTCGGCACGGCGGCTGGCCCTGAGCATTTTTTCAGGCGCGCCGGTGCCGCACGCCAGGCGGCGCCGCAGCGCAAAAGCGATGATTGTGTGGCAAGATAGCCCTGTAGTGACATTCACTCCAGGGCTATTTTTTCACCATCAGCGGGGATTTTTATGAGTCAATATAACGTTGCAATCATCGTCGGCAGCCTGCGCAAGGATTCCTTCAACCGCAAGCTGGCCGAAGCCATCATCAAGCTGGCGCCGCCTGAATTTTCCTTCAAACACATCGAAATCGGCGACCTGCCGCTGTATAACCAGGACGACGACGGCGCGCAGGCCGAGCAGGTGCTGCGCCTGAAGACCGAGATCGCCGATGCGCAAGCCTTGCTCTTCCTCACTCCCGAATACAACCGCTCGATCCCCGGCGTGCTGAAAAACGCGCTCGACCACGGTTCGCGTCCGTACGGCCAGAGCGTGTGGGGCGGCAAGCCGGGCGCCGTGCTGGGCGTGTCCGTGGGCGCCACGGGCACGGCGCTGGCGCAGCAGCATTTGCGCAACGTGCTTGCCTACCTGGACGTGCCGCTGCTGGGCCAGCCCGAGATGTTCATCCAGGCCAAGGATGGCCTGTTTGACGAGCATGGCGGCATCGGTCCCGCCAGCCTGGGCTTCTTCCAGGGCTGGATGCAGCGCTATGTGGACTGGGTCAAGAAACACGCCATCCACGCCTGATGCGGTGTATTTGACGCATCGTCCTTGATGCATATCAAGGCGGCAACGCAACCCGTTGCCGCCTGTACACATTCCTCTTGCCTGGCTGCTAGAATTTCCTTTTTGGCACGTTTTACTCGGTATAATGCGCACTTTCTTTCGCGCAATACTTTCCCCTCTCTGCTGACGCCATGTGGACTAAACCTGTTCTGCGCATGAATTTGCGCCGTTTGATCGTGCTCGTGGCCTTCGCCAGTGCCCTGGTGTCCCTGGCGAACACCTTTTATGCCAGCTACCGCGTGCAGCGCCAGCTGCTGATCGATACGACCCTGGAAGCGAACCATGCGTATGCGAGCAAGCTGGCCAGCACGGCCGAGGACTTTTTGCAGTCGGCGCGCCAGCAGCTGGCGTACAGCGCGGGCAGCCTGCCGTCGCGCATGGAGGACGACGCCTGGCTGACGGCCGAGGCGCAGCGGCTGCGCCTGCAAACCAACAGTTTTAACTCCGTGCTGATCGTCGATGCCCAGGGCAAGGTGCTGGGCGTGTCGCCGGAAACCCTGGCCCTGAAACACCGCCAGCTCGATTCGGCCGGCGCCGTACAGGCGCTGCGCGAGCGCCGTCCCCTCGTCACGCAGCCGTATATTTCCTCCGCTGGCAACCTGGTGGTGTTCATCTCGCATCCCATCGTCGGCAGGGATGGGCGCTACCTGGGCTATGTGGGCGGCAGCATCTATCTGAAACAGAAAAATATCCTGTACACCATGCTGGGCCAGCATTACTACCGCGACGGCTCCTACCTGTATGTGGTGGACCAGAAGCGGCGCCTGCTGTACCACCCCGACCCGGCGCGCCTGGGCGACCTGGCCGGCAGCAATGAAGTCATCGATGCCATCATCGCGCGGCAGGGCGGCGGCAGCCGGCGCATGGCCAACAGCCTGGGCGTGGATATGCTGGCCGGCTATGCCGTCATGCCGTCGACAGGCTGGGGCATCGTGGCGCAGCGCCCGACGGCCATGACCCTGGCGCCGCTGAAGCAGCTGATGGCCAACACGGTCTGGCATTCGCTGCCGATCGCGTTGCTGACCCTGCCGTTCATCTGGTGGCTGGCGAACCTGATTTCGCGCCCGCTGGTGCAGCTGGCCGAGGGCGCGCGGCGCATGGATGCGCCGGGCACGGCGGAACAGCTGGCCGCCATCCGCTCTTGGTACGTGGAAGCGGCGCAGATCAAGAAAGCCTTGCTGAAGGGGCTGGCGCTGCTGCAGAGCAAGATCGGCAAGCTGAAGTCCGACGTGCAGACGGACCCGCTGACGGGCCTGTCGAACCGGCGCGGCATGGCGGCGGCGCTGGACGCCTGGCAGGCGCAGGCGCGGCCGTTCTCCGTCATCGCCATCGATATCGACCATTTCAAGCAAGTCAATGACCGCTGGGGCCATGCCGTGGGCGACGACGTCATCCTGCGCCTGGCGCAGCTGATGCGCGCCTGTTCGCGCGATGCCGACGTGCTGTGCCGCAACGGCGGCGATGAATTCATCATGCTGCTGCCAGACGCCGACCTCGACGTGGCCATCCAGGTGGCCGAGCGCCTGCGCGCCAAGGTGGCCGCCGCCGTGATCGCCGGCGCGGGCGCCATCACGGTCTCGCTGGGCGTGGTGTCGTCGGAACAGGAAGTTGGCGGCATGGACGCCGTGCTGCTGGCTGCCGATGCGGCCCTGTACGTGGCCAAGGAAAACGGCCGCAACTGCGTGGGCATCACGGAGCCGGCCTGACGGTATTGTCGTGCGGCACAAACTGATACGCTGTTTTCTGTTGCTTCTGAGCCTGTTCCGTTTGCGCGTCAGCGCTTACCATGTGGCCCTGGGACGCAGAAGGAGGGCAGCAGGCATGGCAGGGATGGATGGCAATGACGTTTGAGCAAGAACCGGGCATCCGCTGCGACGTCGATGGACGGCCGCACGCGCTGGCCTTCCTGGGCTGCCGCGAACTCAATTATGGCCAGCGCAGCGAGCTGCCGCTGCACCCGTTCCGCCTGCGCGTGCCGGAAGCGGCGCTGGCGCCTCTGCTCGACGAGCCCTTCAACAGCTTCGTGCAAACCTGCCGCGAAGACGACGCCGCGTATGCGGAAAGCGACTTGCCCGCGCTCAGGGACGCGGGCTACCCGGACATCACGGCCATGCTGGCGGGCCACCGGCCGCTGCTGGCCGAGATGCTGGTCGATTTCATGATCGGCGACCTGATGGCGGCCATCGGCCGCGCCAGCGGCTACCGTTCACCCGATGCCCGCTATTGGGGCGATGTGGAGACGGCCGACAGGCGCGCCTATTTCACCATCAATCACGTGCACACGGTCTCGTTTGCCGACGGCCATGCCGTGTTCGAGGGAGAAGGCTATCATGGCGCGTACGTTATCTGGCTGACGCACTGAGCGCAGCGCAAATGGGGCTTGACCTTCCTCATGTGGGAAGGTTTATAGTCCTGCCATGAACCGTGCCTTTTTCCGCTCTCTCGCCCACTCGCTGCTGTGGCTGCTGGCCGTGACGCTGCCCTTGCAGGGCTTTGCGTCGGCCATGCGCAGCTGCTGCGTGGACGAGCCGCTGGAGGCCATCGCCGTCACGGCGGCGCAGGCACAAGTCCAGCATTGCCACAGCATGGCCGACATGGCCGGCATGCAAATGGCGGACCAGCCCGTGCCCATGAAAATGGCCATGGACGATGGCGCCGCCAGCCATCAGGGCCACGATTGCGGCAACCATGGCGCTTGCACCGCGGGCGCGACGGCGCCGCCCGGCATGCCCGCGCTGCATGCCCTGACCCTGCGCGCGCCGCCACCGGCGCTGGCGCCTGACTCCCTGTTCGCCGGGCATATCCCTGCTGGTCCCGAACGCCCCCCGAGAAGCACGCACTCCGCCTGACCGCCCGTGAACCTGGCGGTGCGCCGCCGCACGTCCCTGCACGTGGCGATGGCACGCCAGCGTTCCACCGCGCGCCTGCCGCGCCATACCCTGTCACTCAAGGAATACCATGAAGCCATTACTTAGCCTCGCGCTGGCCGCCGGCGTTGCGCTGGCCGTGCCGCTGGCCGCTTCCGCCGTCGCGCCTGTCCAGTCCGCCGCCGCCCCGCAGGAGGCGCAAGCCGCCGTGCCGGCCACCACCTACCGCTCCGCCTTCGACGGCTACCGTCCCGCCGCCGAGGACGATGCCACGCCCGACCAGACCTGGCGCGCCCTGAACCGGAAAGTGGGCGACGCTGGCGGGCACATGGGCATGATGAAGATGGAGGGCCACAAGATGCCAGGCCACAAGATGGACGGCCACGCTATGCCGATGGACAAGATGCCGATGGACCACGCCATGCCCCAGCCGGCCGGCAAGCCCGCGCCGCAACACCACCACGAAGGACACTGAGATGGCCCGCTTGAATAAATCAACTTGTCTGACGCCATTGGCGCTGGCGGCCGTTTTGCTGCTGGGCGGCTGCGCCAGCTTCAGCCAGGATGGCGGCATGCAGGCCGTCGCGGCGCTGGCCGACGCCCGCACGGGCGCCCCCGACGCCCTGGCCGCCGGGAATGCGGACGCCAGGCTGGCGCAGCTGCTGGCCCAGCCCCTGGATGCCGACAGTGCCGTGCGCATCGCCCTGATGAACAACCACACCTTGAAAGTGGCGCTGGCCGAGCTGGGCGCGTCCGAGGCGGACCTGGTGCAGGCGGGGCGCTTGCGCAACCCGGGCCTGTCGTTCGGCCGCTCGCACGGCAGCCATGGCAATGAAATCGACCGCGGCGTCAGCGTCGACCTGGCCGGCCTGCTGACCATGCCGCTGCGCATGAATATCGAACGGGGCCGTTTCGAGCAAGCCAAGCTGCAGGCGGCCAGCAGTGCCGTGCAGCTGGCGGCCGATGTGCGCCGCGCCTATTTCAACGCGGTGGCCGCCGCGCAGACGGAGCAGTTCATGCAGCGGGCGCTCGTGTCGGCCGAGGCGGGCGCCGAGCTGGCCACGCGCCTGCAGCAGGCGGGCAACTGGAGCCGCCTCGACCAGGCGCGCCAGCAAGTGTTTTATGCGGACGCCGTCAGCGACCTGGCCCGCGCGCGCCACCAGGCCACGGCCACGCGCGAACACCTGACGCGCTTGCTGGGCCTGTGGGGCAAGCAAACGGCGTTTACCTTGCCGCAGCGCCTGCCCGACTTGCCGGCCGCGCCAGCGGAAGCGGGCAATATCGAGGCGCAAGCCATGGAGCAGCGCCTCGACGTGCAAAGAGCGAAGCTCGACGCGCATGCGACGGCCGATGCGCTGGGCCTGTCGAAGGTGACGGGGTTCGTCAACGTGCTCGACGCGGGCTACACCAACAAGAGCACGAGCGAGGCGCCGCGCGAAAACGGCTACGAAGTGTCGCTGGAGCTGCCCCTGTTCGACTGGGGCACGGCGCGCAATGCCAAGGCGCAAGCTTTGTATGAACAGTCGCTGCAGCGCACGGCGGGCACGGCCGTCAAGGCCCGCTCGGAAGTGCGCGAGGCGTATTCCAGCTACCGCACGGCCTACGACCTGGCGCGGCACTACCGCGATGAAGTCGTTCCGCTGCGCAAGACGATTTCGCATGAAGTGCTGCTGCGCTACAACGGCATGCTGGCCAGCGTCTTCGAACTGCTGGCCGACGCGCGCGAGCAGGTGGCCAGCGTGAACGGCGCCATCGACACCCAGCGCGATTTCTGGATCGCCCAAACCGAATTGCAGTCGGCCATCAATGGCAGCGGCCCAGGCGCGGCCACTGCGGCAAAGGATTAATGATGATTACACGTAGAAACTTTTTCATGAATGCGGGCGCCGTCGCCCTGAGTGCGGCAGCCGTCAGCCGCGTGGGTGCGGCGTCCCTGCCGGAAGCCGTCAGCATGGCCGGCGCGGATACCAAGGCGCCGCCACCGCCGCCGAACGGACGCCCGTACAACCCCGTCGTTACCCTGAACGGCTGGTCCTTGCCCTGGCGCATGAACAACAACGTCAAGGAATTTCACCTGGTGGCGGAACCCGTCGTGCGCGAACTGGCGCCCGGCATGCAAGCGAACCTGTGGGGCTACAACGGCCAGTCGCCCGGTCCCACCATCGAAGTGGTGGAGGGCGACCGCGTGCGCATCTTCGTCACCAATAAATTGCCGGAACACACCAGCGTGCACTGGCATGGCCAGCGCTTGCCCAACGGCATGGACGGCGTCACGGGCCTGACCCAGCCCGGCATCGCCCCGGGCAAGACCTTTGTCTACGAATTCGTCGCCAAGCGGCCCGGCACCTTCATGTACCACCCGCATGCCGATGAAATGACGCAGATGGCCATGGGCATGATGGGTTTCTGGGTGACGCATCCGAAAGACCCGAATTTCATGAAGGTGGACCGCGATTTCGTCTTCTTGCTGAGTAATTACGACATCGATCCGGGCAGCTACACGCCGAAGATCATGACCATGACGGATTTTAATCTGTTCACCTTCAACAGCCGCGTCTTCCCCGGCATCGACCCGATGGTGGTGCGCCAGGGCGACAAGGTGCGCGTGCGCGTGGGCAATCTGACCATGACGAATCATCCGATCCACATGCATGGCCATGAATTCGAGGTGACGGGCACGGACGGCGGCTGGACGCGCCCCGAGTCGCGCTGGCCCGAAGTGACGACGGACGTGGCCGTGGGCCAGATGCGCGCCGTGGAGTTTATGGCCACCGACCTGGGTGACTGGGCCTTCCACTGCCATAAGTCGCACCATACGATGAATGCCATGGGGCATGACGTACCGACCATGATCGGCGTCGACCACCAGGGCGTGGCGGCGAAGATCAACCAGCTGGTGCCCGGCTACATGGTGATGGGCGAGCGGGGCATGGCCGACATGGGCGAAATGCAGATGCCGATCCCCGACAACACCTTGCCGATGATGGCGGGAGACGGCCCGTTCGGCGCCATCGGCATGGGCGGCATGTTTACCACGGTGAAAGTGCGCAAGGACCAGAAACCGGGCGATTACCGCGACCCGGGCTGGTATAAGCATCCGGCCGGCACCCTTGCCTATGAATGGACGGGCGCCTTGCCGGAACCGGTGCGCGGCCAGGGCGCGGGCAAGCCGGTCGCCAAGGGCGGGGTCGAGATGACGGTGCGCAAGCCGAGCGGCCACGCGGGCCATTAAGTGTCATGGACGGCTTGCCTAGCACGGCAAGCCGTTATCCATGTTGCTTCATATCAAGGAATTGTCGCTTAGTGACAATCCGAGCATTTTATCTGCCTTTTTTTCTTTATATTCAAGCCATTACGTTTCTTTGAAACGCTGATCGACCCCGTGATACGCAAGCGCCGCTGTGCAAGACAGTGGCGTGGGGGCAAGGCTGAAAGGGAAAAATCATGTTGAATCAAATGAAGGTGGGAACGCGCCTGCTGGCGGCGTTTTTCTGTGTGGCCCTGATGGGTGCCATCGTGGCCGGCATCGGCATCTTCAACATGGGCAAGATCGACACCATGGCGGGGCAGATGTACAACAACGAGCTGCTGGGCCTGTCGTACATCAAGGAAGCCAATATCGCCCTGATCAAGGTGGGCCGCGCGCGCGGCAATTTCCTGTTGGCCACCACCAGCGAAGAGCGCGCGGGGCGCCAGGCCGATATCGCCAAATACCTGGAGCAGAACAGGAGCAACCTGGCCAAGGCCCAGCCGCTGTTCGTCACGCAGGCGGCCAAGGAACTGTTTGCCCGCTTTGCCGCCGTCGAAGCGGAATACGCGAGCACCCTGCAGCAGTCGCTGGTGCTGGCGGCGGCCGAACCGCTGGCGCAGCGCAGCGCCCAGCTGACGGAATTGCTGAACAAGACGCGCCAGCATGCCGACGAGCTCGACGCAGTGCTGGATAAACTGTCCTTGCAGAAGGAAGAGCGTGCCAAGGCGGCTGCCGAGCAGGCCTCCAGCGTGTACCAGACCAGCCGCAGCTTCATGATCGCGCTGGTGCTGGGCAGCGTGGCGGCGGGGCTGGCGCTGGGGGCGCTGATCACGCGGGCACTGACGCGCCAGCTGGGCGGCGAGCCGGCGTATGCCGTGCAGATCGCCGGCGCCATTGCCGAAGGCGACCTGACCGTGGATATCCGCACGGCCAGCCACGACAGCAGCAGTTTGCTGTTTGCCATGAAAACCATGCGTGACAAGCTGGTGGGCATCGTCAGCCAGGTGCGCTCGGGTACGGACACGATCAATACGGCCTCCGGCGAAATCGCCCAGGGCAACCTGGACCTGTCGTCCCGCACGGAAGAGCAGGCCAGTTCCCTGGAAGAAACGGCGTCGTCGATGGAACAGCTGACCTCGGCCGTGCGCCAGAACGCGGACAATGCGCGCCAGGCCAATGTGCTGGCCGGCGCCGCCTCCGAGGTGGCGGGCAAGGGCGGCGCCGTGGTGGGGCAGGTGGTGCAGACGATGGAATCGATCAATGCGTCGTCGCGCAAGATCGTCGACATCATCAGCGTCATCGACGGCATCGCCTTCCAGACGAATATCCTCGCCTTGAACGCGGCCGTGGAAGCGGCGCGGGCGGGCGAGGAGGGGCGCGGTTTCGCCGTCGTGGCGGCCGAGGTGCGCAATCTGGCCCAGCGGTCGGCCAGTGCCGCCAAGGAAATCAAGACCCTGATCGGTGACTCCGTCGACCAGGTGGAAGCCGGTGCCAAGCTCGTGCATGATGCGGGCAAGACGATGGATGAAGTGGTGATCAGCGTGCGCCAGGTGGCCGACATCATGCAGGAAATCACGGCTGCCAGCGCCGAGCAAAGCGCCGGCATCGAACAAGTCAACCAGGCCGTGCTGCAGATGGACCAGGTGACGCAGCAAAACGCGGCCCTCGTCGAAGAGGCTGCCGCTGCCGCCGAATCGCTGCAAGACCAGGCGCAGACCCTGACGGAGCTGGTGGGCGTGTTCCGCCTGCATGCGCAAGCGGAACGCATCGCCGTGCCGCCCGCAAACAATGTAACGCCGCTGCGCCGCCCGGCCGCCGTATCGCGCCAGGGCGTGCGGCGCCTGGCCTGAAGCCGCTTGCCCGCGCGCCATTGCCACGACGGTGGTAGGCTGTGGCTATCGTTTGCCACCATGGGCCTGCCATGCCGTCTCCTGCCATCCCGTTGCTGATCCTGTCCCTGCTGCTGGCGCCCCTGGCGCAGGCGCAGGACGGCGATCCCGTGCTGCCGTACCGGCCCTCCGTTGCCAGTCCCGCGCAGCTGCCCGCGCCGGGCCAGCTGGAATTCGAAGCGGGCGGCCTGTCGACGAAAACGGGCGATGCGCGCCGCGCCAGCCTGCCGTATACGTTCAAGCTGGCGTTCACGCCCGCATGGGGACTCCTGCTCGAAGGCGAGGGCTATGTGCGGGCGCGCGACGACACGGGCCGGCGCGAGACGGGCGTGGGCGACACGACCCTGGTGCTCAAGCGCGCGTTCGTGCTCGACAGCGCCACGGCCCTGGGCCTGGAACTGGGCTGGAAGGCGCCGACGGCCAAGGATGCGATCGGCAGCGGCAAGAGCGATGTGTCGCTCAATGGCATTGTCAGCCGCGACCTGGGCGCCGTGCACATGGATGCCAACCTGAACGCCACGCGCCTTGGCGCGTCCGACCCCGGCACGGGCACCGTGCAAACGGGCTGGGCGGCTTCATTTTCCACTCCCGTCAGCGCGCGCTGGGGCGCCACGGCGGAACTCTCGGGCACGCGCCTGCGCGGCGCCGCCGCCACGGCCCAGCTGTTGCTGGCCGCCACTTACAATCCCACGCCGCGCCTGGCCATCGATGTCGGCATGGCAAGAGGGTTGACGGGCGCGTCGCCGGACTGGTCGCTGTTCAGCGGTTTTGTCGTGCCCTTAGGCAAATTGTGGTGAAAGTATGGCACTCCCTTATGTGTCCTTGCGTACAAACTTGTTTTTGCACAAGGTCTACAATGAGATATAACCAATAGAAGGAGTGCCTCCATGAAGAACCTGATACTTGCCGCCGCCTTGCTGTCGGCCGCCACCGGCGCCCTGGCGCAAGTGGGCGTGTCCATCAATATCGGCCAGCCCGGCTTTTACGGGCGCATCGATGTGGGCGACTATCCCGCACCGCAACTGCTGTACCCGCAACCGATCATCGTGGAGCGCCCGGCGTACTATGCGGGACGCCCGATCTACCTGCGCGTGCCGCCAGGCCACGCGAAAAACTGGTCCAAGCACTGCCGCAAGTATAATGCCTGTAACCAAGAAGTTTATTTCGTCCAGGATAGTTGGTATAACAACCAGTATGTGCCCCGTTATCGCCAGCAGCATCCCGACCACCACTATGGCCGTCCCGGCGGACGTCCGCCGCAGCCGCAGCATGGCCGGCCGGACCGCCCAGGCGACCATCACGACAATGGCAACCGCCCGGGACGCCCTGGCAATGACCACGGCAATCGCCCAGGCAATGACCACGGCAACGGCCATGGTCCAGGCAACAAGCCAGGCAAGGGCGACAATGGCCACGGCAACCGCGGCGATCGGGGCAACGACCACAGGAATTAAGTTAGTCAATCGGAGGATCTTTGCATAGTAAAATCGTAATCGTAGGTGGCGGAGCAGGCGGCCTGGAGCTGGCCTGTAAACTCAGCCGCAAGCTCGGCGCCGGCCAGGTGACCCTGGTCGACAGCCGCCTCTACCATATCTGGAAACCCTCGCTGCATGAGGTGGCGGCCGGCACCCTGGACATCCACCAGGAGGGCCTGTCGTACCAGATGCTGGCGCATGACAATGGCTTTACCTATGTCTACGGTCCCCTGATCGCGCTCGACGCCGCCTCGAACAGTCTGACCGTGGGCGCCATCGCCACGGACAAGGACGAGCAGCTCTTGCCGCAGCGGCAAATCGGCTACAACCAGCTGGTGCTGGCCGTGGGCAGTACCTCGAATTACTTTGGCGTGCCCGGCGCCAAGGAAAACACGATTTCCCTGAACGCCACGGAAGACGCGGAACGTTTCCGCCTGACCCTGCTCAAGCTGCTGGCCATGGCCGAGCAGCGCCAGGGCGACGCGGGCCATCCCGGCGTCGATATCGTCATCATCGGCGGCGGCGCCACGGGCGTGGAACTGGCGGCCGAACTGCGCGAAGCGAGCAGCGTGTACGCGGCCTATGGTTTCCAGAATCTCAACGCCATCAAGGACGTGCGCATCACCTTGCTCGAAGGCGCGCCGCGCATCCTGGCGCCGCTGCCCGAGCGCGTCTCCATCGCCGCGTCGAAACTGCTGCACCAGCATGGCATCACGGTGGTGACGGACACGCGCGTGACGGCTATCGACCCCGACAAGGTGACGGTGGCCAGCGGCACCAGCTACGCGGCCGACATCTGCGTGTGGGCGGCCGGCATCCGCGCGCCGGAGTTCCTGTCGACCCTGGGCTTGCCGACCAACCGCGCCGGCCAGCTGGAAGTGACGGGCATGCTCAACGTGCAGGGCCATGCGAACATCTTCGCGCTGGGCGACTGCGCCGCCTGTGCCGGCCCCGATGGCAAGCTGGTGCCGCCACGGGCCCAGGCTGCCCACCAGCAAGCCGATTATTTGCTGAAAACCTTCCTGCTGCAAGCCAAGGGCAAGCCGCCGCAAACGAAACCGTATGAATACCTCGATTACGGCTCGCTCGTGTCCTTCGGCCGCACCACCTCGGTGGGCACGCTGATGGGGTCGCTGAAGGGCCTGAGCTGGTTCGTCGAAGGGTTTGTCGCGCGCATGATGTACGTGAGCCTGCACCTGATGCACCACAATGCCGTGCTGGGCAGCGTGCGCACGGCCGTCATGGCCATGGGCCGTTTCCTGATCAAGCGCAGCACGCCGCAAGTCAAGCTGCACTAAGCCATTCGCAACACAGTAAACAAGGGGCCGCGAGGCCCCTTGTTATTTGCCGCGCGCGACGGGGGCCGTCTCGCAGCGGCCCCGCGTCATGGGAAAGGCTATGGTGGTGAGCTTGCCCTTCAATGTACCCACGATGCTGGCGTGCAAGATGCGCTCGCTGTCGTGGCGGTAGATGATGCGGCTGGGAAAATCATTGTCCAGGTTGGCGAAGATGAACTCGTTCGGCTTCTCCTGGCGCAGCAGGTTGAAAATCACGGGTGGCTGGCCCGAGGGCTGCACGATGTAGGCCAGCTGGCCCGGCTCCGTGATACGGATCTGCATGAACTCGAATTCTGTCGTCTTGCCGCCCTTGACGGTGCGGCCGGTGCCCAGGATGGTGCCGCCGGCGGCCGTGCTCCACTGTTCGCCGGAGCCCGGTTCGGCGCCATCGGCCAGCCAGCAGCCGGCCAGCCACGCCAGCTTGTCGACCGTGTCGGGCGGCGGCACGGTTTTTTCGGCGGCCTGGGCCACGCCCATGGCCAGCAGCGCCGCCAGCAAGGCCGTTATGCTTCGTTGCATGCGGTTTCCCCTCGTTGATAAGATCACGTCCCAGTGTAGCCGATGCGCGGCAGGGCGCGGCGCGAGGCTGGAAAAACCCTCTATACTTGGCGCACACTCCGATCACCACCTTGCCGAAAGTGCGCCATGCATGATATTTCCACGCAGTCCGCCGTGCCAGGCGATCCTGCCTTGCTCAACTACATGACCCTGGAGAGCCTGGGGCTGGAGCCGGACAGGCTGGACTTTTACCAGCTGCTGCTGTCGTGCACGGGCGAGGATGCTGCCGGTGAAAGAAGGCGCCATGCCATGCATTTCCGCATGGACGGATACGCCAGGGCCAGTTTCATCGCCAGCCTGGAGGCGCTGCCGGCGCCGCTGCTGCGCTTTCCCTTGTGGCGCACGGAACTGGCGCTGTTGCCTGGCGAATTGCCGCGCGATGCCTTGCTGGCTAAGGTGCATGGGGAACTGGCGCAGCCGCCCGGCACCTTCCTCGCGTCGAGCGCCTGGACAACGGCGCAAGACGATATCTGGCAAAGCCTGCTGGCGCTGGCGTTGACCCAGGCCCACCTGGCTGACGTGGCATTGATGCAGCAATTGACGGATGTGCTGCGCGTGGGATACTTCCTGCGCCTGCTCGATGGCCGCCTGGGCAGCCTGGCGGATCCTCGCGCCGCGCTGGCCGCGCAGCTGGTGCTGCCGCAGGCGGTGGCAGGGCTGCCGCGCTGAGGCGGCAGGCAACTTATTCTTTCGGGGTAATACGGGGAAGAATCACGCTCAGGGCCGTGCCGCCTTGCGGGTTGGCCGCCAGGCTCAGGGTGCCGCCCAGGTAGTGCACGCGCTCGCGCACGGAGCGCAAGCCGTGCTTGCTCATCTCGACAGGGGCATGCGTGGGCAAGCCCACGCCGTTGTCCTTGACGGTCATCATCAGCGCTTCCTCGTTGTCGTCGATGATGATGTCCACTTCGGTGGCTTGCGCGTGGGCGGCGATGTTGCTCAGCGCTTCTTCCAGGGTGCGCAGCAGGGCCACGCCCACGTTGCGCGGACAGATCAGCTCATCTTCCGGCAGGCTGCAGCGCACGGTCATCTTGTGCTGTTCGGCAAATTGCGCGGCCAGTTCGCTCAGTGCCACATTCACGCCAAGAAATTCCAGCTTGTCGTTCCACAGCTTCATCTGCATCTGGCGGTTGGTTTCGATCACATTCAGCAGCAGCTGCTTCATCGTCGCCGCGCGGTCCAGCAAGGCCGCTTCCTGCGGCATCTTTTGCGTCAGCAGCGACAAGTGCATGGTCAGCGCCGTCAGCGACGAGCCCAGGCTGTCGTGCAGCTGGCGCGACAGGGCGCGCCGTTCATTGTCCCAGCTGGTATTGACATGCCCCAGCAACTCGCTGAGATCGGCGGCGCGTTCCGCATCGGCCTGGGCCGTTTCCTGGTTCGGATCTGTTTGTGCGGACATAGCGCCCCGTGAATGGTGAAAGGAGAGGACCAAATTCAAGTTGTGGATCATACATGATGATTCCATCGCAGGGCGCATGGATGGAAAATTTCTGTCTTTTCGGCAATTTTAATCTCCTCTCATCATTTTTGTGCAATAGGAAACTTCAGGCATTCTGCCGGCATGGGCGAGCGGACCCGCAGTTACGTACGGTTGCGCACATACCTGGCCAGGCACCCCTGCCATAGTGGGGGCGTGCATCATCTCCACGCAGCATGGCCGCCACCGCGGTGCAGGCCCACTCATAGAAACGAAAGGACATGCCATGAATATCGAAACCATCGTCGACAAGGAATACCTCGACAAAAGCTTCCGCGACATCGTCAACGCCCCCATCAGCGCCTTGCGCGGTGTCAGCGCGAAAGATGCCAAGGCCTTGCAGCAGGCGTTTGGCGTGACCACCGTGCGCGAATTGTCCAATCTCAATTTCGTCAAATGGGCCAGCGCGCTGGCCATTCTTGCCGATGAAGAGGGCATGAGCGGCGAAGAGCGGGCCAAGGAAGAGCTGCTGGACGATGCCGTGGAAATGACGTTCCCCGCCAGCGATCCCATTTCCGTCGATGCGGGCATCACGCGCATCGAAGTGTCGCCCGACACCGTGGATGCGCAAACGGATCACCAGCATGCCGGCAAGCATGAAGCGGCGGCAGCCAAGAAATAAGCAGTAAAACGTAAAAAAACCGGGCAGCCGTCAAGGCGCCCGGTTTTTTTGCGTCGATCGCCCCGCCCGCGGCTCAGGCGATCGAGGGAATGCTGCTTTTCTGCACGTTCACCTGTGGCACGATCACTTCGTGGGGCGAACAGCAAAAGCGGTTCTTGCCGGCGCGCTTGGCTTCATACAGGGCCGTGTCGGCCGCGCCCAGCAGCGCTTCGACGGAGCAGGCATCGTCCGGGTAGATGGCGATGCCGATGCTGGTCGACAGGCGCAGGGTGAGGTCGTTGATGAAATACGGTTCGGAAATGACTTCGATCAGCTTGGCGGCCGGCTCGCGCGCGTCGCCCTTGCCAGCCAGGTTGCCCAGCACGATGACGAATTCATCGCCGCCGATGCGCGCCACCGTGTCTTCCTTGCGCGAGGCGCCCACCAGGCGCGCCGCCACCATTTTCAGGATTTCATCGCCATAGCCGTGGCCGTAGCTGTCGTTGATGGCCTTGAAGCCGTCCAGGTCCAGGTACAGGATGGCCGACTTGCCCCGGTTGCGGGCCGAATGCTGCAAGGTGTGCTCGATGCGGTCTTCCAGCAGGCGCCGGTTGGGCAAGCCCGTCAACGGATCGTGCAGGGCCAGCTCCTGCTGCTGCTTGCTGTATTGCGCCAGTTCCTTGTACAGCAGGCGCACTTCCAGCATGTTATGGATGCGCTTGTGCACTTCCATCAGGTCGAACGGTTTGCTGATGAAGTCGCGCGCGCCCGCTTCCAGGGCGGCGATCTTGAAGCTGGGCTGCGCCGTCAGGGCCAGCACGGGCAGGTAGCCGCCATGCTCGATCTCCTTCAAGCCTTTCATGACCTGGAAACCATTCAGCTCGGGCATCTGCAAGTCCAGCAGGATCAAGTCGTAGCAATGTTCCTGGTGCAGGGGGCAGACCTGGGCCGGGCGCATGGTGGCCGTGACGTTGGTGTAACCGGCATCGCGCAGGATTTCCAGCATCAGGTCGACATTGTCGGGTGAATCGTCGACGACCAAAATTTTGGCTTTCAAAATCTCATCTTGGCTGGGCATGTAGGGTCTCGGTTATACGGTCTATGCAACGCTGGCTTCTACCGCTGGTAATGGGCTGACGGCGGCTGGGCATGATAGTAGCGCCTTGCATCAAGATAGGGCGCACAACAGCGCACGAGTCCGCTGCTCCCGCTCCTTTCGGCCAAGGTCGCCTGTACCAGCCTGCCATACAGGTGTACTTCTGCATTTCAGTGTAGCAAACTTCGGGTAAGTTGCTTGTAGGACAGGGCCGCGTCTGAAAGTAGGAAGGCTAACCCATGGGAATGAACATTTTGTCCTGGGTTATTTATTTCTTTGCATCACCTTTTTGCCCCGCGTTCACGGTGGCGCATCGGCCAGGCGGGGCGCCGCCAGCCTGGCCACGGCGGCCAGCAGTTCGTTGGGGTCCAGCGGCTTCGAGATCCAGGCCTGGAAGCCGCTGTCGAGTGCGCGCTGGCGGTCTTGCGGCCGCGCAAATGCCGTCAGCGCCAGCGCGGGCAGAGTGCCCAGGTCGCCGGGCGCGCGGGCGCGGATCTGCGCCAGCAGGTCGAATCCGTCTGAGTCCGGCATGCCGATGTCGCTGACCAGCACGTGGGGCTGCACCTGGGCCAGCAGTTGCAGCGCCTGGGCCGCGCTGGCCGTGCCGTGCACTTCGGCGTGGCTGTCGCGCAAGATGCGTTCCGTCAGCTCGCGCGCGTCCGGCTCGTCGTCGACCAGCAAGACGCGGATGCCGCGCAAATCGGGCAGGGCGGACTGGGTGCCGCCCGGCTGGCGCGCCGGCGTGGCGGGCACGCTCAGGGGCAGGCGCACGGTGAAGCTGGCGCCCTGCATTTCTCCGTCGCTGCTGGCCGTGACCGTGCCGCCATGCTGCTCCACCAGGTGCTTGACGATGGCCAGGCCCAGGCCCAGGCCGCCATGCTTGCGCGTGGTGGAGGCGTCGGCCTGGCGGAAGCGGTCGAACACGTGCGGCAGGAAGTCGGCGCGGATGCCGATGCCGTTATCGGCCACCGTGATGGCCAGGCGGCTGCCCGCGCGCTGCACGCCGATATCGACCTGGCCCCCTTGCGGCGTGAATTTCAGGGCGTTCGACAGCAGGTTCCAGATGACTTGCTGCAGGCGGCTGGGGTCGCCCGTGATGTTGCCCGCATCGCTGGCGACCTGGCAGTTGATGGTGATGTGCTTGGCGTCGGCCGCCGGACGCAATGTTTCGATGGCCGAGGCGATGACGCTGGCGGGCGCCACGGTTTGCAGGTCGAGCTGCACCTTGTCCGAGGTGATGCGGTTCATGTCGAGCAGGTCTTCGATCAGTTGTGCCTGCGCGCGCGCATTGCGTTCGATGCTTTGCAGGCCGCGGTGCAGGTCGGCCTGGTCGCGCGTGCCGCGCCGCAGCACCTGGGCCCAGCCCAGGATGGCCGACAGTGGGGTGCGCAGTTCGTGCGACAGGGTGGCGAGGAAATCATCCTTCAGCCGGTTCGTGCGCTCGGCCTCGGCACGCGCCTCGCGCTCGCTGTCGAGCAGTGCCTTGCGCTCCTCGGCGGCGCGCGTGGCGGCCGCGTACAGGCGCGTATTGTCCAGTGCGACGGCGGCCTGGGCGGCGATGGCCGAAACGATGCGTTCGCTGCGCGCGCTGAACATGCCCGCCAGCGGGTGGCCCAGCAGCAAGCGCCCCAGCAGCTGGCCCGAGCGCGAGCTGACTGGCAGGCTCAGGCAACTGCGCAGCGGCGGCGCGATGGCGGCGCCCGCGTGGCCGTCCGGCGCCGCCAGCAAGTCATTCTGGCGCATGGCCGGTCCCTGGCGCAGCTCGGCGGCAATCGCGTTGGCCTGTTGCGCGCTGATGCCGCTCACGGCACGCGCCTGGGGCAAGGCTTCGTCGCCCTGGTAAAAGAAGGCGCCAAAGCGCGCGCCGCTGATGCGCGTGGCCGCGTCGACGGTTTCCTGCAGCAGGGCGGGCAGGTCCAGGGTACCGGCCAGGGTGGCACCCGTGGTGTTGAGCAGTTCGAGCACGCGGGTTTCATCGCGCAAGGCTTCCTGCGCGCGCTTGACCTGGTCGACATCGGTGCTCGTGCCGAACCAGCGCAGCAGCTGGCCGCCCCGGTCGCGCACGGGATTGGCGCGCGTCAGGAACCAGCGGAACTGGCCATCGGCGCCGCGGATGGGGAATTCCATCTCGAACGGGGTGCCGGCGTGCAAGCAGGCCTTCCAGCGCTGCAGCATGTGCGGCAGGCTTTCCGTATCGTAGGCAATGCTCCAGCCGTCGCCCGCCATTTGCCCGGCGGTGGTGCCCGTGTAGTCATGCCAGCGCTGGTTGTACCAGGACATGGTGCCGTCAAAACTGGCGATCCATGCCAGTTGCGGAATGGAATTGGCCAGGGCGCGCAAGTCTTCCTCGCTCTGCCGCAGGCTGTCTTCGGCCGCCTTGCGCTGGCTGATATCCTGGATGTACGTGGTCAAGCCATCGGTGGAAGGGAAGATGCGCACTTCCAGGCAGCGACCCAGCGGCGGATAGAACAGCTCGAAACTGGCGCTGTGCTGCTGCGCCATGGCGCGCCGGTAGTAGGTTTCCAGCTCCGTGCCCAGCAACTCGGGGCAGGCCTGCCACAGGCTGCTGCCGGCCAGGCTGGCGCCCGGCGGGCGCTGTGGCGCCAGCATGTCGGCGCCACGCGTGTTGATATAGCGGATGGTCCAGTCGCGGTCGAGCAGGCTGAAACCGTCGGTCACGCCCTCCAGCAAGCTGGCGAGGTGCTCTGTTGACAGGCTCAGCGGCGCCGATGGGGGGAGCAGGTCTTGCTTGCGTTCATGCTTGGCCATCGGAAATCCTGCAACAGTTAATCTGCCACGCGGGCTGCCTTGCCCTGTGGGGCCGCCGCTGCCCGGCAGGCCAGGGGCCATTGCCGCGCGGTGTATGCTCATGGTGCCGGGGCGTGAAGGGCTGTTGATATGGTCATGCGCCGGCGCCCCGCGATGCGCCCCTTGCTGCGCACCATCTGACTGGTATTGTAGCCCCAAGCGGCAGACGGCCACCGCACGCTTGCACGCCGGGCCGCGGCCCGTATGCCAGCCGTTTTTTCGCCGCGCGCAGATAGCACTGGACAGGCGGGAAAGCAGTCCCTATAATCCCGCTTCTTTCGAGACAGCAACTTCTCGATTCGCTGGATGACACTGTGAAAGCAGGCGACTCCATCGAAAAGGCGTACGCTTTTTTAGCGGTGAAAAGATGGCGGATGGTGCGGGGCGGTATTCTGCAAAATCAGCTAAGCGATTGAAAAATCGAACTTTTCAAAGCGAAATGAATACGCTATAATGTTTGCCTGCGCGGCTGTAGCTCAGCTGGATAGAGTACTTGGCTACGAACCAAGGGGTCGTGGGTTCAATTCCTGCCAGCCGCACCAGAATACTGAAAATCAGGCTTTGCCTGGTTTTGTTGTAAAAAGTTTGACCCTCCTGTTGTATCGGAGATGTTGTAGAAGTTTTGCGGCTGTAGCTCAGCTGGATAGAGTACTTGGCTACGAACCAAGGGGTCGTGGGTTCAATTCCTGCCAGCCGCACCAGTATTGCCAGAAGGGAGTTCGCTCCGTTCTGATGAAAGTTTTAAGCTTCGCGCCGTCCGGCGAAGTGTGTCAGAGTTTGCGGCTGTAGCTCAGCTGGATAGAGTACTTGGCTACGAACCAAGGGGTCGTGGGTTCAATTCCTGCCAGCCGCACCAGTATTAGCAGTAAGAAAAAACCCGGAAAGTTCGCTTTCCGGGTTTTTTTTCGTCCATCTTCCCTGGCGTGGCGCCCATGGCGGGGCAAGTGCAATCCGGCGCGCCAATTGTGAAATATCGTCGCCGTGCCCTTTGCCATTCTGCAAAGGCCTGCTATAATCTTGTCTTAGGCGGCTGTAGCTCAGCTGGATAGAGTACTTGGCTACGAACCAAGGGGTCGTGGGTTCAATTCCTGCCAGCCGCACCAGAATATCGGGGGTCAGATTGTAAAATCTGATCCCCTTTTTCGTTTCGGACTGAATTTACGCCGCGCCTTTGACGCCGCGCCGGTATTGCAGGCGGAAGGCGCGCGGCGTCACCGCCTTGGCGGCGCGGAACTGGCGGTTGAAATGTGCCAGGTTGCGGTAGCCCGCCTCCTGCGCGATGACGGCGATGGCCAGTTCGCTCTCGATCAGCTGTTGGCAGGCGCGGCCGATGCGCAGCCGCGCCAGGTAGTCGCCCGGCGTGCAATGCGCGTGGCGCTTGAAAAAGCGGTGAAACGCGCCCAGCGACAGGGCGGCCCGTCGCGCCAAGGTCTCCAAGGCAATCTCTTCCCTGAAGTGCGCATGCATGAAGTCGAGCACGCTGGCCATGCGTTTTTGCCGGCCATCGCCGTGCACGGGCGCCTGCCCCATGGATGCCAGCGGCTGCGCGCCGCTGTCGCCCGCCAGCGCCAGGAGCACATCGAGCAGCAGCGGCAAGCGCTGTGGCACGGGCAGGGCGTTCAGCCGCAGCAGTTGCCGGGCGCAGTGCGCGCTCGTCGCCGGCGAAAAATGCAGGGCCGGCCCGGCGCGGCCCGCCAGCTGCCTTAATTCCTGCAGTTCAGGAAAGCATGCCGCCAGCCGTTCCAGCCACTCCAATGAAAACCACACGACGACGGCCAGCATGGGCCGCGTGCTGTCGATGCGCTCGCTGGCCGACCACGTATGCGGCAAGTTTGGCCCCAGCAGCACCAGGTCGCCCGGCTCGAAATCGCCCAGGTGGTCGCCGATGTAGCGCTGGCCGCGGGCGTTCACCGTCAGGGTCAGCTCGAATTGCGGGTGGTAGTGCCAGATGAAGGGAATGGCGTCCAGTTCGCGCCACAGCAAGCCCCACGAGTGGCCCGTCGGTATCGTGACTTGTTCAAATAAAGGCGTCATCGTGACGTTGTGTGGATGTGGATGGTCAGGATAGTATCAGTATTGGCCGCTTCGCACGCATTGTGCCCGGCATTTCGCCCGCACACTCTGTCCCACATCACCACCACAACCGGAGACAGCGATGCAAGACAAATATCAGTACGGCGAAGACCGTCCAGGCAACCCGTCCGTGGCCTACACGGAACAGACGCAGTTGCGCGACATTCAAAAGCAGCTGTCGCTGCGCGTGCTGTCCGCCAGCGATTTTTTACACTGGCAAACGTATGGCTACGTCATCGTCAAGGATGCCGTGCCGCCCGAACAGGTGCGGCGCACCAGCGATTTTCTGTGGGAATTCCAGGGCCTCGACCAGCATGACCCCGCCACATGGAACCGGGACCAGCTGCGCGACCACGCCATGAAGGAACTCAACGGTTCCGGCATGGTCGAGGCCTACCACAACCAGACCCTGTGGGATAACCGCCAGACGCCGCGCGTGGTTGACGCCTTCGTCGACATCTGGGACCGTCAGGATTTGTGGGTGACGATCGACCGCGCCAATCTGAACACGCCCAACAATGGCAAGCGCAAGTTTGGCGGTTTCATCCATTGGGATGCCGACACCACGCTCGACCCGCTGCCCGTCAACGTGCAGGGCGTGCTGGCCCTGTCCGATACCTCGCCCGAGAGCGGCGGTTTCCAGTGCTACCCTGAGCTGTTCAACAACTTGCTGGCATGGCGCAAGACCGTGCCGGCGGACCGCAACCCGTGGCAGCCGGACCTGGCGACGGTGCCGTATCCGATGGAATTCATCGCCATGAAGAAAGGGGAGTTGTTGATCTTTAACAGCCTGCTGGCGCACGGCATCCGCCCGAATACGTCCACGGACCAGGTGCGCCTGGCGCAATATATTTCCTTCACGCCAGCCCAGCAAGATAATCAGGCGCTGCGCGACTGGCGCGTGCAAAGCTGGCGCGAGCGCAGCGCGCCGCAGGGCTATGCGTTTCCCGGCGACCCGGAGGAAAAGGAAAGCCGGCGCTATCCGCAGGCACG
The DNA here is from genome assembly GCF_978021625.1 of Janthinobacterium foliorum. Classification (NCBI taxonomy): domain Bacteria; kingdom Pseudomonadati; phylum Pseudomonadota; class Betaproteobacteria; order Burkholderiales; family Oxalobacteraceae; genus Janthinobacterium; species Janthinobacterium foliorum. The sequence continues at coordinate 410,766 of NZ_CDXDQE010000002.1, read as the reverse complement.
CTTGACGGCGATGGGCGAGAAAATCCTCGGCGCGCGCGCCTGGTAAGCCACGCCCTATCCGCCAGGCTTGCCCTGCGGATAGACAAGCGGGGCCAAATGCACGATCATGGTTCGACTTGCCATCGACCGAGGAAACGCATGAGTATCATCACCTGCATCGAAGACTTGCGTGTGCTGGCCCAGCAACGGGTGCCGCGCATGTTTTACGATTACGCCGATTCCGGCTCCTGGACGGAATCGACGTATCGCGCCAACAACAGCGATTTCGCCAAGATCAAATTCCGCCAGCGCGTGGCCGTCAACCTGGAAAACCGCAGCCTGGCCTCGACCATGGTGGGGCAGCCCGTGGCCATGCCCGTGGCCCTGTCGCCCACGGGCCTGACGGGCATGCAGCATGCGGATGGCGAAATCCTCGCGGCCCAGGCGGCCGAACGCTTCGGCGTGCCGTTTACCCTGTCGACCATGAGCATCTGCTCGATCGAGGACGTGGCGGCCAACACGACAAAGCCGTTCTGGTTCCAGCTGTACGTGATGAAGGACCGCGAATTCATCAACCGCCTGATCGACCGCGCCAAGGCAGCGAAATGCGGTGCGCTGGTGCTGACCCTGGACTTGCAGGTGCTGGGCCAGCGCCACAAGGACTTGCGCAACGGCCTGTCGGCGCCGCCCAAGCTGACCATCCCGAATATCCTCAACATGGCCACCAAGCCGCGCTGGGTGATGGGCATGCTGGGCACGAAACGCCGCGGCTTTGGCAATATCGTCGGCCATGCCACGTCCGTGTCGGACATGTCGTCCCTGTCGGCCTGGACGCAGCAGCAGTTCGACCTTAGCCTGTCGTGGGCGGACGTGGAATGGATCAAGCAGCGCTGGGGCGGCAAGCTGATCATCAAGGGCATCATGGACCCGGAAGACGCGCGCCTGGCCGTGGCAAGCGGCGCCGACGCGCTGATCGTCTCGAACCACGGCGGGCGCCAGCTCGATGGCGCGCAGTCGTCGATCGAAGCCTTGCCCGCCATCGTCGACGCCGTCGGCAGCCAGATCGAAGTGCACATGGATGGCGGCATCCGCTCGGGCCAGGACGTGATCAAGGCCGTGGCCCTGGGCGCGAAAGGCGTGTACATCGGGCGTCCGTTTTTATACGGCCTGGGCGCCATGGGCGGGCCGGGCGTCACCAAATGCCTGGACATCCTGCGCAACGAGCTCGACTTGACGATGGCGTTTTGCGGCTTGCGCGACTTGCAGCAGGTGGATAAGAAAATCCTGCTGCCAGGCACGTTTTAAGCCGCTGTCCGCACCACGTGAAAACCTTCGGCCGCATCGGGCGGCACGAAGTGGCGCGTGATGTCATCGAATTGCGCGTCGCTGGTGGAGTACGGGTGCAGTCCGCTGGCATTGCGCTGGCGCAAGCGCGCCTTGCATTCGTCGTCCGCCACGTCGAGGAAATGCAGCACGTGCGGCGCGCCCGCCTGCTGGAACAGTTCGCGCATCCAGGCGCGGCTGGCCGGCGTATTCGCGGGGAAATCGAGCACGACGGATACGCCCGCCTGCAGCATCTGCAGGCATAGCGGCGCGATGGCCGCGCGCAGCCGCGCCGCGCAAGCCGCGTAGTCGGCCAGGCTGGCGATCTGGCCAGGATACAACTGCGCCAGCAAGCTGTCTTCGCTGACGCGCACGGTGTGCGGCGCTTGCGCAAGCCGGCTGGTCAGGGTGGATTTTCCGGAGGCAATCTTGCCGCACACGAGGTGCAGGGTGGGCGGGGCGGTAACGGTAGTGCTGGAAGTGGGGTGCATGCTCGCTCAGTATCGAAATGGGTGAGTATCGAAAATAAACCTGCGAGACGTCTTGACCGGTGCTGCACATCAAAGCCGCCTCCCAGGCGGCTTTGGCAATCTTATTCCTGCCCAGCCACCATCGTTGGAATGGCGGCAATAATGGATGGCAGGGAAGCGGTGGTCGATTGCATGCGCTGACGATGCCATGCGCCCATGGCCTTGTCAATGCCCGCGCGCGCGCTCACTCGAAGGCTTGCCGATATTGCGCATACGGCTCCAGCCCCATGCTGGCGCGGCGCTGCTCCAGGCGCTGCGGATCGGCGATGGGAAAAGCGGTGCTCCTGCCGTCGCGGCCGGTCTGGAACTGGCTGCCGTACAGTTGTGGCTGATTGTCATTGGTCAAGTCGCGGTCGATGGACAGCGCCAGCTTCGATGGCGTCATTTCCAGGTGCTCCACGGCCGATCGCATGCGGGGCAGGCAGCTTTTGAGGAAGGCAGCGGAGCCGTGCTGGGCGACCAGCCAGGCGCTGTTGGCCGCCTTGTAGCCGACCATCGACTGCGTGGGCCAGCCCTTGCTGGCAAGGATGTGGCGCAAACGCGCTTCGTTCCGCTCGTCCGTTTCGCGCATGCGGCGGCGTGCCTGGGTATCGTCGCCCGTGGCCGGCCTATCCATGCGCGCGGCCTGGTCTGCCTTTTCCATGGCCAGCAGTTCCTGCGCCAGTGCCGGTTCGGGCAAGGTGGCGGGATACAGCAGAATATCGAGCGGCAGGACATCGAGCGCGCCTGCCGTCGCGGCATCGTAAATGATCTTTGGTTCCGCTTCCCATCCGGGCGACCGCACGAGCAGTGCCAGCAGGCCGCTATCCGGCACGTCGATGCGGTAGCGGCCATGTTCGACGCGGCCGACGCTGTACGGCTGGCCCGGGGCCAGCTCTGCAACAATGGTGATGGCGGGCGGCAGCGGTGCGCCATTGCTATGGATGGCGCCGCGCAGTTCGACGGCGCCCGCATGGCCGCCGCAGCACAGCAGGGTAGCGAAGAGCAGGCGCGACAGGCGTTGCATGGCGGTCCGCTCAGGATGGCCGTGGCGTCGGGGCGAGGCGCGTCCACGCTTCGCGGAACGCTTGCGCATCGAGCGGCAGCGCATGCGGGTCGTCTTGCCGGAACAGGCCGCCCACCAGCATGTCCTGGATGGCGCCCGTGAAACCGCCATAGGCAGAGGCCTTGCCCCACTGGCGCCGCGTGCGGGCGAAGATGACGGCATTTTGCTGCGCGGCCAGCTGCGCCAGCGACGTTTGCAAGGTGGCGGCCGCTTCCGGCCCCATGTCCGTGGCGATGGCGCAGACCAGGCGCTGGCCAAATTGCAAGGTCTTGTCGGGCAGTCCCAGCAGCGACTCGTTGGCCAGGGCGAGGAACACGTCGGGCGCCTGGTCGTCCTTTTCGCAGACCGTCCACGAGGGCGCCCATGCTTCCAGGCTCATGAACCGCGCCGCGCCGCTCGCCGGCGCGTGCGTCCACCTGGCATGCGATTTGTCATTCCAGCCCAGGCGGCCAAAGGAAATCAGCTTGCCCGCGGGATTGTATTGATGGCTGCGCACGCCAGCCTTGCCCCTGCTTGCCGCTTGCGCCATGATGCCGTCGAGGCCGGCGGCGAACGGCATCCATGGTTCTGCGTTCCACAGTCCCGGCGCCTCGGGCGCGGCCAGCAGCAGGAATACTTCGTACTCACGTGAAAAAAACGCCATGCACACCTCAATCAATCAAAGGAATTCTTGCCGCAATATTATAGTTGCATGAACGAGCAGACGCCATTCCCGTTGCGCTACGCGGCGGCATCGGCCGGCGCCAAGGCGGCCCGCTGGCTGGGGCGCAGCAGGTAGACGCCGTACAGGCACAGGGGCAGCACGGCCAGCAGGGCCGCATATGGCAGGATCGAAATGCCATCTTCGGCCGGGTCCGCCAAAGTCGCCGTCACCAGCGCGAAGTCCCACAGCGCATGCACGAGCACCATGGGCCAGACCGAGCGGGTGCGCAGGCGGATGGCCGCATAGCCGACACCCTGCAAGGCGGCGGCCACGGCCTGCCACACGGCGCCGCTGACGTCGCCCGTGGCCAGGCCATTGGTGGTGTGGACGACGCCGAACAGCGCCGATGATATCAGCACGGCCGGCCAGACCGCGTGCCTGTCCAGCAGGCCTTGCAGCAAGATGCCACGGAACATCAGCTCTTCCGAGACGGCCACCAGGGCCGCATTGCAGGCCACCATCAGCAGCACGCGTGGCATCGGCCAGCCGCCGGCCCAGGCCAGCAGCAGCATCAGCAGCGCATACAGCAGGGGCGGCCAGACCAGCCAGAAGGTTTTCCAGGGTTGCGGCGCGTACAGCCCGGCCGCGCGGCGCCGGTCGGAGGCCAGCACCAGCGCCAGCGAGAACAGCGCGGCCAGCGCCCACGACAGGCCGATGCCGCTGCTGACGGCCGCCTCCACGCTGGCACTGCCGGCGGATACGAACCGGCGCACGCCCAGCGTCAGGCCCAGCCAGACGGCCAGGGCGGCGATGGCCACCGGCATGGTGATACGGATTCTTGGCATGGGAATGGTCGGCTTCATGCCGCGGCTGGGTGGATGGTGACGCGGTTGCGCCCGCTGTTTTTCGACTGGTACAGCAAGGCGTCGGCCTGGCGTATCAGTTCGCTGCTATTGGCGTGCGGGTCGTGGCCAGGCCGCAAGGTGGCGACGCCCAGGCTGATGGTCACGACATCGATCGCGCTGGCCGCGTGGGGTATCTGCAAGGCTACCACGGCCGCGCGAATGGCTTCGGCCACTTGCCGCGCGCCGGCAGAGCTGGTGCCGGGCATGATCACGGCGAATTCTTCGCCACCGTAGCGCGCCGCCAGATCCTCTGCCCGTCCCACGCTGCGCGCCACGGCAGCGGCGACGGCCTGCAGGCAGGCGTCGCCGGCCACGTGGCCATACTGGTCGTTGAATTTCTTGAAGAAATCCACGTCGAGCATGATCAGCGACACGTCGTGCCCGCTGCGCTGGGCACGGTTCAGCTCATGCGCCAGCGTTTCATCGAAACAGCGGCGGTTGGCCAGTCCCGTCAAGCCGTCTTGCGAGGCACGCGCCGCCAAGTCGGCATTGGCATGCCGCAGCTCCGCCGTGGCCTGGCGCAGGCTGGCCACGATACGGTCGCGTATCGCAAACTGCAGCATCAGCTTGCGGAACAGGTAGATCAGCGCCGCTCCCGCCACCAGCGAGGCCAGCACGATCTGGATGCTCAGGCGCTGCCATTCGGCGAAAATATCTTCCCTGGACAAGCCCGCCGCAACGATGACGGGGAAGCGTTCCAGGTGGCGATAACTGTACAGCCGTTCGATCTCGTCCACTTTCGCCGTCAACATGGCCGTGCCGACCGGTCCTTTTTCGCGGTAGGCGCGCAGCAGCGCACCCGAGGAGATATCCATGCCGATGACATTGCTCTGGAATGGACGCCGATAGATCAGCGTGCCGTCATCGAGGGCAAAGAAGGCCGTCCCCGTAGTGCCAAGATTCAGGCTGTCGTAGATGCGTTCAAACGAGGCCAGTTCCAGGGTGACCAGCACCACGCCGGCAAAGGCGCCGTCCGCCGACTCGACCCGGCGCGACACGGGCAACACCCATTGCCCCGTCGATTTGCTGAGTACTGGCGCGCTGATGCGGCTGCCCAGCTGCTTGTGTGTCTTGTGATAAATAAAGTAATCGCGCTCGGCATTGTTGCCGTCCTGTCCCGTGCCGGACGAGGTGGCAAGCCAGTCGCCTTCGCTGTCAAAAATGAAGACGCCGGCAATTTCCACAAAACGCCGGGACAGCTGCACCAGATGCGATTCCAGGCGTTCGCCCGTATGGTCATCATTGCCTTCGTTGCGCACGTGTTCGGCGAGATCTTCCAGCATCACATCGGCGATTTCCAGTTCCATGTAAGCTTGCGAGGCCAGGGCGCGTGCCATGTTTTGCGTCGTCACGCTGGCCTCGCGCAGGCGCACCGCGTGCGAGGACCAGACGATCCAGATGGTCATGCCAAGCAGCATGGCGCACATGGCGAAAAAAGCGCTGCTGGCCCAGATGATTGCTGGCCGCTTGAGGCGGCTCAAGTCCTCGGCCTGCGGTTGGCTGGCGTCTGCTGCATTCTTTACGGCGTGCATAGGCGAATCATGAAGTTGCACCAATGACATGGTGAAAATATTGCCATACTACATTAAAAGCACGGGCACAAAGTTGCCACATTCTTATAGTTGCATGGAATAATAAGAATTGTCCGTTATGAACCTCGATTGGAATTGCATGGCCTACACAAAAACCATCATCACCGAACGCTTGATCCTGCGTCAGCCGCAGCCATCCGACGAAGCGGCCATGTTCGCCATGCACAGCGATCCCGACGTGATGCGCTATTTCAGCGAACCGCCATGGGAAGATGCTGCTCGCGCCACGCGCCAGGTCGCGGAAGACAGTGCCGCCTTCGAGAAAGAGGAATTCTTCCGCTTCGCCATCGAGCTGAAGGAAAGCGGGGAGTATCTGGGCAGCTGCACGCTGTTTTCCCTGCACACGCAAAACCGCCGCGCCGAGATCGGCTACGCGCTGGGCCGCCCGTACTGGGGCAAGGGCTATATGCACGAAGCCTTGTCCGCGCTGCTCGAATACGCGTTCATCGAGCGCGACCTGAACCGCCTGGAAGCCGATATCGACCCGCTCAACGCCGGTTCGGCCAGCGCCCTGGAGCGCCAGGGCTTCAACAAGGAAGGTTTTTTGCCAGAACGCTGGATCGTCGACGGCCATGTCAGCGACTCTGCCTTGTACGGTTTGCTGCGGCGCGAGTGGGAAGCGCGGCGCCTGCTGGCGAAATAAACATGCGAAAGTGCAGGACTGCGCGCCTGTCGGCCCTCCGTGATCGTGCTGCTGGCCATCGCCGCGGCGATCAGCGTGTATTTGCTGGCCGCTTGCCCGTCGCGCTTTTTGCCTTCGGAGCAGGACATGTGCACGGCGACCTGCGCGAAGGAGCGCCAGGCCGGCTATCTGGAGCATATCCATGGCGCGCAGCAAACAGCGGGAATGAGGGATAAGGGGCCGACGCAATGCAAGTGCCGCTGAGATACAGACGGGATGGAAAGAATGCCTGAGACGCTGCAAGAAATCTTGGCCTTCCAGCAATGGCTGGGACATGCGCTGCCGCCGTACTACCTGGCCTTCCTCAAGGGCGCGCAGGAGGGCCTGCGTGGCGAGCAAGTGCTGCTGTACGGCGCAGACAGTTTACTGGAGCGCAACGAAACCTATGAGACGCAGCAATATTGTCCCGGCTTTATCAGCATCGGCGACGACAGCGGCGGGCGCGCCGTGATGCTGGCGCTCGATGGCCTTGACCATGCCGTCTACCTGGTCGGTCACGGCGTCATGCAGCGCGATGAATTCGAACTGGCCGCCGGGGATTTTCACGCCTGGCTGGCCGCAGATTGTCCTGTGGACTGAGGAGGACGCCAGGCATGACACCCGCAACGTTGCCAAGTTCCGCCCATCCCCTGGTCACGTTCCGCCACCTCGTGCGCGACGATGCGCCCGCCTGGTATGCCTACCTTGCCGAGCCGGCCGTCGTCGAGCACACGAGCTGGAATTTGCGCGGCATCAATGACCTGTTGCCCAATTTCGACGCCTACGAAGCAGGCGACGCTGCGTCGCCCATCCGCCTGGCCGTCGTGCTGCGCGAGGGCGGGCAGCTGGTGGGCACCATCGGCATGAATGCCGTTTCCCCGCAGCACCGCACGGCGGAAATCGCCTACGACCTTTCGCCCGCCATCTGGGGCCGGGGCGTGGCCAGCGCCATCGTCGACTCCGTGGTGGCCTGGGCCATGCGGGATCTCGGTTTCATGCGCATCCAGGCCACGGTGCTGGACAGCAATTTGCGCTCGCTCCGCGTGCTGGAACGCTGCGCGTTTGAACGCGAAGGCTACCTGCGCAGCTACCGGCTGGTGCGGGGCAGGCCGCGCAACTTCTGGCTGTATGCGCGCATCGCCGAGGTGGCTTGAGGCAAGAAAGGGCACCGTTTTTCAATATCCAGGGAAGAATGTCATGCAGATCAGTCCCGTCACCGTGTTTTGCCGCTCCCTGGAGCAATTGTCCGCCATGCTCGACAAGACCGGCACGGCGCCGCAGATCCTGGCGGCGCGCCTGCATCCGGACATGCTGCCGTTCGCCCAGCAGGTGCGCGCGGCCGTGAGTTTTGCGCTGCGCGGCTGCTGCCCGCTGGCGGGACTGGCGGTGGCCGATTTCAGCGCCGCGGCCAGCCTGCAGGAGCAGATCGCGCAGACCCTGCGCTACCTCAACGACATTCCTGCCAGCCGCTTTGACGGCGCGCCCGGGCGCATCTGCCGCGACCGCGCCGGCTTTGCCGACATCGCCCTGCCTGCCGGCGAGTACTTGAACCTGTACATCCTGCCGAATTTCTACTTTCACTTCGGCATGGCGTATGCGATCGCCCGCAGCGCCGGCGCCGCCATCGGCAAGGGCGATTTCGATGGCTATCACGCGTATGCGCCGGGCTTCAGCTTCGAACAGCCGGCCGCGCCATAGCTACAAGCCTGCATCTTTCCACGACGCCAGTTGCAGCCGCTTCAGCAAGCGGCCCGACAGCCCGCAACTCCAGCAGCTCATCTGGATTTGCCGGTGGCGTGCCGGTTCCGCCTGCCAGGCTTGTTCCGCGTAATCGAGCAGCGCTGCGCTGAGGGCGGAGGCATCGGCTGTCGCCGGCAGGCGCGTCATCAGTTCAAGCACGCCGTGCGGTGGCTCCTTGATCTGCAGCAATCCGGCTAGCAGGGCGCGCAGCACGGCGCCGTCAATGCTGGCGCTGGCCTGCGTGAAGCGCTGCTGCCAGGATAGCTGGCGCTGCGGCCACAGCGCCAGCAGGGCGGGCACGTCATCCGGACGCAGCTGCCCGAGCAGCGCGTCCGCTTCGAGGAAGAGGTCGAGGCGGTCATAGTCGTCGCCTTCGCGCAGCAGTTCATCCAGCTGGTTCAATACGCTCATGCCACCACGTTCACCGGTGCGCCCCGTTCAAACGCTTCCACGTTGCCGATCAGAATGTCGGCCAGCTTTTGCATGGCCTCGCCGCTGGCCCAGGCCGTGTGCGGCGTGAGGATGAAGTTGGGCAGGCGCAGCTGCAACAGCGGGTTGTCGGGCAGCGGCGGCTCCTTGCTCAGCACGTCGAAGCCGGCGCCGGCGATCACGCCGCGGGTCAAGGCATCGGCCAGCGCCGCTTCATCGACCAGGCCGCCCCGTGCCGTGTTGATCAGGAGGGACGTCGATTGCATGCGCGCCAGTTCCTGGGCGCCGATGATGTTGCGCGTGGCATCCGTCAAGGGCAGGTGCAGGCTCAGCACGTCGGAGGTGGCCAGCAAGTCGTCAAAACTCACCTCCGTCACGCCATCCTCATTGATGGGAGAACGGTTGTGGACGATCACCTGCATGCCGAAGGCGCGGCCCAGGTGCGCCACGGCCTTGCCCAGCGCGCCGTAGCCGAGCAGGCCCAGGCGGCTGCCCGCCAGGTCGCGGATCGGATGGCCGAACAGGCAGAAGCGTTCGGAGGCCTGCCACAGGCCCGCCTCCACGTCGGCGCGGTAGGCGAGCAGCTGGCGCCGCAGGGCCAGCATCAGCGCCAGCGTGTGTTCGGGGACCGTGGCGCGCGCGTAGTCGCGGATATTCGCCACGATAATGCCCCGCTCGCGGCAGGCGGCCAGGTCGAGAATGTCCGTGCCGGTGGCGGCCACGGCGATCATTTGCAACTGGGGCAACTGCGCCAGCTCTGCCGCGCGCAGCGGCACCTTGTTGGTGATGGCGATGGTGGCGCCTTGCAGGCGTTCCACGGTCTGCGCGCTGCCCCTGGTGTGCGGATGCTCTTCCCAGCTGTGGGCAAAGGCGGGCGGGCGCACCTTGGCGATCAGGCTGTCGCGGTCGAGAAAGACGATGCGGTGGGACGCTGCTGCTACGGTCATGGCTGTGCCTCGGTCAGGTTGGGGCGCGCGCTGGGCAGGCTGCTCTTGCCCTTCAGTTGCGTGGCCGGGTGGTTGGTAAACATGTCGGCGACCCATTCGACAAACACGCGCACCTTGGCTGACAGGTGGCGGTTGGGCGGATAGATCACGTGGATGGGCAAGGGGTCGGATTCCCATTCATCGAGCAATTCCACCATTTTGCCCTGTTCTATCAGGGGCGCAAGCATGAAATGCGTCATTTGCACGATGCCCAGGCCCGCCAGGCCGGCGGCCGTGTAGGCGTTCGAGTCGTTCAGGGCGATATGGCTGGGCATGGCGATCTGGATGCGCTCACCGGCCCGCGTGAAATCCCATTCGAAGGTCTTGCCCGTCTTGGCGGAGAAGAAGTTTACGCCGCGGTGGCGCGGCAAGTCGTTCGGGTGCAGCGGCGTGCCGTGGTGCGCCAGGTAGCCGGGCGAGGCGCAGGTCATGAAATGCAGCACGCCGACGCGCCGCGCGATCAGGTTCAAGTCGCCCAGTTCGCCGCCGCGCACGGCGCAGTCGACGCCTTCCTCGATCAGGTCGACGGGGCGGTCGCTGCAGCCCAGTTCCAGCGAGATGTCCGGGTAGCGGGCGAAGAAGTCGGGCAGGGCGGGGATGATCAGTTCGCTGGCCAGGGCCGTGGGCGCGTCCACGCGCAGGCGCCCGCTGGGGCTCAGGCGCGTGCGCGACAGCGATTCCTCCGCTTCGCGCACGTCCGACAGGATGCGCACGCAGCGCTCGTAATAGGCGGCGCCATCCGAGGTGATGCTGACGTGGCGGGTGGTGCGGTTCAGCAGTTTAACCGACAAGCTCGTTTCCAGCGACTGGATCAGGGTCGACACGGTGGCTTTCGGCAGCTGCATGTTTTCCGCCGCGCGCGTAAAGCCGCCCGCATCGACGACCTGGATGAATACTTCCATGGCTTGCAGCTTGTTCACTTGATTCCTTATCACTTTACGCGCGATTATTCAGAATCCTGAACAATCAATTCGCCATTGCACTCTTTATCAGATTGTAGAACAAGTCTATAGTTGTTGTACTGCAGCATAAATGTGATGCCGCAGGAAGCACAACAGGAGAATTATCATGGGTCATCGGAATGGAATCTTTGCAGTGCTCGCTCTCGCCATGAGCTCGCTTGCTCTGGCCGGGATGGTGTCGACGGATGCCTATTCACTGGCGGCGCAGAGCGAAGCCAGCGGTTATAGCGCCCTGACCCATGAAGTGGGCGGCACCCTGTTGTGCCTGAACGACGCGGTACTCGATGCTGCGGTGCAGCCAGTGGTGGCGCAATGAGCGTTGCCGAGAACGTCGCCGAGCTTGCCCCAGGACAGGCGCTGAAGATACGCGATATCCAGGTGCAGGGCGCGCAGGATGCGCTCGCCGCGCGTCTGTACACGGCCGGCGTGCCCGGCGCCAGGCAGCCGAACCTGATGGTCTTTTTCCATGGCGGCGGTTTCGTCGATGGCGACCTGGACGATGCGGATGACTTCCTGCGCTGCCTGGTACTGAGCAATCCCGACCACGTGGTGCTGGCCTCGAACTATACGCTGGCCAAGGTACGGCCCTTTCCCGCCGCCGTGGAAGACGCGCATGCCGTGCTGCTGTGGGCGAAAAAGAACAAGTCCAAGCTGGGCTGGACGGGCAAGCAGATGGTGGTGTCGGGCATCGAAGCGGGCGCCAACCTGGCCGCCGTGTGCGCCATGATGTCGCGCGACCGGGGCGGACCGCCCCTCGCGGGCCAGGTGCTGATCATGCCCATGCTCGATCCCGGCCTATCGTCGTGCTCGATGCGCACCTTGCCGACGTGTCCGGACCTGGCGGAAGTGGCCGACCAATGCGCCGCCGCCTACCGTGGCTACCTGCCGAATGCCGCTGACCGTACCCATCCCTACGCATCGCCCTTGCAGTCGAGCCGCCTGAAGAACCTGCCGCCGGCGCTCATCCTGTCCAGTGAAGATGATCCATTACGCGACGAGGCTGAACAATACGGCAGCAAATTGATCGCCTGCGGCATCAAGACCACCGTGCGGCGCATGCCGGCGGCGCCGCTGCAAGACGCCAGTGCCCGCAACGAGTGCGCCTGCAAGGTGCATGTATTGAGCGAAATTAGCAGTTTCGTCGCCGGACTGGGGCAAGAGCCCGAGTCATGAAGCCGCCCCGCGCGGTGCCATAAAAAAATTACACTTACTAGTTTACTTTTTGAGTTCTGGTTGTTACACTGCTGAGTGTAGATTCTCATTGTAACGCCATTCCCTTCTGCGCTGTGCGCTCGCACAGCCAGCTTTGCCGTCCCCGTCTGCTTTTAGCCAGCAGGCGGCCTGTAGACCTTTGACCGAGCGCCGTCGGGCGCCATTGCAACACCGTTCACTGCAGTGTCCAACTTTTCGCTGGGTTGCTTCATGCCGCCCATACCATTAGAAATTTTCATAAAACAGGGAAATAAAATGAAAAACGTTCAACAATTTTCCACTCTGCTCAAGCCTCTGGCTGCCTCGCTGGCACTGGCAGGACTGGTGGCCGTGAGCCTGGCCGGCTGCGATTCGGCCAACAGCAAGGTGCCCGACGCGCCTGCGGCCGGCGGCCCGCCCATCTCGGCCGCCGCCGTGGTGGAAAAACAGATCACGGAAACGCAGGAATTCTCGGGCCGACTGGAAGCGATCGAGCGCGTGGAAATCCGCTCCCGCGTGGGTGGCTTCATCACCGCCGTCAACTTCAAGCCGGGCAGCGAAGTGAAAAAGGGCGACGTGCTGTTCGTCATCGACCCGCGTCCGTTCCAGGCCGAAGTCTCGCGCGCCGAAGGCACGGCCGCCTCGGCCCGCGCCAAGGCGGAACTGGCCAAGCTGGAACTGTCGCGCGCTGAAAAGCTGCTGGCCGAAAAAGCCATCGCCCAGCGCGAATTCGATGAGAAAGCCTCGGGCTTGAAAGAGCTGGACGCCAACGCCCGCTCGGCGCAAGCCGCGTATGAAGCGGCCAAGCTGAACCTGTCGTACACGCAGGTGCAGGCGCCGATCAGCGGCCGTGTCAGCAAGGCGGAAATCACCGTCGGCAACCTGATCGACGCTTCCGCCATTTTGACCTCGGTGGTATCGACGGACCGCATCTACGCCAGCTTCGACGGCGATGAAGATACGTATCTGCGCGTGGCCGGCACGGCGCAAAAAGGCACGCCCGTCACCGTCAAGGTGGGCCTGGCCAACGAAACGGGCTTCCCGCATGAAGGCAAGCTGGAATTCGTCGATAACCAGCTCGATCCGGCCACCGGCAGCGTGCGCATGCGCGCCACCTTCGCCAACACGGACCGCCAGCTGGTGCCAGGCCTGTTTGCCCGCATCCAGCTCGATGGCGGCAATGGCCCGCAGGCGCAAAACACGGCCCTGTTGATCAGCGACCGCGCCGTCGGCACGGACCAGAGCCGCAAATACGTGTACGTGGTGGGCGCCGACAATAAGGCCGAGTACCGCGCCGTCAAGCTGGGCCCGAGCGCGGACGGCTTGCGCGTGGTGCGCGAAGGCCTCAAGGCGGGCGAAAAAGTGGTCGTCAACGGCTTGCAGCGCGTGCGCCCCGGCGCGCCGGTGACGCCGCAGATGGTGGCCATGGATTTCGATCCGACGGCGCCCGCCGCTCCCGCGAAACCTGAAGTAAAAGACGCCAAGATCGCCGCCAAAGCGGCATCGACTACCAAGGAATAAACATGAATTTTTCCCGCTTTTTCATCGACAAGCCGATTTTCGCGGCGGTGCTGTCGATTGTCATATTCGTGGCCGGGCTGCTGTCGATTTTCGGCCTGCCCATCTCCGAATATCCCGACGTCGTGCCCCCTTCGGTGGTGGTGCGCGCGCAGTATCCGGGCGCTAACCCGAAAGTGATCGCCGAAACCGTGGCCGCGCCGCTCGAAGAGCAGATCAACGGCGTCGAGAACATGCTCTACATGTCCTCGCAAAACACTTCCGACGGTGCCATGATGCTGACCGTGACCTTCAAGATCGGCACCAACGTCGAGCAGGCCGAGACGCAGGTGCAGAACCGCGTGCAGCGCGCCTTGCCGCGCCTGCCGGAGGAAGTGCGCCAGATCGGCGTGACGACCGTCAAGTCGTCGCCCAACCTGACCATGGTGGTGCATCTGGTCTCGCCGAACAAGCGCTATGACGACATGTACCTGCGTAACTACGCGGTGCTGAACGTCAAGGACCAGCTGGCCCGTTTGCCCGGCATGGGCGACATCCAGATCTTCGGCGCGGGCGACTACGCCATGCGCATCTGGCTCGATCCGCAGAAAGTGGCGGCGCGCGGCATGACGGCCAACGACGTCGTCGACGCCATCCGCGAGCAGAACGTGCAGGTTGCCGCCGGCGTGATCGGCGCTTCGCCGGCAAAGAACTCGGACTTCCAGCTGACCGTCAATACCCAGGGCCGTCTGCAGACGCCCGAGGAATTCGGCGCCATCATCGTGCGCACCAATGCCGACGGCGCCGTGACGCACCTGAAGGACGTGGCGCGCGTGGAAATGGGCGCCAACAGCTACTCGCTGCGTTCGCTGCTGAACAATAATCCGGCCGTCGGCATGGGTATTTTCGAAGCGCCGAATGCCAACGCGCTGCAATTGTCGTCCGACGTGCGCGCCAAGATGGAAGAACTGAAAAAAGACTTCCCGCAAGGCGTGGAATACCGCATCGAATATGACCCGACGCAGTTCGTGCGCTCGTCCATCGAAGCCGTGATCCATACGTTGCTCGAGGCCATCGCCCTGGTGGTGCTGGTGGTGATCATCTTCCTGCAAACCTGGCGCGCATCCATCATTCCGCTGCTGGCCGTGCCTGTCTCCATCGTCGGCACCTTTGCCGTGATGCTGGGCTTTGGCTTCTCGATCAACACCCTGTCGCTGTTCGGCCTGGTGCTGGCCATCGGTATCGTCGTCGATGACGCCATCGTGGTGGTGGAAAACGTCGAGCGCAATATCGAGGAAGGCCTGTCGCCGCGCGATGCCACCATCCAGGCCATGAAAGAGGTCAGCGGGCCTATCGTCGCCATCGCCCTGGTGCTGTGCGCCGTGTTCGTGCCGATCGCCTTCGTGCCCGGCCTGTCCGGCGAGTTCTATCGCCAGTTCGCGCTGACGATCGCCATTTCGACCGTGATCTCGGCATTCAGCTCGCTGACCCTGGCGCCGGCCCTGTCGGCCGCCCTGCTGAAGCCGCACGATGCGCCGAAAGACGCGCTGACGCGTGGCATGGACAAGGTCTTCGGCCGCTTCTTCGCCTGGTTCAACCGCTTCTTCGGCCGTGCTTCGCACCGCTACGAAGCGGGCGTGAAAGGCGTGTTGGGCCGCAAGAGCGCCTCGCTGGGCGTGTATGCGCTGCTGGTCGTCGCCGCCATCTTCACCTTCAAGGCCGTGCCGGCCGGCTTCGTGCCGGCGCAGGACAAGCAGTACCTGGTGGGTTTTGCGCAATTGCCTGACGCCGCCTCGCTGGACCGCACGGAAGACGTCGTGCGCCGCATGTCGGACGTGATCAAGTCGGTGCCTGGCGTCGAATCGACCATCGCTTTCCCGGGCCTGTCGATCAACGACTTCACCAATGCGCCGAACTCGGGCATCGTCTTCGCCACGCTGAAACCGTTCGACGAGCGCACCAGCAAGGAATTGTCGGGCGGCGCCATCGCGGCCGAGATCAACAAGCGCCTGGGCGGCATCCAGGACGCCTTCATCATGGTCTTCCCGCCGCCGCCGGTCAACGGCCTCGGTACCATCGGCGGCTTCAAGATGATGATCGAAGACCGCGGCAACCTCGGTTACGACGCGCTGTACAACGCCACGCAGGCACTGGCCGCCAAGGCTTACCAGACGCCGGAACTGGCGGGCGTGTTCTCGGGCTACCAGATCAACGTGCCACAGCTGTTTGCCGATGTCGACCGCGTGAAGGCCAAGCAGATGGGCGTGCAGCTGCAAACGATTTACCAGACCTTGCAGATCAACCTCGGTTCGCTGTACGTGAATGACTTCAACCAGTTCGGCCGTACCTACCAGGTGCGCGTGCAGGCCGATGCGTCGTTCCGTTCGCATGCGCAGGATATCGCGCAGCTGAAGGTGCGCAGCGACAAGGGCGAGATGATTCCGCTGTCGTCGCTGATGCGCGTCAAGGATACCTATGGGCCGGACCGCGTGCAGCGCTACAACGCCTACTCCGCGGCCGACTTCAACGGCGGCGCCGCTCCTGGCGTGTCGAGCGGCCAGGCGCAAGCCGCGCTGGAACGCATCGCCAAGGAAGTGCTGCCGCAAGGGATTTCGTATGAATGGACGGAGCTAACCTACCAGGACATCTTGTCCGGCAATACGATGATCTATGTCTTCCCGCTGTGCGTGCTGCTGGTGTTCCTGGTGCTGGCCGCGCAGTACGAAAGCTGGACCCTGCCGCTGGCCGTGATTCTGATCGTGCCCATGTCGATTCTGTGCGCGCTGCTTGGCGTCAAATTGACCGGTGGCGACAACAATGTGTTTACCCAGATCGCGCTGTTCGTGCTGGTGGGGCTGGCGTCGAAGAATGCGATCCTGATCGTGGAATTTGCCCGCGAACTGGAAGACCATGGCCGCAGCGTCGTGCAAGCCGCGCTGGAAGCGTGCCGTTTGCGCCTGCGTCCGATCCTGATGACGTCGATCGCCTTCATCATGGGCGTCGTGCCCCTGGTGTTCTCGCACGGCGCTGGTTCGGAAATGCGCCATGCGATGGGCGTGGCGGTGTTTGCCGGCATGCTGGGCGTGACCTTCTTCGGCCTGTTCCTGACGCCCGTGTTCTATGTACTGCTGCGCACCCTGGCGCAGCGTTTTGAGAAAAAACCAGCCGCCGCTGCCGCCAAGCCTGTCGCCGCGCCAGCGCTGGATCTGGAAGGAGATATATATTGAAAACCAACGCAACTACGCGGGTCACCGTCCTGCGCACGGCCTTGACGGCCATGGCCGCCGCCGTGCTGCTGGCCGCCTGCGCGGCGCCCGAGTTCAAGCAGCCGCAGATCGAGACGCCAACGGCGTTCAAGGAAGCGCAAGCGCCTGCCGTGCAGACGGCAGCCGATGGCACGCGCTGGAAGCAGGGCGTGCCAGCCGAACGCCAGGCGCGCGGCGAGTGGTGGCTGGCCTTCAATGATCCGGCCCTCACAAGCCTGATCAGCGACGCCACGCAGGCCAATGCCAACCTGGCCGTCGCCGCCGCCCGCGTCAAGCAGGCGAGGGCGATTGCCGGCATCGCCGAAGCGGACCGCATCCCGCAAGTGGGCGTCAACGTGGGCGCGCAGCGCAACCGTGCCTCCGCCATTTCGCTGGGCTTGCCGAATGGCGCGCCGGTGGCCGCCGGCAACGTCTACCAGGCGAACCTGACGGCCAGCTATGAAGTCGATTTGTTCGGCAGGGTGGCTTCGAACGTGAGCGCCTCGCGTAGCGATGCGCTGGCCGTGGAAGCGACTTACCGCTCGGTGCTGCTGTCCTTGCAGGCGGACGTGGCGCAGACCTACTTCCAGCTGCGCGCCACGGACGCCGAGCTGGCGACCCTGGAACAGACGGTGCGCCTGCGCGAGGAAAGCGTGCATGTGAACCAGCGCCGCTATGACCTGGGCGACATCGGCGAATTCGACTTGTCCCGTGCCCGCACGGAGCTGTCGACGGCGCGCGCCGAAGCCATCGGCCTGCAGCGCCAGCGCGCCACCAGCGAGCATGCGCTGGCCGTCCTCTTAGGTAAACCGGCCGCCAGTTTCACGGCCGTGGCCAATCCGCTGCAGGACAGCGCCTTCCTGCCCGTGATTCCGGCCGGCATGCCGTCGTCCCTGCTGGAACGCCGCCCCGACATCGCGTCGGCGCAGCGCACCATGGAAGCGTCGAATGCGCGCATCGGCGTGGCGAAATCGGCCATGTTCCCGGCCCTGACCCTGAACGCCTCCGGTGGCGGCGCGTCCGATACCTTCTCGGACATCTTCAAGTGGAGCAGCCGTTCCTGGCTGCTGGGCGCCCTGATGTCGATGCCGATCATCGACGGCGGACGCAACAAGGCGGCGGTAACGCGCAGCGAAGCGCAGCTGGAAGAGTCGGTGGCGACGTATCGCCAGAGCGTGCTGGTGGCCTTCGCCGAGGTGGAAGACAACCTGGCCGGCCTGCGCATCCTGTCGGGCCAGACGCAGCAGATCGACGAAGCCGTCGTCTCGGCGCGCCGTTCGGCCGACCTGGCGCAAAAGCTGTACGACGCCGGCCGGTCCAGCTACCTTGACTTGCTTGACGCCCAGCGCAACCTGGCGACCATCGAGCGCAATGCCGTGCAGCTGCGCGGCAACCGCGCCGTCACCACCGTGGCGCTGATCCGCGCCCTGGGCGGCGGCTGGGGCGAGACGGAGCCGCAGGTGGCGGCCAACTAGTTTCCCGGCACCGCGGGCTGGAATCGCTCCGGCCCGCGACGCGGGAGCCTGTCGTGAACGGCGCCGTGCATTGCATGGCGCCGTTTTTTTATGCCTGCGTCTTCACACAACGCAGGCAGGCCTGGCCGTCATTGCGCCAGCCGCTATTCTTCGCGCAGTAAAATAATCTGAATCCAATCCCCGCCTTGCCGCGTAAGTACTCCTGCAATCACGCAAACGCAGTCATCCAGGAGATACCATCATGCGCACCTTTATTCCCGCAGCACTGTTTGTCACATCCATGCTGGCCGCCAGCGCCCCGTTTGCCGCCGACATGACGACCATGGTGGGCGGCCAGAGCATGTACCCGAGCAAGGACATCGTCGACAACGCCGTCAATTCGGCCGACCATACGACCCTGGTCGCCGCCGTCAAGGCGGCCGGCCTGGTCGATACCTTGAAAGGCAAGGGTCCGTTCACCGTGTTCGCGCCGACGAATGCGGCTTTTGGCAAGCTGCCCGCCGGTACCGTCGAGACCCTGGTAAAGCCGGAAAACAAGGCCACCCTGACGAAGATCCTCACCTACCACGTGGTGCCCGGAAAATACGACTTCAAGGCGCTGGCAAAGGAAATCAAGATGCATGATGGCAAGGCAACCCTGCCCACGGCCAGCGGCGGCAAGCTGATGTTCGCCATGAACGGCATGCACAACATCGTGGTGATGGATGAAAGCGGCAATAGCGCCAACATCAGCACCTATGACGTGTACCAGTCGAATGGCGTGATCAACGTGATCGACACGGTGCTGATGCCTAAATAGGCGGGCGAAAAAAAAGACAGGGAAGACCCTGTCTTTTGATTTTCTGCGATGTCGATTACTTGGCTGGCGCGGCTGGTTCCGCAGCGGCTGCCGGTGCTGCCTTCTCTGCAGCGGCGGCTTTCTTCGCCTTGTGGTGCTTGGCTTTCTTGTGCGCGGCCGGCTTGACGGCGGCAACCGGCGCTTCGGCCTTGGCAGCCGGCGCCATGGCGGCGGCTGGAGCTACCGGTGCGGCAGGTGCTGGCTGGGCAGCTGGGGCCTGGGCGAAAGCAGCGGTGGCGAACAGGCTGGCAACGATGGTGGCGATCAATTTGTTCATGGCGAGGTCCTCTATGGTGGCGTATCTGGTCAAAAATCGGGTGCTGTCAAACTTGATTACTTCGCTGCTGCAGGTGCCGCTTCAGCGGTGGCCGACGCCAGTTTGGCATCTGCCTTGGCTTTGGCTTTTTTCGCTGTGTGGTGCGCTTTGGCCTTGGTAGCGGCAGCTTCCGTCTTGGCGCTGGCCACGTCCGTTTTCGCGGCGACGACTGCCTTGGCTTCCTTTGCATCGGCTTTCACGGCCGTTTGTGCTTCCTTGGCGTCCGCTTTCACGACGGCCTTGGTGTGGGCCGCTTCCACTTTGGCAGGTACCGAGGCCGCTGGAGCGGCTGGCGTTTGTGCAAAGGCAGCGGTTGCGAACAGGCCGGCGATCAGGGTGGCAATGGCTTTTTTCATGGTGCAGTCCTCAGTGGTGGTTTGTCTGGTATGTCGGTTGGTGCCGGGATGATTCCCGTGTCACTGAGCATAAAACGCGCCCTCGAGTGCTGCCGTTGACGGCCATTACAAACGCTTACAACTACCGCGTATCCGCCGTCAGGATGCCTTTCAGGATGTCTTCCGAGCGGCGCTGTCCATAGCCCTTGCCATAGGCGCTCGACGCCACGCTGACCACCATGCGGCGCGCGGGGATCACGTAGATCTTGTTGCCGCCATTGCCAGAGGCGAAATGCACGGCGATCTTTTTGCCGCCGATGTCCTGCGTCTTCGCGTACCAGAAATAGCCATAGCTGTCCGCGTAGCGGTCTGCGGCGCCGATGGCCACGCACGGCGCCAGCGCGGCTTGCAGCCAGCCTGCGTCGATCACCCGCTTGCCGTCAACCACGCCATCGTCCAGCACCATCTGCCCGATCTTCGCCGTGTCGCGCGCGCGCAGCGACAGATTGCCTTGACCTTTCGGATGGCCCGCCACGTCCCGGCCCCAGCTCCAGCGCGTGATGCCAAGCGGCACGAACAGCACCTTGGCGGCATGCTTTTCCAGGTCGGCGCCGCTGGCATTTTCCACCACGCGCCCGGCGATATACGAGCCCAGCGAGTTATAGCGGTACACCGTCCCCGGCGCCGTGGCAGCCGGCACGGCGCGCACGAAGGCGTCGGGATCGGGCGCTTCATCGAGCTTGTCTTCATTGCCCGGCGAGTGTTCGTCCTCATCGAAGGCGGCCAGGCCCGAACGCATGGTCAGCAAGTCGTCGAGGACGACCTTGCCGGCCGGGCTGTTTGCCACCTCCGGCCAGTAGTCGCCCACCGTCTTGCCGGCGGCCAGCTGTCCCCGCGCCACGGCCGCGCCCACCAGCAGGGCGGTGATGCTCTTGCCGGCCGAGCGGATGTCGTGCAGCGTATCGGCCGTCTCGCCGTTGTAATAGCGCTCGGCCACGATGGCGCCATCGCGCAGCACGACGACGGCGCGCAGGTCGCCATGGCTGTCGCCATCCTGGGCTTGCAGCACCTGCTCCAGCGTGGAATGGGAATTGTCCTGCGCCAGCGCGGCGCAGGGGAAGAGAAGAGTGGCAATCAGTGGCAGGGACGTGCGGCGCATGGACAGCTTTCGTGGCGAAGGGTCGGATTGCCAGTGTCGCTCAATTGCGCCGCCGTGTGGCGCTTTGCCCGCTTTATTTGCTGAAGGTTGCATGAAGCGGGGACGCTTCCTGTCTCTCCCTTCCGGCTTGCAGTACGCGCGCGCGGCGCTTGCGCAGCCAGATGATCAATCCCGTCGCGCTCAGCATGGACACCACCAGACCCATGGCGGAAATCAGGATGCGCCCCGGCAAGCCGAGGATGCGTCCCGAATGCAGCGGGAATTGCGCCTGCAGGAAGATATCGCCTGCGCTGCCCGTGCCGGGCACCACGCCGCCAGCCGGCTTGCCATCGCTGCCATCAAAGTACAGCCAGGCATTGCCCAGGCCACCGTCGCCATGGTCGTTGTCCGCCTCGAAAAAGCCCACGCCATACAGGCCGTAGCTGGACGAGTAAAACACGCCGCCGGCCGGCAGCGTCCAGCCGCGCCTTGCCGCTTCCGTTTTGGCCAGCGCCACGGCCTGTTCGCGCGTCAGCCGCGGCTCGATGGGCTTGCCGGGCGGCTGCGGCGTGCGGCTGTCGAAGGCGTTCGGGCTGAGGGTGGAAAACTTCGCTACCAGGGGGCGCATCACCTGGGTTTGCAAATTCATCGACACGGAAGTAATCGCCAGCACCAGCAGCAGCAACCAGACCCACACGCCGCCCGAACGGTGCAGGTCGAAGTTCAGTTTGTGGCCGCCTTGGCGCCAGCGGAAGGCCAGCGACTTGCGCCAGCTGCGCCAGTTCGGGAACGACAGGTACAGCGCTATGCCGCAATCGAACAGCCACACGATGCCGACGATGCCCATGAACCAGACGCCCAGTTCGATGCCCCAGCCATCGGGGATGTGCATGGTGTAATGCAGTTTATACAGGAAGGGCAGCAGGTTTTCCCGCGTCAGCGAGACCACGCCCCACTGGCGCGTGCCCTGGATGGCGCCCGTGACGGGATCGATGGCCACCTGGTTGAAGCCCGGTTCAAAGGCTTTTCCCGTGGCGGGATCCGGCCGTCCTTCGACGGAAAGCAGCGCCGTGTGGCCGGGTTCAAGCGTCGTAAGCGTGTAGTTGACGCGCAGGCGCGGGTCCTGCGCCTCGAGCTGGCGCGCCAGTTCCAGCCCCGATCGTGCCGGTCCCGCATGCGCGCCGCTGGCGGCGTGGAACAGCTGCGGATTGAGCCAGGCATCGAGCTCGTGATCCCACGAGATCACGGCGCCCGTCAGGCCGGAAACGAACAGGAAGAGCGCCACCGCCAGGCCGAACCAGCGGTGCAGAATGACCATGGGGGGACGCAGTCGCATGGCGGCCCCCTAGTATTTCCAGCTCAGGGTGGCGCTGCCATTGCGGCCGGGCGCGTACAGCGACTGGGTCCAGTACAAGCTGGTCAGATGCTTCTTGTCCGTCACATTGTTCAGGTTCAGCGACAGGCTGACGTTGCGGCTGATGGCGTAGCTGGCCATCAGGCCCAATTGCGCATACGCCCCCTGGTGCAGGGTGGTGCTGTCGTCTATCCTGTTGTAGATGGCGTCCTGCCACGTCAGGCTGGCGCCCACTTTCAGCGCCGGCATTGCCGGCACATGGTAGGTGGTGGCAAGGTGGAACTGCTTGCGCGGGATGAAGGTGCGCGCATCCTGGCCATCGTCGCCCTTGATGCGCAGCTGCGAATAGCCGGCGTTGGCCTGCCAGCCCTTCGCCAGTTCACCCGAGGCATCGAGTTCGACGCCTTGCGATTCCGAATCGACGCCCTTGTAGAACGTCTTGAAGTCGGGCGTCGTGCCGGCCGCTTCGGCCACGTTCTTCTGGCGCGTCTTGAACAGCGCGCCGGACAGGTTCAGGCGCCCGTCGAACCAGTCGCTTTTCAGGCCCGCTTCCAGGCTCTTGCCGGTGGCTGCCGCCAGGGTCTGGCCCGTGCTGTCGATGCTGCTTTGCGGATTGAAGATCTCCGTGTAGCTGCCGTAGGCCGACACGTGGCGGCCGATGTCGTACACCAGGCCGACGTACGGCGTGGTGTCGCTTTGCGACTTGGCCTGGCTGACGCCATATGCGCTGCCCGTGCTGTCGGCCTTGACGGTATTCACGCCTGCCAGCAGCCGGGTATTGTCGGCCAGGTTGAAGCGGGCGGCCAGATAGGCGTTCTTGCGTTCATCCTTGTAGGAACTGCCATCGGTCGAGGCGTCAAAGGCCGGTTCAGGATAGGAGCCGTCGAACGCCGTGCCATTTGGCAGGGCCGTGCCGATGCCGCGGCCATAGTAGGACACATCGTCGAGCGTCGATTTCGACCAGGCCAAGCCCATGCTGAGGTCATGCTGGCGTCCGGCCAGGGTGAATTTTCCCGTGGCGGCGACATCGAGCAGGCGCTGCTTGTTGGTCGATCCGTAGCGCGAGGGATAGCTGAACAAGCCGTCGCCCGTCGCCTTGTCCGGCGTGCCGTAGACGTAGAACAGCTTCGAATCGGAGGTGGAGCGGTTATAGGTGGCCGTGGCGGCCACGCGCCAGTCGGCATTGAACTGGTGCGCCAGTTCGGCGAAAGTGCTGTTGTTGAGGATGTTCCAGCGCGACCAGTCGGCTGAGGTCGAGGTGGAAATCGGGTAGTTCGTCGGCGTGCCGTCCGTGTAGGCGATGGGCAGGGCGCCCCACATGCCGCCTTTGGCCAGGTTGTTCTGGTAGCTATGGCCCACGGTCAGGCTGGTGTCCGGCGTCAGCTTTGCCTCGACGATGGCATAGGCGACATCCTTGCGCGGCGAGTAGCGGTCCAGGTAGGAATCGCCTTCTTCATGTGCGACAACGAAGCGCGCGGCCACCTTGCCATCGGCGCTGAGCGGCGTGGACACGTCGGCGTCGAGGCGGCGCGTATTCCAGGAACCCAGCGTGACGCCGGCCGAAGCGGCCAGGCCGGCAGTGGGGCGCTTGCGCACGAAGTTGACGGTGGCCGATGGATTGCCGGTGGAGGAAATCAGGCCATTCGCGCCCCGCACGATGTCGACCCGCTCGAACAGCGCCGTATCGAGATCGCCCATGACATTGCCGAAGACGAAAGGAATGCCCACGCCGTCGAACTGGAAATTGGTGATGTCGTAGCCGCGCGCCGTGTAATAGGTGCGGTCCGTTTCCACCGCTTCCACTGTCACGCCCGTCGTTTGCGCCAGCACCTTGCTGGCGTTGTCGAGCTTGAAATCGTCCATTTGCGCGCGCGTGACGACGGAGACGGCTTGCGGCGTATCGCGCAGCGACAGGTCGAACTTGCTGGCCGAAGCGCTCTTGCGCGCAGTATAGGCGTTGGCGTCGCTGCTGCCCGTGACCGTGATGGTTTGCATCACCGGCGTATCGTCGGCAGCGCCATCGGCCGCAGGGCTCTCGGCGCCATGCGCCATGCCGGCGCACAGCGCCAGTGAGATCGCCAGGGTGAGCGGGTGCGGCGACAGCGCGGGACGGGAAAACGGAAGGGTGCGACCTGGCATGAAACGGCTCCTGAAACGTGAATGAGAATGAGAATAATTCTCAATTTTATGGGGCGCTGGCCATGGCGGCAACTATTTTGTGACTGAAAAGCGTCGTTTTCCCTGTCTTTACGTGGATTTACATCGGCGCTGGCATCGGCGGATGGGCTTTCCGCTAGTGCAGTGCTTTTCCAATGCAAAAAGACAGCCGAAGCTGCCTTTTTTTTGGCGCGTAAGGAATTACTTCGCTGGCGTTGCTGGAATGGCTTCCGCCGCTTTCGCTTCGTCCGCTTTCAGCTTGGCCTTGTGCGCCTTGTGGTGGGCCTTGGCCTTGCTCACTTTCGCGTCGGCCTTGGCGCTGGCCACGTCGGCTTTCGCATCGGCGGCGACAAGCGCTTCTTTCGCATCGGCTTTCACGACGGCCTTGGTTTCCTTGGCGTCAGCCTTGGCCACGGCCTTGGTGTGGGCCGCTTCCGCCTTGGCGGGTACGGCTGCTGCCGGAGCGGCAGGGGTTTGGGCGAAGGCTGCGGTAGCGAACAGGCCGGCGATCAGGGTAGCGATGACTTTTTTCATGATGTAATCCTTGGTCCGAATGTGAGTAGTAAGGTGGGCTTGTGGCGGCAGGTGCGATTACTTGGCTGCGGCAGGCGCGGCTTCAGCCGTGGCCGAGGCCAGTTTTTCGTCGGCCTTGGCCTTGGCTTTCCTGGCTTTGTGATGCGCCTTGGCCTTGGTGGCGGTGGCTTCCGTTTTCGCGCTGGCCACGTCCGTTTTCGCGGCAACAACAGCCTTGGCTTCTTTCGCATCGGCTTTGACGACGGCTTGCGCTTCCTTGGCATCCGCTTTCACGACGGCCTTGGTGTGGGCCGCTTCCACTTTGGCAGGCACTGCTGCTGCCGGGGCGGCTGGGGTTTGGGCGAAGGCTGCGGTGGCGAACAGGCCGGCGATCAGGGTAACAATTGCTTTTTTCATGGTGCAGTCCTCGGTGGTGGTTTGTCTGGTGTGCCGGGATGATTCCCGTGTCACTGAGCATAAAACGCGGCCCGGGAAGATACAGTTGACCTCGTTTACACTTTCTTACAATCACCTGTTTTATGTGCTGTTGCAGTGTGATGCGCGCATGAAAATGCAAAAAGACAGCCGAAGCTGTCTTTTTGCGTGGGGCGAAATGCGGCGGATTACTTGGCTGCCGCGGTCGCTTCAGCTTTGTCTTCGGCGGCCTTGGCCTTGGCTTTTTTTGCCTTGTGATGGGCTTTGGCCTTGGTCGCTGCGGCGTCAGCCTTGGCGCTGGCGACATCGGCTTTGGCATCTGCGGCAACGGCTGCTTCTTTCGCGTCGGCTTTTACGACAGCTTTGGTTTCCTTGGCTTCTGCTTTAGCCACTTCCTTGGTGTGCTTCGCTTCGGCCTTGGCAGGCACGGCTGGCGTTTGAGCAAAGGCTGCGGTAGCGAACAAGCCGGCGATCAGAGTAGCGATTACTTTTTTCATGGTGCAGTTCCTCGAGAAGTGGGTTGTAGTTCAGGAGATGCATTTCCCCTGTCACTGAGGCAAAAACGCGCCGTACGACAATAGCGTTGACAGGGTTTTCAAGTAATTACAAACACTTACATTTGCCCGGGCGGTCGCTCTGTTAGCTGGCGTACCGCGCCGGCAGCCCTGGCGGCCTAGACTCGGTGCCATCCTTACTGCATGGGTTCGCCATGAAAGCCGCCTTGAAAATGTACCGGTCCAAGCGCAATTTCGCCGTCACGCCCGAACCGGCCGGCGGCGACGAGGCGCAGGGCGATATGCTGACGTTCGTCATCCAGAAGCACTGGGCCAGCCGCCTGCACTACGATTTTCGCCTGGAACTGGACGGCACGATGAAAAGCTGGGCCGTGCCGAAAGGCCCCAGCTACGATACCCATGACAAGCGCATGGCGGTGCAGGTGGAAGATCATCCGATCGCGTATTCCAGCTTTGAAGGCACGATTCCTGAAAAACAGTATGGCGCAGGCAAGGTCATCATCTGGGACAGGGGCACGTGGCAGCCACAGGCAGCCACGCCCGATGCGCGCAAGGCCCTGGCGGCGGGCGAACTGAAATTCACCTTGCACGGACACAAGATGCATGGCAAGTGGGTGCTGGTGCGCATGAAGGGCAAGGGCGACAAGCGCAGCGAAAAGCAGCCGGCCTGGCTGCTGATCAAGGAAAAGGACGAATATGCCCGGCCGGCGCTGGAATTTTCCGTCGTCGACGAATTCCCCGACAGCGTGAAGGACAAGGCCATGCCCCGGCGCAGGAAGCGCGATGATACGGCAACAGCGGCGGCAACAGCGGCGGCAACAGCGCCGGCGGCGCCGGCGGCAAAGCTGCCCGCCACCTTGTCGCCGCAATTGGCCACCCTGGCCGAGGCGCCGCCAGCCGATGCGCAGGACTGGATCTTTGAACTGAAATTCGACGGCTACCGCATCCTGGCACGCTGCGATGGCGAACAGGTCGCCCTGTTCACGCGCAATGGCAATGACTGGACGCACAAGCTGCCGACGCTGCATGCCGCCTTGCATAAGCTGGGCTTGCCACCGGGCTGGTATGACGGC
This sequence comes from Janthinobacterium foliorum, assembly GCF_978021625.1. Classification (NCBI taxonomy): domain Bacteria; kingdom Pseudomonadati; phylum Pseudomonadota; class Betaproteobacteria; order Burkholderiales; family Oxalobacteraceae; genus Janthinobacterium; species Janthinobacterium foliorum. Next base: position 383,889 of record NZ_CDXDQE010000002.1, on the reverse strand, counting down.
GAAATCGTCGTCAACGGCGCCGATGGCCGGCCCGACTTCGGTGCCTTGCAGCGCGCGTTCGAGGCGGAAACGACGAGCGAGATCACATACTATCTGTTCGACGTGGCGTATTTCGACGGCCACGATCTGCGCCGCCAGCCTGTCGAGGCGCGTCGCGCGCTGCTGCAGCAGCTGTTGCTCAGCCTGCCAACGTCGCCGCTCGTGCGTTTCAGCGACGCGCTCGATGCGGGGCCGCGGCAATTGCTGGCCCACGCCTGCAAGCTGGGGCTGGAAGGAGTGATCGGCAAGCGGCGCGGCGCGCCGTATGTATCGCGCCGCTCCGGCGACTGGATCAAGCTCAAGTGCGGGCAGCGCCAGGAATTCGTCATTGGCGGCTACACGGCGCCGCAGGGCGCGCGCGAAGGCCTCGGTTCCCTGTTGCTGGGCATCTATGATGACGAGGGGCAATTGCGCTATGCGGGCAATGTCGGCAGCGGCTTTGACGATGCCGCATTGCGCGATTTGCGGCGCCGCCTCGATGCGCTCGCCATCGATGCCAGTCCGTTCACGGGCAAGGCGGGCGGGGTGCGCCAGCCCCTGTGGGTCAAGCCGCAGCTGGTGGCGGAAGTGAGTTTTGCGCAGTGGACCAGCGGCGGTTCCATCCGCCATGCGGTGTTTCTTGGCTTGCGCCTGGATAAGAAAGCCGGCGCCATCGTGCGCGAGCGGGCGCAGCCCGTCATCAAGGAGAAAGCCATGCACGACAAAGGGGAGCCGGACAAGGTCTTGCCGGCCAGTTTCAAGGTCAGCCATGCGGAGCGGGTGATCGACAGGGACAGCGGCGCGAGGAAGATCGACCTGGTGCGCTATTACGCGCTGGTGGGCAAGCTGATGCTCGTGCATCTGCGCGGGCGGCCCGTCTCGCTGGTGCGCGCGCCGGCCGGCGTCGGCGGCGAGCTGTTTTTCCAGAAACATGCGGATACAGGCAAAATGCCGGGCGTCCGGCAGCTCGATGCGCGCCTCGACCCCGAACATCCGCCCATGCTGGAAGTGGCCACCGCGCAAGGCTTGCTGTCGGCCGCGCAATGGAATGTGGTGGAATTCCATACGCAAAACGCACTGGCCAGCGCCTATGACACGCCGAACCGCCTGGTGTTCGACCTGGACCCGGGCAAGGGCGTGGACTGGCCTGCCATCCGGGAGGCGGCCGTGCTGCTGCGCGCCTTTTTGACGGAGCTGGGCCTGCCCGCCTGGCTGAAAACCAGCGGCGGCAAGGGCTTGCACGTGGTCGTGCCGATCCGCCCCAAGCATGACTGGGATACGGTGAAGGCGTTTTCGCAAGCCATCGTGGCCCACATGGCCCAGCTGATACCGCAGCGTTTCGTCGTGAAAAGCGGGCCGGCGAACCGGGTAGGCAAGATTTTCATCGACTACCTGCGCAATGGGCGCGGCGCCACCACCGTGTGCGCATGGTCGGCCCGCACGCGCTCGGGACTGGGCATTTCCGTGCCGCTGGATTGGGATGAGCTGGACAAGCTGAAGGCGGGCGACCAATGGAATGTCGGCAATGTGCACAGTCGTCTCGACGTGGGCAATGCGCCATGGGCCGGTTATGCGCGCAGCGCGAAGGGCATCGATGCGGCCATGAAAAAACTGGACTTCCCTGGGTAGATAGACCGCATACGCAGTTTACTTGCGTTTGCATTTATTTGTAACTATACTTGTTACATGAAAACGCCCAGCCGACTCTCCACCGTCCTGCACGGCCTGCTGCACATGGCCGGGCAGGTGGAACCCATGACTTCCGACACCCTGGCGCAATGCCTGCACACGAATCCCGTCGTGGTGCGGCGCACGATGGCCAGCCTGCGCCATGCGGGCCTCGTGCAATCGGTGCGCGGCCATGGGGGCGGCTGGTCGCTGGCGCGGCCCCTGTCCGCCATCAGCCTGCGCGATGTGTATGCGGCCCTGCAGGAAAGCGTGACGCTAAAGGTCGACATCGGCGCACGCATCGGCGAACCCCACGCGCAATGCCTGGTGGAGCGGGCCGTCACGCGCGTGCTGGCCGACGTTTACCGCGAGGCCGAAGCCATGCTGGTGGCGCGCCTGGGCGAGATCAGCCTGCAAGCCTTGCTGCTCGATATAGGCGATGGCGCGCCTTTCATCGCCGGCGGCCTGCCGCCGCTTCCCCCTATCCGTAGCCATCCTTGAGGACTACTCCATGTTTGATGTCATCATCATCGGCGGCAGCTTTGCCGGCCTGTCGGCCGCGCTGCAACTGGCGCGCACGCGCCGTCCCATCGCCGTCATTGACGCCGGCATGCCACGCAACCGTTTTGCCGCCCGCGCGCACGGCGTGCTGGCGCAGGACGGCAAGTCCGGCAGCGCCATCCTGGCCGAGGCGCGCGCGCAGCTGGCCGCATATCCGAACGTGAGCCAGCTGACGGGCACGGTGCGCCAGGCCACGCCGGGTTCTTCCGGCAAGCTTGCCTTCAGCGTCAGCCTCGACGATGGCCAGCTCATCGCAGGCCGCCGCCTCATCCTGGCCACGGGCGTGCGCGACGTCTTGCCCCAGCTGCCAGGCGTGGCCGAACGCTGGGGACAGACGGTGCTGCATTGCCCGTATTGCCACGGCTATGAAATTGGCGGCGGCCCCATCGGCGTGCTGGGCCGCTTGCCCGCCTCCGTGCACCAGGCCAGCTTGATTGCCGACTGGGGCGACGTGACCTTGTTTACGGCAGGCATGCCGCCGCTCGATGATGACGCGTTGCAATTGCTGGCACGGCGCAACGTGGCGCTGGAAAGCACGGCCGTCATGGCTGTTGAGGGAAATGCTCCCGCGCTCAGCGGCGCGCGCCTGGCCGATGGCCGCTTGCTGCCCCTGCGCGCGCTGTTCCTGGCCGCCCCCGTGCAGCAGGCCAGTGCGCTGGCGCAGCAGCTGGGCTGCGTGCTGGAAGAGGGCATGATGGGACCCATCGTGCAAGTCGATGCCATGAAGATGACGTCCGTGCCCGGCGTGCATGCGGCCGGCGATGCGGCGCGCGCCATGGCCAATATCACGTTCGCCATGGCCGATGGCGTGATGGCGGCCGTGGGCGCCCACCATGCGCTGATCATGGAGGACGGGCAGGCGTCACACCGGGCATGAAGTCAGGCAGCCTTGCGGCGTGGTGCCGCGGCTTTGCGCGCAGCCGGCTTGGCCGCAGTCGTTGAGCTTGCCTTGGCAGTACTCTTGCGCGGCGCGGCAGCGGGCGCCTTCTTGCCCAGGCTTTGCTGCAGCAGGGCCACCAGGTCGATCACGTTGCTGCTGCGCTCCTCTTCCGGCTCGGGCGCGGGCGGGGTAATCGTCTTGGTCTGTTTCGCCTTGATTTTCCTTTTCACCAGCGCCAGCACGTCTTCGCGGTAGCTGTCGTGATACTGCTCCGGTTTCCACGCTTCGCTCATGCCCTCCACGAGAGACAGGGCCATCTTGAGTTCCTTGTCACTGATGCCGGCCGCCTTCAGGGTGCTGCCCGGTAAATCGAGGTCGTCCGTGGCACGCAGCTCGTCGGCAAAGCGCAGGGTATTGAGCACGATGGCGTCGCCTATGCAGACGAGCGCGCACAGATGCTGCTTGGTGCGCATGACAACCGTGGCGATGCCCACTTTGTTCGCCTTGCGCAAGGTTTCGCGCAGCAGCGCATAGACCTTTTCGCCGCCCTTGGCGGGCAGCAAATAATATGGGTGCTCGTAAAACGTCAGCGGCACGTCCGCCGCGTCGACAAAGGTCGATATGTCGATCGTTTGCGTGGCTTTCACGTTGGCCTGCTTCAAGTCTTCCTCGGACAGCACCACGTATTCATCCGTCTTGTATTCGTAGCCCTTGATGATGTCGTCCCACTCGACATCCTTGCCCGTCTGCTTGTTGTAGCGCTTGTAGCCGATGGGCGCGAAGTCGCGCCGGTCCAGCATGGACAGATCCAGTTCATGGTCGAGACTGGCCGAAATCAGCTCGACGGGGATGTGCACGAGGCCGAAGCTGATGGCGCCTTTCCAGAGTGCCCGCGCCATCGCTTATTCTCCCACGCTGCCGGTGACGGGCAGGACGATGCCGCTGATGTAGCTGGAACAGGCGGGCGAGGCGAGAAAGACGTAGGCGGGCGACAATTCCTCGGGCTGGGCCGGGCGGCGCATGTCCGTGTCCGCGCCGAATGTCCGGATTTCTTCCGGCGATTTGTCGGCCGGGTTGAGCGGCGTCCACACGGGGCCGGGTGCGATGGCGTTCACGCGGATGCCTTTTTCCAGCAAGTTGCCGGCCAGCGCCATGGTAAACGCGTGGATGGCGCCCTTGGTGGTGGAATAGTCGAGCAAGTGCTTCGAGCCTTGCAAGCCCGTCACGGAACCCGTGTTGATGATGGATGCGCCCCGCTGCAAATGGGGCAGTACGGCCTTTGCCATGTGGAAATAGCCGTAGACATTGGTTTTCATGGTCAGGTCGAAGCGCTCCTCGCTCAGGTCGAGCAGGGATGCCGCGTGTTCCTGGAAGGCGGCGTTGTTTACCAGCACGTCGATGTGGTTGAATTTGGCCATTACCTGGCTGACGGCTTCCTGGCAAAAGCGCTGTTCGCGCACGTCGCCGGGAATCAATAAACAGCTCTGGCCTTCCGCTTCCACGTAGCGCTTGGTTTCGTTGGCGTCTTCGTGTTCGTTCAAATAGATGATGGCGACATCGGCCCCTTCGCGGGCATACAGCACGGCCACGGCGCGGCCGATGCCCGAGTCGCCGCCCGTGATGATGGCCACCATGCCGGCCAGCTTGCCGCTGCCGCAATAGTCGGGCGCCAGGAAGCGGGGTTTCAGCTGCATCTGCGCCTCGATGCCGGGCTTGTCCAGGTGCTGGGCGGGCAGGGGCGTGCCCGGCTGGCTGCGGTTGCCCGTCTGCACGGGCTGGCGGCTTTGCTGCTCGGCGGGCTTGGCGGCATCGCGCTGCTTATCGCGCTGATCCTGCTCATGCTGGATGCTGCGCTGCAGGTTACCGGCGGATTGGTCCTTGTTTTCGTTCATGCTGGCCTCCTGGGAAACGATAATCCAGTATCGGCCCGGCAGGGGCGCCATACGGTGCGCTTGTTAACAGAGTGGCGCAATCCCGTGCAAAGTTATATGATGGTTGACATTAATGTGGGAGGCCAGCATGAAGGTAAGCAGAGAGCAGGCGGCGCTGAACCGCGAGCGCATCGTCGAAACGGCGGCCAGGCTGTTCCGCGAAAAGGGCTATGACGGCATCGGCGTGGCCGACCTGATGAAGAGCGCGGGTCTCACGCACGGCGGTTTCTATGGGCATTTTGCCTCGAAGGAAGACCTGATGGTCGAGGCCTGCCAGCATGCGCTGGAGAAATCGCTGGAAGGCTGGCGGACGAAGATCGCGCAGGCCCCGCAGCAGGCGCTGCCGGCCATCGTCGACAGCTACCTGACCGCCCGGCATCGCGACCAGCCCGGCACGGGCTGCCCGGCGGCGGCCATGGGCGTCGACGTGGCGCGCATGTCGCCCGGCGCGCGCCCCGCCTTCACGCAAGCCACGCAGCAGCAGTTCGCCATGCTGCAGGAGTTGATGCCCGATGACGCGCCGGAACGGCGGCGCCAGCAGGCGATCGCCACCTTTTCCGCCATGGTGGGGGCCATGGTGCTGGCCCGCTCCATCGACGACGAAGCCCTGTCGCAAGAAATCCTCGACGCCGTGAAGGCGCAATTGCTGCAAGACTGAGTGCGTGCCCCCTGTCAGCCGGCCTCGTCGCATGATAGGCTTCGGTTTTCAGATTTTGGGATCGATCATGCTGCTCTGGCTCAGGCAATACCGGCGTCCTCTGTTGGCCGGGGACATCACTGCCGGTATCGTTGTCGCCATGATGATGGTGCCGCAAGGCATGGCTTACGCCCTGGTGGCGGGCTTGCCGCCCGTGGTCGGCATCTACGCCAGCATCTTGCCGCCCGTGCTGTACGCCTTGTTCGGCAGCAGCATGACGCAGTCGGTCGGACCCATGGCCATCGTCTCGCTGATGACGGCCGCCGCCCTGGCGCCGCTGGCCGACCCCGGCTCTTCCCTGTATATCGTCCTGGCTGCCCAGCTGGCCTTCATCAGCGGCCTCGTCCTGCTGCTGTGCGGCGTGCTGCGCCTGGGCTTCATGGCCAGTTTCCTCTCGCGCCCTGTGATCAGCGGTTTCAGCAATGGTGCGGCGATCCTGATCATCTGGGGCCAGATCACCCCCTTGCTGGGCGCCACCTGGCCCCACTGGCACACGCCCAGCCTCGTGTTGGGGGTGTCCAGCCTGCTGTTCCTGTGGCTGGCGAAACGCTATCTGTCGGGTCTGCTGCAGCGCTGCGGCCTGAACAAGGTAGCCGCCGACGTGGGCGCGCGCCTGGCGCCGATGGCGCTGGTGATTGCGGGCATCGTGCTGGTCACGTATTGCGGCCTGGACAGCATGGGCGTGCAAACGACGGGCCACGTGCCCAGCGGCTTGCCCGGCCTGAACCTGGCCACCTCCAGTGCCCATTGGCGAACGCTGCTGTCGCCAGCGCTGTTGATCGCCTTCATCATCTTTCTGATGAGCATGTCCGCCGCGCAGACCCTGGCGCAAAAGCGCGGCGAAAAGCTGCACACCAACCGCGAACTGCTGGGCCTGGGCGCGGCCAATGTGGCCAGCGCCCTGTCGGGCGGCTTTCCCGTGACCGGTTCCATATCGCGCTCGGCCGTCAATTTCCAGGCGGGCGCAAATACCCCCTTGGCCAGCATCATCACGGCAAGCTTGCTGGCGCTGGCGCTGGTGGCGCCCACGGGCTGGCTGGCCCTGCTGCCGCTGCCCGTGCTGGCGGCCACCATCATCTTTGCCGTGGCCAGCCTGCTGGACTGGGATACCTTGAAGCTGTCGTGGCGCTACGACCGCAGCGATGCGCTGGCCCTGCTGGCGACGACGGCCGGCGTGCTGGTGCTGGGCGTGGAAGCGGGCGTGGTGATCGGCGTGCTGCTGTCGATGGGCACCCTGATCTGGCGCGCCAGCCGCCCCCACATCGCCGTGCTGGGGCGTATACCGAATAGTGAGCACTTCCGTAACGTGGAGCGCTACGAGGCGAAAACCTTGCCGGACGTCTTGTTGCTGCGCATCGACGCGGGCCTGTTCTTCGGCAATGTCGAAGCCGTCACCGAGCGGGTGGAAGAAGAGTTGCGCGGCCATCCGACGGCGCGCCACCTGGTGCTGGTCTTGTCGGCCGTTAACCAGATCGACAGCACGGCCTTGCTGGGCTTGATTGAGCTCAACAGCACCCTGGCCAAGCGCGGCATCAGCCTGAACCTGGCCGAAGTGAAAGGCCCCGTAATGGACCGCTTGCGCCAGAGCAGCCTGCTGCAAGACCTGAGCGGCAAGCTGTACCTGAGCACGGCACTGGCGACGACCGACCTGAGTGGAGAAAAGGCATGACGATGGAACTGAATCTGCACGGCGAGCCCCGTGTGGTGGACAGCATCCCCGCGCTGGAGCAGGCGCTGCTGGAAGCGCGCGCCCTGGCGCAATGCGAGCTGTGGCTGACCATGGCCGAGGATGCCGCACAGGGCGCGGCCCTGTGCATGCTGCGCAATGGCGGCAACGCCTGGCTGATGTACCTGTCGGGACAGGATGACGTGAGTTTTCATTCGCTCGGTGACGAGGAGGCGGAGGGCGCGTGCAGCTACTTGCTGAGCAATGGCCAGGTGGATGAATATCCGGAAGCCTGGTGCGTGGATGTGGAACAGTGCCAGCGGGCTTTGCTCGCCTTTTTCAGGACGGGCGGCGCGCGGCCTGCCGGCATCGAATGGGAAGCGGATTGAGATGCCGCCAACCATCATCGCCGGCATCGACAGCGAACTGCGCGCTGCGCTGGACGCCAGGGCGGGTCTGCTCGCGCTGCGCGCCATCCTGCTGCGCTACCAGGCCTGCGGCGTGACGGCGGCGCAAGTGGCCGGCTTGCTGCACGACATGCGCGCGGCCACGCAGGATGAGGCGCTGGAAGACGTCATACTGGACGCCCTCGACATGGTGACGGGCTGGTGCGGGCCGGAATTACGGGTATGGGACGACCATGCATCCTGAAAAGGTCAAACAGGTGGCAGGCTTGCCGTCCGCCGAACGGTACGGCTACTTCGTGCGTCAGGCGGCCGATACGCAGCAAGTGTGGGGATTGTACCAAGCGGGCTGGGCCACGGCGCAGGTGGACGGGCGGGTCGCCATCCCGTTCTGGCCGGAAGCGGCATTCGCGCAAGCGTGCGCCAGCGGCGACTGGGCCGGCTACCAGCCGCGCCCCATCGCGCTCGGTGATTTCCTGCAAAAATGGCTGCCCGGCATGCGGGGCAACGGCGAGCTGGCTTTCGTATTCGCCGTGCCGCAAGGCAGTGCCAGCGTCGCGGCGCCCTACGATTTGCTGGCGGACTTGCAGCAGGAGGCAGAAGCGTATGAGTAATCAAGAAGAACGCCTGGACGCCTGGTATGACGGCTCGGCCATCTGCCTGATCGCCGTGGGCGCCAACGGCGATCCGCTGGACTTGGGCGACGACGAAGTGCGCGCCCTGATCGCCAGGCTGCAGCGATGCCTGGCAGAGTCCGAAGCGGGCGCGGTGCCCGACTGAAGGCTCAGGCGGGCGTCAACTCCTTTTCCATCGCCACGCTGGCCAGGCTGATGCCGCTGGGGTGGGCATATGCTTCCTCGCGCAAGGCCACGAATCCTGCCGCCCGGTAAAACGGCACGGCATTGAGCGAGGCCGATAATCGCAGGCGGCCGATGCCGCGCTGTCGCGCCAACTGCTCCAGCGCCGCCAGCAGCCGCTTGCCGGTCCCCAGCCCCGCCTGCGCGGGATCGACAAAGACGGCATCGACTTCCTGTTTCTCCGCATCGAGCATGGCATAGCCGGCGATGGCCGCGCCATGCATGGCCACGATGCCGCCACCGTCGGCCAGCATGGCGACATACGATGGCGGCACGGGCGAAGCCGTCCACGCGGCAATCTGCTCGGGCTCATAATGCGTGGCGCAGCTGACGCGCACGGCTACGGTGCGCAGGGCCCACAGGGCGGCTATGTCCAAGGGCAGGGCGGGGCGCAGGGTGACGGGCATGGAAGCTTTCGGGCAAAAGGCCATGCTAGCGCAACAGCTGGCAGGGCGCAAGCAGAGGCTAGTCCAGCCGTCACTGCGCCGGCTTGTCCGGATCGATATAGTAGGACCCCGGCGGGGCGCCCGGCACTTTCACCCGAAACTTCAGGCCGGAGAGCAGCTTGTCCCACAAGGCGATGGCTTCGTCGTCCGTCAGCGACGATGCGTCGGCGGCGCCGACCATGTTATGGGCGACTTTGGTGTACATCTTGACTTCCAATACTGACGGATTGGCGATGTCCTTTGGTTTGCCCACCAATGCCCATTCAAAATCATGCACGCCATCGGTACGCCGTATCAACGACTCTTCTCCATGCCAGTGTTGCACGTCGCGCTTGCCTTCACGCAACAAGGTGCGTCTGGGATAGTTCTTTCCTTGTCTTTTCTTGGCTATATCAATACGTCCCAATAGAGATAACTCAGTGCGCATTTCTTCATACAATTCACTTGAATAATCCATATATGCATTTTTATTTGAACTTATTGAAAATGTGACGTCAGGAAAGCTGGGAAAGTGCAGGCCTGCACTAACTATTTCTTGCTCATCATAGCTATTTTCACTAATGAATCCGTAAGAAATGCAATTTCCCGGTTCGGCAGGTATGTCAGATTCTTCACGTAATCGCAAACTATTGGCGCGAACTATTTGTCGAGCGGCGGTGTCTGCTTTTGTTGTTCCTTCACGGGTGGAATCCCCTATGGTAAATGTGATATTTCCTCTAGTAAGATATGTATTGAAAAATGCATTGCCTGTCTCCTTGGTGTATTTGTCAGAAAAATACTGAAGCTGCCAACTGTCTTCAATTGGGGAAGTTCCGCTGTATATAATTTCAGAAGTGGGGTTATTGAGTTTTATTCGTTCAATATCGTCTAAGACTTGTTTGTCTCTTCCCGCGAAGCCATCGGTTCTTATGTCAATCGTCGATGGTAATGATGTTTCCCCAAAAATCAATTCTGTCTCTTGCGGTATAAGAATGGCATAACGTCCAAAACATGCCAGTTTCGTTTTGAGAAAGAGAAGTTCAAGACGTTTAGTAAGAGGGACGTTTTCTGACACGGAATTCTCCTCGATTGCACTTCGTGCATTGAAAGGCTGAAGTAATCCAAATACTGCAATGGTAGTGAAGAGAAATAATATTTTTCGTTTTTGACTAAGCATGATTAAGTCCACTGTGCGGTTTTTGCGATTTTTATGATGGAATACAACATTGAAGAAAGTACATTGGGATTTGAATAGCTGTCTTGGTGACCATAATCAGTTCCATCCTTCATCCCATGAATAAATAGCCTTTCCTTGTTGAAACATTTTTCTAAGTTTTTTGACGGGACTGTGTCATCTCCAGCGGCATTGGCTGGCATTAGCTTCAACCGTAGTTTTTGAGATTCATTTTGAACAATAAGCTCATTTTTTGCGTTGTCTACTTTTAGTATCCATTTTTCGGGAGAAAGTGACTTGATTTTTTCTTTGGTATAAGGGAGTTCGTTGTTAAGCCCATCGATTACTTTGAATGTGACATTGCCATAGCTTAAGCGTTTCGGCGACGCGCAGTAGCTTGCGTAAGTAAGAGAATGGAAGGTATTTTTCATGGATTCTAAAAATTCAAATGCGTTTTTAAGTCTGCGATTCACTTCCATCAAACCACCGCCATTCTTTTCTTCTATTTTGGCCGGATTTATCCATTCCGGATTTATCAGCCGCCACCACGCATGGGGTGGCTGTAAATAGATGGCATCCAATGCTGTAGCGCCCTCGCGCGGCCAGCTCCACAGTTCCTTGTCTTGCTGATCCACCACCCTGAGCCACTTTTCACCGTAGACGACGCCAGGCATCATCTCCAGCGGTGCCGGGGCATTCGCCAGAATGGCGGTAGCATGGATACCATTTATGCCAAGTACCTCTGCTTCGTATTCACCCGCAGTAGTGTTTTTCTCCTGAAAGCCGAAGCGCATGCGTTTATATGCTCCGGCGGCGCCAATGGCCGGCATTACACTGTGATAAATGCCAAGTATTGTCAGGTCATTATCATTGACTATTTTTCCATAGTCGGGGTGTATCAAGGCGCGGGCTAACAGGCCACCCATGCTGTGCGTGACCAGAATGACTTCATGACATTTGAAGCCGCGCTCACGATAATTTTTGACCAAGGCTCTTAGGCGTCTGGCAATGGTCACGGCAGTGGCGCCATTGCTCTGCACAAAGTTGTAACCCATCGCGTGAACTGGATACCAGCATGCCGCGATTTTTTTCAAGTCTTCTTCAGTGATGGGATTGCCTGACACGCCACCAAACGAAGAAGGGTCTTTCATCACCGACGCACCCAAGCCACTTGTCCCGCGCCAGACTGGATGCAATTTACCGCCCAACACGATATTGTTCATGTGTTTTTCAGTGTGTTGGAGCATGGAGCCATAAGCTCCATCGAACAGTACTTCGCTCCAGCCGCGCCATCGCGCCACCTGCGCTGGGGTGGCGAACGCCTGCGGCTTGCCTTGTACAGGACGATTGCCGGGGGTAATTTTGTTCGAGCCCATCAATGGTGGTATGGCGGTCAAGCTATCGGGAACATTTTGATGGCGTATATCGGATGCCATTGTTTCTGGTCCCTCCGCATCAAAACGATCCTTGTTCTCTGTGTAATGGTAATACTCGACTTCAGTTTCGTTGGGATCAAACACCAACTGACGTTGTTGAGGCGTAGCCTCTCTGAACCATCCGCCCAAACCAGTTCCGGCTGCAACGTCTGTCATTCCTCCGACCCCCATCAAGTCGTCCGGTCGCCACGCTCGATTGTCCGGGCGCTCCAATCGTTTTTGCCGCGCCCTGGACATACGTAAATTACTCCCCATGACGCCTGGTAAAAAAATGATCGGTATTACCTTCCCCGGTGGTTTTGCTACCTCATGGCGCGCCGTATCGCTGTTCCTCGTCATATACACGGCATACTCTGCTGCACCACCTACATTCTGTGAGAAATTTCCTCGGTGATTGCCGCGTTTGTTCAGTTCATTGTTATCGCTCACGGCTGTTCTCCCTTGTAGCGAATGATGTAGCTGTCCATGCCGGTAGATTTTTGTAGTTGCGTGGAACCGTCTTCCGCGCTTTTGCCGGCCACGTTACCGTCATCGCGCAGGATTTCAAAAGCTATGCCAGCGGCCGGCGTATCGTCGGTATTTACCAGCAAGACCTCCTGATCAAAACTGCTATGCGGCCTGTCATTAAATTCCTGCGACACGCTCTTCGGTGCCAGGGTTTCCAGGTTGCCGTTGAAGAGCACGGGCGAGGAGGTGAAGAATTGCACCTTGTCGCTGATTTCCAGCATGTGGTTGGCGCCGTGCAGGCGTACACCTTTCTTGCCCTTGATGTTGACCCAGTCCGCTTCGCTGATCAGCGACAGTACTTTTTGGGCGAGGATTTCCACCTCGTCGCTGTGGGCCTGGATGGATACCTTGCCGCTGGCCGCGATCAGTTTCATGCCGGCCTTGTGCACGAACAGGCTGAAGGTCTTGGCGATGCTGGCAAAGATGCTGTCGCCGCTGGCGAGTGAAATATGCTTGCTGCTGGTGAGCGCCACGTGTTCGCTGGCGGCCAGGTGGAGCGACTGGGCCGTGCTCAGTTCGATACCGGCCGGGCTGGCCAGCAGCAAATGCGGTTCGGACAACTCCGGGAAGTCGCCGCTGGCCCCCTTGATGGCGGCGTTTTGCCGCTCGATGGCATCGGCGACGGCGCCTTGCTGGCCGGCGCTGTCTTGCGCGCCCGCATCAACGGCCATGCTGGCCAGCCCTTGCTGCAACTGGCGGGCGTGCGCAAGGCGGGCCTGTGTTTCGTCCAGTTGCTTGACCGTACCTGCGCCGGCTGGCGTTTCGGTGGTGAGCAGCATGCCTTTGCTTGCCCGCACGGCGCCCCAGGCATTGCTGGCTAATTCAAAACCTTCTCCTCGTGCTTCCTTGCGTCCGGCGTTGTCGTCGATGCGCGTGATGTTGCCCAATGACAGGCGGCTATCCTGATGTTCGCTGCGCAGCTGCGCCTGGATCGCCCCCTTGCTATCGTCGAGCACGAGATGGTTGGCGTTGCGGGTGCCCAGTTCGCGGCTGCGCACGCCGGACAGGGCGCGCTGCTGCGGCAGCTGCCAGGGCGGCGGATTGGCGCTGTTGTAGAGCACGCCGATGACGACAGGATGGTCGATGTTGCCGTCCTGGAATTGCACGACGACTTCCTGCCCCACGCGCGGCAAGGCGATGTGTCCCATTTGCGGGCCCGCCATCGGCATCATGACTCTGATCCATGGCGAGCTGCGCTCATCGAACTCGCCCAGGCGGTCCCAGTGAAATTGCAGGCGGATGCGGCCCAAGGCATCGGTATGGATTTCCTCGCCGGCAGGGCCGACCACGAGCGCCGTTTGCACGCCAGCCATGATGCACGGCGTGCTGTTGTAGCTGCGCCCGGGGCGCCAGCGGATGTCGCGGCGCACGCAAAGCAAATTGTTCTCGTAATGCGAGGGAGCGCCGGGGCCAGCCTGATAGTTATTGCAGGCAATGTGTTCGACCGAGATGATCAGATACTCGCGTTCGCTGATACGCTCCGGGCGGTCCTGGCCTGGCTGGTAGCGCTTTTCTTCGCCGCTGAAATGTCCGTCGAGCCGGAAGCACAGGCCCGGCTGGACACTGCGGTGATTGCCGGCAGCGTCGAAATACTGGCGCAGATGGTCGCTTTCTTCCATGCGGCGCTGCGCCAGGGATTGCCCGTCATCACTGTCTTTGTAGCCATATGCGCCCGTGTTCTCATATAGCTCGTGGGCAAACACATCGCCCTGCCGATTCAGGGAGTAGCCGCTGGCAAGCCTTGGCTGGGGGCTTTTGTAATCGAAACTTGCCAACGTCAACTGGCCGGAGCCAAGGCGCCGCACCGCCTGCCACTGTTTCAGGCCATCGTCTTCCATGGAGCCTGATTCGGAATGGAAATTGATGGCGCCGTCTCCGGATGCCGTGGCGATCAGTTCGGCCAACGTGCTGTTGTCCCCCAGCCAAAGCGTATGGCCATCGGCGTGGTGTTCGTACCAGTAATGCCAGCCCAGTGCTTCCCAGCGCCGGTGCAGGTGGTTGTAATCGGTTTCATTGTGCTGGTTGGCGCATGTGATCTGCGGATCGTCGCCGTGCAGGCTGGTTTTCCAGTCGCGCTGTTCGTAATGGGCGAATGTCGTTTCGGTCAGCTGCATCACGCTTTGGCCGTGAAAGGACACATTGTCCTGGCGCAGCCTGGCGAAGGCCAGCCACGGCTGCAGCACCATTTTGTACCAGGCGAAGCCGCCATCGGCGCGCAGCAGGCAGAATTCGCCCACATAGCCGTTGAAATGGCGCAGCGTGCCATCGTCGCGCACCATGGAAATGGTGACCATGCGGCCCATCATGGCCTTGAGGGCGATATGCGCATCGTCGGACAGCAATTCGGCTTCGAAACGGAAGTCGCGCGAGATTTCCTCTCTGGCCTTCAGCGAATTGACCAGCAGGATGGCGCCAGGCGGGCCGTCCTCATGGGGAAAGTCGATCCGCAGCAGGCGCCGCTCCTGTGCGGCGAGGTCGAAGGCGGACAAGGCCGCCTGGATGCTTGCATGCATGGACTGCCTCCGCTACAGCGACGTGATAAGGCGGGCGCCACAGGCGGTCGCATCGCCGTCATAGGCGTACGGTTTGCCCATGTGCCTTGCGCCGGCGCCATCAGGCGTGATCGGGAAGTTTCCTTTGCACTTGGGGCAGAAGGTCGTGTCATCGGCCAGCGCCGCCGTCTTGCCCATGACCGTGGTGCCGGACGATGCACTGGTGACCTTGCCGCCGTGGTCGGTTGCGTCGCCGAGCCGGATGACACCGCGCCCCTCGTGTTTCATGAGTGCCTCGCTTTCGTTGTAGGGTGTGTTCAAGACAGCTTCAGCAGGTAACGCACTTCGGCGTTGCGTACCATGCCGTATGCGGTTGGCAGAAAGGTCGTCCAGCCCAGGCGGCTTCTTTCTGCCGGTCGGGAGCACAGGAGCAGGGGAGCGATGCATGCCGGACTCAATATCAGCCGCACCTCAAATTGCAAATCCGGTACGCCAAACAGCGCCAGCATTTTTGCCAGTGCCGCTGCACCTGCGCTGCGAGGCAGGAAACGTTGCATCCCGGCTAGATCCAGCGGTCCGATATGGAGACAAACGCGCAGGTCATGGCGCCACAATCGCAGGCCCAGGGTTGCGCCACGCGAAAGGGTAAAATTGCTGCTGCCAAGCAGGCTGAGGCGGTTTTTTTTCAGATAATCCCAACTGCCAATAAACTGCTCCAAGGTGACTGGCACGCCGCAATATTCAGTCAGCGCGCGCGCGATCGCTTGCGCGCTGACGGGGCGACAGCGCAGCAGGCCCGCATACCAGGCGGCGGCGTCCTGTGTCACGCAGCCAGGCCCGCCATGCGACGGCAGCGCATTGCGCTGCACGCCAGCGAGCGCCAGCAGCAAAGGCAATTGCGCATCTTTTGCCTGGGTCTCGCTTGGTGATTCAAGGCGGTACTTTTCCCACGCCAGGAAAAACAGCGCCACCATGCGTTGCGAGAAAATATCCAGGAAAGCCGAGACGCCGGCGTCCTTGGTCGACAGGCGATAAGCGGCGATGCGTTCCGAGTAATGCAGGGGCAAGGTGCCGCTGACGCCCAGAAAACCCATGAAATTGGGTACCAGGGCTATCTGTTCGTTTTCTTCCAGCGACAGCCGTTCGATTTCACTGGCCGGAAAACTCAGCGACAAGCTGTTCTTGAACCGCAGCACCTGACTGAACGCCTGTGTCCGAGTCATATTCTGCTGGCGTAAGCAGCACAGCAGAATACGCACCGCCTGCACGAATTGATAGCGGTATGGTTCTGCCAGCAAATGCCGGACTACACCAGATTCTGCAGTCCGCTTCTTGGTTTGCATCGGATCAGCTCCTCTCCGCTTTGCAGTGACAGCACTACCAGTTCGATGAAACTGTTGATTTGCACGTACAAGCCAAGGAAGTGATCGATGACCTGGACAAACAAGTGCATGCCGCTGCCGACAAACGCTGCTTCGTCAAGTGTGATGCGTACTTCCACGCCATGCGCCAGGGACGTGCCGCGCCTGTGCCGCAGCCATGTGGT
Organism: Janthinobacterium foliorum; assembly: GCF_978021625.1. Lineage (NCBI taxonomy): Bacteria > Pseudomonadati > Pseudomonadota > Betaproteobacteria > Burkholderiales > Oxalobacteraceae > Janthinobacterium > Janthinobacterium foliorum. Next base: position 367,627 of record NZ_CDXDQE010000002.1, on the reverse strand, counting down.
GGTGGCTGAATGCGCCAGCGCGACGATGCCGTTGATCTGGCGTTGCGAGGTCGCCGATTGGGACAAGTCATACAGCGTCAGCATTTCGCGTAGCGCTGGCAGGCCCTCCTGGACCAGCGCATGATGGTTCAGCGCCAAGTGGGAGATCAAGCGCCAGTGCAGGCCTGCCCCAGGTGAAAAGCGCCGTGGCTGGCTCGGGCGTCGCAGCAGTTGCAGTGCTGGTCCGCCGCCGGACGGTTGCAAGTCTCCCTGCGGCTGGCCATACTTGAGCGCAAGCGGGAGATCCCGGTTGCTGCAAGTGAGCGACAGCGACAAGCTGGCCTTCTCATTGATCAGGGGATTGAAGTCGCTGTCGACCAGCGTCATCCTCTTTTCATGGCCCGGGCTGTTGATGGCGAGGTGAGTGTCGTGTCGCATGACCCAGTAGTGGCCACGTTGCGCCGCGCCCTCGCCATGGCGCAGGCAGTACAGCGGCCGGAATTCGGTGAGCGTGCTGTCGCCACCGCGTTGGCGCAGCATGCGGACGGCATCGACGGTGACCACTTCATAGCCATGCGCGTGGGTAGCATGGGCCAGCACCGAGTAGTCGGTTTTCTGCCGCGTGACGGCGATCGGCACGCCTTCCTGGCGGAACAGATTGACTGCCGGACTGCAGCCTAGCTTGAAATTGTCACTGGAAAGGCTGGACAACATGCGTGCTGCATCGGAATCGGGGCGCATGCCCGCCATGCACAGATGCAGGCTGACGCTCGTGCAGCCAGGCGGCAGCGCATTGCCCAGCGCAACGATATCGATATCAAAGAAATTGAATTTTTCTGGATAGGCAAAGTATTCACCGAGGATGCGGTAGGCGGCTTGCGAACGTGCGCCGAAAGGCAGCAAGGCATCGGCATCGGCGAAGCCGGCTGGAGCCAATGGCACCGCGGCCAACGCAGACCATTGCGCCGCGTCGGTAGAAACAAAGGCGCAGACGGTACGCATGAACAGGGCATCGCGCAGCGTAGCCGAAAATGAAGGTTCGCCATCGATGAACACGCGCAGTGACGCAGGCGCGGCGTCGACATGCCGGATGCCGATGGTCAGCGAGGACGTCACTGACGCCGGCAGGCGTAGCCCCGGTGGCGCCTGGATCATTGCATCGAACGTCGCATTGTCCAGTGTCGATGCTCCAGTTGTAATGTCATACACCGTCTTGAAGCGGCAGCGCACGCCGCGCACTGGCGGGGAGTCCATTTCGCTGCCGGACGGCAGGTGCATTACTCCGGTGCCCGGGGCCGGCACCGGCTGGCGCACGATGGTGCAGGAGGGAAAAGGGCGCAGGTAATGGGGGAACAGGGCTTCGAACAAGGCTTCGGTAAATTGCGGATAGTCGTCATCGAGCCTTTTCGAGATGCGTGCCGCCAGCATGGCGACCGATTCGATCAAATGTTCGACGTGCGGATCCTCGCAGGACTCGCCAGACATTTGCAGTTTGCCGGCGATCCGCGGATAGCGTTCCGAGAATTCCTGGCAATGACGCCGCAGCATCACCAGTTCGCGTTCGAAATAAGGCAGCAAGTCTTCCATTTTTATTTTTCCCCGCCACACGACCTGGCGTCGTACCCTGCGGGCGCGTCGTGTCGGGACGGGGAAACCTCCTGAACGTGTGTGCTGCGGAATGGCCAGTATCCGAGCGTTTTCCCAGAGGTAAATTGCGTTTGCGCAAATAATTGAACAGGGTTGTTGCGCAGCATCAAGAGCTTTCAGGCTGGCAATATCAGACTGGCACGACAGCAAGATCCCAATGTTTACCATGGAGAGCGCAATGACTTTGCCCGCAAAATTACTGTGGTCGGAGGGCCTGGCCATCGGTCCCCAGCAATTCCAGCAACTGGACCGCTATCACGAAGCCCGTCTGCAACGCCTGGTCTCACTGATCAATCCGCATTTGTGGGGCGTGCATGCCGTGAGCTGGAATATGGATGCGCTGGCGAACAACAGCTTGCGCGCGGACGCCATGTCACTCGTCTTTCAGGATGGCGAGATCTGTGAAGCGCCGCTCAGCGATGTATTGCCCAGCGCGGTAGACTTGAGCAAGCTGCCTTCCGGCGAACATAGCTTTACCTTTTATGCCGCGCTGCCCGCCATGCAGGCGCATGGCGGCAATGTGAGTACAGCGGGCGCACGCTATGTTCAGACGGATATTGAAACGCCTGATTTATACAGTGAAGCGGTCAGCATAGACGTCGCCTATTTGAAAAAACGTGTGTACCTGCTGTCGCAACTGGACCCGCTGCATGACTATCTGGCGATTCCGCTGGTGCGGGTGTATCGCAGCGGCAACGGCAGTTTTGATATCGACACTTCCTTCATTCCCCCAGGCCTGACCATCAGCGCGGAACCGGCGCTGCAGAAAATGCTCGATTCGCTGATCGAACGCATGGGGGCGAAAATCGAGGCGCTGTACAGCCGGCACCGTCAGCCCGGCAAGAATACGGTGGAGTTTCATGGCGGTGATGCCTCCTCGTTCTGGATGCTCAACACCTTGAATACCGCCAGTGCCGCGCTCAGTCACTGCGCCAGCTATCGGCGCCACCATCCCGTGTATTTGTTTGAAAAGTTGATGGCACTGGCCGGCGGCTTGATGACGTTCTCGAAAAAATACGCGCTGAGCGACTTGCCTGCATATCGGCATGAAGACCCGGCCCCGGGTTTTGGCAAGCTCGATGGCATCATTCGCGACCTGATCGATACCGTGCTGTTATCGCGTTACTTCCCGATTGCCTTGTCCAATGATGCGCAAAAAAATACTCACTACCATGCTGCGCTGGACGGCACGCGCATCGACCGTCAAACCGAACTTTGTCTGGCGGTGAATGCGGACATTCCTGCACTGGAACTGGTCGCCACGGTGCCGTTGCAATTCAAGATTTCGTCGCCAGACAATATCGAACTCCTGCTGGGGAGGGCGCTGCCCGGTGTCGAATTGCGGCATATGGCACAGGTGCCGGCGGAAGTGCCGGTGCGTCCGAATACTTATTACTTCTCGATTGAAAACAAGGGCAGCATGTATGAGGCAATGATCAAGGCTCAGGCAATCGCGATTTATGTGCCGTCCGGAATAAAGGGATTGAAGCTGGAATTGTTCGGCATCAGCAGCACCGCCGAGTAGCCATGACTCGCGCTTTACGCTGACCGTTGCCACGAGAAGCCGCGCTGGCCAGGCAATAAAACTTTGCCCGAAGGAATAGACTTGCCCCTGCAGTTGACGTTATCATGTTTTTGTAAGTGTCGGTGGCCGAGGACTCGGCGCACGGTTGAAACAGGGTGACAGGCGAAAGCGGGCATGGGCATGGTGAATAATGCGTGATGTGCCGGGCGGCTTGCTGCCTGGCGGCGGGACGGACAGGGCAGCGGTGTGCCGCTGGAGCCGCGCATTGCTGTTGGCGCTTTGCGCCGCCGCGGCTTTGGCTGCGCCTGCCCGCGCCGCCGACGCCGTCCCGCTGCACGGCAAGCGCATCCTCTTTCTGAACGCCTACGATTACGGCCGCGCCGGCGTGGAATCGTATACGCGCACCTATGTGGCCGCCATGCGGGCGGCCGGCCTGGCCAGCGAAGATGTCATGGTCGAGCACCTGAACCTGAATACCCAGGGCGATCCGGCACTGCGCGGCGAGATGCGCGATTTGTTGCTATTAAGATACACGCACATGATGGGGCGCCAGGCCGACCTGATCGTCGCCATGCAGCAGCCGGCCCTCGATTACCTGCTGACGGAGCTGGCGCCGATGGCGCGCGGCGTGCCCGTGCTGGCGATCAATACTTCCGGCAAGGCTTTGCCACCTGGCAGCACTGGCGTCATCTGGCAGCAAAAGGCGAATGTCGATTTTCCCGGCACCCTGGCGCAGGCGATGGCGCTGTTCCCCGACACGAAAACCATCGTCATGGCCGTCGGCGCCAGCGAAGCCGACCAGGCCTTGAAGCGCAACATGCAGCAGGCGGCGCTGGCGTGGCAGGGCAGGGTCGCCATGCAGTATCTCGACAAGCTCACCCTGGCGCAGATGCGCGCGACCGTGGCGCGGCTGCCTGCCGATACCGTGCTGGTGGTGGGCAATGTCAACCGCGACGTGGCCGGCAGCTTCGCCACGCCGGTGCAGTTCGCGGGGCAGCTGGCGCGGCTGGCGAACGTGCCCGCCTTCGGCATGTACAACGCCAGCATGGGGCAGGGCATCCTGGGCGGCTCCGTCCTGCATATCGAGCGGGCCGCGCAGCAGGTGGCGCAGATGTCGCTGGCGCTGCTGTCCGGCAAGGCGCCTGCCGCGCCCGGCGCCTTGCTGCCGCCGTCGGCTCCCGTACCCATGTACGACTGGGAACAGTTGCAGCGCTGGGATGCCGACATCAGCGTGCTGCCGCCGCACACCGTCTTCGTCAACCGCCCGCCGCAGCTGTGGCATGAGCACCGCGTCGCCGTGCTGTCCGTGGGCGCCGTGTTCCTCGTGATGGCCGGCCTGCTGAGCGCCTTGCTGCTGCAGCGCCGCCGCCTGCGCCGCGCCGAGAGCGAGGCGCGCGAAAGCGAGCAGCGCTTCCGCATCCTGGTGGAGCATGCGCCCGAAGCCATCGTCGTGTACGACCTGGACCTCGACCGCTTCATCGATGCCAACAGCAGCGCGCAGCGCATGCTGGGCCTGTCGCGCGAGGCATTGCTGAACAAGGGGCCGTTCGACCTGTACAGCGCCGAGCAGCCCGATGCCTTGCCGCTGGGCCTGATGGTGGAAGAGCACTTGCGCCGCGCCATGCTGGGGGAACCCATCCTCGTCGAGCGCAACGTGCGGCGCGCCGATGGCAGCGTGTTCCCATGCGAGGTGCGGCTGGTGAAATTGCCGATGGAAGGGCGGCGCCTGGTGCGCAGCGGCATCGTCGATATTTCCGAGCGCAAGCACAGCGAGCAGGAACTGCTCGGCTACCGCGACCATCTGGAAGAACTGGTGCAGCAGCGCACGGCCGCGCTCTCCGTCGCCGTCACCGAGGCGGAATCGGCGAACCGCGCGAAAAGCGTTTTCCTGGCCAACATGAGCCATGAATTGCGCACGCCCCTGAATTCGGTGATCGGCTTTTCGCAGATGATGGCCGATTCGAGCAGCATGTTCGAGGAAGAAAAGCATAACCTGGCCATCATCAACCGCGCCGGACATCATCTGCTGACATTGATCAACGACATCCTGGAACTGTCGAAGATCGAGGCGGGACGCATGCAGCTGCAAACGGGACCCGTGGACTTGAACGGCTTGCTGGACGAAGTGCTCGAGATGGTGCGCATGCGCTCGGGCGACCAGGGCATCGCCCTGCGCCTGGAGCGCGCCAACGTGCCGCCGCTGGTGCGTCTCGACGGCGCCAAGCTGCGCCAGGTGCTGCTCAACTTGCTGTCGAACGCGCTCAAGTTCATCGAGCAGGGCAGCGTCACCCTGTCCCTGCATTGCCAGGCGCAGGACGGCGGCCAGGTGGCGCTGGCCTTCGGAGTGCGCGATACGGGCAGCGGCATCGCCGAGGCCGACCTGGAACGCATCTTCGAACCGTTCGTGCAGGCCGACAGCGCCGTGGCGCAGGCGGGCACGGGACTGGGGCTGACGATTTCGCGCGAATTCGTGCGCCTGATGGGGGGAGAGCTGGCCGTCGAATCGGCGCTGGGCGAAGGTTCCGTCTTCCGCTTCGCCCTGCGCGCGCCCGTGGTGCAGCGGCCGGCCGTTGCCGCGCCGGCTCCCGGCCGCGTGGCGCGCCTGCCGTCCGCGCAGCGCGGGCGCACGGTGCTGCTGGTCGACGATGACGAGAATTGCCGCAAGCTGCTGGCCGGCTTGCTGGGGCCACTGGGATTCCAGCTGCAGGAGGCGGCGGGCGGCGCGCAGGCGCAAGCCATGCTGGCGGCGCGGCGCTTCGACATGGTGCTCAGCGACTGGCGCATGCCGGACATGGATGGCCTGGCGCTGACGCGCTGGCTGCGCGCGCAAACGCAGCTGGCGCAGCCGCGTCTGGTGATCATGACGGCATCCGCCTTCGAGGAAGAAAAGCAGGAAGCGCTGGCGGCGGGCGCGGACGGCTTCCTGCGCAAGCCGATCGAGCAGGAACATCTGTTCGCCATGCTGGAGCAGCAGCTGGGCGTGCGTTTCCAGCGCGCCCCGCGCGCCGCGGATGAAGCGGCAGGCCGGCAAGGCGCGCCCGATGCCGCCTTTGACATGCTGCGCGCGATGGGCCAGCTGGACGCGGCCGAGCGCCAGGCCCTGCTCGCATCGGTGCAGGCGCTCGACTTGCGGCGCAGCGCCATCGTGCTGGCCGGCGTGGCCACGCGCTGGCCGCAACTGGCCGCGCAGATCAACGCCATGCTGGAGCTGCACCAGTACCAGCCGCTGTGCGCCATGCTGATACAGCTGGCCAGCGAAGCGCAGGGCACGGACGCATGAGCGCTCCCGCAATCCGGGGCGCGCGCCTGGGCGGCGTCTCCATCGTGCTGGCCCTGAGCGTGGCGCTGACCTTTGTCGTCACCGCGCTGCTGCTGGTGTTCGCCGTGCTGTTCTACCAGTCCGAGCGCGACCAGCGCTGGCAGCAGCTGCACCGCAGCCTGTCGCTCAGCGCCGACCAGCTGGCCGTGGCCATCGAACTCCCATTGTGGAATCTCGATGAAAAGCAGATGCTGGCCATCATGCGCAGCACCCTGGGCAACCGCGAACTGGTGGCCAGTGCGCTCACGCCCGGCATCGGCAAGGAAGCGCTGGCCCTGCGCCGCAATGCGGCCGGCTCCCTGGAGACGCTGGCCGCGCCGCCCGCCGATGCCGGCCTGCTGGTGCAGCGGCGCCCGGTGACCATGGGCGGACAGGTCATTGGCAGCGTTGCCGTGTATGCCACTGCGCAGCTGCTGCATGCGCAGCTGCGCCAGCGCGCGCTGGCCATCGGCGCCATGATCGTGGCGCTCGACGTGATCCTGGTGGCCAGTGTCTGGCTGCTGATGTGGTGCCTGATGCTCAAGCCCTTGCGCGCCATCGGCCAGTACGCGGCGGGCGTCAAGGCGGGACAGAGCGAGGCATTCGGCTCGCCGCCGAAAGCCTGGTTCCTGGGCGAGCTGCGCACCCTGTACCGCACCATCCGCGACATGGTGGGGCTGCTCGACAGCCGCTACCGCGCCTTGCAGCGCAGCGAGGAGCGCGTGCAGATGGCCACCGGCGCGGCCAGCATCGGCATCTGGGACTGGAACGTGAGTCAGGGGGCCCTGGAGTGGGATGAGCAGATGTACGCGCAGTTCAAGGCCGATGCGGGCGGCGGCCTGGCGCCGGCGGCCATCTGGCGCGCGGCGCTGGTGCCGGACGACGTGGCGGCGGCGAAAGCGGCCCTGCGCGCGGCGCTGCGGGCGGGCCACGCCTTCACGCACGAGTACCGCATCCGCTGGCCCGACGGCAGCACGCGCTACATCAAGGCCGACGCCGTGATCTTCCGCGATGGCCGGGGCCAGCCCATGCGCCTGGTAGGCTCGAACTACGACATCACGGCGCACCGCGAGGCGGAGCTGGAGCTGCTGCGCCACCGCCATCACCTGGAAGAGCTGGTGGCCGAGCGCACGGGCGCCCTGTCGGTGGCCGTCAGCCAGGCGCAGGCGGCGAACCGCGCGAAAAGCGTTTTCCTCGCCAACATGAGCCATGAATTGCGCACGCCCCTCAATTCCGTGATCGGCTTTTCTCGCCTGATGGCCGCCTCGCCCAACATGCAGGCCGATGAAAAGCGCAACCTGGCCATCATCCACCGCTCGGGCAATCATCTGCTCACCTTGATCAATGAAATCCTCGACCTGTCCAAGGGCGAGGCGGGTCGGTTGCAGACGCAAACGACGGCCGTGGCGCTGGCGCCGCTGCTGCAGGAAGTGATGGACATGCTGGACATGCGCGCCGGCCTGCAGGGCCTGCCTCTGCGCCTCGATTGCGTCGCCGTGCCGCCAGCCGCGCTGCTCGACGCCACGCGGCTGCGCCAGGTGCTGCTGAACCTGACGTCGAATGCCGTCAAGTTCGCAGGCAGCGGCTGCATCACCTTGCGCGTGCGCGGCGAACGGCTGGACGAGGATCGCTGGCGCCTGTCGTTTGCCGTCAGCGACACGGGCGCCGGCATCGCCATGGAAGACCAGCAGCGCATTTTTGAGCCGTTCGTGCAGGCCGACAGCGCGGGGCCCAAGGATGGCACGGGGCTGGGCCTGGCCATTTCGCGCGAATTCGTGCGGTTGATGGGCGGCGAACTGACGGTCGAATCGGCGCCGGGGCAGGGCGCCACCTTCCGTTTCAGCATTCCCGTGCAGGCGGCCCGGCTGCCGCAGCAGCCACCCTTGCCGCCTGCCATGCCGGTGCTGGCGCAGCCCGGAGAGTTGCCCGCCCTGCAGGCGCGCGACCTGGCGCTGCTGGACCACGACGCGCGCGCCGCCTTGCTGGTGGCGCTGCGCGAATTGAACCTGGCCCGCGTGGCCTTGCTGCTGGCCGGCTTGCCGGCGGCGGCGGCGCCGCTGGTGCCGGGCTTGCAGGCGATGCTGGAGCGGCATCAGTACCGCCAGCTATGCGCCTTGCTGGAGGACGACAGCAGCCTGGCGGCAGTATGAAAGTGTGGACAGCCAACATCGCTTTAGATAAAAAGGCAAGCAAATTGCCGGCGATGGATGGTGCTAAATTGCAATAAAGATTATGATGATGGTACGTAGTTCACTGCAAAGAAATGTCTTGTCCAGCGCGGCAACGGAGCGCCGCGCCTCATCCAAAGCTGAGAGAACTGCTACATGCACCGCGATTTTTCGGAAGTGAATTCGAAGGGCGAAGTACTGATCGTTGAAGACACGCCGGCGTCGCTCAAGTTGTTGAGCGATTTGCTGGGCAGCGCCGGTTATGCGGTACGCCAGGCGCCGAACGGCGAACTGGCCTTGTGGACGGCGCAGGCGCGTCCGCCGGAACTGATCCTGCTCGACGTGCGCATGCCGGGCCTCGATGGCTTTGAAGTGTGCCGGCGCCTGAAGGAAATCCCCGCCCTGCGCCAGGTACCCGTGATCTTTCTCTCGGCCCAGTACGATACGGACGACAAGGTGCGCGGCTTTGCGCTGGGCGCCGTCGACTTCATCGCCAAGCCGTTCCAGGCCGAGGAAATCCTTGCCCGCACCGACGCCCACGTGCGCCTGGCGCGGGCGCAGCTGCAACTGGCGCAGGAACGCGCCAACCTGGAGCGGCGCGTGGCCGAACGCACGGCGGAACTGGAGCAGGTGGCCAGCACGCTGGCGCGCGAAGTGCAGATCCGCCGCGCCAACGAGGAATTGCTGCGGCTGTCGGGCCAGGTCTTCGAGGCCACGCAGGACGCCATCCTGATCACCGATCCGGCCGGCGTCATCGTCACGGCCAATCCCGCGTTTACCCGCATCACCGGCTACGCGGCGCAGGAAGTGGTGGGCACCGACATCATGCGCCTGCACGCGGAATACACGGGCGAAGCGGTGCTGCTGGCCCTGCGCCAGGGCTTGCGCAGCAGCGGCTGCTGGTCGGGCGAGGTGCAGACGCGACGCAAGAGCGGCGACACCTATCCCTGTTTGCTCAGCGCCTCCACCGTGCACGGCCCGGACGGCGCCGTCGTCAACTACGTGGGCGTCTTCCTCGACATCAGCGAGCGCAAGGCCGAGCAGCACCTGATCGATTTCCTCTCCTACCACGACGCCTTGACGGGCCTGCCCAACCGCGTGCTGATGCGCGAGCGCTTCGAACACGCGCGCGCGAACGCCGCGCGCGATGGCCAGCAGGTGGTGCTGATGTGCCTGGACCTGGACCGCTTCAAGAACATCAACGATTCGCACGGCCAGGCCGTCGGCGACAAGGCCCTGCAGGTGGTGGCGCGTTTCCTTTCCGGCTGCGTGCGCGAGGGCGACACGGTGGCACGCCAGGGCGGCGACGAGTTCCAGATCCTGCTGCAGGACGATGCCCTGCTGGGGCGCACCCTGGCGCTGGCGCAAACCATCCTGGCCGGCCTGCGCGAGGAGCTCAGCGTCGATGGCGAACGCCTGGCGCTGACCACCAGCATCGGCATCGCCATGTGCCCGGCCGACGGCGACAGCCTCGATGACGTGCTGCGCCACGCCGACACGGCCCTGGTGCGCGCCAAGGAAATGGGGCGCGACCACTACGCCTTCTTCACCGAGCGCATGGGCAGCGACATCCGCGCCCGCCTGGCCATGCAGCAGCAGCTGCGCGGGGCCATCGGCCGCGATGAATTCGAGGTGCATTACCAGCCGCAGATGTGCTTGCGCACGGGCACCATGCTGGGCGCCGAAGCCCTGCTGCGCTGGGACAATCCCGTGCTGGGCAAGGTGCCGCCAGGCCTGTTCATCGCCCTGGCCGAGGAGTACGGCTCCATCACGGCCATCGGCGAGTGGGTGCTGGAAAGCGTCTGCGCGCAGATCCGCGCCTGGCACGATGCGGGCCTGGGCAGCATCAAGGTGGCCGTCAACCTGTCCGGCAAGCAGTTCGCGCAGGACCGCACGGTGCCGTTCGTCGAGGCGGCCCTGCGCAAGTACGGCATCGCGCCCGCCTGCCTGGGCATCGAGATCACGGAAAGCACCGTGATGGGCGATCCGGACAAGGCGGTGGCGGCCCTGACGCGCCTGAAGGATATCGGCGTGGGCATTTCGCTCGACGACTTCGGCACCGGCTACTCCAGCCTGGGCTACCTGAAGCGCTTCCCCATCGACGTGCTGAAAATCGACAAATCCTTCGTCGATGATGTCACCACCAGCAGCAGCGACGCGGCCATCGCCCGCTCCGTCATCTCGCTGGCGCACAACCTGGACATGCGCGTCATCGCCGAAGGAGTGGAAACGCGCTCGCAGGTGGATTTTCTGACGGAGCACGGCTGCGACGAGATGCAGGGCTATTACTTCAGCCGGCCATTGCCGGCGCAGGCCTTTACGGCGCTGCTGCGCGAAAAAAGGATGCTGGCGCTGGCGTGAGCAGGTATGCTGGCTCTTTTTTCTCTTGGGCAAGTATTCCGTGAAAAGACTGATCCCCGCGCTGCTGGGCGCATGCATGCTGTTCGGCGGCGCTGCCGCGGCAGCCACCGACACCGTGCCGCCTGCGGGCGCCGCTGGCCAGTTCCTGCAGATTTATGGCGCCGAATGGCAATGGCGCCAGGAGCAGAAGCTGGACGCCGGCCTGCCACGCGTGGACGCGGCCACGCAGGAAAAGCGCCGCGACTACTGGGCGCGCGTGCTGGCGCAGCTCGATGCGCTCGATTCCGCCAGCCTGGCGGGCGACGATGGCGTCAACTTCGCCGTCTACCGCGCGCAGGTGGCGGCCTTGCTGGCGGCGCAGCAGTTCCGCGAGTATGAGCGCCCCCTCAATGCCGATACGGCTTTCTGGAATGACCTGGCATATGCTGCCCGCAAGCCGCTGCGCACCAGCGCCGACTACCGCGCCTACATCGCGCAGCTCAATGACGTGCCGCGCTATTTCAGCGAGCAGATGGAAAATATGCGCGCCGGCCTGCGGCGCGGTTTCACGCCGCCGCGCGTGACGCTGGCGGGGCGCGAGCAGGCGCTGGCCGACGTGGCCAACGCGGCCGATGCGCGGGCGACCCTGTATTACCAGCCCTTGCGGCAGCTGCCGGCCAGCATGCCGGCGCAGGAACAATCGGCCTTGCGCGCCGCCGCCGTGCAAGCCATCCGCGACGCCGTCATGCCGGCGTTCGGCGAGCTGCTGGCCTTCATGCGCGACGTGTATATTCCCGGCGCGGCCATGACCCTGGCTGCCGAACGCCTGCCCGACGGCAAGGCGTACTACCAGTCGAAGATCACGGAATTTACCACCACGGACATGAGCGCGGCGCAGATCCACGCCATCGGCCTGCGCGAGATGGAGAAGATCCGCGCCGAGATGGGCGCCACCATCGCGCAGACGGGCTTCAAGGGCGACTTTGCCGCCTTCCTGCAATTCTTGCGCAGCGATCCGCAATTCTATGCGCGCACGCCGCAAGAGCTGCTGATGCGCTCAGCCTGGGTGGCCAAGAAGTTCGATGCCAAGGCGGCGCAGTATTTCGGCTACCTGCCACGCCAGCGCTTTGCCATCATCCCCGTGCCGGACGAGCAGGCGCCCCATTACACGTCGGGCCGCGGCGGGCCGGGCGTCTACCTGGTCAATACCTATGATTTGCCATCGCGGCCCCTGTACAGCATGCCGGCGCTGACCCTGCACGAATCGGCGCCTGGCCGCGCCTTCCAGATGCCCGTGGCGTTGGAGCAGAAGGGCCGGCCGGCCTTCCGCCGCGCCTACATCTCCGCGTATGGCGAAGGCTGGGCACTGTACTGCGAGCGCCTGGGCGCCGAGATGGGCATCTACGAGAATGCCTATGAAACCTTCGGCATGCTCAGTTACCAGGCCTGGCGCGCCGCGCGCCTGGTGGTCGACACGGGCATCCACGCGCAGGACTGGACGCGCGCGCAGGCGCAGGCCTATCTGCACGAGAACACGGCCTTGTCCGCGCATGAAATCGAGACGGAGGTGGACCGCTATATCTCCTGGCCGGGCCAGGCGCTGTCCTACTACCTGGGCGAGATGGCCATCCTCGATGGCCGCCGCAAGGCGGAAATGGCGCTGGGCGAGCACTTCGACATCCGCGCCTTCCACGACATGGTGCTGGAAATGGGGTCGGTGCCGCTGCCCGTGCTGGAACGGCGCATCGACGGCTTCATCGCCGACGGCGGCAAGAGCCCGTACCTGGCGGCACCGTGACTGCCTAGCATGCGCCGGGCGTGGCGGGCGCACCACGGTGGTGCGCCCGCCATTTCACGGTGCACGATTCTCACTTTTTCCTTCCTGGACAGCGCGCCGCGCCGCCAATTGCCGGCCCCCGTCGTAACTGGCACATTTTCTGCTTTGTTGATCGTTATTTACACGATTGCAGTGCATGCCAGACCGCCCCCATTTCGCCACGCCTTCTGACGCCAGCGCCCACAGCGCCTGGCAGGCGCATCTGCGCCTGGGCTTTGCGCTGCACGATGGCGTCAGCCGCCTCGTCGAGCGCACGCACAGCGGTCCCCTGCGCGTGCAAAAGCCCCTGTATCCGGAAGGCGATGGCGTCTGCCACGCCATCATCATCCATCCGCCCGGCGGCGTGGTGGGCGGCGACCAGCTGGCCGTCGACGCCACCGTCGGCGATGGCGCGCACGCGTTCCTCACCTCGCCGGGCGCGGCCAAATGGTACCGCGCCAACGGCCACGTCTCGGGCCAGCGCATCGCGCTGCGCGCAGGCAGCGGCGCGGCCATCGAGTGGCTGCCGCAGGAGAGCATCTTCTTCGACCAGGCCTGCGTGCGCCTGCGCCACACGGTGGAACTGGCGCCGGACGCCAGCTACATCGGCTGCGACATCGTCTGCCTGGGCCGCAGCGCCTCGGGCGAAGTGTTCAATAGCGGCAGCATCAGCCAGCAGGTGCAGATCCGCCGCGGCGGCAAGCTGCTGTGGTGGGAGCAGGGCGTGCTGGCGGCCGGCGGCGCGCTGATGGCCAGCCCGCTGGGCCTGGCGGGCCACACGGTGTGCGCCACCCTGATCGCCGTCGGCATGCCCATTGCGCCGGCCGTGCTGGCGGCCGTGCGCGGGATCGCCGTGCCGGCCGGCGCCGCATTTGGCGCCACGCAGATGAAATCGCTGGTGGTGGTGCGCCTGCTGTGCGCCGACAGCGAGGCGGCGCGCCGCATCATGCTGGCCGCCTGGCAGCTGCTGCGCCCCGCCATGCTGGGGCGCGACGCGGTTGTTCCGCGCAGCTGGAATACCTGACATCACAAGGAAAGACATGGACCTGACTCCCCGCGAAAAAGACAAGCTGCTCATTTTTACCGCCGCGCTGCTGGCCGAACGGCGCCTGGCGCGCGGCCTGAAGCTGAACTACCCGGAAGCGGTGGCCCTGATCAGCGCGGCCATCATGGAAGGGGCGCGCGACGGCAAGTCGGTGGCGCAGCTGATGTCGGACGGCACGAAGATCCTTTCGCGCGGCGACGTCATGGACGGCATCGCCGAGATGATCCCCGACATCCAGGTGGAAGCGACCTTCCCCGACGGCAGCAAGCTGGTGACCGTGCATCATCCGATACCGTAGTTTTCATTGCATGGCAGGGCGCCATCCGCGCCGTGCCTGTGTCGCGCCGGCGATCCGCCGGCCAGTGTAGGGCGCATAGACGAAGGAAACCATCATGACACCAGGCGAATACAGATTGGAAGAAGGCGAAATCAGCATCAATGCGGGCCGCGCCACGGCGACCGTGGTGGTGGCGAACCGGGGCGACCGGCCGATCCAGGTGGGCTCGCATTTCCACTTTTTCGAGGTCAACCCGGCGCTGTCGTTCGAGCGCTGGCGCGCCTACGGCATGCGCCTCAATATCACGGCCGGCACCGCCGTGCGCTTTGAGCCGGGCCAGCAGCGCACCGTGGAACTGGTGGCGCTGGCGGGCGAACGCAAGGTCTTCGGCTTCAATGGCGAAGTGATGGGCGAATTGCAAGCTACGCCACCGGGAAAGGATTGAGATGGCCAGTATACCCCGCAGCGCCTATGCCGAGATGTTCGGCCCCACCAAGGGCGACCGCATCCGCCTGGCCGACACGGACCTGTTCATCGAAATCGAGCATGACTACGCCATCTACGGCGAAGAAGTGAAGTTCGGCGGCGGCAAGGTGATCCGCGACGGCATGGGCCAGTCGCAGCGCTGCGCGGCCGAGGTGATGGACACCGTCATCACGAACGCCGTGATCCTCGACCACTGGGGCATCGTGAAAGCCGACATCGGCCTGAAAAACGGGCTGATTTTCGGCATCGGCAAGGCGGGCAACCCGGATATCCAGCCCGGCGTGACCCTGGCCATCGGCGGCGCCACGGAGATCATCGCCGGCGAAGGCATGATCGTCACGGCCGGCGGCGTCGACACGCACATCCACTTCATCTGCCCGCAGCAGATCGAGGAAGCCCTGATGAGCGGCGTGACCACCATGCTGGGCGGCGGCACGGGACCGGCCGTGGGCACCGCCGCCACCACCTGCACGCCGGGACCGTGGCATTTGCACGCCATGCTGGCGGCCGCCGACGCCTTTCCCATGAACCTGGGCTTCATGGGCAAAGGCAACGTCAGCCTGCCGCTGCCGCTGGAAGAGCAGGTGCGCGCGGGCGCCATCGGCCTGAAACTGCACGAGGACTGGGGCAGCACGCCGGCCGCCATCGACAACTGCCTGAGCGTCGCGGAACGCATGGATATCCAGGTGGCGCTGCACAGCGATACCCTCAACGAGGGAGGATTCCTGGAGCACACCCTGGCCGCCTTCAAGGACCGCACCATCCACACTTTTCACACGGAAGGGGCGGGCGGCGGCCATGCGCCGGACATCATCGCCGCCGTCGGGCAGGCCAACGTGCTGCCCTCCTCGACCAACCCGACGCGCCCGTTCACCGTCAACACGCTCGACGAGCACCTGGACATGCTGATGGTGTGCCACCACCTGGACCCGGCCATTGCCGAAGACGTGGCCTTTGCCGAGTCGCGCATCCGCCGCGAAACCATCGCCGCCGAGGATATCCTGCACGACATCGGCGCCATTTCGATGATGTCGTCCGATTCGCAAGCCATGGGGCGGGTGGGCGAAGTGATCATGCGCACGTGGCAGACGGCGCACAAGATGAAGGTGCAGCGCGGCGCGCTGGCGCCCGACACGGCGCGCAGCGACAATTTCCGCGCCAAGCGCTACATCGCCAAGTACACGATCAACCCGGCCATCACGCACGGGATATCGCACGTGGTGGGCTCCATCGAGGCGGGCAAGATCGCCGACATCGTGCTGTGGAAGCCCGCCTTCTTCGGCGTCAAGCCATCGATGATTTTAAAGGGCGGCATGATCGCCGCCGCGCAGATGGGCGACCCGAATGCCTCGATTCCCACGCCGCAGCCCGTGCACTATCGCATGATGTTCGGCGCCTTTGGCGGCGGCCTGAAAAAGTCGTTTACCTTCGTCTCGCAGGCGGCTTACGACCTCGATATCGGGCATCAGCTCAAATTGAATAAATCCGTCATCGCCGTGAAAAACATGCGCGGCTTGCGCAAGCACGACATGATCCACAACAGCGCCACGCCGCATATGGAAGTGGACCCCGAAACCTACGCCGTGCGCGCCGACGGCCAGCTGCTGGTGTGCGAGGCGGCCAGCGTGCTGCCCATGGCGCAGCGCTATTTTCTATTTTAGGCAGGAGACATCATGCTCACTTTGCATACCAAACTGGCGGCGGACGATCAGCGCGCCGCCGTGGCGCAACTGGTGCTGCCCTACGACCAGCGCGAAAAATGCCGGCTGCGCGCCGTGCTGTCGAACGGCGGCGAAGTGGCCGTGTTTACCGTGCGCGGCACGGTGCTGCGCGACGGCGAGCGCATGACGGGGCCGGAAGGGCAGGTGGTGCAGATCGTCGCCGCGCGCGAGCCGACCTATCTGGTGCGCTGCCGTGACGCGCAGTCCCTGCTGCGCTGCGCTTTTCACCTGGGCAACCGCCACACGCAGGCGCAGGTGGGCGATGGCTTTCTGCGCATCCGCAAGGACCCGGTATTGAAGGAAATGCTGGAAGGCTTGCAGGCATTGGTGACGGAGGAGAACGCGCCGTTCGAGCCGGAAGCGGGCGCGTACGGCGGCGGCCATGGCCACCACGACGGCCACGGCCAGCACTTGCTGGCGCCCGTGCCGCTGCGGCAGAAAATCCACCGCCCCGGTGACACTGCATGATGCAGGCGTCGGCCCTGCTGCATTTGCTGCAGTTCGCCAGTCCCGCCTTGCCGATCGGCGCCTACAGCTATTCGCAGGGACTGGAAGCGGCGCTGGAATCCGGCCTGGTACATGACGCGGCCACGGCGCGCGACTGGATCGCGCAGCATCTGGCGCAGGTGGTGGCGCGCTGGGAAGCACCCCTGTGCTGGCGCTTGATGCAGGCGTTTGAAGAGCAGGACCTGCGCGCCGTGCAGCGCTGGAGCGAGCGCTTCATCGCTTCGCGCGACACGGCGGAATTTCGCGCCGAGACCATCCAGATGGGCTATTCGCTGACCAAATTGCTGGCCGAACTGGGCGTGGCCGACGGTGTCCTGATCGACATGCTGCAGGGCCAGCCGGAGGTGGCCTTGCCCACCGCGTATGCCTGCGCCGTGGCGGCGCTGGCGATTCCGCGCGAGCAAGCGCTGCTGGCCATGCTGTTCGCCTGGGCGGAAAACCAGGTGCTGGTGTGCGTGAAATCCGTGCCGCTGGGGCAGGTGGCGGGCCAGCGATTGCTGCTGTCCCTGCGGCCCGACCTGGAAGCGGCGGCCCTCACGGCGCAAACCTTGCACGACGACGAGATGGGCAACTGGGCGCCCGGCCTGTCCTTGCTGTCGATGCGGCACGAAGTGCAGTACAGCCGGCTGTACCGCTCCTGAACACTACAACGAGAGACCATGACATGACTTCGATTACCTCCAATCCGCTGCGCGTGGGCATCGGCGGCCCCGTCGGCTCGGGCAAGACGGCCCTGTGCGAAATGCTGTGCAAGGGCATGCGCGAGCGCTACGACATGGCCGTCATCACGAATGACATCTACACCAAGGAAGACATGGAAATCCTGCTGCGCGCGGATGCCTTGCCGGCCGAGCGCCTGATGGGCGTGGAGACGGGTGGCTGTCCGCACACGGCCATCCGCGAGGACGCGTCCATCAACCTGGAAGCAATCGCGCGCATGCAGGCGGATTTCCCCGCTCTCGACCTGATCCTGGTCGAATCGGGCGGGGATAACCTGGCCGCCACCTTCAGTCCGGAATTGTCGGACCTGACGATCTACGTGATCGACGTGGCCGGCGGTGAAAAGATCCCGCGCAAGGGAGGCCCTGGCATCACGCGCTCCGATTTACTGATCATTAACAAGACGGACCTGGCACCGTATGTGGGCGCCAACCTGGACGTGATGGGGCAGGACGCGAAGCGCATGCGCGGCGAGCGCCCCTTCGTCTTCACCAACCTGCGCAGCGGCGACGGCGTGCAGGTGGTGATTGATTTTATCCGCGAGCAAGGTTTGCTCGATCAACCGAAGCAGGAGCTGCAATGAACGCAAGACTGATGAAACAAACAGCGGCCGTGGCCGCACTGTGCCTGCTGGCCCTGCCGGCGATGGCGCATCCCGGCCATGGCGACAGCGCCGGCTTCCTGGCAGGCCTGGCGCATCCGTTCACGGGCATCGATCATTTGCTGGCCATGCTGGGCGTGGGCATCTGGGGCGGCCAGCAGCGCCGCGGCCTGGCGCAGCCGCTCACGTTTCTCGGCATGATGCTGCTCGGCGCGCTGGCCGGCATGGCGGGCTTGACGGTTCCCGGACTGGAAACGGGCATTGCCGCCACGGTGGCGCTGGTGGGGCTGGCCATTGCGCTGGCGCTGGCCGTGCCGAACTGGCTAGGCATGTTGCTCGTGGGGGTGTTTGCCTTGGCGCATGGGAATGCGCATGGCCAGGAATTGCCGGCTGCCTCGGCCGCTTTCGGCTTCATGCTGGCCTCGGCCACCCTGTTGTTTGCGGGACGTTTCATCGGCCAGGTTCTGGCCGAGCGCGTGCTGCGCCTGGCCGGCGTGGCCTTGACGGCGGCCGGCATGGTGCTGATGGGAATGAATTAATTCGGCCGGCGCTCGGACAGCACGATGGGCGCCGCGTTTTCCGGGTGCAAGCCCTGGTGGCCTGCATACACGGCGGCAATGGCGGCCATGTCCGCTTCCTTGTCGCCCGTCAGATACAGATGGTCGACCACGCCCAGCACCTTGTTTGGATAGTCTATGTAGACCAGCAACAGTGGCACCTTGGCGGCCAGCGCCAGGTGGTAAAAGCCGCTCTTCCAGCTGGGGCGGTAGCTGCGCGTCGCTTCGGGGGTGATGGCCAGCCAGTACCAGTCGGCCGCCAGCATGCGCTCGGCCTGGCGCTGGATGGTGCCGCTGGTGGTGCTGCGGTCGACGGGTTCGCCGCCCAGGTAGCGCAGCACCTTGCCCAGCGGGCCACGGAACAGCGAATCCTTGGCCAGCCAGCGGAACGGCAGCGACAGGGCCCATTTGCCGAACAGGCCCACCATGAAATCCCAGTTCGAGGTATGCGGATACACGACGGCGATGCCGCGCGGTCCGGGCAAGGGGCGAAAGCGCATGCGCCAGCCGAACAGATGCAGCACCCGCAGCGCGCAGCGCTGGTGCCAGGTCGGCAAATCGCTTGCTTGTACAAATAAATCGTCCATTGATACCCTTTATATATGTGCTTGTCTCTGTTCTTGGGCAGTGGCGCGGCTGGCCATTGCTTGAAGCAAAAATTCTGCGCAGGCATTCTATACGGGGCTGGCGGTGGCGACAAGCAGCCGGGGCCGCTATCCATGCGGGGTCGGGGCCGTTGCTACTGCCATTTTAGCCATGTTTTGGCTCGGTGCCGGGCACTAAATGCGTGCCATGTTGTCAAAACTTGATGCAGTGCTGATCCACCAGACACGGAGCCATGGCATGAAAAACAACATTGATGTGTTGAATGGGGATAATAATGGGGACAATGTCAGGACAGACAAGGTGATGGCCGAACTCGTCGAGCGCGGCGTTGCCTTCCACCATGCCTTGGGCAGGACGGTGGCGACGGCGTACCTGCGCGAGCATGCCGTGCCGGCCGAGGTGATCTACCGCGTCTTCAGCAGTGCGCAGGCGCGCCGGCCGGCACGTCCGGCGCGCCACCGCTGGCGTTAAACTTTTCACAAACGGCGGCAAGTCAAATGGCGGGCGCCGCGATCGTCAGGCGGTGAGCGGCGATTGTATCGTTGCGCCCGCCGCCAGGGGAGGGCGCGGCTGCTGAGCTGCTACCCGGGTAGTAAGACCCAAGCAAAGCCCCAAGCAGTGACGCCTGGGTAGCGCCAGGCCTGCTTACGCCTGCGCTAGTGCCGGGTAATCCGTGTAACCGGCCGCATCGGGCGCGTACAGGGTCTCCGCATTCAGCGGATTCAATGGCGCGTCGCTGCGCAGGCGGATCGGCAAGTCCGGGTTGGCGATGAACCACAGGCCAAAGGCCACGGCATCGGCTTCACCCTTGGCCAGCAAGGCTTCGGCGGCTGCCTTGTCCATTTTTTCATTGGCGATGTACACGCCGCCGAATTCCTGCTTCAGATACGGGCCCAGGCGGTCGTCGCCGAGCGCTTCGCGCGCACAGATGAAGGCGATGCCGCGCTTGCCCAGTTCGCGCGCCACGTAGCCGAAGGTGGCGCGTGGATTGGAGTCGCCCATGTCGTGCGAATCGCGGCGCGGCGCCAGGTGCATGCCGACCTTGTCCGCACCCCACACGGCTATGCACGCGTCCGTTACTTCCAGCATCAGGCGGGCACGGTTCTCAATCGAGCCGCCATAGTTGTCCGTGCGCTGGTTGGTGCTGTCTTGCAGGAACTGGTCGAGCAGGTAACCGTTGGCGCCATGAATTTCCACGCCGTCGAAGCCGGCTTTTTTCGCATTTTCGGCGCCCAGGCGATAGGCGGCCACGATGCCGGGGATTTCCTGCGTATCGAGCGCGCGCGGCGTGACGAATTCCTGTTTCGGGCGCAACAGACTCACATGGCCGGCCGGCTTGATGGCGCTGGGCGCCACGGGCAAGTCGCCGTCGAGGAAAACGGGCGCGGAAATGCGGCCCACGTGCCACAGTTGCAGCACGATCAAGCCGCCGGCCTCATGCACGGCCTGGGTGATGTGTTTCCAGCCTTCCACCTGTTCATCGGACCAGATGCCCGGCGTGTCGGCATAGCCCACGCCCTGCGGCGTGATGGCCGTCGCTTCCGAGATGATCATGCCGGCCGAGGCGCGCTGCGCGTAGTACTCGGCCATCAGGGCGTTGGGCACGCGGCCCGGGTTGCCGGCGCGCGAACGCGTCAGCGGCGCCATGATGATGCGGTTTTTCAGTTGCAGGCTGCCAATGGTAATGGGGTCGAATAAGGTTGCCATGGGTGCTATCTTTCCTGTCGAGAGTGCCGCGGACGGCGATGTGGATGGGGCTACGGTTACAAACCTTGCTGCATATGCTCCAGAAAGGCCTGGATGGTGTCTTCATTGCGTTTGAAGAAACTCCATTGCCCGACTTTTCTGGCGGAAATCAAGCCGGCCTTTTGCAAGGTGGCCAGGTGGGCGGACACCGTCGATTGCGACAAGCCCAGCTTGCGGTCGATCAGCCCGGCACAGACGCCGAAGTCGAGCGGATGGTCTTGCTGTGCGAAATGCCGCTCCGGCTCCTTCAGCCATTGCAGAATCTGTCGCCGCACGGGATTGGCCAGCGCCTTGTGGATGGCGTCGATGTCCATGGTGTTTCTCCTGATCGATGTTCGTCTGTAGGCGATATATGTATCGTCTTTTATGAATTTCAATATCGGTATATTACGATATAAGTAAAAAACGTGCCGGCGCGTGGATTTTTCAGGGAAGGCTGGCGCCAGGTGGCCGCCAGGGCCGCCCGGCAGGAATCAGGCGAAGTGGAACAGCAGCAGGGCGACGACGGCAGGTACTGTCTGCAGGTACAGGATGCGCGTCATGACGGTGGCTGCGCCCCACAGTCCCGCGACGGCGATGCACGCCAGGCCGAATATGGTGAAAGCATGGGCGATGGCCGCATCCGGATGGAAAAATCCCAGCGCCAGCGCGGCGACGAGGAAGCCGTTGTAGCAGCCCTGGTTGGACATGGCGGGACGCACGATATCCGCCTTTTCCTTGCTCAGGCCAAAGACCTTGCGCCCGCGCGAGTCGAAGAGGAGCGTTTCCAGCAGCACGATATATACGTGCAGCAGCAGGATGATGGCGGTGAGGATCTGGGCCAGTAGCAGCATCGTTGTTCCTGAAAGTGAGTGGTGCAGCCATTATGCTGTCATTGGCATGTTTTTTGGCAACATTTGATTGGAGCGGCGGCACTAGCAATAGTGTGCTGACGGCAAGGGTTTCCGGCCGATGGTATACTCGCGCTTTTGCTCCTGCGGGGACGACCCCGCTCGATGACGGGGCTGCATGGCGGGGACGACCCTGCCGCCTCGGGAGAATAAAATGGCGTGGATAATCTTGGTATTGGCCGGTTTGCTGGAAATCGGCTGGGCCATCGGCCTCAAATACAGCGCCGGCTTTACCCGCCTCGTGCCATCCGTGTTGACAGCCATATCCATGATCGGCAGCGTAGTGATGCTGGGCCTGGCCTTGCGTACCTTGCCGCTGGGCACGGCGTACGCCATCTGGACGGGCATCGGCACCGTGGGCACGGCCATTTTCGGCATCATGGTCTTGGGCGAACCGGCCAGCGCCGCGCGCATCGCCTGCATCGCCTTGATCGTATCCGGTATCCTGGGCTTGAAACTGCTCAGCCCTCAGTAACTCTTTCTTGACGCGCCCTGCGCCGTCGTGCCGCCGGCATGATCTGGCGGCGGACGGGCAGGGCGTTGTTGTCTGTCTTTACTTGCCTGGAAGGGACTGTCGCATGAGCTTGGGCATGACGTATTTCTATCTGGCCATCGCCATCATTGCGGAGGTCATCGCCACCAGCGCCTTGAAGGCATCCGAGGGTTTCAGCCGGCTGTGGCCCAGCGTCATCACCGTGATCGGCTACGGCATCGCCTTCTGGTGCCTGTCGCTGACCTTGAAAGTCATTCCCACCGGTATCGTGTACGCGATCTGGTCCGGCGTGGGCATCGTCCTCATTTCCGCCGTCGGCTGGTTCTGGTTCAAGCAAAGCCTCGATGCGCCGGCGCTGATCGGCCTGGGGCTGATCATTGCCGGCGTGCTGGTGATTAACCTGTTTTCCAAGTCCGTCGGACACTGATCAAAAACTGCCGGCCACGCGCGCCAGGTAATACCACTCCGCATTGGCTTGCGCGTTGACGTCCGGGAAGAGGATATAGGCGTCGAATTCGGCCGTCACGGGCGTGCCGTCCGCGCGCACGCCGATCTGCTCGCCCTGTTTGACCTTGTCAAAGCTGGACCAGGTTTTGATGAAACGGTCGTCCGCGTGCAGCTTGTCGTGCACCACCACCATGTTCAGCGCTTCCATGTCGGCGTCCGCGATCGGCTCCGGCTGCGGCGCGTCGATGAAGCCGAGGAAGGCGAGGGTGTTCATGATGGCGCGATAGGCGACGTCCGGCGCGGCCGGGTCCGCGTGCTGGCCGCATTCCAGGGTCAGCGCATAGCCGCCCGTCGAGCGCATGTATTCCGTCGTGCCCACGCCATAGCGCAGGACCATGCCGACCTGGTCGCTGCTGCCCAGGCGGCGCTGTACGCCCGCGCCATACGTTTGCAGCCAGCCATCGACGAAGCGGCGCACGCCCAGGCGGCGCGCCAGTGCGCGTTCCTTTTCTTCGTGCTGGAACGGTTGCAGCGGGCCGTCGTTGTTGCGCGGACCAACCATCACGAAAGGCTGGCTGTCGGCATTAAACGAATGCAAGTCCAGCAGCACGTCGTGCTGGCCCAGCAAGGGGCACAGCCAATTGGCGATGCGGTCTTCGAAATCTTGCGGATTGTCGTTCGGGAACAGGTTGCGGTTCAGGTTGCGGTCGCCGCTGCGCACGCCTTTGGCGTAGGCCAGCGGGTTGGTGATGGGCACGAACGTCACGCTGCCGGCCAGGATGGAGAGGGCGCCGCTGTCGAGTTCAGCCATCACGCGTTCGATGCCCTTGGTGCCGCAGGTTTCATTGCCGTGCACGGCGCCCGTGACGATCAGGCGCGGGCCGCTGCCCTGGCCCGTGTAGTTGATGGATTTGAAGTGGAGTGCGCTGCTCATGCTGGACATATCCTATGCTGTATCAGGGAAGGGAAAGCGGGGTCGGCATATTTTAGCGGGATTCGCGGCGGGCGCCCGTAAAAATGTGGCCAGGAGGGTACCCATAGCCCACTCCGGCATGGCATGATCGGCGCCACCGTTGTCTTTCCTTGCCGATTCCATGCCCAGCTCTTCCCCTCCTTCCCGCCTGTACGGCCTCGATACCCTGCGCGCGCTGGCCATCGTGCTCGTGTTCATGAACCATTATCTGCTGTTCGTCAGCGATGGCGGCGCCTTTGGCTTCTGGGGGGAGATCGGCTGGGCGGGCGTGGACCTGTTCTTTGCTCTCAGTGGCTACTTGATCGGCAACCAGATTTTCGCGGCCCTGCGCAGCGAGAACGGCTTTTCCTTGCCGCGTTTCTATGCGCGCCGTTTCCTGCGCACCTTGCCCAATTTTTATGTCGTGCTGGCCCTGTATTATTTATGGCCCGCATTTCGCGGCGACAGCGCGCTGCTGCCGCTGTGGAAATTTCTCACCTTTACGCAAAACATCAACCTGACGCCGGGCACGGCGTTTTCACATGCCTGGTCCTTGTGCGTGGAAGAGCAGTTTTATGTGCTGCTGCCGGCCGTGGCCATGGGTGTTGCCGCTTGCCGCAGGTCGCTGCTGTGGGCGTGGGTGGCCGTGGCTGCCAGTTTTATCGTGGGCATGCTGGTGCGCGCCTACCTGTGGGATGAGTATGTGCAACGGCCGTACGGTGGCCTCGGCTATTACAAGTACATCTACTATGCCTCGTGGTGCCGCTTCGACGAGCTGGTGGCGGGCGTGGCGCTGGCGCTGCTGAAAAATTTCCACCCGGCCGCCTGGGCGCGCCTGACAGCGCATGGCAACCGCACTTTGCTGGCGGGAATTGCCGGCACGGCGCTGATGTTTTATGTGTTTCTTACCGATCACTATGGCTATGGGGTGACGGTGTTCGGCTATCCGGCCCTGGCCGCCAGTTTCAGCTTGCTGCTGATCGCCGCGCTGAGCCCGGGCAGCGTGCTGTACAAGGTGCGCGTGCCCGGCGCGGCCAGCCTGGCCTTGTGGTCATACGCGATCTATTTGCTGCACAAGCAGGTGTGCATCCTGCTGCGGCCCACATTGCAGGAGTTGGGCTACGGGCCGGACAGCCTGTGCGCGATGCTGGTGATGATAGCGTTCAGCATCGCCGCGGGCTGGCTCTTATATGCAGTGGTGGAAACGCCGTTCGTGCGCCTGCGGGCGCGCCATGTTCCCGCCAATCACGCCTGACGCCTACATGTCGATGACATCGAGTCCGCGAGGCGTGCCCACCAGCAATTCCAGGATGGCATGCACGCGCAGATTCGTGTCTTCGTGCTGCGTATTGAAGATCAGGGTGCGCAAACCGGGCACGGCTTCCGTGATGTGCTCGCTCGCATAAGCGTTGATCAGCAGCAGCACCAGGTCGGTGGCGCCGGCGCCCGGCTGGCGTCGCAGCCGGTCGTGGATCACGTTCAGCAGCGCGCGCTGCATGCGCGGCGTTGGATTGGTGATATAGGCGAAGACGCTGGGGGTGTTGGCGATGGCCGCGCAGATGCGCCGTTCGATCTCGTCCGGCTTCACGTCGGAGGCGATATCGAAGTAGGCGGCTTCCCAGCGCGTGCGCGCATACGGGTGGCCGGGCGGGAAGGAGTCGGCCGTTTCGAAACCGCAGACGCGGCTCAGGGTTTTCAGCCAGGCTAATAAGGTGGAGTTCATGCCCCGATTCTAGCGGCATTCCGCGCGTGCCGGGCCCTCTCCATATAAAGGCGGCTGACGCCCGGAGAACTGATTAAAGTTTCCTGTAAAAGAGCCCTTGTCATTCTGGGAAAGCCTCTCTATAATGCTGGTCTTCGGGGCGGTTAGTTCAGCTGGTTAGAATACTTGGTCGACATCCAAGGGGTCGGGGATTCGAATTCCTCACCGCCCACCAGAATTTGGCAGTAAATGGTTTTTAAGCTGGCGCAAGCCGCAAGCGACCATGTGAAATAAAATGGTCAATAAAGTTTTACGGGCGGTTAGTTCAGCTGGTTAGAATACTTGGTCGACATCCAAGGGGTCGGGGATTCGAATTCCTCACCGCCCACCAGAATGCAGTTAGAGAGAAAGGTAAAACCGGTTATGACACCGCGAACTACTACCAAGCTTTGGGAGTGACGCTAGTCGAACGGGTTTCCTTTGTCTCAAAAAAGTGAAAAACGCGGCTAGTCCGCGTTTTTTTGCGTCTGCGTTTTCCTTTCAGTTTTTCAGTCCACACCACATTGCAGTTTTACCTGGCGCCAGCGCCGATATGGAGATCAATATGCTTACAATCCGACTTCCCGATGGTTCCGCCCGTCAATTCGACGGCCCGGTCACCGTGGCCCAGGTTGCGGCCAATATTGGTACCGGCCTGGCCAAGGCTGCGCTGGCCGGCAAGGTTGATGGCAAGCTGGTCGATACTTCCTATCTGATCGAACAAGACGCGGAGCTGGCGATTGTCACGGACAAGGATGCCGATGGCCTGGAAGTGATCCGCCATTCGACGGCCCACTTGCTGGCGTATGCCGTCAAGGAATTGTTCCCGGAAGCGCAAGTGACCATCGGTCCCGTGATCGACAACGGCTTCTACTATGACTTCGCCTACAAGCGCCCGTTCACGCCGGAAGACCTGGTGGCGATCGAAAAGAAAATGGCGGAATTGGCCAAGAAGGATGAACAAGTCACGCGCAAGGTTGTTGCGCGCGATGAGGCCATCGAATACTTCAAGGGCATCGGCGAAGCCTACAAGGCTGAATTGATCGGTTCGATCCCGGCCGACCAGGAAGTGTCGCTGTATTCCGAAGGCAAGTTCACGGACTTGTGCCGCGGCCCGCACGTGCCGTCGACGGGCAAGCTGAAAGTCTTCAAGCTGATGAAGCTGGCCGGTGCCTACTGGCGCGGCGACTCGAAAAACGAGATGCTGCAGCGTATCTATGGCACGGCCTGGGCCAAGAAGGAAGACCAGGAACTGTACCTGCATAACCTGGAAGAGGCGGAAAAGCGCGATCACCGCAAGTTGGGCAAGCAGCTCGATTTCTTCCATTTCCAGGAAGAAGCGCCGGGCCTGATCTTCTGGCATCCGAAGGGCTGGTCGATCTGGCAACAGGTCGAGCAATACATGCGCAATGTCTACCAGGTCAATGGTTATCAGGAAGTCAAGGCGCCGCAAATCCTCGACCGCGGCCTGTGGGAAAAGACGGGGCACTGGGATAACTACCGTGAAAACATGTTCATCACGGAATCGGAAAACCGCGCCTATGCGCTGAAGCCGATGAATTGCCCTGGCCACGTGCAGATCTTTAATAACGGCATGCGCAGCTACCGCGACCTGCCATTGCGCTACGGCGAGTTCGGCCAATGCCACCGCAATGAACCGTCGGGCGCCTTGCACGGCATGATGCGCGTGCGCGGCTTTACGCAGGATGATGGTCACATCTTCTGTACGGAAGAACAGATCGCCGCCGAAGTGACGGCTTTCCACCAGCAGGCGATGGATGTGTATACGGCATTCGGCTTCACGAATATCGATGTGAAGCTGGCCTTGCGTCCGGATAGCCGCATCGGCACGGAAGAGTCGTGGGACAAGGCGGAAGAATCGCTGCGTTCGGCCCTGCGCGCCTGTGGCGTGGAGTGGACGGAATTGCCGGGCGAGGGCGCATTCTATGGTCCGAAGATCGAGTATCACCTTAAGGACAGCCTGGGCCGCGCATGGCAAGTGGGTACCGTGCAGATCGATCCATCGATGCCGGGCCGTCTGGGTGCGGAATATGTCGCGGTGGACAACACGCGCCAGGTGCCGATCATGCTGCATCGCGCGATCGTCGGTTCGCTGGAACGTTTCATCGGCATCCTGATCGAACACTACGCGGGCGCCATGCCGCTGTGGTTGTCGCCAGTGCAAGTGTCGGTGTTGAATATTTCCGACGCTCAAGCTGATTATGTACAAGAAGTAACAACAAAACTGCGCAAAGCGGGGCTGCGCGTACAGGCTGATTTGCGTAACGAGAAGATTACCTATAAAATACGTGAACATTCCGTACAAAAATTGCCTTACATCTTAGTGATTGGCGACAAAGAACGGGATGCCAATACGGTGGCCGTGCGGGCGCGGGGCAATGTCGATCTGGGCGTGATGTCCGTCGATGCCCTGATAGAGCGACTCAAACATGAAGTCGACACCAAGGCCTGACGAGGAAACTCGCTGCACGACCGTTCTACAAGATTTTTAAAGGAAATTACAATAGCTACTGACAAGTCACATCGCATCAATGGCGAAATCACTGCCCCTGAAATGCGTTTAAGCGGGGTCGATAACGAGCCACTCGGTATCGTAAGTTTGGCTGAAGCCTTCCGCCTGGCGGAAGAGGCAAACGTCGACCTGGTGGAAATTGCGCCTACCGCGCAGCCACCGGTGTGCCGTTTGATGGACTACGGCAAATTTAAGTATTCGGAGCAAAAGAAAGCTCACGAAGCCAAATTGAAGCAAAAGATCATCCTCGTGAAGGAAGTCAAATTCCGTCCGGGGACTGATGATGGTGACTACAATATCAAGTTGCGTAATCTCATCAAGTTCCTCGAGGATGGTGATAAAACCAAAATCACGCTGCGTTTCCGCGGTCGTGAGATGGCGCATCAGGATATTGGCTTCCGCATGCTGGAACGTTTGAAAGCCGATCTGGAGCCGTACGGCCAGGTCGAGCAGTTCCCGAAGATGGAAGGCCGCCAAATGATCATGGTTCTTTCGCCTAAGAAGAAGAAGTAAGTTACAATAGCGTTTTACTGTGGGTGGAAACTGCGCGTGCCAGCATTGGCGCGGCGTCAAGCCCCAGGCAGAATTTGCGCGGCCCGGTCAGCAATGCCCGGGCCGCGTGAACTGTAGTGGACTCGCATCCGCTGCACAACATGTGAAAGCAGGCATCTAAGCGCAGCGTCGTGTTGCCACCTGCAATCCTGTTATAAATGGAGCTGTCCGTAAGAGGACAGATTGCTATGCCTAAAATGAAGACCAAAAGCTCCGCGAAAAAACGTTTTCGCGTGCGTCCAGGTGGAACAGTCAAGTCGGGTCACGCGTTCAAACGCCACATCCTGACCAAGAAAACCACCAAAAACAAACGTCAGTTGCGCGGTACCCGTAACATCAACGCATCGGATGTCACATCCGTCATGCGCATGATGCCGACTGCTTAATCTCACACTCAATTTAAGGAGTTACTATGCCTAGAGTAAAACGTGGGGTTACAGCTCGTGCCCGTCATAAGAAGATTCTTGTTCAAGCTAAAGGCTACCGTGGTCGCCGCAGCCGTGTATACCGTGTTGCCAAGCAAGCAGTTATGCGCGCTGGCCAATACGCTTACCGCGATCGCCGCAACAAGAAGCGCGTTTTCCGCCGCCTGTGGATCGCCCGTATCAACGCTGCTTCCCGTGAGCATGGCGTAACGTACAGCGTATTCATGAACGGCTTGAAAAAAGCAAATATCGAACTGGACCGTAAAGTCCTGGCCGATATGGCTGTGATGGACAAGCCAGCATTCGCTGCGATTGTCAACGCAGTTAAAGCAAAAATCGCTGCGTAAGCACGGTCATTGCACAGCGTCATCCGTAGGGTGACGTTATAAAGAGCGGGGCAGAGGTGTGAACCTTGTGCCCCGTTTCCGTTTTTGATTGTTGGGTTCTAGATTACTAACAACGCCGTACAAAACCGTAGCGAGCGGAAGGACGTTGTGGTTGAGAAGCGCAGCTGTACGAAAGTACGGTGAGCATCGCAGACCGCAAATCCCGACGCGCAGCAGGCTTTGATAGGTGTACTAAATCCAGGATTGATTTCCAAAACAGGAAAAGCCGCATGAACTCCCTAGAAGAACTCGTCGTCTCGGCCCAGGCTGACTTTATCGCCGCCGCAGACGCTGCCGCACTTGAAAACGCCAAAGCCCGCTACCTGGGCAAGACTGGCCAGATTACTGAAATGATGAAGGGCCTGGGCAAGCTGGACCCGGACGCGCGCAAGGCGCAAGGCGCCCTGATCAACGCCGTCAAAGTGCAGATCGAGGACGCGCTGACGGCGCGCCGTGATGCGCTGGCCGATGCCCAGATGCAAGGCCGCCTGAACGCCGAAGCGATCGACGTGACCCTGCCAGGCCGTGGCCGCATGCCCGGCGGCATCCATCCCGTGATGCGCACGTGGGAGCGGGTTGAGGAAATTTTCCGCTCCATCGGTTTCGACGTGGCCGACGGCCCCGAAATCGAGAATGACTGGACCAACTTCACGGCGCTCAACAGCCCGGAAAACCATCCGGCGCGTTCCATGCAGGACACCTTCTACATCGATGGCAACGACACCGATGGCAAGCCACTGCTGCTGCGCACGCACACGAGCCCGATGCAGGTGCGCTATGCGCGCACGCACACGCCGCCGATCAAGGTCATCGCGCCGGGCCGCACCTACCGCGTCGACAGCGACGCCACCCATTCGCCCATGTTCCACCAGGTCGAAGGCCTGTGGATCGCCGAAGACATCAGCTTTGCCGACCTGAAGGGCATTTACCTGAACTTCGTCAAGGCCTTCTTTGAAACGGACGACCTGCAGGTGCGCTTCCGCCCGTCGTACTTCCCGTTCACGGAACCGTCGGCCGAGATCGACATCGCCTTCGGCTCCGGTCCGTTGAAGGGCCGCTGGCTGGAAGTGTCGGGCGCCGGCCAGGTGCATCCGACCGTGGTGAAGAACTTCGGCCTCGATCCCGAGAAATTCATCGGCTTTGCTTTCGGCTCCGGCCTGGAACGCTTGACGATGCTGCGCTACGGCATCAACGACCTGCGCCTGTTCTACGAGGGCGATTTAAGGTTCTTGAAGCAATTCAACTAAGCGTTGTTCCGTTTGATTCATGGCGCTGGAGCGCCTGTGCGCTCGCGCTGTGAGCTTTGACCATTTGAAGGCTTGATTATGCAATTTTCCGAAAACTGGCTCCGTACCATGGTCGATCCGAAGATGACTTCGGACGAACTGGCCCATCTGCTGACCATGTCCGGTCTGGAAGTCGAGGACGTCGATCCCGTCGCCCCGCCGTTCTCGAACGTGGTGGTGGGCCTGGTCCTGGAGATGGAGAAACATCCGAACGCGGACCGCCTGAACGTGTGCCAGGTCGATGTCGGCACCGGCACCATGCTCAACATCGTGTGCGGCGCGCCGAACGTGCGCCCGGGCTTGAAAGTCGTGTGCGCCATGGCGGGCGCCGTGCTGCCGCCTGGCGCTGATGGCAAGCCGTTTGAAATCAAGGTGGGCCAGCTGCGCGGCGTCGAGTCGCAAGGCATGCTGTGCTCCGCGCGCGAACTGAAATTGTCGGAAGAAAATGCCGGTCTGATGGAATTGCCGGACGACGCGCCGATCGGCCAGAATTTCCGCGATTATTTTGCCTTGAACGACTTGAAATTCACCATCAAGTTGACGCCAAACAAGGCGGACTGCCTGTCCGTGCTGGGTGTGGCGCGCGAAGTGTCGGCCTTGACGGGCGTGCCCCTGAATGCGCCACAGTTCCGCACCGTGCCCGTCACCAGCGATGAAATCCTGCCCGTCAAAGTGAGCGCGCCGGACCTGTGCGGCCGCTTCACGGGCCGCGTCATCCGCGGCTTGAATGCCCGTGCCGCCACGCCGGACTGGATGAAGCAGCGCCTCGAGCGCAGCGGCCAGCGTCCCCTGTCGGCCCTGGTCGACATTTCCAACTATGTCATGCTGGAACTGGGCCGTCCTAGCCACGTGTTCGACCTGGCGAAAATTCACGGCAGCCTTGACGTGCGTTGGGGCAAGGCCGGCGAGTCCGTCAAGCTGTTGAACGGCAATACGGTTGCCGTCGACGAGTGGATCGGCGTCATCGCCGACGAGCAGGAAATCGAATCCCTGGCCGGCATCATGGGCGGCGACGCCAGTTCCGTCTCGGACGATACGGACAGCATCTACCTGGAAGCGGCATTCTGGTGGCCGAACGCGATTCAAGGCCGCGCGCGCCGCCTGAATTTCTCCACCGATGCGGCCCACCGTTTCGAGCGCGGCGTCGATTTCGCCACCACCGTCGAGCATATCGAGCGCATCACGGCGCTGATCGTGGAAATTTGCGGCACGCCGGCGACCACCGTCGGCCCCGTCGACGACCACGTGGTGAACCTGCCGCAACGCCAGCCTGTGTCCATGCGCACGGCGCGCGCGCAAAAAGTCATCGGCGTGCCGCTCGATGACGCGCTGATCGCCGATATCTTCACGCGCCTGGCCCTGCCATTCACCCTGGCGGACGGCGTGTTTTCCGTGACCTCGCCCAGCTACCGTTTCGACATCGAGATCGAGGAAGACTTGATCGAGGAAGTGGCGCGCGTGTACGGCTTTGAAAACATCCCGACCTTGCCGCCCGTGGCCGCGAACGTGATGCAGATCGCGCCGGAAAATACCCGCTCGCTGTTTGCGGTGCGTCATGTGCTGGCCGACCTGGGCTTCCAGGAAGTGGTTAACATGAGCTTTGTCGATACGGCATGGGAGCGCGATTTCTCCGGCAACACGAACCCGATCAAATTGCAGAACCCGATCGCCAGCCAGATGAGCGTGATGCGCTCGTCGCTGATCGGCAGCCTGATCGCCAACGTGCGCTACAACCTGAACCGCAAGACCAGTCGCGTGCGCATCTTTGAAGTGGGCGCCATCTACCAGCGCGATGACAGCGTGGAAAACGGTCCCTTGTCGGTGGCCGGTTACGCGCAGCCAAAACGCGTCGCTGCCATGGCATATGGCGCCGTGGCGGACGAGCAGTGGGGCCAGCCGTCCCGCACCGTCGACTTCTTCGACGTCAAGGCGGACCTGGAAGCGCTGTTCGCGCCGCTGGTCTTGCGCTTCACCAAGGCGGAGCACCCGGCCCTGCATCCTGGCCGCTCGGCCAATGTGGAGCTCGATGGCAAGGTCATCGGTTTCATCGGCGAATTGCACCCGCGCTGGATGCAAAAGTATGACCTGCCGCTGGCGCCCGTGCTGTTTGAAGTCGATGCCGCTGCACTGACGCAACGCAAGGTGCCCGTGTACCAGGAAATCTCGAAATTCCCTGGCGCCAGCCGCGATCTGGCCGTGGTCGTCAAGCAATCCGTGGCCGTGCAGGATCTGCTCGACAGCTTCCACGCCGCCGCCAAGGCAAGCCCGGCAGCGCGTATCGTGCAAGCCATTGTTTTATTTGATGAATATCGAGGAAAAGGGCTGGAAGCGGATGAAAAAAGCCTTGCTTTCCGGATTAGCTTGCAAGATACTCAAAACACCCTGCAAGACGATGTGGTCGATGGCCTGATGGCTGTGTTGATCGACGCGGCAAAGCAGGGCCACGACGCGAAATTGCGTTCGTAATTGCCGGATCGGCCGTCGCCCCAGGTGACGGCTGAGCCGCCATCAACCGTATACGGGGTCGCCATGTGGCGGCTCGGGCGCACAGAAAAGGCAGGGCAGGAAAATTAATAATAGCGACGTTGATTCCGCCGTACTGCAGTCCGCACTGGCCGCCGATCTGCATCGGGCCATGCTGGTTGCCAAGGTGCGCCAGGAAGCGGAAAAAGATTTGCCCACCTTGACCAAGGCGGAACTGGCCGAACTGTTGTTCGAGCAGGTGGGCTTGAACAAGCGCGAAGCGAAAGACATGGTCGAAACCTTTTTCGACGAAATCCGCAATGCGCTGGAGCGGGGCGAAGCCGTGAAATTGTCGGGTTTCGGCAACTTCCAGCTGCGCGACAAGCCGCAGCGGCCGGGCCGCAACCCGAAGACAGGCGAAGAGATTCCCATCACGGCACGCCGTGTCGTTACCTTTCATGCGAGCCAGAAGCTGAAAAGCATGGTCGAAGAGACCAGTCCGCTGGCCCGTGCTGCCTGAGTGAGTGGCGATGAACGAGCGCATCAGTAAAACCGAGTTGATCGCCTTGCCGCCCATTCCGGCCAAGCGCTACTTCACGATCGGCGAGGTGAGCGAGTTGTGCGGCGTCAAGCCGCATGTGCTGCGTTACTGGGAACAGGAGTTCTCGCAGCTCAAGCCGGTCAAGCGGCGCGGCAACCGCCGCTATTATCAGCACCATGAAGTGCTGCTGATACGGCGCATCCGCGAACTGCTGTACGAGCAGGGCTTTACCATCAGCGGCGCGCGCAACAAGCTTGACAGCCGTGGCGCGGCGCATGCCGTGATCGACGATATGCCGCCGCTGGCCGCCGCACCGGTCGCGCCGCAGGAAGCGCCGCTGGACCGCGGATGGATACGCAATGAATTAATTGCGATTTTAAACTTGCTAAAATAAGATTTGTACCAATATAGGCCGGGTTGTCCGATACCGGCATACTATACTGTATGGTTGCAGCGCCGGTATCGTACGGCGCGCGCCATTTTGAATATAATGTTAATGTTGCGTTTTTGTTAGTAACGCTGAACCGGAGCAGCGTTCAGGTTCCGGTAGTCTTTCCCAGGCCAGGAAAATTTAAGGGGAAACAATGATACGCGTTGCCATTTGTGATGATCACCAAATAGTACGAGCTGGATTCAAACAGATTTTTTCGTCGTCGAGCGATTTCAGTGTGGTGGCGGAAGCCGGTACGGGGCGCGAAGCCCTCGATATCGCCCGCCGTGAAATATGTGATGTGCTGTTGCTCGATATCGCCATGCCCGACCAGAGCGGCATCGATACCTTGCGCACGATCCGCCAGGGCCAGCCGGAATTGCCTGTGCTGATACTCAGCGGCTATCCTGCGCAGCAATATGCGCTGAACCTGTTCAAGATGGGCGCGAATGGCTATCTGAACAAGGAATGCGAGGCGGACGAGCTGATGACGGCCGTGCGCACCGTGTTCCAGGGGCGCCGCTACGTCAGCTCCACCGTGGGCGAGTTGCTGGCGCAATCGTTCGACCGCGATACGAATGCCGCGCTGCATACGGAATTGTCGGACCGCGAGTTTCAGGTCTTCCTGCGCCTGGCGCGTGGCGCCACCGTCTCTGATATCGGCGTCGCCTTGTCGCTGAGCATCAAGACGGTGAGTACCTACCGCACGCGCATCATGGAAAAAATGGGCTTGCAATCCAACAGCGACTTGACCTATTACGCAATGAAAAACAATTTGCTTGACTAGCGTGGCGGTGCGATCATGCCACCATGATCGCTCAGCGATGCGGGCCAGGCACGACTTGTGCAGTGCAGCAGTCTGTGGCGAGGATTATAATTGGCCGGCGCCGGCGCTCTCTCCCGCGCCGAACCTTGCTAAGGATGCACACCAGGATGTATTTCACCGTCGAACCGGCCCCGAATCACCGCCTGCCCCTGTACAAGACGATATTGTGCGTCACCTGCGCCTTGCTGCTTGTCCTGAATGGTTTCAGCCTCTTCCATAATCTGCAGTCGCTGAAGGGCACGAATGCCTTGCTCAGCCAGAGCGCCCGCGTGGCCGACCGCCTGCAGTATCTGAACGTGCTCGTGCTTGATGCGGAAAGCAGCTTGCGCGGCTATTTCATTTCCGGCTCGGAAACTTACCTGGGTCCGTCGAAGACGGCCACCACGGAAATCGAAAACGAATTCAATGAGTTGCAGACCTTGCTGGCGGGCAGCCCCACGCAGCTGAAAAACCTGACTCAGCTGAAAACCTTGATCCGCCGCAAGATGTCGATGCTGCAGCAGTCGATCGATGTCTACAAGCAGGGCGGGCTGGCCGAGATTGTCAATATCTCGCGCGTGACGGACGACCGCGCCACGATGGACGAGATCCGCCTGCAGGTGGTGATCATGACGCGCGAACAGAATGAAGCGCTGACTTCCGGCAGCGCCGCCTTTTACCACGAGTACCAGAAAGCCGTGCTGCTTGGCATCGGCATCAATGCGCTGGCCATCCTCGTGCTGATCATGTTTTACCAGCTGGTGCGGCGCAGTTTCCAGAACCGCGCGGCCGTCGAGTATGCATTGCAAAATGCCAACGACAACCTGGAGTCGACGGTTACCAAGCGTACGGAGCAATTATCCGTGCTGTCGCGGCATTTGATCAGCGTCAATGAAGTGGAGAAGGCGCGCCTGGCGCGCGAACTGCACGATGAGCTGGGTGCCAATTTGACGTCGATCAGCATGGACCTGGGCGCCGTCACCCAGCAGCTGGCGCAGACGCAGCCGGCACTGGCGGCGCAATTGCGCCGCGCCAAGGCAACCCTGCTGGAAACGGTGGAGCTCAAGCGCCGCATCGTCGAGGATCTGCGTCCCAGCCTGCTGGACAACCTGGGCCTGTGCGCCGCCATCGAAAGCTATTGCGAGGATTTTGCGCGCATGAGCTCGGTGCGCTGCGATACGGACGTGGCCATCAACATCGACAACCGCGAAGCGACCCTGACGATCGCCCTGTTCCGCATCGTGCAGGAATCGCTGACCAACATCCTGAAATACGCGCGCGCCGGCATGGTCAGCGTGACCTTGAAACGCAACGAACACGGCCTGGTGCTGCGCGTCATCGACGACGGCATCGGCATCACGGAAGATGCGCTGCAAAAACCCATGTCGCACGGCTTGCTGGGCATGCGCGAGCGGGCGCTGCTGCTGGGTGGCACGCTCACCGTGCGGCAGGGGCCGGATGGCAAGGGCACGTGCGTGGAAGCCTTGATTCCGCTGCCGCTCACGCCTGAGCCGGAAGGCATCGATGCAGATGCCGAGGCGTAAAGATTGTGGGGCAAAAAAATGGCCGGGCAAATTGCCCGGCCATTTTTTTTATCCATGCTGCCGGGGAAGCGGCAGCCAGGCTTGGCAGCAGATCAGCAGCGCGACACGTCGCGCAGCAGGCGGTCGTATTCCGTCTTGGCGACTTTGTAGCATTCGCCCGCATAGCATTCCAGGCCGGCACGGTCCAGCACCGTGATGTTGCCGCGGCGATAATGGATCAAGCCTTCTTCCTGCAGCTTGCCGGCGGCGGCCGTGATGCTTTCGCGGCGCACGCCCAGCATGATGGAGATCAGTTCCTGCGTGACTTTCAATTCGTTCGATGGCGAACGGTCCAGGCGGTCCAGCAGCCAGCGGCACAGCTTTTGTTCGATCGAGCTGTGGCGGCCGCCGACGGCGTTTTGCGCCATTTGCGCAAAAAGCGCGTTGGTGTAGCGCATCAGCAGCTGGGGCAGGGCGCCGCCCTGGTTGAACGCATCGCGCAGGCTTTGCGTCTTGAGGCGGTAGCCGTAGCCGGCGCTTTGCACGACGGCCGTGCACATGGCCCGTTCGCCTGCCAGCAGCGAGGCGCCGGCCACGCCTTCATGGCCGACGACGGCGATTTCCGTCGTGGCGCCATCTTCCATCACATACAGCAGCGAAATGATGGCCGTGGTGGGAAAGTAGCTGTATTCCAGGTGATTGCCGTAGGCGTACAGTTCCTTGCCGAACGGCAGTTCCACCAGTTCGAGGTCTTCGAACAGCGATTCGAGCGCGGCGCGCGGCAAGGCGGCCAGCAATTCATTTTGTTGAGCACTGCTGAGGCTAACCCGGGACGCAATCTTGATCTCCCGGCCCGCCGCCGGCATGGCGCGTGGCAGCAACTGGTTTTTTGCGACCGGGGTGCTAAGTTGAGTATGGTTCATTTTATTCCTCACAGGCTTTTTTTACATCGGAGTGCGACTGCCGGCGTTGCTGGCCAGAACTGCGGCTGTATCCATGTGATAACAGCGTTTTTTCTGGCCGCGCAGTGCAGATCGCGATGTAGCTACTTTAAAAGCTTATGTAAGTGGCGAACATAAGATTAGCAGTCGCCACTTTGTAGTCTATTTTGAGGCCAAATTGTAGTCCTTGTCCTACATGCACACTTTTGACGGTCAAGCCTTGCGCCGTTCCCCGCGATTTTGTGATATTACGCGCGGTTTATTCGCGCTCCACAGGCCCGCCGGGCGCACGCTGGGCAGGCCGTCGCGGGCTGCCAGCGCCGGCGCCTGGCGCGTGACGGCATCGTCGTGCTCGCCCAGGCGGAAGCGGCTGACGGCCTGCGTCAGCGCTTCGCCTTCCTGGTGCAAGCGCTGCGAGCCGGCGCGCGCTTCGTCGACCAGGCCCGCGTTCTGCCGCGTCATGTCGTCGATCTGCGCCAGCGCCGCGTTGATTTGCGCGATCTCGCCATTCTGCTCGGCGCCGGCGCTGCTGATGCGCCCGATCACCACGGCCACCTGCTGCACCGCGTCGACGACTTGCCGCATGGTGCTGCCGGCCGCGTTGACCAGGTCGCCGCCCGCGTCCACCGTGGCCACCGAATCGCCGATCAGGCGCTTGATCTGCTGCGCCGCCTCGCTGGAGCGCTGCGCCAGGCTGCGCACCTCGGACGCCACCACGGCAAAGCCGCGTCCCTGCTCGCCCGCGCGGGCCGCTTCCACGGCCGCGTTCAGGGCCAGGATGTTGGTCTGGAAGGCGATGCCGTTGATGACGCCGATGATGTCGACGATCTTGTGCGAGCTGGCCTTGATCGAGGCCATGGTCTCGACCACGGCGCTGACGGTGGCGCCGCCGCGCAGGGCCACTTCGGCCGCCGACGCCACCAGCGTGCGTCCCTGTCCCACGTGGGCTTCGTTGCGGCCCACGGTCGCCGTCAGCTCGCGCATCGAATCCACCGTGGCTCCCAGCGCTTCCGATTGCGTGGCCGTGTGGCCGGACAGGGCCAGGTTGCCCTGCGCGATGTCGGCGCCGGCCGCCGCGATGACGGCCGCGCCGCCGCGGATCTCCTGCACCAGGGTGGCCAGGCCATGCGTCATGGCGCCAAAGTCGCGCACCAGGTCGCCGATCTCGTCGTGCGCCTGCGAGGTGATGCGCTGCGACAGGTCGCCCGCCGCCGCCGCGCCCACGGCCACGCGCAGCTGCTTGACGTCGCGCGCGAAGGCGGCATAGAAGCCGGCGCACAGGTAGGCGGCGGCCAGCAGGACCAGCAGCATGGCGGCCAGGATCAGCGCGCGGCGCGCCTGGTCGCGGGCGATGCGCTGCGCCAGCAAGCCATCGAGGGCGCTGGCGGAGGCGCCAGAGAGCGCGTGCAGGGCGTCGATGGCCTGCATGCCGGCCGCGTGGAATTGCGCGCCCGAGGTCTGGTCGTAGGAATTCGTCACTTCATTCTTCGTGCGCTCCAGAAAGGCCAGGGCCGACGGCACGGCTTTCAAGGCTGGCTGCAGGCTGGCTTTCAGGGTCGGCTTGGCGGCGAGGATTTCCTCGAAGCGGGCCGGCAGGCGTTCCAGTTCGTGGCGCGCGATCAGGGCGTTGGCGTTGACCAGCTGGTCTTCATTCGCCTCGAACAGGCCCGTGTCGATATAGGCGGCGCCGCGCCCGGCGATGTCGGACAGGCTCTCGGCCAAATCGGGCAGGGTGGCGGTGAAGACGGCGCTCAGG
The DNA here is from genome assembly GCF_978021625.1 of Janthinobacterium foliorum. Lineage (NCBI taxonomy): Bacteria > Pseudomonadati > Pseudomonadota > Betaproteobacteria > Burkholderiales > Oxalobacteraceae > Janthinobacterium > Janthinobacterium foliorum. The sequence continues at coordinate 328,424 of NZ_CDXDQE010000002.1, read as the reverse complement.
TGGTTGGCGCCCGCGTCCGGGTCCAGGCTCAGGTGCGAACGGTCGGCCACCAGCTGGCCCAGCTTGCCCGCCTGGCGCAGCAGCGCCGTGTGCGCCGCATAGCTGTCGCGCGCCGTGATGCCCGCCTGGCGGCCCAGCAGGGCTTGCCATTGCTTGTTCAATTCCGCCGCCTGGGGCAGCCCGGCGCCCGCCGGCAGGCGCGTCAGGGCGGCCAGCGCGGCCGAGATGCGTGGCGCCAGGGCCGCATTGTCCATCCCCTCCTTGCCGCTCAGGCGCAGGTGTTCCAGGCCGCGGCGCTGCTGCAGCAGGCGCGTGCCTTCCTGCAGCTGGCGCACGTACGCCACGCCCAGCTGGGCATCCTGTGCCTGGGCCAGCGACTTGCCCAGTTCCGAGATCAGCAGGGTGGTCGCCAGCGCCAGCGGCAGCAGGAACACCAGGCAGACAAGCATGAATTTGGGCAGCAGGCGCAAGCGCTGCATGAGGCGGATGGCGGGGGTGAGGAGGATTTTCATCGGATTTCCAGGGTAGGGTGGCAACATTTCTGCAGTGCAATGTTGCCTGCGGATTGTGACCCCTTGATGAAGTGCGCACAGAGAAGGCGATTTTGCCGTCCGCCAGAGTGAAGCAGTTCACACGGAAGGCCGATCCTTCTGTAAAATCGAGGGTTTTTTGCGAGGGCCATATTATGGTCACCAATATGGCCAACGAGAACGACATCACTACCCCCGATTCCAGCGACAATGCGGACAATGCCGCCGATACCGCCAGCGCCGCTACGGGCAGCAAGGCGCCGGCCGTGATCGCGCGCGAAGTCAAGCGCCGCCGCACCTTCGGCATCATTTCCCACCCGGATGCGGGTAAAACCACCCTGACGGAAAAACTGCTGCTGTTCTCGGGCGCGATCCAGATGGCCGGTACCGTCAAGGCGCGCAAGTCGGGCCGCCACGCGACGTCGGACTGGATGGAAATCGAGAAGCAGCGCGGCATTTCCGTCGCTTCCTCGGTGATGCAGTTCGAATTCCGCGACCACGTCGTCAACCTGCTCGACACCCCGGGCCACCAGGACTTCTCGGAAGATACCTACCGCGTGCTGACGGCCGTCGATTCGGCGCTGATGGTGATCGATGCGGCCAAGGGCGTGGAAGCGCAGACGATCAAGCTGCTGGCCGTCTGCCGCATGCGCAACACGCCCATCGTCACTTTCATGAACAAGATGGACCGCGAGACGCGCGATCCGCTGGAACTGCTCGACGAACTCGAATCGGTGCTGAAGATCCAGTGCGCGCCCGTCACCTGGCCGATCGGCATGGGCAAAAACTTCCGCGGCGTGTACCACCTGCTGAACGACGAGATCATGCTGTTCAAGGCCGGCGAGGAAAAGGCCGATGGCGCCTTCGAGATCATCAAGGGCATCGACAATCCGCGCCTGCAGGAGATGTTCCCGCTGGAGATGGACCAGCTGCGCATGGAAGTGGAACTGGTGCACGGCGCCTCGCATCCGTTCAACCTGGAGGAATTCCTCTCCGGCGTGCAGACGCCCGTGTTCTTCGGTTCGGCCATCAACAACTTCGGCGTGCGCGAGATCCTGTCGGCGCTGGTCGACTGGGCGCCGGCGCCGCGCGAGCGCGATGCCACCGTGCGTTCCGTCGATCCGACCGAGCAGCCATTCACCGGCTTCGTCTTCAAGATCCAGGCCAACATGGACCCGGCGCACCGCGACCGCATCGCCTTTTTGCGCGTGTGCTCGGGACGTTTCGAGCGCGGCATGAAGGTCAAGCACTTGCGCCTGGGGCGCGAGATCAAGGTGTCGAACGTGGTGACCTTCATGGCATCGTCGCGCGAACAGGTGGAAGAAGCGTACGCGGGCGACATCATCGGCTTGCCGAACCATGGCAACATGCAGATCGGCGACAGTTTTTCCGAAGGCGAGATGCTGACGTTTACGGGCATCCCGTACTTCGCGCCGGACTTCTTCCGCTCGGTGCGCATCCGCAACCCGCTGAAGATCAAGCAGCTGCACAAGGGCTTGCAGCAGCTGGGCGAAGAGGGCGCGGTGCAGGTCTTCAAGCCGGTGCAGGGCGGTGAGCTGATCCTGGGCGCCGTCGGCGTGCTGCAGTTCGAAGTGGTGGCCAGCCGTTTGCTCAACGAATACGGCGTCGACGCCGTGTTCGAAGGCACCAGCATCAGCAGCGCGCGCTGGGTCAGCTGCGACGACAAGCGCATCCTGAACGACTTCGAAAACGCGCTGGGCCACAACGTGGCCTACGATGCGGCCGGCAACATGGCCTACCTGGCGACGTCCGGCGTGAACCTGCGCCTGACGGAAGAGCGCTGGCCGAAGCTGAAGTTCCACGCCACGCGCGAGCATTCGGCCAAGCTGGCTTGATTTAGCGCTGGCGGTGTCGGATTACGCGCCTTGCGCTAATCCGACCTACGTCTGCGCATTTTCTCCGGCACCCTTGTTCAGATCGGCAGGCGTCGGCTTACGCGCTTTGCGCTAACCCGACCTGCCCGTTGATGGCGTAGGTCGGATCAGGCCAAGGGCCGTCATCCGACACCCTTGTTGGCGGCAATTCAAGCCGGCAGGATCGTGCGCGTGCTCCAGTCGCGCCGCTCCAGCAGCAGCGCCGTCAGCTGCGCCGCCGTCATCGGACGGGCGAAGAAGAAGCCCTGCACGTTGTCGCAGCCCGCTTTGCGCAAAAACTCCACTTGCTGCAGCGTTTCCACGCCTTCGGCCACCACTTTCAGATGCAGGCTGTGCGCCATGGCGATGATGGCCGTGACGATGGCTTCGCCCTCGCCGGGCAAATCGTGCACGAAGCTGCGGTCGATTTTCAGCTGGTCGATGGGCAGGCGCTTCAGGTAGGACATCGAGGAATAGCCGGTGCCGAAATCATCGATGGACAGGTGGATGCCCGTTTCCTGCAGGCGCCGCATCAATTCCACGTTGGCGTGGATATTGTCCATCAGGACGCCTTCCGTGATTTCCAGTTCCAGCAAGCCGTGCGGCAGCTGCGTTTCGTGCAGGATGGCGCGGATGTCGTCCATCAGGCCAGGATCGCGCGCCTGGCAGGCGGACAGGTTGACGGCCACGTGTTCCAGCGAATCGAGCAAGCCCGCCTTGCACCAGGTGGCCGCCTGGCGGCAGGCGCTTTGCAGCACCCAGCGTCCCAGGTCGACGATGATGCCGCTTTCCTCGGCCACGGGAATGAATTCGGCCGGACTCAGTTGCCCCATCTCGCGGCAATGCCAGCGGACCAGCGCTTCCACCCCGACGATGCGGCCGCTGCGCAAGTCGATCTGCGGCTGGTAGTGCAGATACAGTTCCTCGTTGTGCAGCGCGCGGCGCAGGTTCGCTTCCATGCGCAGGCGGCGCTGGGCGCGCAGTTCCATCTCGGCCTGGAAGACGGCGTAGCGGTTCTTGCCCTGGTGCTTGGCGTGGTACATGGCCGTGTCGGCATTGCGCGTGAGGGTGGCCACGTCGTGCGCGTCGAACGGATACAGGCTCACGCCGATGCTGGCGCTGACATACAGCTGGTGGCCTTCGAGGTCGAAGGGCTCGGCCAGCACGGCGAGGATCTTGCGCGCCACGCTGGCCATTTCCGAGCTGTCGTCGGCCGGTTCGACGATGACGACGAATTCGTCGCCGCCGATGCGGCAGATGATGTCGGTGGTGCGCAGGATGGCCACCAGGCGCCCGGCGACGAGTTTGAGCAGCTGGTCGCCGCAATGGTGGCCCAGGGTGTCGTTGACGACCTTAAAGTTGTCCAGGTCCAGCAGCAGCAGGCCCACGCTGCTGTCCTGGCGATCGGCGCGCGCCAGCGCATACGCCAGCGCTTCGTTGAACTCATGCCGGTTCGGCAGTTCGGTGACGGGATCGACGTGGGCCAGGTAGTGCAAATGGTTTTCCGCATGCTGGGCGGCGATGCGCGTGCGGCGCACCAGCAGCGCCGTCAGGCCGAAGGCGCACAGGCTGACCAGCACGGTGAAGGCGGCGAACTGCGCCAGGCTGCGGTATTGCGGCGCCAGGCTGGCGCGCAGCAGCAGGGCGCCGCCGCCCGGCAGCGCGGTGAGCATGCTGGCGCTGCCAGCCAGCAAGTCCAGGTGCAGGCCGGCGCGCGGCGCGGCCGGCGCCGCAGCGGCATCGGCGCCGCGCGCGTAGCGGGCAAACGGCGCGCCGTAGGGGCTGTAGATCAGGGCTTGCCGGATGTGCGGTGCGAGCGCCAGGGGCGCGAGGACCTGTTCTGCCGCAAGAGGGTCGCCCTGGCGCAGGGCGCGGGCGGCGGCGGGAGCCAGCATGGCGGACTGTATCCGCAAGTCGCGCTGCAATGCCGCTTGCAAGGTGAACCACTGGAACAGCACCAGCAGCAGGCTGGCGCCGGCCAGCATGGCGCCTGCCGCCAGCAAGTTCAGCCTGGAAATCCTGTCGCCGCGCAACTGGGCGGAGGGCAGTATCAAGGGCGCCATCATGACGCCCTCCCTTGCCGGCCCCGCCTGCCGCCGCCCCGTGTGATGCCGCCTTGCCCTGCCATACTTTACGTTCCAGTCTGATGAAAAACCGAAGTGAGCCGGAACTCTCAACGTGTTGTTAAGGCCGACATATTGTCATTTTGCAGCGAGAAAGTACAGCGGGCGCGGCCTTGCCCTTGCTGCGTCAGTGCATGTGGCCAGCAACAAGGCAACTGTTGCTGGGAAGTACGGTGGCGTCATGTCCCGCATATGGGCATGTCTTTATAATAATAATCCAGATTGATTCTAATCCTTTTTTTGCAGGCATGTTTTTTCCTGTTCAAGACATGCCTGCGGTAAATACAATGCCGGCAGGAATAACTCGGTATCCTCCCGGGTGAATGTGCACGCAGTGCCTGTTTTTATGCCGCGAATAAATATTAAATTGCAAGTTATTGATTTTAATAAATTTTAAGAGAGAATGTATGAACGCTATGGCCTTGCTCCGCGAGTTCGTCCATAATCCGCAGATGATGGACGTTCTGATGCTGTTTGTTTTGTCTTGTGCGCGCAAGTAACTCGCCGCCAGCGAAGCCGGACGCCGCCCTAATGATAAAAATAGTGAGGATATCTTGGAAAAAAAACCAAAAATTATTTTGTCGTCACAAGACCTGGAACGACTGGAAGCGTTGTTGTACGCCTTGGGAAATAATCTGTCGCCGGACAAGGCGGCCCTGCTCGACGAGCTGGGCCGCGCCGAGGTGCTCGAGCCGCAGGAGATCCCGCCGACTGTCGTGACGATGAATTCCACCGTGCGCTTCACGGTGGAAAACAAGGATGAATTCTGCCTGACGCTCGTGTATCCGAAGGACGTGGAAGGCCAGGCCGACCGCATTTCCGTGCTGGCGCCCGTCGGCAGCGCGCTGCTGGGCCTGTCCGTGGGCGACAGCATCGCCTGGCCCATGCCCGGCGGCGTGGTGAAGGTGAAGATCGAGGAAATCGTTTATCAGCCTGAACGGGCCGGTGAATACCACCGCTAAGCGCTGATGCAGTGACGGCGGACGGCGCCTGCCGTTCGCCCGCAAGGCCGTGCCGGCGTTCATGAACTATTGCGTTGCACGCGCACCACCAGCCATCCGGCCACGACCGTAAACGTGACGATGATGGCGACGATGATCCAGAAGCCCTGCGGATGCTGGGCCAGCGGAATGCCCCCCACGTTCATGCCCAGCATGCCGGCGATGATATTGATCGGCAAGGCCAGCACCGTGACGATGGTCAGCACGAACAGGCTGCGGCTGTTTTCCTCGTTGACCCGGGCGGCGATCTCTTCCTGCAGCAATTTGATGCGTTCCTGCAAGGACGACATGTCGCTGAGCACGACGGAAAATTCCTCCGTCGACTGGCGCAGTTCCAGGCTGTCGAGCTCCGAGACCCACGAAGGCGGGCGCTGCAGCAGGCGGAACAGGGCGGCCGGCTCCGGCGCGAGCAGGCGCTGCAGCCGTACCAGCACGCGCCGCATGGCGCCCAGGTCTTCGCGTTTCGGCACCAGGCGCCCGGCCAGCAAGTGATCCTCGATATCGTCGACCCTGGCCACGGCATCGCGCACGATGTTGACCAGCACGTCGGCCTGGTCGCGCAGCAAATGGATCAGCAGCTCCACCGACGAGCGGATCGGCTCGTGGTTCTTGATGACGGCCTGGCGCAGGCGCTCGATCGACTGCAGCGGCGCGCGGCGCGCCGTGATGACGAGGTTTTGCGCCACGCTGGCCCACATGGTGGAAATGTCGGACGCTTCGAACGAGAAGTTGTGCACCACATCGTTGACCACGGCGATCAGGGTGTTTTCCGCCTGCTCGATGCGCGTCGAGCGCGAACCCTGGTGCAGCGTTTCATAGAATTCGCCGGCCAGCTGGGTATGCGCCAGCAGCCACTTTTCGCTGGCCGCATGCGACAGGTTGAAATGCAGCCAGACAAATTCGTGCGCCGGGTGCGCCGCGCCAGGCGCCAGCCAGGCCAGCGCGGCACCCGAATCGAGCGCCAGCGGCTGCGCATCGCGGCCAAACAGGAAGCCCCAGACCAGGCCCGAGGTATCCGAGCCGTAGGTAAAGCCGGCATTTTCCATCGCCATCGTGAATCTTTCTCGCGCAGTGTGATTGATCGTCGCGCGATGTTAATACACGGATGTGTCGGGAAAATGACAAGGCCACCGCGCCGGGTGGCCTCGCTGTGCATGCAAGCGCACGACGCCTGAGCAAACCGGCGCGGGCGGCAGTGATTTGTGGCCGGGACGCGCAGCCGGCCGCCAGTGCGGCGAGCATCGCCGGCCGCACAGCGCGCCGCGCAGCAGCTTGGATCAGGTGTCGCTAACTGCGGCGCGGATTGTCGGGGCGGCGGTCGTCGCGGTTGGGGATGCCGTCGCCGTCGCGGTCGTGGCGGTTGCCATTGTCGCGGTCATAGCGGTTCGGGATGCCGTCGCGGTCGCGGTCGCCGTTCGGGCCGCGCGACCAGCGGCCTTGCTCCATCTGCCAGCGACCATCGCGCTGGTTCCAGGCGGGCGGCGCATACACATAGCCGGGGCGTTCGGCGATCCACACGCCCGGGGTCCAGGCGTAGCGCTGGCTGCGCCATTCCCAGTGGCCGGGTGCCCAGATGTAGCCGTGGCGGGCGCGCGGGATGGCTTCGCGGCGCGGCGGCGGCGGGGCGATGCGGATCTCGTCATAGCGCACGGGCTGGATTTGCGCGGCCGTCCAGCCGCCGCGGTCCAGGCGCCAGCGGTTGTTCTCCTGTATCCAGGCGGCGCGGCGGTACTGGTTGCCGTTGCGTTCGCGCAGCCATTCGCCGCCCGTCCAGACGTGGTGCTGGCCGTCCCAGTTCCAGTAGCCGGGCGCCCAGACATAGCCGCTGCGCGGTGCGGGCACGCTTTCAAAGCGTGGTGGGGGCGGCGCGCTGCCGATGACAATGCTGACGCCGACCGGGCTTTGCGCCATGGCTTGCGCGGGCAGGAAGGCTGCGGTGCTGATGGCAAGCATGGCTGCTGCGTAAAGTGCGATGGGTTTCATGGTGTGCTCCATTTCGGTGATTGCGTGAAATGGACTATAGGCGCTTGCCGGCGGCGTTATCGCCTTTGATTCAACTTATTACAATTGACACAATGCTGCGTGGCTGTGTATCCGCGGCGGATACAAATGGCGGCCTGGCGCGGCGCAATGCAAACCGGCGCCAGGCGGCGTGGAATCGGCATGCATGGCTCACAGGGTGCTGGCGGTGGCGTTGCCCAGCAGGGCCTGGCGTTCCTCGATCAGCGAGATTTTCTTTTCCTGCTCCGTCATGCGCTTGGCGCTGACCACCACCACGGGCATGCTGGCGGCCTTCGCCACGTTGCCGGCCTGCGCGGCGTGTGGCTGCATGAAGCTGACATAGCTGGCGCCGCAGGCGAGGGCGACGGCGACGGTGAAGATGGCTTCCATGTTTTTCAGCGTTTTCATGATCGTTCCTTTCGGGTGGCGGGTGGGTATGCATGTACTGTAGCCAGGCGGGCATCGCGCCGCCATGCCCTTGCGACCAGACGTGGTTTTGGCGGGATGGCCTGCAAAAAAACGGCGCTGAAATGCCTGCGCGCGGGGCCGGCAGGGCGACCCTTGGAATTGAGGCCTAAATAGCCCTGTATCCGGGCATATGAATGCAATTGCCGCGTGGCATTATTTGACGCTGCACCATGCAGTGCCCATGCTGTGCGCTGCCAGTGCTGCGTCAGCTGTCCTGCTAGAATCGGCATGGCGGCCCGGTCGCGTGCACAATCATTATCATCAGGAGTCACACATGTTCCAATTGTTTGGTTTTGGCGGCGCCCGCTGTCCCCGTTGCGAGCACCGGAACGGCGCCGCGGCCGGCTATTGCGCCCGGTGCGGCCTGTCGCTGGGCGCGCCCGACAGCGACGCGGTGCTGCATGCCAACCAGTGGCGCCTGGCCGACGACCAGCTGGCCCTGTTCTTTGGCGTGCGCGAACTGTCCTCGCTGTTCGGCAGCGCGCCGCGCCGCCTGCAGGTGCCGGCCGAGTCGCGCGCCTGGATCGTGCAGACCGACGCTTTCACCTTGATACCGGCTGGCGACTACGACAGTGCCGCCTTCTTTGCCCGTCTGCCGGCCCTGCTGCCGGCGCGCCCGGCCGAAGTGCTGATTGCGCGGGCCGATGCGCTGAGCCTGGAATTCGACTTGCCCGACCTGGCCAGCACGGAACTGCTCGGCGTGGCCGCGTCCCTGCGCGTCGACATCGCGCTGGGCCAGCCCGACGCCTTCGCGCGCCAGTTCATGCGCGCGCCGGGCGCCGTCACGCGCGCCCACCTGCACGCCTTGCTGCTGCCCTCCGTGCGCCAGATCGCGCTGGAATTCATCGGCAGCCGCGCGCTGCGCGAGATGGATGCGAATGCCGACCTGCGTCCCCAGCTGAACGAGCGCCTGCAATCGGCGCTGACGCAGCGCCTGGCGCCCAGCGGCCTGGCCGTGGCGCGCGTGGAAACCCTCAGCCTGCGGCACGACAAGCGCGCGGGCGAGGGGCAGGCGGCGGCCAGCATCGGCACCCTGTGGCTCGGTGGCTTGCCGGCGCAGGAACTGGAGCAGCACAGCCTGGAGCGCATGAAGCAGCTCGACCAGCTGTATGACGAGGAAGAATGGCAGCGCATCCGGCGCGAGGAGCTGGCGGCGCGCCATGCGCACCGCCGCGCCGAACTGCAGCAGGAGGCGACGCTGGAAAAGGCCGAATTGGGGCACCAGGAAGCGGAGCGCCTGCAAGCGCTGCGCGGGCGCCAGATCGATTTGTATGGCCGCATCCTGGAAGCGAAGTCGCGGCGCCAGGCGCTCGACCATGGCGCCGCGCTGGCGCTGGGCGAGCTGGAACAGGAACTGGCGCAGAAGGGCGCGCAGCGCGCCGATGAAGCGGCCAACTGGGAGCACGTGCGCGCGCTGGCCGCCATCAAGATGCGCAGCGAACTGGAATTGTCGCAGCTGAACGGGCGCGAACAGATCCAGATGGCGCAGCAGCGCTTCACGCACCAGGTGCACCTGCAGGCGATCGCGCAGCAAATCGAAAGCGCGCTGCTGATCGACGACGAGGCGGGCCGCCGTGCCCAGCTGGCCCGCTTGCGCCAGGCCGAGATGGACGCGGCGCAGCGCGAAGCGCAGCTGGAGGCGGAACAGCACAAGGCCGCCTGGCAGGGGCTGATGCTGGCGAATGCGGCGCGCAAGCGCGAGGCGGAACGGGTGCAGGAATGGGAAGAGCAGATGCAGCTGGCGCGCCAGCGCGAACTGCTGCGCGCCGAGGCGCACAAGGATGAAGCGGCCCAGGTGCAGGCGGCGGAAATCGCCGAAAAAGTCGCGGCGCTGCGGCGCGGCGGTGCGCGCGAGGACGCCATCGCGCAGCAGGAAAAGCTGCTGCGCACCATCGAGGCCGACGGCGTGCACGCGCGCCAGCTGCAGCAGCAGGCGCACCTGGCGCAGCTCGACGCGCTGGCCGTCGAGGAACAGCGCCAGCAGCTGCGCCAGCTGGAACAGGAAGCGCAATGGCAGCGCGACTTGCTGGCCATGGCGCAGCAGCGCGAAACGGATTACGCGCGCTGGAAGGGCGAATACGAAGCCTTGCTGGCGCAGCAGGCGCATGCGGCCGAACTGGCGCGCATCGACATCGACCGCATCGAGAAGATCGGTTCCCTGAGCGACACGGGCAAGGTGGCCATGGCGCAGGGGCCGAATGCGGCCGTGCTGGCGCAGGTACTGAAGGTGCAGCTGCAGGCCGGCATGAGCGCCGAGCAGCTCCACGCGCTGGCGGCCCTGGCGGCGGCCGAGAACAGCATGGCACCGCTCGATGCGCTGCGCCTGGCGCAGGACAGCGTGGCGCAGGAACGCAGCTACCTGGAAGGCCAGGCGGAGCGCGAACGGCGCCAGCAGCTCGACCTGATCAACCTGCAGAATGCGGCGCACGGCCATGGCTTGTCGGCGCAGGCGCAAGTGGGCGTGGCCGTCGCGCAGGCGCTGCAGCCGGCATTTGCCGGTGCCGCGCCGGCGCGCTGCAAGAACGGCCATGCGCTGCGCGCGGGCCATCCGGAAGACAAATTTTGCGCCGCCTGCGGCGTCGCCCTGCAGCCTTGATGGAAGTGTTTCACCCTAGATGATGCAAAAAGCACGAGACAAGCTGCGCGAACTGCGCGCCCTTCACGACGACGGGCTGCTCAGCGAGCAGGAATTCGAAAGCCGCAAGAACGCCATCCTCGACGCCGAGTACGCGCCGCCCGGTGGCGCGCCAGCGCCGCTGCCCGCGCGCCAGGGAACGGAACTCGGTTTCATGGCGGGCCAGGAAATCGGCCCGCAAAACCGCCGCTACCGGCTCGAACGGCTGATCGGCACGGGCGGCATGGGGCAGGTGTGGCAAGCCACGGACCTGGCCACGCACGCGGAACTGGGCAGCAGCGAAATGGTGGCGCTGAAGATTTTGCCGCCGCAGCTGACGCAAAGCGCCACGCACGCCAAGCTGCTGATCGAGGAAGCCACGCAGGCGCGCAAGCTGGCCCATGAAAACATCGTGCGCGTCTACGAGTGGGCGCAGGACCCGGCCACGGCCAGCTATTTCATCATCATGGAATGCCTCGACGGCGAAGACCTGGAGCATTACCTGGCGCGCCAGGGCGCGCTGCCGCTGTCGACCGTGCAGGAGCTGCTGCATCCGGTGGCCGAGGCGCTGTCGTATGCGTGGGAAAAGCACAAGCTGGTGCACCGCGACCTCAAGCCGGGCAATGTCTTCCTCACGGCCAGGGGCGATGTCAAGCTGCTCGACTACGGCATCGCCTCGCGCGTGCGCAATGCCGACAGCAGCCTGGCGCTGGACATGCCGAACGCCGGCACGCAAGGCTACCGCGCGCCCGAGGCGGGCGCCAACCAGCGCCAGCCCAGCCCGCGCCTGGACGTGTACGCGGTAGCCGTGATGATCTACCAGATGCTGGAAGGGCGCATGCCGTTTGACGATATGCGCAGCGCCAGCCATCTGCCCTCGGCGCCGCAGGGACTCAATGCGCAGCAGTGGCAAGTGCTGCAAAACGGCTTTTCGCTGACGCCCGAACTGCGGCCGCTATCCGTGCAAGCCTTGCTCGAAGGGCTGGAGCGTGCCGCCGGCCCGTCGCCCGAAGAACTGGCGGAACAGGCCCGCCAGGAGCAGGCGCGCCTGGCGCAGCAGCAAAAACAGGCGGCCCTGGCGGCCGAGCAGGCGCGCGAGGAAGAACTCAGGCAGGCGCGCCAGCGCCAGGAAGAACTGGACCAGCGCCGCAAGGCCGAGATCCAGGCGGCCGCGCTGGAAAAGCAGCGGCAGGACAAGCTGCGCCGCGAACAGGAGGCGCAGCGCCATTTCGAGGCGGAAGAGGCGCGCAAGCTGCGCAAGGAAGCGCTGCGCGGCCAGCTGCGCGCGCGGCGCGAAGCCGATGCGGCCACCGCCTTGCAGGAACACCAGGAATTGCAGCGCAAGGCCATCGTCGCCAAGGCGGAAGCGGCGTACCGCGCCGAACAGGAAAGGGCGCGCCGCGAAGAAGCCAGCCGCGCCGCCGCGGCGCAGGCGCAGCAGCAGGCGCCGCCGGCAGCGACAGCGGCCGTACCGGCGCCCGACCACGCGGAGCCGGTGGCGAATGCCGAAGGTATCCTGCGCGACGACTATCTCGATGGTTCGGGCCAGGGGCCGGAACTGGTGCTCATCCCCAGCGGCCGTTTCCAGATGGGCGCGCACGAGCTGGAGCACAAGGCCGCCCTGCAAGCCGGTTCGCAGCAGACCTGGCTGGACCGCGAAAAGCCGCAGCACTGGGTCGGCATCGAGCGTCCGTTCGCCCTGGCGCGGCATCCCGTCAGCGTGGGCGAATGGCGCGCCTTCGTGAAAGCGACGGGATGGGAAGCGGGCGGCGCGGAAACGGATTGGGATAACCCCGGCTTCGTGCAGAATGACGAGCACCCGGTGGTGGGCGTGAGCTGGAACGACGCCCAGCTTTACCTGGCCTGGATGGGCCAGCGCACGGGCCGCCACTACCGCCTGCCCAGCGAGGCGGAATGGGAATACGCCTGCCGCGCCGGCACGCGCACGGCCTTCAACGTGGGCGACATCATCAGCACGGAGCAGGCCAACTACGACGGCCTGTATGTCTACAACGGCGGCCCGCGCGGCGTGTACCGGGGCGGCACCAGCCCGCTGGGCACCTTTGCGCCCAACCCGTGGGGCCTGTTCGACATGCATGGCAATGTGTGGGAATGGGTGCAGGACGTGGTGCACGACAATTACGAAGGCGCGCCCGTCGACGGCAGCGCCTGGGAAGACGGCAGCGACAGCAGCCGGCGCATCCTGCGCGGCGGCTCCTGGCTGTACCACCCGCGCTATCTGCGCTCGGCCCTGCGCAACGGTTTTTCCACCGTGCTGTCCAACGATATCGTGGGCTTCCGGGTGGCGCGCACGCTCGATTGATTTGTTGTCATATCCGCCATCTTGGCGGATACTCCATGTACTTCAATCGTGCTGGAGCGTCCGTGTTCATGCAGCGCCTGCTATCCATCCTGGTCGTCTGCCTGCCCATGCCTGCCCTGGCAGGCGACTTGCCCGGCTATCCTTTCATCCACGCGACGGGGACGGCGTACAGCTTCATCATGCCGGACCTGGGCGAGATTGATTTCGAAGTCAGCGCCTTCGATCCGGCGCCGGCGGCGGCCACCGCGCTCGTGCACGCGCGCATCGCGGAGGTCAAGGCGCTGCTGGCGGAGCAGGGCTTGCCGGATGCGGCGGCCGGCATCGAGGTGCGCGACGTGCGCAAGGAAATCCGCAAGGGCGCCGAGCAGGACCCCGCCAGCCCGCAGTACCTGATCAAGGCGAGCGTGCATATCAACGTGGCCGATCTGTCGAAATGGCCGGCCGTCGTGCGTCCGCTGCTGCAGATGCCCAATCTGGATGCGTTTGCCGTCACCTTCGGCGCCACGCAGCGCGTGCGCCTGGAAGAAGAGCTGATGGGCGAAGCCGTCAAGGACGCGCAGCGCAAGGCCGACGCCATGGCGCGCGGCTTCGGCAAGCGCGTCGGGGCCGTGGCCGGCATTTCGTCGGAGCAGCTGAAAAACCTGGGCAATGCGGTGGGCCTGGTGCCATCTGACCGCTACCAGCGTGCCAATAGCCGCGAGCGGCAAAATCCCGACGACATGCTGATGGTCACCAGCATCAAGATGGCGCAGACGGTCGACGCGCTGTTCCGCATCAAATGAGCGGATAGCCGGGGGCGGGCTGCGCAAAGCGGGCAAACGGTGTAAATTGTGGCTTTCCAAACGCACCAAGGAACGCCATGATCATCACAGCCATCCGCGACCAGTCGCAGCCCATGCGCCACATCGTGCACGTACGCGATCACATCATTTCCGCCGACGCCTCGGTGGCCGAAGGGGGCGGCGATTCCGGTCCTTCGCCGCACGACCTGTACGATGCGGCCCTGTCGGCCTGCAAGGCGCTCACCGTCGTCTGGTACGCCAAACACAAAGGCATCCCGCTCGAACACGTGGAGGTGTCGACCGAGCGCGATGCCAGCGAGGAGCGCAAGGGCGTGTACCGCCTGGCCGCCACCCTGCACCTGACGGGCGACCTGACGGACGCGCAGCGCGAGGAATTGCTGGCCGCCGCCGGCAAGTGCCCGCTGCATAAACTGATGACGGCGGTGACGACCGAAGTGACGACGGTGCTGGCATGAGCTCGGCCATCCTGAAAAGCCACGAGAAGGACCTGGGCGGCGGCTTCGTCGTGCGGCGCCTGCTGCCGTCCGCCGTGAAACAGGCCGTCGGCCCCTTCATTTTCTTCGACCATTTCGGTCCCATCGACGTGGCGCCCGACGCCAACCACGACGTGCGCCCGCATCCGCATATCGGCCTGGCCACCGTCACCTATCTGTTCGAGGGCGCCATCGACCACCGCGACAGCATCGGCTCGTACCAGCGCATCGAACCGGGCGCCATCAACTGGATGACGGCCGGGCGCGGCATCGTGCATTCGGAGCGCACGCCGCACGACCTGGCGGGCCAGCCGCACCGCACGCACGGCTTGCAGCTGTGGGCGGCGCTGCCGAAGGCGCACGAGGAAGATGAACCGAGCTTCACGCACACGCCGCAGGCCGACATTCCCGTCGTGCCGCTCGATGGCGCCGTGGTCAAAGTCCTGATTGGCACGGCGTTTGGCCAGACCTCGCCCGTGCGCGCCTATATGCAGACGCTGTACCTGGACGTGGCGCTGGAGCCAGGCAGGGAGCTGCGCCTGGAAGGCTTGCCGGCGGAGGCGGCGATCTATCCGGTCAGCGGTGAGGTGCTGGTCGATGGCGAGGCGCTGGCGCCGCACACCATGGCCTTGATCGAGGCGGGCGCCGTGCAAGCGGGCGCCGTGCCAGTGGTGACGGCAGGCAGCGGCCCGGTGCAGTTCGTGGTGATCGGCGGCGAGCCGCTGGATGGCCACCGCTACCTGTTCTGGAACTTCGTCTCGTCGAGCAAGGAGCGCCTGGCGCAGGCGGCCGACGACTGGAGCGCCCAGCGCATGGGGCAGGTGCCGGGCGAGACGGAATTCATCCCGTTGCCGCAGGCGCCCCTGCGCCCGGCCACCTGAGCGATCCTTAGAAACGCGCGCGCAAGGTCAGTTGCGCCTTGCGCGGCTCGCCATAGAAATTGCCCCAGGCCGGCGCGCCCACCGTCTGGTAGTAGCGCTTGTCGAGCAAGTTCGTCACGGACAGCGAGGCCGTCCAGTTGCGGTCGATCTGGTAGGCGGCGCGCGCGCTCCACAGCGCGTACGCGCCTTGCGCCACCGTGATGGCCTGCGTCACGCGCGAGCTCTCCGTCTGGAAATTCACGCCGCCGCCCACGCTCCACTTCTGCAAGGCGCCGGGCAGGCGGTAGTCGCTCCACGCGCGCAGCATGTGGCGCGGCGAGTAGGTGCTGGCAAACATCACGCCTGCGCTCGAGGTCTGCTCCAGATACTTGAAGTTATTCAGCGTGTAGCCGGCGAACAGCTGCCAGCCCTGCGCCACTTCGCCGCTGATTTCCGCATCGAGGCCTTCGCTGCGCACCTTGCCCGTCGAGAAATAGCATTCCGTGCCGGACGAGCAGGTATTCACCAGGTCGAGTTCCGCGCGGTTGCGCTGCTCGATGCGAAACAGCGCCAGCGAGGTATTCACCTTGCCGTCGAACAGTTCGCCTTTCACGCCCACTTCCAGGTTGCGGCCCTTGAGCGGGTCGAGCAGGGCGCCATCGGCCGTGCGCTGGTTCTGCGGCTGGAAGATGTCGGAGATGCTGGCATAGCCGGACCAGCGCGGGTCGAATGCGTAGATCACGCCGCCATACGGCGTGACGACGCCGTTTTCGCGGTAGGGGTCGATATACACTTCGCCCGTGTCGCGGTACACGCTGCTCGACTTGTAGTTCGACACGCGCGCGCCGGCCACCACGGTGAGCGGATCGCTGACGCTGAAACGGGCCACGCCGTAGGCGCCCGTCTGCGTCATGCTCGTCACGCTGGGATCGCCGCGGTAGCTGTTTGCACGGAACCAGGCGTCGCTGGGTTCGGCCACGCCGTGGTTCGGCTGCAGCGGGTTGTTCGGCTGCTGCAGCAGGGCCAGGCTGTAATCGCTGTCGCTTTCCAGGCGGTTCGTGCTGATGCCGGCGCTGAAGCCGTGGCGCCGGCCGAAGGCGTTGAACTTGCCATCGAGCGACAGGTCGATGCCCTTGTTGGTGCTGCCGTAGTCGAACACGCCGCCGTACATCATCATGCCGGCCAGGGTGGCGGGATCGATCGCGCCCTGGCTGAACATGTATTTCACGTCATGCCGTTCGCGCGTGTAGTTGGCGCTGGCCTTGAACAGCCAGTCGGCGTCGAAGCGGTGCTCGAATTCGGCGAAGACGGCCGTCTGCTTGCTATTCCAGCGGTTCCAGTCGGCGCCCAGGAAGGTGGAGCGGGGCAGGTGCGGGTCGCTGCCATCGCGGTAGCGCGGCATGCCGGAAAAGAACGGCGTCGCGTGCAGTTTTTCGTAGCTGGCGCCCGTCGTCAGCTTGCTGCCCGGCGCCAGGTCGAATTCCAGCACGCCATACAGCACGTCCGTGCGGCTGTCGGCCACGTCATAAAAGTAATCGCGCTGCTCGTGCGCGGCCACGGCGCGGCCACGGATGCTGCCCGCTTCGTTCAAGGGGCCGGTGACGTCCACCTCGCCGCGCACATCGTTCCAGCGGCCCGCGCCCAGCGCCAGCTGCACCTGCTTTTCCGCCAGCGGGCGCTTGCGCACCATGTTGATGGCCGCGCCGGGCGAGCCCGTGCCCTGCAGCAGGCCCGTGGCGCCGCGCACGATTTCCACCCGGTCCAGCATGGCCGTATTGCTGGTGAAGCTGTTCGCCTGCGGGTAGTACATGGCGCGGTTGACGCCGTCGAACTGGTACGTTTCCACCATGAAGCCGCGCGAATACACATAGCGCCCGCCCATCGGGCTGTCGTACATGGTGATGCCGGTGGTGTTGGCCAGCACGGCGTCGATGGTGTTGAGGTTCTGGTCGTCCATCTTCTGGCGCGTGACGACGCTGACGGACTGGGGAATTTCGTGCAGGGTCTGCACGCCCTTGCCGACGGTGACGGCGCGCGCCGCGTACGAGTTGCTGTGCTCACTGACCGGATCGCGTTCCATGCTGGCGCTGACCGTCACGGGCGCCATGGTCTTTTCCGTGCCGGCTGCCGATGCGGAGGACGTGGCCGCCTGGCGCAGCACATAGGCGCCGTTCGGCAGCTGCACCGCTTCCAGGCCGCTGCCGGCCAGTACCTGGGCAAAGCCCTGGGCCACGCCAACGCTGCCGTGCACGCCGGGCGAGCGCAGGCCCCGCGTCTGCGCGGGATCGGTCGACAGGCTGACGCCGGCGGCGACGGCAAAGTCATTCAATGCCGTGGCCAGCGGACCGGCCGGCACGGCATAGGCTTGGGCTTGCGGGGCGGCGGCCTGGCCTTGCGCCAGCGCGGGAGCGGCGAGGAAGGCGGCGGGGGCGGCGCAAGCCATGGCGAGAACGGCCAGGCGGATGGCGCGCGCGGCGGGATGGAGAACGGGGGTGGTCAGCTGCATGCTCGGTCTTTCTGCTCAGAGGGATAGGAATTGGCGTATGAATCGGCTAATGAATTGGCTACTTATCCATGAAGCCGAAGCAGCGCGCCGAAACACCAACCCCTGACGCAAAAAAAACGCAAATATTTATGCCCGCCGGGCCGATACCGTGGCCCAGTAGCGCGTGAAGTACGTTACCTGCAGTCCGTGCGAGGCGCACAGGCTTTCCAGCACGGCGTCGATATCGTCGAGGCGGTAGGTGCCCGTGACGGGGCGCCCCGCCACGGCGGCGTCGCACGCGAGCCGCCCGCGCCGGTAGCGCGCCAGTTCGTTGACCAGTTTTTGCAGCGGCCAGTCGGCGGCCACCAGCATGCCGCGCAGCCAGCTGTCCTGGTGCGCCGGCACGGCTTGCACTGCATCGGCGCCGCCGGCAGCAAAGCTGAGCTGCTGGCCCGCTTCCAGGCGCTGCACGGCGTCAGGGCGCCCGGCGCAGCGCACTTCCACCGCGTGTTCGAACACGCTGACGGTGCTGCCACTGTCGTCGCAGCGCACGCCAAAGCGCGTGCCCAGCGCGCGGATCACGCCATGCGCGGTGTCGACCAGGAAGGGGCGCGGGTCGGGTTTTGTCGCCAGCATGATTTCACCGTGGTGCAGGCGGATGCGGCGATGCGCGGCGCTGTAGTCCACGTCGGCGGCGCTGTCCGTGTTCATGTCCATGCTGCCGCCGTCGGCCAGCGTCACGTGGCGGCGCCGGCCCGGCGCCGTGCGCAGCGCCGCCGACCATGCCTGCCATGGCGCGGACTGCAAGCCCGCCTGGCCCAGCATGATGCCGCCGCCCGTCGCCACCAGCATGGCGAGGATCTTGGCCGCCGCGCGCCGGCGCTGCTGCGCGGCCTGCAGGGCCGGCATCGCCAGCGTTGGCGGGATCGCGCCCAGCTGGCCATCCATGCGCCGCAGCAGGTCCCAGGCCCGTTCGTGCTCGGCGCTGGCATCGCGCCAGGCTTGCAGGGCGGCCGGGTCGGCGCTGCCGCACTTGATTTCCACATGCCAGTGGGCGGCTGCGGCCAGCACCTTGCGGGCGATGGGGCGGGCGGAAGAAGGGCTGAACATCAGGCGGTCGCCAGCATCAGGCATTCCGTGTAGGCGCGCACCAGGTGCTTTTTCACGGTCGGCAGCGAGACGCCGAGGCGCTGGCTGATCTCCACATAGCTCAGTTCCTCGATCTGCGCCAGCAGGAAGATGGCCCGCGTGCGCGTGCCCAGGCTGTCGAGCAGGCGGTCGATGGCGAGCAGCGTTTCGATGATGATGGCGTGCGTTTCGGCGCACATCGCCGTCGGCTCGGCCTGCTGCGCCAGCGCTTCCAGGTAGGCCTGTTCCAGCGCCTGGCGCCGGTAGCGGTCGATCAGCAGGCCGCGCGCGATGGTCGCCAGGTAGCCGCGCGGTTCGCGCAGGGGCGCCAGCGGCGTCACCTCGCGCTTGCCCAGCAGGCGCAGGAAAGTGTCTTGTGCCAGGTCGGCCGCGTCGGCCCGGTTGCCCAGCTTGCCGCGCAGCCAGGCAAACAGCCAGCCGTGGTGCTCGCTGTACAGGGTGGTGAGGTGGGCGGGATGGGTGGGACTGGCGGTGCTCACTGCGGACTCCGTGCAAAGGATGCGCTGGGCTGACGGAACGCGTGGCGCCGGCTGGCTGGGCGATTGAGAATGATACTCATTATCACATTGCCATGCGGGTGGCGTCAATCACTGTTGGCCGCCCAGGCGCCAGCGCTCCTGCCACTGTTGCAGATCCGCCCAGCCCTGCTGCAGGGCAGCGCCGGACCAGTGCAGCAGGCCATCAAACGCCAGCACGCTGCGGCGCCAGTGGATGCCGTCGAAAAACACGTGGTCGGCCACCACGGTGGCGGCCAGCCAAGCGGCGAGGATGACGATGATGTCGTGGCGCCCGCTCTTCCACCAGCGCAAGGAGTGGCGGCGGAAGATCCACGGCACGCCCAGCGGATTGGGCCAGTCGGCGAGCAGATGCATGATGCCGCCCGCCGCAAAGCCGAACAGGGGCGGCGCCCACGCGTGGTGCGGCAAATGCAGGTAGGTATAGACGAGCAGGGCGATCCAGGCCAGGCCCCAGTGGGTCCACGTGCGGTGCGTGATCCACAGCCGGTGCGTGCGGGCCCACCAGGCCACTTCCAGCCAGTCCGGCGCCGTGCCGCCCAGCGCGCCCATGACAAAGGCGAGCACGCTCAGCACTTGATAGGGGCCGCCGGCGCCAGCGTGCGCGACCAGGGCCGCGGCGATCACGCCGGCAGCCCAACCGGTCGCATGATGCGCTTTATTGGAAGCCATAGGAAATGTAAAACGCCTGCGGGCGCATTGTGAAACGTCGGGAATATTAACTGGATGAATATACAGTAAGCGCGGGATGGGGAGGGGGGATATTGCCGAATATTTGTCACATATTTGTTAAATAATGTGTCGGGGAGGTATTATCCGCGAGCGCGGCAAGCCATGCCGGCGGGTCAAGTGTGTTGTGCGGATGATAATGTATTCGGCGCGGCGCGCGCTATGCTGAAAGCAGCTGTCTGTCTTGAGGAGGTGTCGCCATGAAAATCCCGCGCGAATTGCAGATTCCCGCCATCGTGTTTACGCTGGAAGCGGTGTTCATTCTGGGCCTGTCGATGATTTTCCTGATACTGGTACCTCGCTAGTACCTTGTGGGTAACTGCAAATTTACAACACTGAACAAAACCGTAGCGAGCGGAAGAGAGAGGTGCTCGAAAAGCGCAACCGTACTCGGTACGGGGGCGCCGAGCCGGTGAGCATCGCTGGGCGCCTATGCCGACGCGCAGTAGCGCAGTAGGTTTGGTTCCGTGTGCCTATGCAGCTTGCATGCTGCTGTCGCACAGCGCCGCGCCTTCGGTGCGGATGATCCAGCATTCCGGATAGGGTTCGCTGGCGAAACGGTTGTGCCGCGCGAAGCCGCTGAGCTTATCCAGCGGCGTGGCGGGGGACAGCGCCGTTTCCTTGCCGCTGGCCACGTCCAGGTGCCAGAAACCGCCATTGCGGTGGAACAGGACGGGCAGGGCCGCCGCCTGCGGCGTGGCAAGGTGGCTGGACGGCGCGGGCCGGGCTTCGGGCAAGAGCAGGTAAAAGCATTCGGCGCGGGCGCCCTGGTCGATGCGGTGCAGGATGACGCCATGCGCGAGCAGGGCCGTGACGCTGAGCACGACGATGCCCTTGATGCTGGCGGACAATTCGATGCGCATGCCCAGACGCAGGGCGACGGGCTTGTGCTTGCCGGGCCAGACACCGTCAAGCAGCAGGCCGTAGCGCGAGACATCCTCGATTTCAAAGCCTTGCTGGCTGCGCCGGATGATGGCATGGCGGCCCGACAGGCGGCGCGTCAAGCCATTGTTGTCCTGGCCGTCGGGACTGAAATGGCTGAGCAGGACATCGGCTTCCGGATCGACCAGCTCGAAGCGGCCCAGCATGCATTCTTCCAGCGCGAACAGGCGGATCTGGCGCTGCTCGCCCGCTTCCGGCGCCGCGTTCACGAGGCAGGCGGCGTGGCTGGGGTGCGGATGGCAATGGCTGGCGGCGGGCAGGTCGACCTCGATCAATTCCTCGTCCCAGGCGATGGTGGTAAAGCCCATGTCGATCTTGCCTTGCGGCGCAGACAGGTCCACGTGGGCGATGCCGGCATTGCGCGCCGTCACGTCGAGGTTGTAGCCGTCGCCGCCCGTCACGCGGGCGATCGACGCGTCGTCGGCCATCACGCGCACGTTCTTGTGTGTGCTGAGGAAGATCTGGTGGATTTCCGTCAGGGTGGCGTCGCGGCGCGGCACGAGGATGACGAAAGTGCACACCCATTTCTGCGCCACGGCGCCATCGAGGTGGCTGTGCACTTCCACCTCGATTTGATATTGCCCGTGTTCCTTGTTGCGCGAAGAAAATTCGACAAACACGGGCCGCCAGTCGCCGCGCGTGGTGCGCACGAAGTCGTGCTGCACGGCGCCGCGGGGGATCAGGTCCGAGCGCAGGCGCAAGGTCAGGTGCGGCGCGCAGGCGGCGCTCATGCCGCGCAATTCCATTTTCAGGGTTTGCCGCCCGCCGGCCGCGCGCGGATCAAAGCCGCTGATGTGCAGATGGGCCTGGACGGGCTGGTAGGCCGGACGGCCAGGCAATGCGGGAGCAGGTGCGCTGGCGGCGGCAGGGGCCGTCGTGGCCACCGCCGCCAGCGCAGGCGCGCTGGCCTGGGGCGCGGCCGCGCTGGCAGGCGTGGCGTTGCGTGCAGCCGTCGCGCTGGCGACGGCAGGGGCGACCAGCGCATCATGAGCATGGGCAGAGGCAGGGGCGTGCGGAAGCGCCGTTGCCGATGGCTCGGAACGGGCGCTGCGCAGTGCGGTCAACAGGTCGTAGCTGCTGGGAGCAATCGTCGCTTGCGGGTGGTTGGCCGCGCAGACGTTTTCCCCAGGCAAGACCCAGAACGTACAGTGCGGGTGCTCCGGGTTGCTGCATTTTTTCATGACATTCTGACTCGAATCGAGCGGGGACATTTTGCCCTCTGTTATACATGAGAGCTTACGCGCTTTTGCGCCCGTCTGGCAACTTTTGCGGCTCCCGAAAGCGCTCTTTTTGCGCAAATGCAGGCCATACGTCACACTTGGCTATACATGCCATGGAAACAATTGCCTAAAATCACATTTTATGTTCTTTCGGATATGTTTTTTTGCCAGCCCCATCAAGCCTGGCGCTTGTTGACGATGACTTCCAGATATTCGCCCGGCACCACCAGCGAATGCGGGCCGGCCGTGTTCGAGCGGTCGAGCAGGGCGCGCACATCCTGTTCCAGTGCCTGGCCGGCGGCCTCGTCGAGGGCGGCAAAGGCCTTGTGCACGGGGCCATAATAATCACGGAAGACTTGCAGCCAATGGGTGGCGGATGCGTAGCGGAAATTGAAGAATTTGTGCTGCGCGTGGAGCTGCCCTGCCGCCGGACCGAACAGGTCGCGCAGGTATGCTTCCTCGCCCCAGCGGGCCGCCGATGGCAGGCCTGCCGGCGGTGGCAGGTACTTGCCGACGAGCTTGAACAACTGGCCGACGAAGCCGTCAGGCGTCCAGTTTGCCATGCCGATGCGACCGCCTGGGCGAAGCACGCGCAGCATTTCGGCGGCGGCGCGCCGGTGGTCGGGCGTGAACATCACGCCAAAGGTGGACAGTGCGGCGTCGAAGCTGGCGTCGGCAAAGGGCAGGGCTTCCGCGTCGGCCACCTGGAAGGTCACGGCCAGGCCTTCCGCCTCGGCGCGGGCGCGGCCCTTTTCCAGCAGGGCCGGCACGTAATCGGTGGAAACGACGTGCGCAAAGCGGCGCGCCGCCGCCAGGGTGGCGTTGCCATTGCCGGCGGCAATGTCGATGACGTCTTCCCGGGCGCGGATGTCGGCCGCCTCGGCCAGCGCTTCGCCCACCAGTTGCAGGGTGACGCCGATGACGGCGAAGTCGCCGCTGGCCCAGCTTGCCTGCTGGCGCTGCTTGATGGCCGCATAGTCGGTGGCAAAAGCGGGCGTGCCAGGCGGCTGCGCTGGCGCCGGGGAAACAGGATCGCTCATGGCGTTCTCCTAGCGGGATGAAAGCTGTCTTCCTTCAGACCGCGCGGCGTGGCAGTGGTTCATTTTTCGGTGGGCATGCGAGCTTGGCCGCATTTTGCCGTATGCTGGAGCAACGGTTCCCGCCACCGCCTGACTACCCGGAGGATGTCCATGCCTGTCAAACGCCCGCTCCAGCTTGCCGTCGCCTATGGCGCCGCCCTGATCGTGTTCCTGGCCGTCGATGCCTTGTGGCTGAGCGTGCTGATGCGGCCCGTGTATGCCGCTGCCCTGGGCTCCCTGCTGGCCGAACAGCCCAGATGGGCGCCGGCCGCCCTGTTCTATCTTTTATATATCCTGGGGTTGCTGGTGTTTGCCATCCTGCCCGGCTTGCGCGCGCGGCGCGGCCGCATGGCGGCGGCGCTGGGCGCGTTGCTGGGCCTGGTTTCTTACGGCACTTATGATCTGAGCAATTATGCGACCTTGCAGGCCTGGCCCCAGGCCCTGACGGCAATCGACATGGCCTGGGGCGCCGTGTTGTCGAGCCTGGCGGCCACGGCGGGCTATCTGGCGGCCAGCCGCGCCGGCAGATGACTCACGGGGAAAAGCGCAGCACCAGGGCCGTGATGTTGTCGCTGTGCAGTCCTTCGGGCGGCGTGGCATGAAAATCGTCGAGCAGGGCGCTGACGGCTTGCGCCGCCGTCTTGCCAGCGCATAGGGCGGGCCAGCGGGCCGTGAGGGCCAGCGGGTCGGCGCAGGCCCAGAAACCGTCGCTGGCCAGCACATAGTGGGCACCGCGCCGCAGGGACAGCACGCGGCGGTCGCCCAGGTGGGCCAGAAAGGGCGGCAGGTTGCCTGCATCGAGCGCGCGCAGCGGTTTTTCCAGCTGCAAGGCGTCGCCGATGGCATTGCCCAATATAAAGGCCTGCGAGATTTGCGGATGGTGTTCGCCATGCACGCTGGCGCGCCAGCGCGCCTCGTCCAGCGCGCCGCGCATGGCGTACACGGTGGCCGGCACGTGGTCGACGGTGAGGATGCTGGCCACGCCATCGCTCACTTCATACAGGCGCGAATCGCCCACGTGGTACAGCAGCGGCGCCTGTCCGGGTGGCACTTCCAGCAAGGTCAAGGTGGTGCCTGGCGGGCGTGCCGTTGCCGGCGCGGCACTGGCGAAACTGGCTTGCAGGCGCGTATGCAAGGCATCGAGGCGCGCGGACAGGCTGGCCGTGTCCATGCAGGCGGGGATGGCCAGCAAGCCCTGCACGGCCGCTTCGGCCGCCTCCCGTCCGTGGCCGTGGCCGCCCATGCCGTCGAGCACGGCGGCGCGCACATGACCAAGCGGCCAGCCGGGCACCTGGCAATACAGAGGCGCCTGCTGCGACAGGCACACGGCATGCCCGCTGGCATCGATCAACAGCAGATTATCCTGGTTCTCGCGCCGAGGCAGCGGCCCTGCGCCCACGCTGCTGCCGGCGGCGGCATCGAGCCAGGAGCCGAAATCGAGCTCGTTTTTGATTAGATGCATCGTTTGGTGCGGTCCAGGCGGCCAAGAGTGTTGATCATAGGACACAGCTTAGCCGATTTCCACGCGTATGCGTGGATGAAATCTTGCTTATCTGGCACAAAAAAACCTGCGGCAGCAGGCTGGCGCAGGTGTTTGGTGGGGCAGGCCGCAGGAGCGTGCTTAGCGGCGGTGACCCCAGCCGTGGCCATGGCCGCGGTCGTAATAGTCGCGGCGGCCATGGTCGCGGTAGTAGCCGCGGCCCGGTTGCACGTAGACGACGGCCGGCGGGCCGTAGTAGCGCGGAGGCGGCGCGTAATACACGGGTTGCGGCGCAGGCGCATAGTACACGGGCTGTGGCGCCGGCGCGTAATACGTTTCGCGGTAGCCGCCGCGATAGCCGCCACGGTCGTAATAGCGGTCATTCGTATTGATGCTGTTGCCGACGGCGGCGCCGATGACGCCACCGACGATCGCGCCGTTACGGCCGCCAGTGCTGTTGCCAATGGCCGCCCCGACTACGGCGCCCGCAACGGTATTGAAGTCGCGGTCACCGGCGACTGCGGCCGAAGACACAGCCACTGCCGCTACCATTACCGCACCCAGGAGTTTCTTGTTCAACATGGCATTTCCTTCCATTCCGACGAGATCACAGTGATCTGCATGAACTGGACTATATCTGCTGCCAGTCGCTTGATCCACGTCTAATACAACTTATTACATTCAGGCCCGGGCCGTAACAAGTTGGCGCGCCAGTCAGCGCGCCCGCGCCTGCCATTCCGGACGCCGCAGGCTGTACATTTTGACATCGCGCATGCTGCCATTGATGAAGAACGCCTGGCGCATCAGCCCCTCCTGCGTAAAACCGTTCTTCTGCGCGATGCGCTCGGACGCCGTGTTGTGCGGATCCATCAGCAATTCCAGGCGGTGGTACGGGTAGGCGTTGAACAGGTAGTCGACCAGCAGCCGCGTCGCTTCGCTGGTATAGCCGCGCCCGCCGCGCTGGCGGTCGAACAGGCGGTAGCCGATCTCGCGCGAGGCCGGCGTGCGGCTCTTGAAATGCGTGATCGTGCCGATGATGTTCTGGTGGTGGTCTTCGATCAGGAACAGCTCGCTGTCTTCCGTGACCAGGCCCGTCTGCATGAACTCGCGCCGCATCACCTCGGGCGACTTGAATTGCATGGAAAAGAACTCGCCGCGCGAGGGCAGGTCGTTGACCAGCGCGAGATAATTATTCAGATCGGCTGCCAGCAAATGCCGGACGGTACACAGAGTTCCCTTGAGCATGGCGTGTTCCAGTGGTGGGTACGACATGCATGGTAATCCACCCGGGCTGGTGCGGCAATGCGCGCCCGGTAAAAGTTGCTGCAATGACAGAATAAATACGCTATCGTAGAAAGCCGCGCCTTGCCCCTGAGCATGGCTGGCCCGTATTCTCCGTTGACTGGAATTGGAAACCTATGATGACCGTTTTGACTGGCGCGCCGCTGCGCCGTTGCGCCGTATCCCTGACCCTTGGCTGCCTCGCCAGCGCCGGCGCATTTGCCGCCGCGCCGGGCAACACGCCGCAAGCGCTGGCGCAGGTGCGCGACACGGCGCTCAAGAGCGACTGGCCGTATGCCCGCCTGGCCGACATGACGGACTTGATCGGCCCCCGCCTGTCCGGCTCGGCCGGCGCGGCGGCCGCCGTGCAGCAGGTGGCCCATGCCATGCGCCAGCTGGGCGCGAAAGTGACCCTGCAGCCCGTGAAGGTGCCGCACTGGGTGCGCGGCGTGGAAACGGCGGACATCGTCGACTACGCGGGCCGTCCGCAGGGCGTGTCGCAACGCGTCGTGCTCACGGCCCTGGGCGGTTCCGGCGCCACGCCGGCCGCCGGCCTGACGGCGCCCGTCATTCTCGTGAAAAGCTTCGAGGAACTCAAGGCGCGCGCGGCGGAAGTGAAGGGCGCCATCGTCCTGATCGACACGCCGTTCGACCAGGAGATGGCCGAGCGTGGCCTGGCCGGCGTGACCTACGGCCAGGGCTCGCGCTTCCGTTTCAACGGGCCGAAGGCGGCGGCGGAACTGGGCGCGGCCGCCGCGCTGGTGCGCTCCATCGGCGGCGCCGATTTCCGCATCCCGCATGCGGGCGCGACCGGACTGGAAGACGGCAAGCGCATTCCAGCCGCCGCCGTCACCGTGGAAGACGCCTTGCTGATCGGCCGCCTGGCCGCGCGCGGCCCGCTGACGATGCACCTGACCCTGACGCCGCAAAACCTGCCGGACGCCGACAGCTATAACGTCATCGCCGACTGGCCGGGCACGGACAAGGCCGACGAAGTGGTGGTGGTCTCCGGCCACCTCGATTCCTGGGACCTGGCCACGGGCGCGCACGATGACGGCGCCGGCGTAGTGGCGGCCATGGGCGTGGTGGAAACCCTGAAAAAGCTCGATTATCGTCCGCGCCGCACCATCCGCGTGATCGCCTGGATGAACGAGGAAAACGGCGGACGTGGCGGCCAGGCCTATTTCGAGGCCAACAAGCAGGCGCTGGGCAAGCAGTACGCCGCCATTGAAATGGACAGCGGCGCGGGCCGTCCGTTCGGCATCAAGGCCAGCGTGGGGCCGAAGGCGGAAAAACTGTTTGCGCCTTTGCTGGCCGCACTGCAGCCGATGGGCGCGCATGCGTTCACGCGCCGCGACGCGCTGGGCACGGGCGACTTGCACCGCCTGGAAACGGGCGGCGTGCCCAGTTTCGAGCCGCTGGTCGACAGCCACAGCTACTTCCACTACCACCACACGGCGGCCGACACCCTGGACAAGGTCGATCCGGATAACCTCAAGCGCAACGTGGCGCTGATGTCGTCGCTGGCCTGGTTCCTGGCGAATATCGACGGCGAGATCGGCCGCGCGCCGCAGCAGGACGAGTAATGCGCCTTGGCGCGGGCCGCCGCCCCGGGCGGCGCGGCCCGCGTGTCTGTCCGCCATCCCCCCAATTGATATCCAGCGCATGCCATGACACCTGCTTCCATCGACAACGCCATCCACCATATCCGCGCCTACGCGGGCGAGCGTCCCCACAGCGCCGATACGCTCGACGGCATAGCGCAATGGTGGCTGGGCGGGCTATTTCCACGGGAAGTCGTCGAGGCCGCGCTGGAGCAGTTGCGCGCCGCGGGTGAACTGGAGCGTATCGAGATCGGCGCGCGCCAGTTGTGGCGCCGGCAAGTCACGCCAAGGTAGGCACCATGCCGCTACCCGATCTGAACCTGCTGATCGCCCTCGATGTCCTGCTGGCCGAAGGCAGCGTCACGCGCGCCGCGCGGCGTTTGCGCCTGAGCCCCTCGGCCATGAGCCGGACCCTGGCGCGCCTGCGCGAGGCGACCGGCGATCCGCTGCTGGTGCGCGCCGGGCGCGCACTGGTGCCCACGCCGCGCGCGCTGGCGCTGCGCGAAAAAGTCGCTCCCTTGCTGGGCGACATACTGGCCGTGCTGGGGCCGGAAAAACAACTGGACCCGCGGCAGCTGGAGCAGACGTTTACGCTGCGTGCAAGCGATGGTTTCGTGGAAAATTTCGGCCCCGCGCTGCTCGCGCATGTCGGCGCACAGGCGCCCGGCGTGCGTTTGCGCTTCGTGCAAAAGATCGACCGCGAAAGCGTGCTGCTGCGCGATGGCAGCATCGACCTGGAAACGGGCGTGATCGGCAGCCTCACGGGCCCGGAAGTGTGCACGCGCAGGCTGTTCGGCGACCGCTTCGTGGGCGTGGTGCGCAGTGGCCATCCGCTGGCGCGCGGCGAGATCAGCGCCGCGCGCTATGCGGCCGGCCAGCATGTGCTGGTGGCACGGCGCGACCAGGATACGGGGCCGATGGACGATGCGCTGGCGGCCCTGGGACTGCGGCGCAGCATCGCCAGCATCGTCGGCGGCTTTACGGCGGCGCTGGCGCTGGCCGCCGGCTCCGACCTGATCGCCACCGTGCCGGAGCGGCATACGGGCAAGCTGCGCGCCGGCATGTTCAGCTTTGCGCTGCCGCTGGGCATGCCGGAACTGAGCGTCTCGCTGATGTGGCATCCGCGCATGGACGCCGATCCCGCCCACCGCTGGCTGCGCGGCTGCGTGGTCGACGCCTGCGCGGACCAGCTGGGCGGGGAGTGACGCCGCCGGTGCCGGCCTGCCGGCGCGGCAGCTCAGGGCCAGCAGCAGCCGGACAGGGCGGCGCCGAAGGCCAGGGCCAGCAGCAGTAGCGGCACAGGCAGGGATGCAATCGCGCGGGTGCGCCTCATGCGGGGTCTCCGGCAGGCGCACGGCGCCTGCTCAAGGCGCGGCCGAGCAGGAAAATGGCCAGCGCGGCCAGTATCAGCGCGCTGGCCGCGCCAAAGGTGGCGTGCATGCCGCGGATCATGGCCGCTGGCGGGGCGCTGGCAATATCGCTGGCGCCGGCGGCAAACACGGCGCCCATGGCGGAGGCGCCCGTGACGAGGCCCAGGTTGCGCGACAGATTGAGCATGCCGGAGACGAGGCCGCGCTGCTCGGCGGCGATGTCGGCCATTACGGCGGTATTGTTGGCGGCCTGGAACAGCGCGTAGCTGGCCGTCAGCAGCAGGATGGGCGCCACATAGCCCGCGATGCCCAGGCTGGCGGGCAGCAGTGCCAGTGCCAGGCAGGCGCCGGCGGCGCCGCACAGGCCCGCGCCGCCCATGCGCTGCGCGCCGCAGCGGTCCACCAGCCAGCCGGACGGCACGCCGCAGAATGCCGCCACCAGCGGCCCGGCCGCCAGCACCATGCCGGTGGCAGCCGTCCCCAGGCCCAGCCCGCGCGCCAGGTAAAAGGGACCCACCACCAGGGTGGACATCATGACCGTCGACACCAGCATGCTGGCCGCCAGGCCGGCGCCCAGCGCGGGCGCGCGCAGCATGGCCAGGCGGATCAGCGGCGCCGGCGCCTGGCGTTCGACCCGGACGAACAGGAGGCCGCCGATGCAGGCGGCCAGCAGCAGCGCCGCGTTGCGCATGCCGAAATGGCCGCGGCCCAGGGTCATCGCCAGCGCATAGGCGGCCAACGTCAGCGCCAGCAGCAGGGTGCCGCGGTGGTCGAACACGGGCCGCCCGGCGGGCGCGCCGCGCTGGTGCGCCGGCAGGAAGCGCCAGGCCAGCAGCAGCGCCACGCCCGCCAGCGGCACGTTGACGAGGAAAATGGCTTGCCAGCCGAAGCGCGCGATCAGCAGGCCGCCCAGCGCGGGGCCGAGCGTGGTGCCGACCGCCGACATGGTGCCGAGCAGGCCCATGGCGCTGCCCGTCTGCGCCTTGGGCACGGTACTGCCGACGAAGGCCATGGTCAGCGCCATCATGGCGGCGGCGCCCAGGCCCTGCAGGGCGCGCGCGGCGACCAGCAGCCACAAGGCAGGCGCCAGGGCGCACAAGGTGGAGGCAAGGGCAAACAGGGCGATGCCGGCCAGCAGCAGGCGGCGCCTGCCGACCATGTCGCCGAGGCGGCCCACGCTGACGATCAGGGCGGTGATGGCCAACAGGTAGGCCAGCACGATCCATTGCGCATCCTGGAAGGATGCCTGCAGGGCCTTCGCCATGTCGGGCAGGCCCACGTTGGCGATGCTGGTACCCAGCGCGGGCAGCAGCATCGCCAGGGACAGGCTGGCAAGCGCGCCGCGCACGGACCGGCGAGTGCTCGCGGCGGACTGCTGCTGGCTGGGCGGGACGGGTGTCGACGGTGCATTCATGGCGTGGCGTATCCATCCAATAAGGGTAGGGCCATGGTAGCGGGGGATCTGGCATGGTGGAAGGCGCACCATGTGCACTATATTGTTGCGTTTGACGCCATGTGAGGGAGGCAAACGGCCGGCACGCGCCCGGCGTGGGAGATGCGCCGCTCGCGATGGGTGAGGCTGGTGGAGCGGGAGGCGTATTGGCAAATTCCGCGCTGGCGCGAGGGAAGGTTGCTGCGCCATGAGGACAGGATGGCGCGGAGCGGAGCCCCGCGTATTACCGCGCCGCGCTAGATCGCGTTGAGCGGAATCTTCAGGTAGCGCACGCCGTTGTCTTCCGGCTCGGGCAGCTTGCCCGCATTGATATTGACCTGGATGGCGGGCAGGATCAGGGTCGGCATGTCCAGGGTGGCGTCGCGGCCCGTGCGCATGGCCACGAATTGCTCTTCCGTGATGCCGTCGCGCAGGTGGATGTTGCTGGCGCGCTGTTCGGCGACCGTCACTTCCCAGCGTGGCTCGCGGCCCTTGGGCGGGTAGTCGTGGCACATGAACAGCCGCGTTTGCGGCGGCAGCGACAATAATCGCTGCACGGAGCGGTACAGCAGGGCCGCCGAGCCGCCGGGGAAGTCGCAGCGGGCCGAGCCCACGTCCGGCATGAACAGGGTGTCGCCCACGAAGACGGCGTCGCCGATCTGGTAGGCCAGGTCGGCCGGCGTATGGCCCGGCACGTGCAGGGCGCGCACTTCCAATGGGCCGATATGGAATACCTGGTCCGGCGCGAACAGTTGGTCGAACTGCGAGCCGTCGGCCCTGGCGCCATCCTGGTGGTACACCTCGGCGAAGGCCCGCTGCACCGTCTGGATGGCGGCGCCGATGGCGACGTCGCCGCCCAGCTGCTGCTGCAGATAGGGCGCGGCCGACAGGTGGTCCGCATGGGCATGGGTTTCCAGCAGCCAGCGGCATTGCAAGCCGTGTGCGCGCACGAAGGCGATGACCTTGTCTGCCGAGGTGGTCGAGGTGCGGCCTGCCTTGGGGTCGTAGTCGAGCACGGAATCAATGATGGCGCAGTCCTGGCCATCTTGCGCGTAGACAACGTAGGTGACGGTGGCGGTGGCCGGGTCGAAAAAGGCTTGGATTTGTGGGGTCATCACGGCGACAAGGTGCGGGCAGGGAACAGTATTATATCGCCACAGCTCGTTAAAAAAATGCTGCAAATTGACTTTTGACATGCAAAAAACAGATAAGGGAGCCCCGTCTAGCACGGCACAGCCGTGCGCGCCCTGCGGCTTGCTGCGTGGTAATCTCGTTCCTACAAGGAGGAATTCATGAACGATACCACTGTACGCAGCGAGCAATACCGCGGTTTTACGATTTCCGTAACCCCGCAAAAGGACAATGACGACTTGTGGGACTTTACCTACCGCTTGCAGCGCGAGGGTGAGCCCGAGGCGCAGGCCATCACGCGCAGCCGCACCCTGGGCGGCTATTTGGCACCGGAGACGGCCTGTATTGCCGGGCTGGAAGTGGCCAAGACGGAAGTGGATAATCTGCTGCGCCCTTGAGCCAGCGTAAATCGTTTAGCCTGATTCCCGGCTGGCGCGTGAAACACGTCGCTAGCAGCCGCGCTTCATGCTACGATTTCCAGTATTGAGTCAGTTCATATGGAGGCACCCCATGGATAGCAGTTCTAAAATTCACTATAAAGGCTGGGAAATCGTTCCCTTGGCCGTGCCCACCACCGATGGCAAATGGTCCGCCAGTTGCGACATCGAACGCGCCACCGCGGAAGGCCTGGAAGTATTCGAAGGGTCGACCATGCAATTCGTGCGCGACGACGAGGAGGGCGCCATTGCCGCCGCCTGCGAAGAGGCGGTGCGCCAGATCGACAACATCATTGCCAATCCGCTCGTGCGCCTGGCCTAGCCTGCCTTCGTCGTTCCACCCGTATCACTCCCAGCCGGCACCCGCCGGCTGTTTTTTTGCGCCTTGCCAGCCTTGGCGATCTTCCCCCTGTCACCCCGCCGGTTGCATGTTTCAAAAAACGTTTCAAAATGCATTGCATGAAACATTGATGAAACATTTTTGACGGCAAACGTGACATGGCTGTTCGCCTGCCTGACGGCCTGGCAATGCCGCCACATCGCCGCCTGCGCCTCGTTTTCACTCTGCGGCAGCGGCTTTGCCGCCTTGCCGCGCACGCCTGGCACGGCATTTGCACTACTGGTACGCATAGCAGTTCCATGAAACATTCGGGACGCCCCGAATTCGATAAGGTGAACACATGACTCAATACTCCGCAGGTGCCGCATTCCGCAAGGCCGTCCAGGAAGAATCCCCATTGCAAGTGGTCGGCGCCATCAACGCCAACCACGCCTTGCTGGCCAAGCGCGCCGGCTACAAGGCCATCTACCTGTCCGGCGGCGGCGTGGCTGCCGGCTCGCTGGGCTTGCCCGACCTGGGCATTTCCAGCCTGGACGACGTGCTGACGGATATCCGCCGCATCACCGACGTGTGCGACCTGCCGCTGCTGGTCGATGCCGACACGGGCTTCGGCGCTTCCGCCTTCAACGTGGCGCGCACGGTCAAATCGATGATCAAGTTCGGCGCGGCCGGCCTGCACATCGAAGATCAGGTGGGCGCCAAGCGCTGCGGCCACCGTCCGGGCAAGGAAATCGTGAGCAAGGAAGAAATGGTCGACCGCATCAAGGCGGCCGTCGATGCGCGCACGGACCCGAACTTCGTCATCATGGCGCGCACCGATGCGCTGGCCGTCGATGGCCTGGACGCAGCGCTGGAGCGTGCCGTCGCCTGCGTGGAAGCGGGCGCCGACATGATCTTCCCGGAAGCCATCACGGACCTGGACATGTACGCCACCTTCGCCAAGGCCGTCAACGTGCCCATCCTGGCCAATATCACGGAATTCGGCGCCACGCCCCTGTTCACGCTGGACGAACTGCGCAGCGCCCACGTGGGCCTGGCCCTGTATCCGCTGTCGGCTTTCCGCGCCATGAACAAGGCGGCGGAAAACGTCTACCAGGCGCTGCGCCGCGACGGCACGCAAAAGAACGTCGTCGACACCATGCAGACGCGCATGGAGCTGTATGAATCGATCAACTACCACGACTTCGAGCAAAAGCTCGATGCGCTGTTTGCCGCGCAAAAGAAATAAATAGAGAAGCAGGGGCCGCATGTCGGTCCCGCAGTGACGCACCCGAGACTATTCAATCTGGAGAACACAATGACCGCACCGCAAGCCGCCACTTTCAAGCCTAAAAAATCCGTCGCCCTGTCCGGCGTCACCGCCGGCAACACGGCGCTGTGCTCGGTCGGCAAGACCGGCAACGATTTGCACTACCGCGGCTATGACATCCTGGACGTGGCCGACAGCTGCGAGTTCGAGGAAATCGCCTACCTGCTGGTGCACGGCAAGCTGCCGACAGCCGCCGAACTGAAAGGCTACAAGGCCAAGCTGAAGTCGCTGCGCGGCCTGCCGTCGGCCGTCAAGCTGGCGCTGGAAGCGCTGCCGGCCGCCGCCCACCCGATGGACGTGATGCGCACGGGCGTGTCCGTGCTGGGCTGCACCCTGCCGGAAAAGGACGACCATAACGCGCCGGGCGCGCGCGACATCGCCGACCGCCTGATGGCGTCGTTCGGCTCCATGCTGCTGTACTGGTACCACTACAGCCATAACGGCAAGCGCATCGAAGTGGAAACGGACGACGACTCGATCGGCGGCCACTTCCTGCACCTGCTGCATGGCGAAAAACCGTCGGCATCGTGGGAAAAAGCCATGCACACCTCGCTGATCCTGTACGCGGAACACGAATTCAACGCCTCCACCTTCACCAGCCGCGTCATCGCCGGCACGGGCTCGGACATTCACTCGGCCATCACGGGCGCCATCGGCGCGCTGCGCGGCCCGAAACACGGCGGCGCGAACGAAGTGGCGCTGGAGATCCAGAAGCGCTACGACAACGCCGACGAAGCGGAAGCGGATATCCGCGAGCGCGTCGTCAACAAGGAAGTGGTGATCGGCTTCGGCCACCCCGTCTACACGATCTCGGACCCGCGCAACGTGGTCATCAAGGAAGTGGCGCGCAATCTGTCGCTGGAAGCGGGTTCCACCAAGATGTTCGACATCGCCGAGCGCCTGGAATCGGTCATGTGGGAAATCAAGAACATGTTCCCGAACCTGGACTGGTTCTCGGCCGTGTCCTACCACATGATGGGCGTGCCGACGGCGATGTTCACGCCGCTGTTCGTCATTTCGCGCACCTCGGGCTGGGCCGCCCACATCATCGAGCAGCGCATCGACAACAAGATCATCCGCCCGAGCGCCAACTACGTGGGCCCGGAAGACCTGGAATTCGTGCCGATCAAGGACCGCAAATAATGAGCATCAACATGAACACCCTGCACCGCAAATCCTTGCCGGGCACCCAGCTAGACTATTTCGACACGCGCGCCGCCGTCGATGCGATCCAGCCAGGCGCCTACGCCACCTTGCCCTACACCTCGCGCGTGCTGGCCGAAAATCTCGTGCGCCGCTGCGACCCGGCCACCCTGAACGCTTCGCTGGGCCAGTTCATCGAACGCCGCCGCGACCTCGACTTCCCGTGGTTCCCCGCCCGCGTCGTCTGCCATGACATCCTGGGCCAGACGGCCCTGGTCGACCTGGCCGGCCTGCGCGACGCCATCGCGGCCCAGGGCGGCGATCCGGCCCTGGTCAACCCTGTCGTGCCCACGCAGCTGGTGGTCGACCATTCGCTGGCAGTCGAATGCGGCGGCTTCGACCCCGACGCCTTCGCCAAGAACCGCGCCATCGAAGACCGCCGCAACGAAGACCGCTTCGACTTCATCGACTGGACCAAGAAGGCGTTCAAGAACGTCGACGTGATCCCGCCAGGCAATGGCATCTTGCACCAGATCAATCTCGAGCGCATGTCGCCCGTGATCCAGGTGCAGGACGGCGTGGCCTATCCCGATACCCTCGTTGGCACGGATTCGCACACGCCCATGGTCGACGCGCTGGGCGTGATCGCCATCGGCGTGGGCGGCCTGGAAGCGGAAAGCGTGATGCTGGGCCGCGCCTCGTGGATGCGCCTGCCCGACATCATCGGCGTCAAGCTGACGGGCAAGCCGCAGCCGGGCATCACGGCCACGGATACCGTGCTGGCGCTGACGGAATTTTTGCGCAAGCAGAAGGTCGTCTCGTCTTACCTGGAATTCTTCGGCGAGGGCGCGTCGCACCTGACCCTGGGCGACCGCGCCACGATCTCCAACATGGCGCCGGAATTCGGCGCCACGGCCGCCATGTTCTACATCGACGAGCAGACCATCAAGTATTTGAAATTGACGGGCCGCGACGACGAACTGGTGAAACTCGTGGAGCTGTACGCGAAAGAGACGGGCCTGTGGGCCGACAGCCTGAAGGAGGCCGAGTACGAGCGCGTCCTGAGTTTCGACCTGTCGTCTGTCGTGCGCAATATCGCCGGGCCGTCGAACCCGCACAACCGCGTGCCGACGTCGGAACTGGCCGCGCGCGGGATTTCCGGCGTGGTGGAAAACGAGCCGGGCAAGATGCCGGACGGCGCCGTCATCATCGCCGCCATCACCAGCTGCACCAACACCAACAACCCGCGCAACATGATCGCCGCCGGCCTGATCGCGCGCAATGCGAACCGCCTGGGCCTCACGCGCAAGCCGTGGGTGAAATCCTCGCTGGCGCCCGGCTCGAAAACCGTGGAGCTGTATTTGCAGGAAGCGGGCCTGATGCCGGAACTCGAACAGCTGGGCTTTGGCGTGGTGGCTTTCGCCTGCACCTCGTGCAACGGCATGTCGGGCGCGCTCGATCCCGTCATCCAGGACGAAGTGGTGTCGCGCGACCTGTACGCGACGGCCGTCCTGTCGGGCAACCGCAACTTCGACGGCCGCATCCACCCTTACGCAAAGCAGGCTTTCCTCGCTTCGCCGCCGCTGGTGGTGGCATATGCGATCGCCGGCACCATCCGCTTCGATATCGAAAAGGATGTGCTGGGCCATGACGCGGATGGCAAGCCGATTTTGCTGAAGGATATCTGGCCATCGGACGAGGAAATCGACGCCATCGTCGCCGCCAGCGTCAAGCCGGAGCAGTTCCGCAAGGTCTACATTCCGATGTTTGCCGCGCAGGCCGACGACGGCCAGAAAGTCAGCCCGCTGTACGACTGGCGTCCGCAGACGACGTACATCCGCCGTCCGCCGTACTGGGAAGGCGCGCTGGCTGGCGCGCGCCCGTTGAAGGGCATGCGTCCGCTGGCCGTCCTGGGCGACAACATCACGACCGACCACCTGTCGCCATCGAACGCCATCATGCTCGATAGCGCGGCCGGGGAGTATTTGGCGAAAATGGGCTTGCCCGAGGAAGACTTCAATTCCTACGCCACGCACCGGGGCGACCATCTGACGGCGCAGCGCGCCACGTTTGCCAATCCGACCCTGAAAAACGAGATGGTGATCGAGGACGGCAAGGTGAAAGCGGGTTCGCTCACGCGCATCGAGCCCGATGGCACGATTTCGCGCATGTGGGAAGCCATCGAAGTGTACATGGAGCGCAAGCAGCCCCTGATCATCATCGCCGGCGCCGACTATGGCCAGGGTTCCTCGCGCGACTGGGCCGCCAAGGGCGTGCGCCTGGCCGGCGTGGAAGCCATCGTGGCCGAAGGCTTCGAGCGCATCCACCGCACCAACCTGGTGGGCATGGGCGTCCTGCCGCTGGAGTTCTTGCCTGGCGTGAACCGCAAGACCCTGGGCCTGGACGGCAGCGAAACCTATGATGTCGTGGGCGAGCGCACGCCGCGCTCCACCCTGACTTTGCTCATCCACCGCAAGAACGGCGACACGCTGGAAGTGCCCGTCACCTGCCGCCTCGATACGGCGGAAGAGGTGTCGATCTATGAAGCGGGCGGCGTGTTGCAGCGATTCGCGCAGGATTTCCTCGAGTCGGCGAAAGCGGCATAAATCGGGTAGGTCGGATTAGCGTAGCGTAATCCGACTATATTTGTGAAAAACCCGCCAACAATGTGTCGGATTAGCGTGGCGATGCCACGCTAATCCGACCTACCTCTTTCCGGAAAATGACATGAGCCATCAACCCCAAATCAAGATCCCCGCCACCTACATGCGTGGCGGTACCAGTAAAGGCGTGTTTTTCCGCCTGCAGGATTTGCCCGCCAGCGCGCAAGTGCCGGGCGCCGCGCGCGACGCCCTGCTGCTGCGCGTGATCGGCAGCCCCGACCCCTACGGCAAGCAGATCGACGGCATGGGCGGCGCCACGTCCAGCACCAGCAAGACGGTGATCCTGGCAAAAAGCGCCAAGCTTGACCACGACG
Source organism: Janthinobacterium foliorum (assembly GCF_978021625.1). Classification (NCBI taxonomy): domain Bacteria; kingdom Pseudomonadati; phylum Pseudomonadota; class Betaproteobacteria; order Burkholderiales; family Oxalobacteraceae; genus Janthinobacterium; species Janthinobacterium foliorum. Next base: position 290,731 of record NZ_CDXDQE010000002.1, on the reverse strand, counting down.
TCGACTACCTGTTCGGCCAGGTCTCCATCGACAAGCCTTTCGTCGACTGGAGCGGCAACTGCGGCAACCTGTCGGCCGCCGTCGGCTCGTTCGCCATCGCCAGCGGTCTGGTGGACGCCGCCCGCGTGCCGCAAAACGGCATCGCCACGGTGCGCATCTGGCAAGCCAATATCGGCAAGACCATCATCGCCCACGTGCCCATGACGCATGGCGAAGTGCAGGAAACGGGCGACTTCGAGCTCGATGGCGTGACTTTCCCGGCCGCCGAAGTGAAACTGGAATTCCTCGATCCTGCTGCGGACGAAGAGGGCGGCGACGGTAGCACCTCGGCCATGTTCCCGACCGGGAACCTGGTCGATGACCTCGACGTGCCCGGCATCGGCGTGTTGAAGGTCACCATGATCAACGCGGGCATCCCGACGATTTTTGTCGATGCGGATGCGATCGGCTACGCGGGCACGGAACTGCAGGACGCCATCAATGGCGATCCCGCCGCGCTGGCCCGCTTCGAGACCCTCCGCGCGCATGGGGCCGTGCGCATGGGGCTCATCAAGCACGCGGACGAAGCGGCCAAGCGCCAGCACACGCCGAAAGTGGCGTTTGTCGCCAAACCGGCCGGCTATGTGTCATCCAGCGGCAAGCGGGTGGAAGCGGGCGACATCGATTTGCTGGTGCGCGCCATGTCCATGGGCAAGCTGCACCACGCGATGATGGGCACGGCGGCCGTGGCCATCGGCACGGCGGCGGCCATTCCTGGCACCCTGGTCAACCTGGCGGCGGGCGGCGGTGAAAAAACCAGCGTGCGTTTCGGCCACCCTTCCGGCACCCTGATGGTGGGCGCGCAAGCGCAGCAGGTCGACGGCGCCTGGCGCGTCACCAAGGCCATCATGAGCCGCAGCGCGCGCGTGCTGATGGAGGGTTTTGTGCGCGTGCCCGGCGACGCTTTCACCGCCTAAGCCGTCCTGGCCGGCCTGAAGTTGCGCCGGCCAGTCATGAATATCAGGAAAAATTGATTTTTCCGCTACCCGGAAACCGAACGACGAGGAAAAATGGCGTGGCGCCCCCATGCCGCTGCGCACGGCCACATTAGCAAACTTTGCTCCTGCCCGATAGGTGAACAGATGCTATTCAATTCCTACATCTTCCTGTTTGCCTACCTGCCCGTCACGGTGGCGGGATTTTTCATGCTGGGACGGCGCAGCCATTCGTGGGCCGCGGCTTGGCTGGCGGCGGCGTCGCTGTTCTTCTACGCATATTGGGATTACCGCTACCTGCCGCTGCTGCTCGGCTCCGTCGTCTTCAACTACGGCTGCGCCGCGTGGCTGGCCGCCCGCGCGCCCGCGCGCCGCAAGTGGGTGCTGGCGGCCGCCATCGCCGCCAACCTTGGCCTGCTCGCCTATTACAAGTACGCGGGATTCTTCGTTTCCAGCATAGCGCAATTGCTGGAACGGCCCATGCCCGCCCTGCACGTGGTGCTACCGATCGGCATCTCCTTTTTTACCTTCACGCAGATCGCCTTCCTGGTGGACACCTGCAAGGGCAAGGCGCAGGAAAGCCGCTTTGTCCACTATCTGCTGTTCGTCACGTATTTCCCGCACCTGATCGCCGGTCCCGTCCTGCACCACAAGGAAATGATGCCGCAGTTCGCCGACAAGCGCACCTTTCGTCTCTCAGCCAGCAACATCGCCATCGGCAGCACGATTTTTTTCATTGGCCTGGCCAAGAAAGTGCTGATCGCCGACAACATCGGGCCGTATGCGGCGGCGCTGTTCGACGCTCCCGCGGCGCCGTCGCTGCTGATCGCCTGGGCTGGCGTGCTCGCTTACGCGTTTCAGCTGTACTTCGATTTCTCCGGCTATTCCGACATGGCCATCGGCTTGTCGAGATTGTTTGGCGTGCGCCTGCCGCTCAATTTCGCTTCGCCCTACAAGGCGCGCAATATCGCGCAATTCTGGCGCCGCTGGCACATGACCCTGTCGCGCTTCCTGCGCGACTACCTGTATATCCCGCTGGGCGGCAACCGCTGCGGCCCGCTGCGGCGCTATCGCAACCTGATGATCACCATGGTGCTGGGCGGCCTGTGGCATGGCGCCGGATGGAATTTCATCGTCTGGGGCGCGCTGCACGGGGCCTACCTGGCCATCCACAAGGGCTGGGGCGCATTCGCGCGCCGATGCCACCTGCCTGGTGATACGCGCGTGGGGAGGATCCTGGCGACGCTCCTTACCTTCTCTGCCGTGTGCGTTGCGTGGGTCTTCTTCCGCGCGCCCGACATGCCGGTGGCGCTGACGATCCTGAAGGGCATGGCGGGCGGTTTCGGCCTGGCCTTGCCCGATGCGCTGGCATCCCATCTGCTGCCGCTGCAACCGGTGCTGGCAGCCATGGGCATGGGCTTTTACCTGGGCGGCGGCACGCTGTTCATCGAGACGTGGATGTGGATCGCCGTGGCGGCGCTGCTTACCTTTGCCTTGCCGAATACGCAGCAGATCATGTGCCGTTTCGATCCCGCGCTCGATTTCCAGGCAGGCGGGGAACCGCTGCTTGCCTGGCGCGCTACGCCCAGGTGGGCTGCCGCCATTGCCGTGCTGGCGCTGGCAAGCATGCTGGCCTTGAACCGGCCCGCCGAATTCCTGTATTTTCAATTCTAGGGGGCGCGTACCATGACGGCATCCCCATTCAAGTCCTATCTGGCCATTCTGGCACTGGTGCTGGCGGGCGGTGCGCTGCTCGTTGGCGCTTTCGTGGTCATCGTCGATCCTTACGGCCTGTATGGCGTCGTCCGGCGCGACCATTTTAATGCCGTCAAGCCGGGCTTGAGCCGCTACCAGAACCAGATCAAGCAGGAGCATGCGCTGCGCCGGCAGCCGCAGTTCATCATCCTCGGCAATTCGCGCGCCGAGATCGGATTCGACCCGCGCGCCAGCGCATTGGCAGCATCGGGCCCCGGCTACAACCTGGCGATTCCCGGCACGGGCCTGGCCACCTCGGCCAGCCAGTTTGCGCAACTGCGCCAGGGCGGCGTCCGGCCGCGCATGGTCATCGTGGGACTGGAATTCATCGATTTTCTCAACCCCGCCGTCGCGCCGTCCGCGCGCCCGTTGGCAGCGGCCGCGTCGCCTGCACCGGGCCGCGCGTTCTGGCGCTTCGATGCGCTCTTCTCGCTGGCCTCCATCTGGGATGCCCTGCATACCTTGCGCATCCAGCATGACGGCGAGGCAGCCACCTTGTCGGCCGATGGCTTCAATCCCTTGCTGGAATATGGCGCCCATGCGCGCAAGGACGGCTATCACAAGATGTTTGCGCAGCGGGCGCAGGAAAGCGCCGCCAACTTGCGCCGCAAATCGACGCGGGGCCTTGCCAATGAAGACTTTCAAGCCTTGCGCCTCTTCCTGCTGGCGATGGCCGCCACGCAAGCGGACATCAAGCTGGTGATCTATCCCTACCACGCGCAAATGCTGGCCATGTTCGAAGCGGCAGGGCTGTGGCCTTTGTTCGAGGAGTGGAAAGCACAGCTGATACTGGCAATTGGCGCGGTCAAGGCGCGCTACCCGGACGCGCGCATTTCCCTGACGGATTTCAGCGGCTATGGCGCTTACAACTGCGAGCGGATTCCCGCGGCCAATGAACGGGATGCGGCCACGCGCTGGTACTGGGAGGCGGGGCATTTCAAGAAGGCGCTGGGCGACATCGTGCTGCAGCGCTTAATGGCTCCGCAGGAAGCCGCGCCAGCCGGCGGGCAGTTCGGCGTCCTGCTCGATGGCGCCAGCCTGGAATCGAACCGCGCGCGCATCGCACGGGAACGCGGCGCTTGCGCGGCGGTGCAGCCGGCATTGTTTGCAACGCAGCTGCTCGCCACGCAGCATGGCCATACCGGAGGAGGCAGATGAAAAGCTAAGCACAACATGCACGAACAGACAAAAACGACAGATTGCACGCCTACCGGAGGAGACATGAATTTCGCAGCATTTTATCAACGCTCGATCGACACGCCAGACGCTTTCTGGCGCGAGGAAGCGGAAAAGATCGACTGGCATGCCCCGTTTTCGCAAGTGCTGGACTATTCGCGCCCGCCGTTCGCCAAGTGGTTCGTCGGCGGCACCACCAATTTGTGCCACAACGCCGTCGACCGCTGGGTGGACAGCCAGGGCGATGCCGCCGCGCTGATCGCCATTTCCACCGAGACGAATACGGAGCGCACTTACAGCTTTCGTGAACTGCAGCGCGAAGTGGAGCGCTGCGCCGCCATCCTGCTGTCGCTGGGCGTTGCCAGGGGCGACCGGGTGTTGATCTACATGCCGATGATCGCCGAAGCGGCGTTTGCCATGCTGGCCTGCGCGCGCATCGGTGCCGTCCATTCCGTGGTCTTCGGCGGCTTTGCCGCCAACAGCCTGGCCAGCCGCATCGACGATGCCCAGCCCAAGCTGGTGTTCTCCGCCGATGCCGGCTCGCGCAACGGCAAGGCGATTGCCTACAAGCCGCTGCTCGATGACGCCATCCGCCTGGCCAGCCACAAGCCGCGGCACGTGCTGCTGGTCGACCGCCATCTCGTGCCGATGGAACTGACGCCAGGGCGGGATGTTGATTACGCGGCCTTGCGCGCGCAGCACCTGGAAGCCCGGGTGCCCGTCACCTGGCTGGAATCGAACGCGCCGTCGTACGTGCTGTACACCTCGGGCACGACGGGCAAGCCCAAGGGCGTGCAGCGCGACGTGGGCGGCTATGCCGTGGCGCTGGCGTCGTCGATGCAGTACACGTTCTGCGGCAAGCCCGGCGAAACCTTCTTTGCCACTTCGGACATCGGCTGGGTCGTGGGCCACTCCTACATCGTTTACGGCCCGCTGATCGCCGGCATGGCCACCATCCTGTACGAGGGCTTGCCCATCTGTCCCGATGCGGGGATCTGGTGGAGCATCGTCGAGAAATACAGGGTCACGCGCATGTTCTCGGCGCCGACGGCCATCCGCGTGCTGCGCAAGCATCCGGTGGAACTGATGCGCAAGCACGACCTGTCGTCCTTGAAGGCGCTGTACCTGGCGGGCGAGCCGCTCGATGAAACCACCTCGCAATGGATCGCCGATGAACTGCAAGTGGACATTATCGACAACTACTGGCAGACGGAGACGGGCTGGCCGATCTTGTCGGTGGCCAAGGGCGTGGCCGACACGCCCACGCGCCTGGGCAGCCCGGGCCTGGCCATGTATGGCTACCGGGTCAAGCTGCTCAATGAAGCGACGGGCGAAGAGTGCGGCGCCAACGAGAAGGGCGTGCTGGTGCTGGAAGGCCCGCTGCCGCCAGGCTGCATGCAGACCGTGTACGGCGACGATGCACGCTTTGTCGACACCTACTGGTCCACCTTCAGCGACCGGCAAGTGTATTCCACGTTTGACTGGGGCGTGCGCGACGCGGATGGCTATTACTTCATCCTGGGCCGCACGGACGACGTGATCAACGTGGCCGGGCACCGCCTGGGGACGCGCGAAATCGAGGAAAGCATCACCAGCCATCCGAACGTGTCGGAAGTGGCGGTGGTCGGCGTGGAAGATAAACTCAAGGGCCAGGTGGCGATGGCGTTCGTGATCCTGAAAAACCCGCAAGGCTTCGACAGCGTCGAGGCGAAAGCGGCGCTGGAGCGCGAGGTGATGGCCGTGGTCGACCGCCAGCTGGGCGCCGTGGCGCGGCCCGCGCGCGTGCTGTTCGTGCCCCAGCTGCCGAAGACCCGTTCGGGCAAGCTGCTGCGCCGTTCCATCCAGGCCATTTGCGAAGGGCGCAGTCCCGGCGACCTGACGTCGATGGATGATCCGGCCGCGCTGCAGCAAATCCAGGCGGCGCTGGCATAACGAGGCGTGGGCATGACGGAGTTTATCAAACGGTAAACTCTGTTATCAAATGCGGTCGCTTTCCTTGCGCACGACCCTGCCGACGATCAGGCATTCATTGCCGCGGCACAGTTTGCGGTGGTATTTGCGCTGGTCGGGATTGTCCGATGTCAGCCACCATTCGCCGATATCGCGCGCCATGCGCTTGACCACCGGCTCGCCTTCGTAGTTCACGGCGAACACCACGCCGTCGGCGGGCCGGTTGTCGGCCGTGTTGATGATCACCACGTCGTCCTCGTACAGGGCCGGCTCCATGCTCTCGCCCTTGACCTTGATCGCCACCAGGCGTTCCGGGTGGAAGCCGTTGCGTTCGACCCAGCTGCGCGGCACGCTGATGGTGCTGCCATCGTGCGTTTCCGGCTCGATGGCAAAGCCCGTGATGCCGGCCGACAGGCGCAGTTTCACCTTGCGGATCGGGTAAAAGCGTTCATCCTCGCCGTCGGCCACCACCACGGGCTGCACTTCGCCCAGGGCGCCCAGCGCGCGCGCGGCCAGCGCCGCCTGGTCGGGCGCCGCGCCCTGGTCGAAGTACATGCCTTCCAGGCGCAGGTCCGCTTCCAGCTTGCGCGCGATCTTCTCGCTGAAGGCGCGGCCTTCGCGGTAGGTGGGCGAGAGGATTTGCGAGATGCGCGCCTCGCTCCAGCCGCTGGCATCGGAAATTTTCTTGCGCGTGTTGTCGTAGTGATCGCGTATCAGGGCCAGCAGGCGGTCGCGTCTGTATTGATACATATTCATCTCCACATTAAACCTGAAATTTACCGTTTGATAAATTACCAAATGCTTGACTTTAACATTAGCGATTGATAAAGTCCACTCGTTGCCTGTCGCAAATTCGCACAAGAGCGTCTGCCGGCTGGCGACACCACGGGAGGTCAGGCAGATGTTGAACAGCAGTCAGATAGTCGAAAGCAGGGCGGCGCCACGGCAGGGGCGCCAGTTACAGGGACGCAGCAAGAAGTCGCAGCTGCATATCGCGCGCATCGCGCAATATATCGGCGAGCACGGACAGGCCAGCGCGGCGCAATTGTCCGCCTTGCTGGGACTCGACGCGGGCACCATGAGCCGCTATTTGCGCCACATGTGCGGCCTGGGGCAAATCCATCTGGCGCAGCGCCATTGCACGGAACCGGGCCGCCAGCGTCCCGCCCTGTATGCGCTGGGCGAGCAGGACGAGGATGTCGATGGCTGGGCTGAATTGCCGCCGCAGGTGTGCCGCACGGCCAGCTGGCCACGCGGCGTTGCCAGGCGTGATCCGCTGGTGGCCGCGCTGTTTGGACCGGCGTGTAACTGATACAAGAATCAACGAGGAGAAATCATGGGGTTTGTAGAAAAATTCATCGCATCGCTGTCGTCGCAGAACCTGCGCGACGATGCCGTCCACCACGACCTGGATGTCATCGCCGCCGCCGCGCTGGCTGGCGACATGGGCGCCTTGCTGTGCCGCGTCAAATATGCGGACGGCACCATCAGCCGCCTGTTCGAAGGCAATGCGGGCAACCTGGCGCAGCTGCTGCGCACATGGACGGCGGCCGTGACGCAAAAAGGCAAGGCGCGGCGCTGGGTCAAGGCGCATACGGCGTGGGATGCGCAGGCGGCCAATGCCCTGTACCGCCGCGTCGCCGAAGCGTCGCTCGCGCATTGGCTCGACAGCAAATGCCAGGCTTGCCATGGCACCGGCGTGGTTGCTTCCGGAACGGCGGGCGCGCCGGTCGTGTGCAAGGCTTGCAAAGGCAGCGGCGAGGCGCCGATTACCTGTTCCGGCGGTTTTGAACTGGAGCGCATCAAGGACATGGTCAGCGAACTGGAAGGCATTTTCCAGTCGCACGGCGCCCGCGCCATGCGCCGGCTGGGACATTGAAAGATTTTTTGCAATATGCCTGGCGATGAAAAAAAGTCTCCTACAATAGAGTCTCGATCACGCAGCAACGGCAACACCAGCAGCATCGCAGTACCGCAGGACCACATGCTTCCCCACTCGTAATAGGCGCGCCGCAGGCGTGCCACCGATAAGGGAATTCAGCGCAGCGAACCGCCTTCCTGGCGCTCTTCGCCCCAGCATCATCCGGCGCGGCCCCGTGCCGCCCGGACGCACAGACGCCAGCCCGCCGCCTCACCGCGCGCGGGCTGCGTCGTTTCTCCCCCCTAAATTTTCAGTTGTTTCCTCCCAAGACCGCAGCTGCGGTCTTTTTTTTCATCCCACGAAAGGCATTACCTATGGCATCGACAGCAAACGGCATCGACAGCGTGATCGTTATCAGCAAACAAAGCGCGGAAGGCAGCAAGGCCGCCGCCGGCGGCGGCCAGATCTATCCCCGCGTCACGGCCACCTTCGACACGGAAGCGGACAAGTACGCCAGCGCCGAAATCGACGCCAGCCAGCAGCAGGGCGATACCCGCCTGGGCAATTTCCGCACCACGGGCGCCATCAAGGCTGAAGCGGCCTGCGGTACGTATGCGCCGCTGATGGCCGCGCTGCTGCGCCGCGACTTCACGGCCGGCGGCGTCGCCGCCGCGCAAACCACCATCGCCGCCGCCGCCACGGGCCTGACCCGCAGCGCCGGTTCCTGGCTGGCGGACGGTTTCCGCGCCGGCAGCGTGGTGCGCATCACGGGCTTGACGGCGCCTGCCGCCGGCAACAACGGCAAGAACTTCTTTGTCACTTCCGTCACGGCCACCAACCTGAATGGCCAGTTCATGGACGGTTCGGCCATGATCGTCAAGGCGGCCGGCGATTCGGTTGGCGTGGCGGCGGTGGGCAAGCGCAGCTTTACCCCCCTGACGGGCCACACCACCGACTGGTTCACGGCCGAAGTGCAGGACCCGAAGATCGGCGTGCACCGCAGCTTCGTCGACCAGCTGGTCAGCAAGATGGATATCGCCGTGCAGCCGAACGGCATCACCAGCCTGGACTTCACCCTGATGGGCAAGGCCGAAGGCCCGACCACGGCCGTGCCGTACTTCCCGGCGCCGCTGGCGGCGGCAGGCTCCGGCAAGTTCTCGGGCGCCACGGCGATGCTGTCGGTGAACGGCATTCCATCGCAGATCTGCACCGGCATGTCCGTCTCGCTGGACGGCCAGGTCAAGGTCGATCCGGTGATCGGCTCCAAGTACGCCACGGCCGCCTCGCGCGGCAAGGTAATGGGCTCGGGCCAGTTCACGGTGCTGCTGCAGGACGCCGCCTACCTCGACTACTTCAAGTCCGAGACGGAAATCCCGCTGGCCTACGCCATGGCGTCGGGCACGGCACCGGCAGCCGACGTGCTGGCGCTGGCCATGGGCCGCATCAAGATCACCTCGGCCAAGATCGACGACGGCGAGAAAAACAAGATCGTCACCTGCGCCTTCGACGTCCTGCGCTACAAGGGCACGGACGCGCAGCACGAAGCAACCACCCTGACCATCCAGGACAGCGCGCTGTAAGCGCTTAGCGCCTGCACCGGGGCCGCCGTGAAGGCGGTCCTTTTACTTTTTACCTTGATCAAGAAAGCAGCACACATGAACAACGCACAAAAAATCCAGGCAGGTTTCGACATCGGCAACATCAACGCGGTAGCCGCGCCTATCACTTTCGACGTGCCCGTCATCTTCGACGCCGATGGCGAAGCGGTGGCCGGCCTGACCATCGTCGGCAAGAACAGCGAACAGTATCGCGTCGCCAACAACGCCGTGCGCGCCGAAGGCTACAAGAAGTCGGCGCGTCGCAAGACGGCCATCGACGCTTCCACCGACGAAGGCGCCGAATTGCTGGTGCAAGCCATCGACGGCAACCAGAAGCGTCTGGCGCTGGCCGTGGTCACGGGCTGGTACGGCTTCACCAGCAACGGCGCGCCCGTGCCGCTGGATGCGGCCCTGCTGGAAGCGGCGTTTGAAAAGTACCCGACCTGGCAGGAAAAAGTCACCACGGCGCTGGAAAACGAGTCGAATTTTTTGAAACTCTGACGGCCAGCCTGCTGCGCTACGCCGGGCACCAGTTCGAGCGCGGCGCGCGCGCGGCCGATGGCCATGCCAAGGGCGAGCATATCGATGCCGCCCGGCGCCATCCCCTGTACCGCGCGCCGCCCGAACCGGAGGCGCCGGCCATGCCGTTCGAGCTGGCCCACGTGTGGGAATGGTTCGCGCAATTGAACCGCAAGCGGCAGAACGGCATGGCCGTCAATCCCATCGCCAGCACGGAAATCCTCGCCTGGCAGGCGCGCCACGGCATCGCCATCGAGCCGTTCGAGCACCAGTTGCTGGACCAGCTCGACGCGCTGTTCCTGTCGCACCAGCATGCGGCGGGCTGACCCGCATTTTTCAACCCGGCCGCCATGCGCGGCTTTTTTTATGGGCCAACCATGCCAGAGATAACTGAGTTAAAAATTGCCGTGAATACGGCGGAAGTAAAGGCAGGGACGCAGGCAATGAATGACCTGGCCGAGGCCAGCAAGCAGACGGGAAGTCAGGTCGAGGAAGCCAGCGGCAAGTTTCGCAACTTCGTACCACGGGCGCGCGCGCAGGCCGAAGCGGCACTAACGGCAACCGATGCGAACATCGCCCTGGGCGCAGGTGCTGGCGACGCCGCCGCCGGACTGCTCAAGGCGCTGGAGGCGGTCAATGGCTTTGCCAAGGCTTCGGCCAAGATCGGTGAAGGCGGATTGAATGCCGACATCGGGAAGATCAAGGACGGCCTGGGGGAAATGGCAAATGCCACCGGCCTGACGGAACTGGCCATGAAACGCCTGGGCGCGGGGCCGCTGCTGGCGCTGCAGATGGCGGCCGATGTGGCGGCTTTCGTGGCCGATGCCTTCGTGCAGGGCCAGCTGGAATCGGACAAATTTTCGCGAGCCCTGGAACTGACCGGCAATGCCGCTGGCATCACGGAAGGCCAGTTCAATACCATGGTGGCGTCGGTCGCCGGCGCCAGCCAGGGCGGCCTGGGCGATACCCGCGTGGTCTTGCAGACCCTGGTGGAAACGGGACAGTTTACCAGCGAAGCGCTCAATTCCGTTGGCGCGGCTGCCGTCACCATGGCGCAAATGAATGGCCAGTCGGCCGGCACCGTGGCGGCCGATTTCGCCACGATGGCCGACGGCGTCACCAACTGGGTCGACACGCACGATAAGAATTACAACATCCTGACGGGTGCCCAGTACGCGCATATCGCCGCCCTGGAAAAGGAAGGCAAGACGCAGGAAGCCATGGTCATGGCGAGCGACTTGATCAATGCGGGCCTGCAAAAACGTGCTGAAAAGCTCAGCATGATTGGCAGCTTGCTGCAAGGAAGTAAAAATCTCTGGTCCAGCTTCATGGATGGCATGCGTTCCATCGGACGTGAAGAGACACCGGAAGACGAGATTGAAAAAATCAAGAAGCGCACGGCCGAAGTGCGGCGCACGGGCCAGCTGGTTCCCGGCACGCACCCGGCGGCACGCCTGACAGGCGCCCAGATGGAACAGTTTGAGCAGGAACAGGCCAAGGCATTGGCCGTGGCGATGAACAAGAAGACGCAATTGGAAGCAAAGGCGAAGGCCGACCAGAACGAATCGAAACGCAATGCCGACTCCAAGCAGGCGGTCAAGGAGCTCGATGAGATGCAGAAGCGCTATGTCACCAAGGCGCAGCGCGAAACAGCGGAAATAATGAAGTTCGAGGAAACCCTGGCCAGTGCCAAGGCCGGCGGTTATGCCGTCTCTCCCGAAAGGGAGAAGGAGCTACGGCAGAGCATGCGAGCTTTGTTTGCTGCACCTGCCAGGTCGCCGGCCCCCCCAGCGGCCGGTTCGGATCCCCGTGACGCCGTGCTGGCAGGCGCGTTGCAGACAATTCAAAGCGAACTGAAAATGAAGACCGAGGGCTACGACCAGCTCGCCAAACTCGATGAATTGCGCCGCAAGGGAGGGATCTTAAGCGAAGAGCAATATTTTGAAAGTCGCAAGAACGCCATTCGCGAGCGGGGCAAGGCAGAAGCGGATGCCTACCAGAAGCAGATCGATGTATTGAGCGCCTTCAAGGCGAAAACGCCTTTGGCGGTCCAGGAAAACAGGAACAAGATCGCCGAAGCTGGTGCCGCTAAGGAAAGGGTGGATCCGAAGACGCAGGCCGAGCTGGCACAGGTGGAAGAAAACGCCCGCCAGCAGGCAGCAGAGACGCGCAAAAAGCGGGAAGACGACGCGCAGGCGAAAATGGCCAAGGACCGCGCCGATGTCAAGGCGGCCGACGAGCAGCAGTGGAAACAGGCTGCCGATGGCGCCAAGGCCCTCGGCGATGCGCTGGAAAAGGCTTTCGGCAAGGTGGGGGGCACGATAGGCAAGGTGACTTCCGCGCTGGTTGAGCACAAGAAGGCCCAGCAAGAGATTCAACGAACCCTGGCGAACGCGAAGCAGGATGCCAATGGGGACAAACCTAAGAAAATCGCTGCGGAATCGAAAGCGCAGCTGGATTCCACGCAAGCCCAGATGAAAGGCTACAGCGACATGGCCGGTGCAGCGGCTGGCTTCTTCGACGAGCAAAGTGCCGGCTACAAGGCGTTGACCACGGTTTCCCAGGTATTTCATGCGGCCGAAGTGGCCATGACCCTGGCCGAACTGGTGCCAAAAGGAATCAGCGCGGTTCTGAGCCAGGGTTCGGGAGATCCGTATACGGCATTTGGTCGCATGGCGGCCATGGCGGCGATCGTGGCCGGCCTGGGCGTGGCGATCGGCGGCGGAGGCGGAGGCGGAGGCAATGTCGATGTTGCCAAGGAGCGCCAAAAGGCGAACGGCACAGGCACGGTGCTGGGTGACCCATCGGCTAAAAGCGATTCGATTGCGCGCAGCCTGGCCATCATGGAAAAAAATTCGGGTCTGGGCCTGGCGCACACCATTTCAATGGATAACTCGCTGCGCAAGCTCGCTGCCGGTATCGGCAACCTAGCCAATCTGCTGGCACGCGAATCGGTGGCGACGGGAGCGGGTGGTGCTGCGGCAGGCGTGCAGACCGGAACCAAGGTCCTGGGAGGTACGCTGGGCGTTGTTGCCGGTATGTCGGCTGGTGGCGTGGGTGGCGCCATGCTGGGTACCTATCTTGGCATGGGCATGGCGGCAATTGGCGGCCCCATCGGCCTCATACTTGGAAGTGTGGTGGGCACGGTGCTGGGCAGCGTTGTTTCCAAACTGTTCAATACCTCCAAGACGGTGGTCGATCAGGGGATAACCGGCAAGGCCATGAGCCTGGGCCAGATCGAGGATATCGGTTTTACCGCCCAATCATATGCCGATGTCAATACCAAGAAGAAAGCATTGGGCTTTACTTATAGCAATAAAAACAAGACAGAAACCGCGGCGATGTCCGATGATGTCAATAAGCAGTTCACGATGATTATCGTCAGCATGGGCAACGCTATCCGTGGCGCTGCCAACGTCATGGGCGTGGCCGGCGGCGATTTCAATGCAAGGATGGATGCCTTCAAAGTCGACCTGGGCAAGATCAGTCTGAAGGGACTCTCGGCGGAGGAACAACAGAAAGCACTGGAAACGGCATTTTCCGCGCTTGGCGACAAAATGGCCGACGCTGGCGTTGCCGGCCTGCGCGATTTCGCCAAGATAGGCGAAGGCGCATTTGAAACATTGAATCGCATCGCCAATGATTTCCAGCAGGTCGGCGATGTCCTGTTTGTATTGGGGAAATCTTTCGCTGCCACTGGGATGGCAGCGGTAAAGCTGAGCGAAGACTTGATCGATACTGCCGGTGGTCTCGAAAAGCTGACCAGTGGCACCTCGTATTTTTACGAGAATTTCCTGTCTGAATCCGAAAAGATGGCCCCGGTCACCAAGTCGGTGAACGATGCCATGGGCAAGTTGGGTTTGGGCGGCGTGACGACGATGGATGGCTTCAAGGCTGCCGTATTATCTGCCGCCGATGGCGTTGCCACTGGGAAGGATGGGGCGGCCGAGCTGTATGTCGCGTTGCTGTCCTTGGCCGAGCCATTCAAGAAGGCTGCCGGGTATGCGGCGGACTTGGCAGGAGCTACCGGCGAGTTTGCCACTGCGGCGAAAACTGCGGGCGAAGTTGCCAGCGAGCGTCGCGGCCTGCAATCGCAGCTGGACTCGCTGACGTCGACCACTGCGCAAGTACGTGCCAGGGAGCGTGCGCAGATCGCTGAAGCCAATCGTGCCTTGTATGACGAAGTGACGGCGCGCAATGATCTTTCGGCTGCCTACACGACGCAGTCCGAGGCCCTCAAATCCACCATCGACCGCCTGAAAACCTTCGGCGACGGCATCCGCACTTTCAAGGATTCGCTGTTGCTGGGCAGCCTGTCGACGCTGACGCCGCTGCAGAAGATGGCCGAGGCGCAGCGCCAGTATGAAGAGACGCTGGCCAAGGCGAAGACGGGCGATGCGGCGGCGCAGTCCGCGCTGACGGCGGCGGCTACCGCCTACCTGACGGCGAACCAGGTGGTCAAGTCGTCGAGCGACGCGTATGCGGCCGATGCGGCGCGGGTGCAGGCCGACCTGGCTGCGCTGGCGGCGATTGCCGGCACGCAGATGAGCGATGCGCAGAAGCAGTTGACGGCCCTCGATACGCAAGTAGGGCAGTTGATCAACCTGAACAAGACGGCGGTGGGCATCCAGGAAGCGGTCGATGCGCTGGGCGCGGCCTTGCGGGCCGGCGGCAAGACCGATGTCACCAGCGGGATGCAGTTCGCGGCCAGCTTCGGCATGCCGCTCGCTGCCGCTTTTGACGAAGTGGTGGTCGATGCGCCGGCGGCGCAAGCCATGCAGCGCTATTTCAGTGCCGGCGATGGGGCCAATGAAGCGCTGGTGGCGGAGATCAAGGGCTTGCGCGAGGAAGTGCGCCAGCTGCGCGCCGATCAGGACCAGCAGACGGGCGCCATCATCAGCAGCAATTACGACGCCAATGAACGCGCCGCCGACAAGGTGTCGGCCGGCGCCTCGGAAGCGGCCCGGGCTTCGGTCTGGGCCAGTCAATCGAAAGCGAGCATAGTATGAGCGAGACCTTCAACGCGGCCATGAGCGACGCGCAGTTCGCCGCGTGGCTGCGCAATCCCGCGGCGCGGCGCCTGGTGCTGATCGAGGTGGCCGCGCGTAGCGGCGCCACGGAAGTGACGCGCTTCCTGAGCACCGGGGCGTATGTCACGGCGCCGGACGATGCGCCGCCCAACCTGGCGTACCAGTCCATCGTCTCGACGGGCATGCAGTTCACCGAGCAGCTGTCGCTGGGCGGCGAGGCGAGTCTGTCGGCGGGCGATATCGAGATCCACAATCCGTCCGGCATTCGCGACGCCTGGCTCAATGATGTGTGGATGAACCGGCCGATCCTTGCCTGGATCGGCGACCCGCGCTGGCGCCGCGGCGACTTCCGCATGATCTTCAATGGCGTCGTGGCCGACATCGCCCCGAAAGGGCGCGACAAGCTGGCGCTGAAACTGCGTGACAAGCTGCAGCGCCTGAATACGCCGGTCAGCGAGGCCAAGCTGGGTGGCGCGACGCCGAACAAGGACGCCGTGCTGCCGCTGTCCTTTGGCGAGGTACACAACATCACGCCGCTGCTGGCCGATCCGGCCCTGCTGCAGTACCAGGTGCACGATGGCGCCATCGAAGGCGTCATCGAAGTGCGCGACAACGGCCTGCCAGTGCGCGTAACGGCGGACAATGCCGGTGGCAAGTTCACCCTGGCGGCGGCGCCTGCCGGCACCTTGACCGTTTCGGTGCAGGGCGACCGCCCGGCCGCCTATGCCAATACAGTGGCGGCGCTGGTGCGGCGCCTGGCGACAGGCTATGGCAAGGCGGGCGACCGCTTTGCCGACAGCGACCTCGATGCGGCCAACCTGGCGGCCTTTGATGCCGCGCATCCGCAAGCGGCCGGCCTGTTCCTGGCTGGCCGCACGAATGTGCTCAATGCCTGCCAGATGCTCGCTTCCAGCCTGGGGGCGCAGCTGGTGATGTCGCGCCTGGGGCAGTTGCGGCTGTTGCAAGTCAGCCTGCCGCCGCTGGGAGTGCCGGCGAAGGTGGGGCCGCAGCACATGGTGGCGGGCAGCCTGGCGCCCGTCAGCCGCAGTGCGCCGACGGCATCCGTCAAGCTGGCCTTCAGCAAAAACTGGACGGTGCAGACCGGCCTGCAGACGGGCATCCCGCTGCAGCACAAGGATCTGTTTGAGACGGAGTGGCTGACCGCCACCCGCTCGGACGCCGGCGTGCAGGCTGATTACCGGCTCGACGCGGAGCCGCTGCAGCAGGACACCATGCTGCTGCGCCGCGTGGATGCCGAGGCGGAGGCCCAGCGCCGCCTGGCGATCGGCCGCGTGCCGCGCACGGTGTACGAATTCGATGGCACGGCGGAGATGCTGGCGCTGGAACTGGGGCAGGCCGTGACTGTCACGCATCCGCGCTACGGCATGGAGCAGGGCGTGACGGGCCAGGTGGTATCGCTGGCGCCTGACTGGCTGACGGGACACGTGAAAGTGGGGTTTATCGTATGAGCACAATCGTCAATGACCGCGACGCGCTGCTGCAGGCGACGTCGCCGCGGCTGACGGCGCCGGAAGCGGGCGCCCTGCTGGTGCTGTCCGCGGACAGTCTCGTGTTTCACGTCGACGCGGAAGGCGCCGGCGCACCCGGGGCGATCACGTTCACGGCCGCCTTGCTGAACCTGGCCGGCTATGCCGACAAGGTGGTATTCACCTCAACGATGGGTGTGACCCTGACGGGGCGCGGCCTGTCGCGCCAGTTGGCGTACGGCGACATGCGGGTGCCGCAGGCGAAGATCACGGCCAGCGTGCTGCACGAGAGCGGCGTGGAACTGGCGATGTCGGTGACGATCAACAAGGTGCAGGATGGCCTGCGTGGTCCGGCCGGCGCTTCCGCGCTGACGAATGCCGTGCTGTATGCCTACCAGCGCGCGGCCCAGCCGCCGGCAAGTTCTCCCGGCAATGTCACCTACGGCTTTGCATCGGCGGCGATCATCGCGCCGGCTGGCGATGCGCTGGATAATGGCTGGCGCAAGACCATTCCGGCGGGCAAGGGGCCGTTGTACGTTACCGCCGCTTCGGCCAGCGGAGCCGGCAGCAGCGACACGATAGCGGCGGCGGAATGGGCGGCGGCGGTGCTGCTGGCCGAGAGCGGCGCTCCGGGTGCCCCTGGCACGAACGGTTTTAGCAGCGCCACCCTGACGATCTACAAGCGCCAGAATGGCACCGCGCCGCCGGCCACGCCCACCGGCGTCGCCACCTATGCCTTTTCGCCGCCGCTACTGTCCGGCCTGACCGGTGGCTGGTCCGCCACCGTGCCGCCCGTCGGCACCGGCGCCTATCTGTTCGTCTCCACCGCAACAGCCGTATCGATGACGGCCACGGACACTATCGAGCCAGCGGAATGGGCCGCCGCGCAATTGCTGGCGGCCGACGGCGCCATCGGTCCGCAGGGCAAATCCGCGCGCATCGCCTTTACGCTGATTAACGGTTTTTCCTTGAATGCGGCGCCAGGTTCCATCCTCGTCGACGGCGACGTGCGGCCACCTGCCGGCACCTGGGGCGAGACGCGCGCCTGGCAGGCCAACATCGATGCGGCCCCGGCACCTGGCCAGGCCTGGTTCCAGGCCAGCGGCGTGTATGACCCGGTGACGAACAGGACGGTGTGGACGGCGCCCTACATGAGCTCCTTGAAGGTGGGAAGTCTCGATGCCCTGGCTATTGCCACAGGCAATTTGTTATTTACGGGCACTTGCCAGTCGGCGAATGGGAATGTAGTCATCGATGGCCAGGCTGGCACCTTGCGCATGCAAAGTTCAGACCAGAATGGCAGCAGTGATTTGACGAACAGGTATTTGCGCTTCTATGCACCGGGCGTGGCCTTGCCCGTATTCGAAGCAGGGTTGTTGTCATGACATTCGGCTTCCGTATTCGCGATCCCCTTACCGGCGCCTTGCGCATGTCTTCGGATGATCTGGGCTTGCTTTTTCTCGACCAGTTTGACATGGCCCCAGGCACCACTACCAGGACTTATCCGGGAGTGGCCAGCTCGGAGATCAAGGTAATCAGCCTTGGCGCCAATGGGTTTGGCGGCGTTCCCACCGTGACTGTGGGCAGCCGCGATGGCGCGGCGGTGGTCACGGTGACCACGAAAGCCGATGGCTGGTACATCGTATCGCGGGAATAGACATGAACAACACAGGGAAGGAGTGGCCATGGCCATCGGTGTATCTTTTACAAATGCCGCGCAACGGGCGGTGATCTCCAATCTGCAGTATGGCGTGGCTTTTATAGGAAACGCCGCTTTTACCGGAGAGCGCAAGCCCTTCAGTTATTTTTCCGACGCCTTGGCGCCTATTCCCGGTTCCGGCGACCCCTACTACGTTTACCGCATTAACTCGGTACATCCGCCGATGGCGTTCATCCAGCTTCTTTCGCCACAGCGGTTTGCCATCTGCTCCATTTTGAAGGTTGGGGCGAATGCCTGGGAAATTGTGGTCAGCGGTTCCGTGTGGACCGTTACGCCGACAGTCAAGTGTTTCTCGCGGCTGGTTGGGCAGGGAGTGCCGGGACTCGTGGGTTTGCGCATCCGGGACAACGCGGGAAACCGGACCTGGGACAGCACGGAAAAAATGCTCGTCATTCGACGCAAGCTCGACTGGGCCTCCTTTCGCGACACTTCCAAGGGCGGTGCGGTGCAAACCCAGGCACTGACGGGCATCGCTTCTCCGTATCTGATGTCCTCTGCCGCACCCGGCCGCTCCGGGGAAAATGGCGCCAGAGTGAGCAACGACGCGCAGTTCAGTATTGCTGCCTACAGCCCAGGCTGGACTTACTCGAACGGTGAAATTTCCAGGCTTTCCAGGGCGACCACGTCATTTTTGTATCGGGATGACAATAATCCTGGCTGGAATTCGTTCCCTGAGGAGCGATGCTACATCATTAACGGTGACGATTACTGAATGACGCCCATGAAAAATCTTCGCATTATTTACGATAACGCGGCCGACCGGGCGACGCTTGCTGCCTCGCCGGTGGCCGCTGCCTTGGCAGCCGCCAATCTGCAAAGCGACATCAAGACCGATATCTATCGCTCGACGGGGACGCGGGCGACGTTTGTCCTGTCCTGGCCCATGGCCGAGCGCATCGGCTGCGTTGCTTTTCCATTTAGCAATCTGACGTCTGGCGGGGCCATGCGCGTTCGCCTGTACGCCATGCCAGACGATAGCGCGCCGGTGCTGGACACCGGCTGGGTATTCGCGTGCGCCCCGGCGCCGTTCGCCCCACGTGATTTTGGCATTTTGCCGCTTGCCTTCAATGCCTATCGCTGGGGTGGCGTGAGCACCTGGGGCAATGGCGGCGGTGCCGCGGCGGTGACGTGGTTCGCGCCGGCGCGCGGCCGTCGCATGGTCATCGACCTGGACGACGCGCGTAATCCGCAAGGCTACATCGAGGCGGGCCGCCTGGTGGCTGGCGATTACTGGTCGCCGCAATGCAACGCCGATTTTGGCGCCGGGCTGCAAAACCAGGATAGCAGCGTGCATTTTCGTAACGAGACGGGCGACTTGCTGACGCAGAAAGGCAGTACCAGCAACAAGCTGACCTTGCAACTCAGTCATTTGCAGTCCGATGACCGCATGCGCCTGGCGCGCATCCTGCGCGACAACGGCAAGCATACGCCCATGCTCGTCAGCCTGTTCCCGGAAAACCCCGATCCCGTGCTGGAGCAGGAGTACACGCTGTACGGCAAGGCCAGCAATCTGGCCGCCGTGACGACGCCGTATTTCGGCACCTATGCCTTTCCACTTGAAATCGAAGGAATCTGAATGTCGACGAAATTTTATCCAGGCCAGCTCGACGTCGTCGAGAAACTCAACCAGATGGATGATGCGTTTGCGGCGGGGCCGTATAGCGCCTTGCCCTTGACGGGTGGCACCATGACGGGCCCCATCACGACACCCAGCTTTATTACCATGGGGGTACGTGGGCCTGGCCAGCAGCAAAATGTTGGTCTGAGCAATGGCTGGTGGCGTATTGCCAAGTTCAACGTGGCCGCCATGGGAGGCGAAGCGACCATCCGTATTTCCGGAGCGACTTCTTACTCCTCGTATGAAGGTGCTTCCAATGGCATCGAAACGGTGATTTTGTTGCGCTGTGATAACGACAACAAGATTCGAGGTTCCTGGTATAGCACCAGCGATGGCAAGCATGCCGACATCCAGGGGGTAAGGATAGACAGCGATGGCGTCATTTACGTGGGGGCGGTACAGTTTTCCACGCTGTCCTGCTACATCGATTCGAATATGTGGTTTCAGCAAAAACTGGAATTTTTGGGTACCGAGCCGCCCAAGGATTCGTGGGACGCCGTCGCGGTCTACGCGCTGAGCGTTGGCGGCGCACCGATCATGACGATACGGCCAGGAGCCGTTGAATTGCAAAGCAATTCGACGTTGAATGGTCCTAAAATCATCCACGCCGGTCAACGCGGTGGACAGCAAAGCAGCTTGTCGATACCGAATGACGGCAAGCCATTGTTGGCCAACACATATTACGAGGTGGCGGCGCTGGGCGTGGGTGGAGTCGCCGGCGCCGCGTTTCCCGGCCGCTTCCTCTGGTCCACCTCCTCGGGAACCGGTAGCCTTTACTCTCAAGGCTACAAGATGAATCTGCGGGCGTACGACGAAAACAGCGGCATTTTCTCCGCACCGTTGCTGGGCATTACCGGCACCGGCCAGGTGGCATGGCCGGGCAATATGCGCTGTGGCCCCGTCCCGGCAGCTGCGGGTGCACGCGATATTCATGCGATTTACAAGGACACGGCACCGGCCGGAGAGATTCTGTATGTGGGACGCACTGGCGAAGCGGCGACGGCCACTCTGGCGGTGCTGGCTGGCGCCGGCATGACGGCGTGGGCGGCCAGTACTGCCGTATTGTACGTGGGCAGCCAGACGACTGGCCGCAGCATCAACGCCGCCGGCACGATCAACGCCAGTGGCGCCGACTATGCCGAGTACATGCTCAAGGCGCCTGCGTGCGGCATTGTTGCGGCAGGACAGGTGATCGGCATCGGCGCGGACGGCAAGCTGACGGACCGCTGGAGCGAGTCCATCTCGTTTGCCGTGAAATCCTCCGACCCCTGCATGGTGGGCGGCGACAAGTGGTCGCAACAACTCGGCCCGCGTCCGGCCTGCGTGACGCGTATCCTCGATGCCGTCGAATCACGGCTAATCAGCGAGGCGCAACCAGCCGTCGATGCCGTATATGACGGTCTTGCGCTCGTCGCACCGGCGATGCCGGCCAGGGCCGCCGTGTATGGCGAAGTTACCGTGGCTGGCGAAACGGATGAAGATTGGGCTGCGCGCCAGGCGCCGGGCCTGGCATATGACGCGGCGCTCGAAGCGCTGCGCCAGACGGTCGACCGCATCGCTTTCGCGGGCCAGGTGCCGTGCAACGTCCGGGGTGCCGTTCCCGGCCAGTTCATCGTACCCGTCCAGGATGGTGCCGGCATTGCCGTCAACGAGGAGTGCATGACGCTGACGCAATACATGCGCGCCGTCGGTAAGGTTATCGCCGTCGAGGACGATGGCCGGGCGCGCATCGTCGTCAAGATGGCCTGAGCATGGCAATCCAGAGTGACCCGCTTCGGCGGGTTTTTTTTTCGTCAGGGCGTCCGGTTTGCCGGGCATGCGCCGGTCAGGCGTGTATGGTCCACAATGAAGTCGAGGAATTGAAATGAGTGATTTTTTTTACTACGGGCAGAAAGATATGATACGGCGCCTGAACGAACTGGCAGGGCGGGGTGCCGTGGTGGCGTCGTATGCGCCGAAGGTGGGGATGTCGCCGGTGGGCGGGCCGAATGGCTTTATGGACCCGGCCTGGCTTGATCCCGCAAAAAATATCGTGGCAGGTTCTGTAAGCGCCAAGAATATAATGGCAAATAGCATATTGGGTGATATTAATGGTGCCGGTACCACAGTCCGAACCGGCTACAACTACACGTCCAACGGCGAAAATACCCATAAATTCATCCGTTTTGCTACTCTTTCGGCAGACAGTGATAGCAACTTGCAGAATATCCGTATTCGCGGCATCTTGAATGATGGCTGGTCTGCTGCTGGCACCGCCGTTGTGGATATCCTGCTTGGAAATCGAGGTGGCCTGAATGTGACCTGGTCGATCGAGGGATACACTCCCATGAAAGCCCGCTTCATTGTTATTAAGCGCACGGACGGCCTGTACGACGTGTATGCATTTACTGAAGGCGGTTCCTGGGCGACGCTCAGCTTTGAAGTGTCGGGTATTCAAACGCCGGTTTTGGACCGGCCCGTTATTTCGTTTGGGCTTCCGGAAACAGGCGTCATCGTTTTTGATACCTCAGCTCGTTTCGGCAACGATGCTTACATTACGCCTATTCGACGCACGAGTCACAGTCCCCTGAATCGCAAGACCACCGTGTTTCCACGCGGTGTGTATGTGGGCCATAACGAGAGCAACGCCACAGCCATGCTGGGGAGTGAGCGCGTTTCGGTCGGCCAGAACGAAGGCACGGCTCAGGAAGTCTTGAGTTTGGGGGTCGTTGGCAAGGAAGGCCATAACTATCCCGGCCGTTTTGGCGTGGTGACCGAGGCCACGACGGGTTTCCTATACGCGAATGGTTTCAAACTGCGTTATCAGGCTTGGGATACCCAGCTCAATAGCTGGTCGCCGGCGCTCATGGAAGTGCGCGGTAACGGGCAAGTGTACGTGGGCACGCTCAAGGCGGGCAGCGCAGATGGCACGCCGCGCCATACCATTAACAGGACGGCGGCGCAGGGGGCTGAAATTTTGCAGGTCGGCCGCGAAGGGCTCGCACAACCTTGTGTCGCTGTAAACGGTTCCGATGGCTCGGGAGGGTGGGCCGCATCGCCATCCGTGCTGTACGTTGGCAAGCATTCTGCCACCGGACGTAGTGTCGGCACTGCCGGTACGATCAACGCACAGGGCAATGACTATGCTGAATACATGCCCAAATGCCTGTCGTGCAGCGATGTCCGGCCGGGTCAGATTATCGGCATCACGGCCAATAATGAGATTGTGGATACATGGACAGGAGCTATCATGTTCGCCATCAAATCCACCGACCCTTCGTTTGTCGGCGGTGATGACTGGGCTCGAGAACTTGGTATTCCACCAAGCCCCCAGGCCGGCGACGAACCAGTCAGGCCAATGCGTCTGGAAGGTGTGATGGATGAGACGAGCATTCCGGAAGGCACAGGTGCGAGCGCCATGGCCACGGGCGATACTGACGAAGAATGGGAAGCCAAACTGCATCAGTACAGGCAGGCCATGCTGACATGGGCGCTGTCTGTCCAGGAAGATGCGGACGTCATGAGGGAATTCAATGACAGCCTGGAAGTAGCACGGGCCCGTGTGGACCGCATCGCCATCGCCGGCCGCGTGCCGGTGAACGTGCTGGGCGCGCAGCCGGGCGACTATATCGTCGCGGTGCAGGATGGGGCCGGCATCAGGGGCATTGCCGTGCACGAGGACGAATTGACCGACAGACAGTACCGCAAGGCGGTCGGGCGCGTGATCTCGATCGAACCCGACGGCAGGGCGTACGTGATGGTCAAGGCCGTGTGAGGCAGCAGCAATTCTCAATCAACCCGCTTCGGCGGGTTTTTTATTTCTCCGACAGAAAGGCAATCATGGCCATCGAAACCACCGCCGCCGGCGGCGCATTGATCAAACTGTTTGGCGTGCCCGTGCTGGCCGGCGCCGCCGCGACATCGCTGGGCTTCATGTTCATGTGGCCCCAGTCCACCAAGGAGGCATTCATCCGTTTTTGTTCCAGCATCATCATTTCCACCTTTCTCGGCCCCCTGCTGGTGGCGGCCGTGCTGTCGTGGTGGCCCAGCCTGTTCGACAGCGCAAAGACCGTGGCGGGCCTGTATGGCGGCGATCCTGCCACGGGTTTCCTGTTCATCGCCGCGCCATTGATGGTGGCGGCCGGCTTGCCTGCCTGGTGGGTGCTGGGCGCCTGCGTGCGCTGGTTTGACAAACGGCGCGGCAAGGATATCGGCGAACTGGCGGCCGATGCGGCCGCTGTCGTCAAGGATGTGCGGGGTGCGCTGTGACGGGCGCACAATTGATGCAGATCATGCCACTGGCAGGCCGGCGCGTTAGCCTGTTCCTGGCGCCCCTGAACGCGGCGATGGCGGAATTCGGCATCGATACGCCGCTGCGCCAGGCGGCCTTCCTGGCGCAGGTGGGGCACGAATCGGGCCAGTTGCGTTACGTGCGCGAGTTGGCCAGTGGCGCCGCCTACGAAGGGCGCGGTGACTTGGGCAATGTGGTCGCCGGTGACGGCGTGCGCTTCAAGGGACGCGGCTTGCTGCAAGTGACGGGACGCGCCAATTACGCGGCGTGTGGCGTGGCGTTGCAGCTGGATTTGCTGGCCAAACCGGAATTGCTGGAGCAGGCGACTGCCGCGTGCCGCTCGGCAGGCTGGTTCTGGCAGTCGCGCGGCCTGAACCGTCTGGCTGATGCCGGCGATCAGGAACGTCTGACGCGCCGCATCAATGGCGGCGTGAATGGCTTGGAGGAACGCCTGGCGCTGTACCAGGTGGCGCGCAAGGTGCTCGCATGAAGCCGCCGTTGATGGCACTGTCCATGCTCTTGCTGCTGGGCGCGGCCGTGTTTTGCGCCCAGCGCTGGGGACGTGAAGCGGGGCGCATGGCGTGCGCGGTGCAGGTGCAGGAGGCGCAAAGCGCGTTGCGGCGCCAGCAGCAGGCATTGGGCGTGCTGCGGGAAGAGGGCGCGCGCCGTTCGGCGCGGGTGGCGCAGGCACTGGCCCATGCGCGGGCCGGGCAGGCGGATGCGCAAGCGGCGGCGGCGCGCCTCCTGGCGCTGCGGCCCGATGGCGATGCCTGCCGGGCGGCAGAAGCACTGATCGCCAGTGAAATCACCAGCAGCCTGCCATGAGGGGGGCAGGTGCGCGGGCGAAGACGCGTGCCAGCAGAGGTTTCAGGCACGCAGCCGGGGTGGTGCTGGTGAGTGGGCTGAGTGCCTGTGCGGCAGTCGTGCCGACGGCCAAGGTAGAGATGCTGCCGGTGGGTGTGCCATGCATGGCAACGCGGCCCAGGGCGCCTGTCCTGCCGGCCGTGCCAGCCCATGGCATTTTCGAACAGGTGCAAGCCTTGCTGGCGCGCGAACAGTTGCGCGCAGCCCATGCGCGGCAGCTGGAAATGCTGCTGGACGCCTGTGCCGGTGGCTAGCCACCGTCCATCCGTCCATTGACCATCTGCCCTTCAGCCATCTGCCTGATGCCATCAGGTAGCAAGCATCAGGTAGCAAGCAGCAAGCAGCAGGCATCTGCCACCTTACATCAACCCTTGGTGTTCAGCCGGCCACCGCCACCGCCACCGCCACCGCATTTTGCCGCCTTCTGGTGCATGCGCGCGGCGGCACGCGAGAAAACGGTGCATGTACGGCCCGATTTTTTCGGCGGAGAACGGTTTTCGGCACAATTTCTGTATACAATTTACCTGGCACGATGCGTGCATTGCCCATCCTGGACATTTCCCCATTCCAAGGAGCTTCGCATGCATCCGTCGCCGCCGTCGTATTCCTGTCGTCCCGTTTCTCTCTTGTTTTTCCCTTGCCTCTGCACCCATCCGGGCTGCGGAAACCCTGGAAATGGAGCGTAAATGGCCTCTCCCCGTCTGAAATCCATCCACCGCAGCGCGCCCGGCGCACCGGCTGCGACGCCATCACCCGTCGATGAAATGCTGCCCGCTGGAAAACTGTTCACCTTGGGCTTGCAGCATGTGCTGGTCATGTATGCAGGCGCCATCGCCGTGCCGCTGATCGTCGGCCGCGCCCTCAAGCTGCCGCCCGAGCAGGTGGCGGCGCTGATCAGCGCCGACCTGTTCTGCTGCGGCCTGGTGACGCTGATCCAGTCGCTGGGGCTGGGAAAATACTTCGGCATCCGCCTGCCCGTGATGATGGGCGTGACCTTTGCCGCCGTCAGTCCCATGCTGGCCATGGCGAATAATCCTGCCCTGGGCATCACCGGCATCTTTGGCGCCGTGATCGGCGCCGGTGTCGTTTCCATGCTGATCGCCCCCTTCATCAGCCGGCTGCTGGCGCTGTTTCCCCCCGTGGTCACGGGCAGCATCATTGCCGTCATCGGCGTGTCGCTGATGCGCGTGGGCGTGAACTGGGCCATGGGCGGGCCGCCGGCGATGGCGCAGATCGCCGACCCGGTTTTCGTCAAGATGGCCGCGGCCGCCACGGCGGCGGGCTTGCCTGCGCCTGCCGGGCCCGTGCCGATGATCGCCAACCCCGGTTATGGCGCGCTGGACAATATGGGCATTGCCTTCTTCGTGCTGGCCGTCATCTTGCTGGTGGCGAAGTATGGCCGCGGCTTCCTGGCGAATATTGCCGTGCTGATCGGCATCATCGCCGGCACGGCCTTGGCATTTGCGCTGGGCAAGGCCGACTTCGCCAAGGTGGCCAGCGCCAAGATGTTTGCCATCGTCACGCCATTCCAGTTCGGCATGCCGACTTTCGACCTGGTCGCCATTGTGACCATGAGCCTGGTGATGATCGTCGTCATGATCGAGTCGCTGGGCATGTTCCTGGCGCTGGGCGAGATGACGGACAAGCGCATCACGCAGGCCGACATCAGCCGCGGCTTGCGCGTCGATGGCCTCGGTACCTTGATTGGCGGCATCTTCAACACCTTTCCCTATACCTCGTTTTCGCAGAACGTGGGCCTGGTGGGCGTGACGGGCGTGCGCAGCCGCTGGGTTTGCGTCGCGGCCGGCATCATCCTGCTGGTCATGGGCGTGATCCCGAAGATTGCGCAGACGGCCGAAGCCGTGCCGGCCTTCGTGCTGGGCGGGGCAGGGTTGGTGATGTTCGGCATGGTGGCGGCCACGGGCATCCGCATCCTGGCCAGCGTCGACTACAGGAGCAACCGCAACAATCTGTTCATCGTTGCCCTGTCGATCGGCTTCGGCATGCTGCCGCTGGTGGCGGAACAGTATGCACAGCACATGCCGAAAGCCCTGTCGCCGCTGCTGCACAGCGGCATTCTGCTGGCCGCCATCGTCGCGGTGCTGCTCAATCTGTTCTTCAACGGACTGGCATCCGGGGACGAGGCGCAGGAGCAGGCGCGCGAGAACAGCCATGGCAGCGATTGAACGATAAAAATGCAGCGCAGGCGCCATGAATAAGGGAAAAGGGCGCCTGTCATCTGCCGCTCAGGGGCGTCCCAGCACTCTGGTCACCACGCCATTGCGCCCCGCATCCTTGGCCAGGTACAGCGCTGCGTCGGCCACCCGCAACAGGGCGTCCGGATCGGCGGTGCCCGGCGCCGGCTGGACGGCGATGCCAACGCTGATCGTTACCTGCTGCGCATCCGCGCTCGCGTGGGCGATGTGCAGCTCCTCGATGGCGCGCCGCAGTGCTTCGCCGATCTGGCGCGCCTCGTCTGCGCCCGTGTTCGGCAGCACGATGGAAAACTCTTCGCCGCCGTAGCGCGCCGTCAGGTCACTGGCGCGCCGCATGCCGCCCAGCAGCGCATGTGCGACACGGATCAGGCATGCATCGCCGGCCTGGTGGCCGTAACGGTCGTTGAACAGCTTGAAGTAATCGACATCGAGCATGATGACGGCAAGCGGCTGGCCGACGCGCGTGGCGCGCGCACATTCGGTGCGCAGAACGTCATCGAAATGGCGCCGGTTCGCCAGGCCGGTCAGGCTGTCGGTGATGGACAGGGTCGCCAGCTTGCGGTTGGCGTCCTCCAGCTGCTCCGTGCGCTCGGCAACGCGCCGTTCGAGGCTGTCATGCAGCCTGGCGCTGGAAATTGAAATCATGGCCTGTGCGCCGAGCATGCGCAGGAAGGCCACGCGCTCCTCCGTGAACGAGGCTTCGGCGAGGCGGTTTTCGAAATACAGGATGCCGTCGATCTGGCCGCCGTGCCGGATCGGCAGGCACATGACGGCACCCGGCCGCTGCAACTCGACGTACGGGTCGTCGGCAAAGCGCGAGATGTCGGTGATGTTGTCTTCGATGACCGCGGTGCCAGTGCGGATGACGTAGCGCAGCAGCGACAGCGGGAACTGCGGGTCGCTGGCGGCATCCAGGTCGAGCGGACGCGATTGCAGGACGGTGGCGACATCATCCTCGGCATCGATACTGGCCTCCAGCTGGTAGGCGCCATCGGACAGCAGCAGCAGGCGCGCGACCTGCGCGCCAGCGTTTTCGCACACGATGGCAATCAGGCGCGTCAGCACGTTGCGCAGGCCGACTTCATTCGACAGTATCTGTGCCGCCTTCAGCAGCGACACCAGGTCGAGCGCGGCACTTCCATGCGCCTGGGAGCCGGATGGCGGCTGCGTGGCGCGGGCGTCTGTCCTTGACAGCAGCGCGGCGTGGCGCGCTCGCAGTTGCGCCACTTTCCCCTCCGCGCCCCACTGGCCGTAATGCGCGATAGCGTCCTGGATGAAGACGGCGGCCACGCGCGGCTGTCCCTCGTCGTGCCAGCATTCGCCGCACAGTTCATTGGCCAGCGCCTGCACGTTGACATAGCCTGCCAGGCCGGCGGCGTCGTTCGCCTGCTGGTAACAGCGCACGGCCAGCTGCAGGTCTTCCCGGCAGCGTGCCATTTCGGCCTGCACCAACAGATGCTTGGCGTTGCTGTTGTCCGAGCCCTGGCTGGCCCATTCCGCCAGGCTCGCCTGCAGCGCGTCGACCACTTCCAGCACCTCGCCGGCATCGGCGCGGGCGGGAGCGCGCCGCAACGCGCGCAGCCATATCAGCGCGGCGTAGAAACTGGACTCGACGACCTTGGCCTGGCCGCGCATGATCTGGGTGACGATGCCCAGCTGGCTGGCCAGCGTCTCGGCGTCGGCACTGTCGAACAGGTAGGCGCTGCGGATCTTCCCCTGCAGGAAGTAGGCGCGGTACAGCTGCGAATCGCCATATTGATCGAGGAAGCGCGCCTCGCTGAATGCCGCATCATCGTAACTGTCGTGATGGGGGAGTTGCCCCATCAGGCACTTGATCGGCTGGATCGCGGCGGCGACACAGCAATCGGCCATCGCCTGCTGGCCATGGGCGCGCATCAGCGCCAGGTCGTGCCCGATGTCGTGCAGCAGCTGCGGCAGGTGGTCGCCGAGGATGATCCGCTCGGTGGCGCGCACGGCGGCCACCACGCCGACCTGCACGAAGTCGGCGATTTCCAGGGCCCAGCCAAATGCCTCTTCGTACAGGGCATCGGAACTGCGCAGCGGGCGTGTCCAGTGGTTGCTCAGCGCGCCGAACATCAGGGCGGTGAGGGTGCGCGTCTGCAGGTTGGCGCGGCGCCTGGCCAGCGCCATCGCCATCGCGCCAAAGTCGTAGCCGCGCGCGACCTCGCCGTGGTACAGCGCCAGCATCATCGCGTAGCCGATATACGCGACGGCGCTGAAATCGCTGTTCCCCCGCTGCATGGACAAGCGCGTCATCGATACCACCATCAGCGCGCTCAAATCCTGCTGGCCGGCATAGTAGCTGGCCATCCACAGGCCCTGCATCATCTGCATCGCGGCCACCGCGCCCGCATCGCGCATGTCCTCGGCCGCCAGCAAGGTATCGGGCGCATGGGCCACATCGAGCCGCGCGATGTCGGCCAAAATCTCCTCGAAGCGCGCCTTCATCTGCGGCACGTCGTGCGGGATGTCGATGCCCAGCTGCGCCAAGCCTTCGCGCTGCACGGCGATGGCGTCGAGCAGGCGGCCCTGCAACTGATACTGGTGCGCCTGGATGGCGATGCAGCGTACCTGCAGCAGCGGGCCTGGCGCGCGTGCCCGCACCAGCGGATAGAGCGCTTCGGCGGCATCGAACCGGCCGCACAGGTAGGCCGCTTCGGCCGCACCCAGCTGAAGGTCGAGCCAGAGGCCGGGGTGGCGCTGCCAGGCCTCTGGCGGCAGCAGTTCGAGGCCCGTCTGCATGTGCTCCAAGGTGGCCTGGAACGCGGCGCGGCGCCGGGCTTTTTCACCGGCGCGCAGATTCAGCGCCGCCAGCTGCAACCGCTCGGCAGCATCGCCGATCAGCGCGCGGCCGGCATTGAACTGTTCGACCAGTTCAAACAGCTTCTCGTCCTGCTGCTCTTGCGGCGTGTGCCGCAGCAGCAGGCGGCCGATGAGCAGGTGGCTGGCGGCGCGCGCGCCCGCATCGGCGACTGCATAGGCTGCCTGCTGTACCCGGTCGTGCAGGAAGCGGTAGCTGACGCCGCTCTCTCCGGCGCCGCTGTCGCCATCGATGTATTTATAGCGTTCATCGAGCGGCTGGATCAGGCCCGCATCGAGCGCTGGCCACAGGTCCTGCTGCGTGCGCCAGGGCGTGCGCGCCACGGCCAGCGCCAGCGTATCGAGCGCGAAACGGTTGCCGCACGCAGCGGCCAGTTGCAGCAAGTGCTGCGTCACTGCGGGCAGGTGGCCGATTTTCTCCAGCAGGACGTCGACCACGTTGTCCGCATACCTGGCCTGTTCGATCGCTGGCAGGTCCCAGTCCCAGCAATCGCCGGCCGCCCGGTAGCGCAGATGGCCGTGATCATTGAGCGATGCGAGAAACTGGTTGAGGAAAAACGGATTGCCAGCCGTCTTGCGGTAGCATACGCGCGTCAGCGGCGCGCAGTCCGGAACGGCCACGCGCACGGTGGCCGCCACCATCTGCGCCACCTGCGGCTCGCTCAATGCGCCCAGCGTGAGCGTTGACAGGCGCACGCCGCGTGCCAGCAGCTTGTCGCGCAGCGCGACGAGTGCATGCCCGGCGCCGACTTCGTTGTCGCGGTACGCGCCGATGAACAGCATGCTGTAACTGTCGCAGGAGACCATCAGCAGCTCGATCATCCGCAATGTGGCCGCATCGGCCCATTGCAGGTCGTCGAGGAATAGCACCAGCGGATGGCCGCCGGCGGCGAACACTTCGACGAAGCGCGAGAACAGCCGGTCCAGGCGCAGTTGAGCCTGTTCCGGCGCGGAGGCAGGGGCCGTGTCGGTGGGACCGACGATCAATGCCAGCTGGGGAATTAAATCAACGATCACGCCCATGCCGCTGCCCAGGGCGGCATGCAGTTTTCCGGCCCATAGCCGCAGCGTTTCTTCGGGTTGGCCGAGCAGTTGGCGCACCAGCCCCTGGAAGGCATCAACCAGCGGCGCATACGGGACGTCGCGCTGGAATTGGTCAAATTTGCCGGCCAAAAACCGGCCTCGTTGGGCGATGATGGGCTTCTGAACTTCGTGCACGAGCGCCGACTTGCCGATGCCTGAATGGCCGGCCACCAGCAGCATCTCGCATCTGCCCGCCGCACTGCGTTCAAACGCGGCCAGCAGCGTGGCGATGGCGTCCTCGCGTCCGTGCAGCATTTGCGGCAAAAGGAAGCGGCCATTGTGTCCGGACAGTTTGCGTGCCTGCGCCGGATGGGCCACGCGGCACGCGGCGAGGTCGCTGCGCAGCCCGGGCAAGCTTTGGTAGCGCTGGTCGGCATTTTTTTCCAGCAGCCGCTGGATGATCGGCAGCAGCTGGCCAGGCAGGGCCGCCAGCGCCGGGTGTGACCAGTCCGGACTGCGGGCAATGTGGCAGTGCACGAGTTCCATTTCGTCGCCCGCCTCGAACGGTGCCTGGCCGGCCAGCAGTTCGTAGAAGGTGGCGCCGAGCGCGTAAAAATCGGCGCGGTAATCGACGCGCCGGTTCATGCGCCCCGTCTGCTCCGGCGCCATGTAGCGCAGCGTGCCTTCCAGTTGATGCAGATTGCCGATGCCATGGCTTTCGGCGGGCAGTTCGCAGGCGATGCCGAAATCGATCAGCTGCAGCAGGCGCCGCTCGTCATTCCACACCAGGTTCGATGGATTGATGTCCTTGTGGATCACGCCCTGGCGATGGACTTCCTCGAGGGCTGCGCACAGTTGCAGCGCGATGTCGAAAAAATCGTCCAGCGCCATGGCGGGCTCGGACGGCGACCTGCGCGTCGCCACGCGCGCGCGCAGCACCTGGTCGAGCACGAGGCCGCCGGTATCTTCCACTATCATCGTCCAGCACCCGGCGTGCAGCTGCAGCGCCAGCGGATGCGCCACGCCAGGATGGCGACAGCGGCGCGCGATCGCGTACTCGCGCTTGAACTGCGCCAGTTGCTGGAACGAGGGGAACTGCTGGTTGGGCATCTTGACCACCAGCGCGGTGCCATCGGCAGCCTTCGCGCGGTACACCCGTGAGCGGGTGCCGCTGTGCAGCTGTTTGATGATCTCGTGGTCGAAAAGGGCGCTCATGGGCTGGGCGTGCGGTACACAGACGGTTGCGGGAGCCTTGAGGCGCAGAGGTCATGGCAGTACTTGATTGCAAGTATTATATCAGTAGGCAGTGCTGATGGAGCAAGATCCGGGATGGGCTTCCCGGCAGGCAGCAAACAGGTTTGCTCATCGCGGCTGGCCAGGCTGGCGTCGACGCGCCTTGCTGCCACCACGCCGGCGCTGGCAGCTGAGCCCCTCGTTGGGCGTGTCGTGATGCATCCCGGGCGCCAGCCCATGGTCGAGGCGTGAGCATGGTGTCATGCTGACGTCGTCGCCACTGATTTGTAGCGATGAACACGGGCTCGAACGAATGCGCGAGCGAAAAAAAAGCCACTAACCCGTTGATTGTAGTGGGGTTAATGGCTTTTTTGATGTTTTTGAATTCTGTGCGCTGGTGCCCGGAGCCGGAATCGAACCGGCACGCCCTTACAGGCGGGAGATTTTAAGTCTCCAGTGTCTACCAGTTTCACCATCCGGGCAGCGCGGCGAGATTCTAGCACAGGTGATGCTTATTCCGCCATCTTGTGGCTGAGCGATGGTCCCGCATATACAGCGAGGTAGCGCCCTGTTGGGTTTGCGCGGAGTCTTCCGGCTTTTGTCCGCCCGCCGTCAGAACGTCGCCTTCAACTGCACTCCATAGGTGCGCGGCTCGTTGACGATGCCCGTCAGGTTGTTGAACTCGATCGCGCCCAGTGACTGGATCTGGTTGGTGATGTTGCGGCCGTAGGCGGCGATTTCATAGCGGTCCCATTTGTAGCCGACGCGCAGGCCGCCCTCCAGCAGCTCCTTCGCCTTGTATTCCTTGGCTTCGTACAGGAAGAAGTTGTAGCTGGTGCGGTAGGCCCAGTCGGTGTAGGCGAAAAATTCGCCGCTGGCGACGGGGATGCTGTATTTCAGGGTGACGTTGGCTTGCCATTGCGGCGCGCGCGGCAGCGGGTTGCCGTCGATGTAGGCCGTGCCGGCGAAGGGGCCGACGGGGTCGGTGACGGTGCAGCCACTGGACGGGGTGTTTTGTGCGTTGCCGCAGCTTTGCACGAACAGGCTCTTGTCCTGGATTTCCGTGTGGTTGTAGCTGCCGCCCAGGGTCATGCTGAGCGAGTCGCTGAGGTTGGCCTGGAAATCGAGCTCCACGCCCTGGCCCGTGGCCTTGTCGGCATTGAGCAGCTGGTTCATGTTGATGACGCCGCTGCCGGCCGTCAGCTGCTTGTCTTTCACGCGATACTGGAACACGGCCAGGCTGAGGCGGGCGCGCTTGTCGAACAGGTCTTGCTTGATGCCCGCTTCGACGGACAGCACTTTTTCGGCGCCGGCAAACGAAGGGCGGTCGGCCAGGCCGTTCAGGCGGCCCTGCATCGATGGCGCGCGGTAGCCGGTGGCGATGCGGGCATAGGCGTTGGTTTGCGGCGTCAGCACGTAAGTGCCGCTCAAGTCCCAGCTGACGTTGTGCGAGGTGTCGTTCAGGTTGAACGGGCCGGCCGTGGTCGCCTCCACGCGCTTGGCCGAGAAATCCTTCTTGTCGGTCGTGTAGCGCAGGCCGGCGCGCAGCTTCAGCGCGTCCGTTACGGCGTAGTTCACCGAGCCGAAGGCCGCGTACGATTTCGAGCTCTGGTTCTGGGTGGCATAGAAGGGGTTTTGCGGATTGCCCGGCGCCAGGCTGTCAAAGCTGATGCTGTCGATCCGGATGTCTTCCTTGAAATAGAACAGGCCGGCGATCCATTGCAGCGGGCCCTTGGTGCTGGACTCGGCGCGGAATTCCTGGGAAATCTGCTTGTGGTCGGGAATCACGTCGGCCGTTTCCACCACGAACGGGATGTAGCCAGGGCCCATCGGCGGGGCGTACACGGCGCCATAGCCGCCGTCGACGTCGGCGCGGCTGTAGAAATCGAGTTTTTCATAGCCGGTGATCGAGTGCACGGTGACGCCATCGAGGTCCCACTTCAGGCGCATGCTGCCGCCCTTGGTCTTCAGGTGCTGGCGGTTGATGCCGTCCGTGGGATAGGAGCCATAGTCGAAATTGTCGACCAGGTCATTCGTGCCTTGTTTCAGGATGTTGGCGCGAAAGAGGGTGGCCGTGCCATCCAGGTTACGCGCGTGCACGTTGAACAGGGCGGTGAAATCGCGCGTGGGCTTGACCAGCACCTGCAGGCGCGCGGCGCTGTCTTCGTAGCCTTCGAAGTCGCGCGTGCCGGTGGGGCGCGGGTTGTGCACGCGGTCGTCGCGGCGCTGCGTCTGGCCGGAAAAGCGCAGGGCCACCGTGTCGCTGACGGGCACGTTGAAGGCACCTTCCAGGTTTTTCACGCCATCCTTGCCAAAGCCGCCGCTCAAATAGCCTTCCGTCTTGAAGACGGGCTTGGCCGAATCGAACTTGATCACGCCGGCCGGCGAGTTGCGCCCGAACAGGGTGCCTTGCGGACCGCGCAGCACTTCCACCTGGTCCACGTCGAAGACGGGAAAGCCTTTCAGCATGGGATTTTCCTGCACCACGTCGTCCATCACCAGGCCCACGGGCTGCGAGGCGTTCAAGTCGAAGTCGGTATTGCCCAGGCCGCGAATGTAGAAGCGCGGGAAGGTGCGGCCATAGTCCGACTCGACCGAGACGCTGGGCGAACGGCTGTTGAGGAAGCGGATGTCCGCGCCGCCGGCCGTCAGGGTGTCGAGCTTGTCCCCCTTCAGGGTGGCGATCGACATGGGCACATCCTTGATGTTTTCCGCGCGCCGTTGCGCCGTGACGATCACCGTTTCCAGCTGGCCCGGCCCGGCTTGCACGGCCGTGGCCGCAGGCGTCCCGGTTGCCGTTGCCTGGCCGCCATCCTGTGCCATGGCTTGCAGGGGAAAGGCGGCAGTGACTGCCAGGGCGATCAGGGTGCGGCGTACGATGCTGGCATGCGGTGTCATCATGAAACGGCTCCTTCGGGACAGGTTATTCGGTGTACTGGCGGGTGCTTTCCGGCCAGGCGAAAAATCATGCTAGCACGGGATTTTTTGTCCTTCATGCCATTTCGGCGTGCAGATAATTCATATCAAATTCCTCTGAATAGGCCAATAAAATCGTATTTGTCGTCAATATCGTGCAGGCGCATAGTGAAGTGCCGCCAGGCATGTGCTTGCGCAAAAAAAGGTAAAGGTGGCGACGCGTTTCCCTGTGACGGCGCAACAGGGCGCCGCAGCGGCGTGCTGCAAGTTGCCGTTCCCGGCCGCAAATACAACACCAGCCGGCCTTTATTTGGCTCGCCAAAAATGTTGCTGCAATGCCACAAGTTTGTGCCGCCTGCCGCATGCAGGGCAGGGTGGCCGCTCCCGCCAGCAGGCTGGCTGGTTGCCTTTAGGCACATTCCAATGCGTGATTCGCGTAAAATGCAATTTATTTCAATTAAGAAATTTTTATTTCCATTATGTCAATCTCATCCGCAGGCGCGCCGGCCGTTGACGGTATCAAATTATCCGAACTGATTGCCGCCCTGAGCCAGGCACTGGACATCACGGAAGGGCAGCCCGAAGGCCATTGCATCCGCTGCTGCTGGATCGGCATGCATGTGGGCCGTGAACTGGGCATGCCCGATGAAGACTTGTGGAATCTGTATTACACCTTGCTGCTCAAGGACCTGGGCTGCAGCAGCAACGCGGCGCGCATCTGCGAGCTGTACCTGACGGACGATCTGGCGTTCAAGCAGGATTTCAAGACGGTGGGCGACAGCTTGCCGCAGGTGCTCAAGTTCGTTCTCAAGCACACGGGCCTGAAGGCGGGCCTGGCCGAGCGTTTCCGCGCCGTGATGACGATCCTGCGCGACGGTCCGCAAATCGCGCAGGACCTGATCGCCAC
Source organism: Janthinobacterium foliorum (assembly GCF_978021625.1). Lineage (NCBI taxonomy): Bacteria > Pseudomonadati > Pseudomonadota > Betaproteobacteria > Burkholderiales > Oxalobacteraceae > Janthinobacterium > Janthinobacterium foliorum. Next base: position 254,773 of record NZ_CDXDQE010000002.1, on the reverse strand, counting down.
GCGCTGCCAGCGCGGCGCCGAGATCGCCCGCCTGCTGCGCTTCCCGGAAAGCGTGGCGCAGGGCATCTACAGCCTGGACGAACACTACAATGGACAGGGCAAGCCGGAAAAACTGGCGGGCCAGGCGATTCCCCTGTTTTCGCGCATCGCCTTGCTGGCACAGGTGGTCGACGTGTTTCATACGGCCGACGGCGCGCGCGCGGCGCAGGTGGAAGTGCGCCAGCGCTCGGCGAGCTGGTTTGATCCCCAACTGGTGCAGGCGTTCGGGCGGGTGGCGCAGTCGGGCGCCTTCTGGTCGATGCTGCGCTCGCAAGAGATTACGGCCGCCGTGGCGGCGCTGGAACCGGCAAACCGCTGCGTGCCGGTGGACGAGGATTATCTCGACGATATTGCCGCCGCGTTCGGCCAGGTGGTCGATTCGAAAAGCCCGTACACGAGCGGCCACAGCGAGCGCGTGGCGCTGTACACGGACATGATCGCCGAGGCCATGGGCGTGACGGCCGAGCGGCGGCGCTGGCTCAAGCGGGGCGCCCTGCTGCACGACGTCGGCAAGCTCGGCGTCAGCAATAGCGTGCTGGACAAGGCGGGCAAGCTCGATGCGGACGAGTGGCAAGCCGTGCAGCTGCACGCCCATTACACGGAAACCATTCTTTCGCGCATCGATGCCTTTGCCGAACTGGCGATCATCGCCGCCGCGCACCACGAACGCCTCGACGGCAAGGGCTATCCGCGGGGCTTGACGGCGGATGACATCAGCCTGGAAACGCGCATCATCACGACGGCCGATATTTTCGACGCCATCACGGCCGACCGCCCGTACCGTGGACCGATCCCGATACCCAAAGCGCTTGAAATCATGGCGGAAACGGTGGGCACGGCCATCGATGCGCAATGCTTTGCCGCTTTGCAGGCGGCGCTGGCGCGCCTGCCGGTACTGACGACGCAGGGCGAGCGCCTGGCGGCGTGAGCAGGCGCAAGCTCAGCCAGTGACAGGAATCGGCGTGCCTTGGTGAAACGCCATTTGCCAGCGGCCGTCGCGCCACTTCCATAGCGAGCTGCGCAAGCTGGCGCTGGCGGGCAGGGCGCCTGCGGCGTGCCGCTGCGAGCGGTAGGTGACGAAGGCAATATCGTCTGCCAGCAGCTGCGCCTGGAAATCGCTGATGCTGCGCGGCGTAAACTGTTCCACCGGCAGGTCGGCCAAGGTCGCTTCCCGCGTCCAGATATTCCCCGAACTGCCGAACTCGACGAATTCATCTGCCAGCAGTGCTGCCAGGCTGGCGCTGTCGGCGCGCACGGACGCGCTTTGCAGCGCCGCTTCCAGCGCCTGCAACTGCGCTGCCAGTTCCGCGCCGTCCAAAGGCAAACGCATCGGATGGCTCAGATGGGAAACGCGCCCGCGCCCGACACGTTCAGGCTGGCCACCTTGTCGCTGGAAAAGTACTTGATCTGCCCCAGGCCGATGGCGTAGCAGCCGTCGGCCAGGGCCGTGATGGGTCCCGTCAGCTTTTCACCGCTGACCAGGGTGACGACCCAGGGCGTGGTGGCCGGTTTGCCCGCGTGGGCCAGGGCATGGTGTACGACATCGCTCATCTCTGTACCTCTTTCATGGTGTGTGGTTGCCTTGCGGCCGCTGGCCGCTGGCCGCTGCTGATTTCCCCCGATTCTACCGTTTCGCCGGCCCGCGCGCGTGGCCGCTTGCCGTCTTTCCCCTCAACAAATTCTCCGCTTGCCGGCCAGGAAGGCCTGCGCCCGCTTTTTCATCCACATTGATACGACAAAGGAAAACTATCGTGCCTACGCTTGCTACACATTCAACCCATACCCGCATGGAGGCTGCATGAGCCATGTGCGTATCATCCACGACAATGCCGCCGACCGCGCCGCCTTGACGGCGTCCAGCCAGAGCGGCAGCCTGGGGCCGGCCAATTTGCTGACGGAAGACCGTTCGCAGGTGCTGCGCTCGATCGGCACCGCCCTCAATATCATCGCCACCTGGCCAACGCCGGAACTGGGAGGCTGCGTCGCGCTGCCGTTTTGCAATTTGACGCCGCTGGCCAGGATACGCGTGCGCGGCTATGCGCAGCCCGGCGACAGCGTGCCGCTGTTCGACACGGGCCTGGTGGCCGCCTGCGACTACGCGCCCCTGGGCCTGTGGGACTGGGGCGCCTTGCCGCTGGGCGTGAACGCCTTTTCGTATGGCGGCGGCACGTATGCGCGCGTGTGGTTCCCCATCACCAGTTTCCGCGTGCTGCTGATCGAACTGAGCGATCCGGAAAATCCGGCCGGCTACCTGGAGGCGGCGCGCCTGGTGGCCGGCAGCTATTGGAGTCCGCAAAATAATGCCGCCTATGGCGCGGGGCTGGCGCTGGTCGATACCAGCACGCAATACCGCACGGCGGCCGGCCAGCAGAATGTCGAACTGGGCGCGCAATACCGCAAGCTGTCGCTGCCGCTGTCGAACATGACGGCGCTGGACCGCGCCGGCTTGTGGCGCATCGTGCGCGGCAATGGCCTGTCGCGGCCCCTGTTCGCCAGCCTGTTTCCCGATGATGACGATCCTGAACTGGAGCAGGCGCATCAGGTCTACGGCCGCCTGGCGAACCTGGCAGCCATCACCACGCCATCGTTTCAAACCTATGCCAGCAGCATCGACATCGAGGAAATCTGATGACTGGCTTTCTTGCCAGCGTCAAAAAGACCTGATCCATCAACCGCACCGCCTGGCCAGCCGCGCGCGCCGTGTATCTGCACTTCCGCGCGCATACCTTTTCAGGATGGCGCGGGTATCGCGAGGGTGGGGCACTGCGCGCCGCCGCAATGCCTGGCCGCCGCTGGCAGGGCGATCTGCATCAGGAGCGATGGCCGCGCCTGCATCATGGCCAAGGCTGTTTAACGTCTCGAATGCCAGCGCCGCCGACGCTGGCACACTATGGAAAGAAATCATGACTATGACATACATGCCGCCTTCGATGGCGGCGGGAGGCCAATAATGGGCGCTCCCATCAATGACCGCGATATCCTGCTGCAAGCAACTTCGCCCCGCTATTCCCCTGCGCACGATGCGGGCGTGCTGTTGTCCGCCAGTTCCAGCCTGTTCGAGGTGGCGCAAGGCGGCACTGCCGCGCCGGCCGAAATCGTGCTGACGGCGACCATCCTGGGAGCCGCGGGCACGGTGGTGTTTTCCTGCGCTCCGGAAACGCCCTTGCGCGTGAATGGCAATACGGCCACCTTGCGCTATGCGGTCATGGTGGCCAGCACCGTCACGGTCAGCGCGACGATGGTGATCGATGGCCGCAGCCATGTGGGCCGGCAGACCATCGCCATGTCGCGTCCCCTGGATTTGACGCCGCCCCCGGCGCCGTCCGGATTGTTTACCACGGGTAAGGCCGCCACCATCGAGCTGGCGTGGGCGCCGCCGCCGGCGAATTATCATCAACTGGCCTATACGGAAGTGTGGCGTGCTCCCGTGAATAATTTCGCCCAGGCCACGCTACTGGTGCGCGCCGGCGGCAACAGCCATGTCGATCCAGTGGGGCCGGGCGCCACGCGCTATTACTGGATACGCTATATATCCTGGGCCAACGTTCCTGGCCCCTACAATGCGTCGTCGGGCACCGTCGGCGCTTCCGATATCGAAGTCGAGCATTTGCTGGGCGTCTTGACGGCCCGGTTGACGGAAAGCCAGCTGAGCAACCATCTGGGGGAGCGCATTTCCCTCGTCGACGGACCGGCGACCCTGGCCGGCAGCGTGACGCAGCGCTTGGCCGCGGAGTCGCAGGCCCGTACGGCGGCAATCCAGATCGAGGCGACCACGCGCGCCACGCAGACAGGGCAGTTGTCGGCGCAATATACGATCAAGCAGGACGTCAACGGCTACATCAGCGGCTATGGCCTGGCGACGACGGCCAATAACGCCACGCCGACCAGTTTGTTCGCCGTGCGCGCCGATACCTTCATGATCGCCAACCCTGCCGGTCCCGGCATCCCCGCCAGCATGCCATTCATCGTGCGCGCGACGGAAAGCGTAGTCAATGGCGTGACCGTGCCCATCGGCGTCTACATAGCGGATGCGTATATCCAGAATGCCTCGATCACCAATGCGAAGATCGGCGGCGACTTGTGGAGCAGCAATTACGTGGCTGGCAAGGAAGGCTGGTATTTGCAGCGTGGCGGTGATTTGCATGCGAACAATGTGCGCTTGCGTGGCAGCATTGCCGGCGGGGCCTACACCGCGTATGCCTGGCCCTCCAATGGCGGGACAGGTTATTACCTGGGGGGTGAAGGATTGCTGTTTGGCAATCCTGCTACGGGCAAGTATTTCCAGGCCACCTCGGGTGGCGATATTTATACGCCACAGTTTTCTATCGTCAACGGCAATGCCCGCTTTGCTGGCGCCCTGCAGGCGGCCTCGGGCAGCCTGGGCACGATCACCTCCGGCCGCCTGCAGAATGCGGCGAACAGCGCGTACGTGAATCTCGATGCCAGTGGCGACCAGGTGTTCATTGCCATCGGCGACCAGATCGGCTTGCGCGCCAACGGCTCGGGATACTTTTCGCGCGACATCGTTTCCGCGCCCAAGGTCGTCAGGTCGGGCACGCTGGCGATCAACGTGGGCTGGGTCGGTTATATCTCGGGCAGCTATGTGCCCTTTACCATTTACATCGATACGGGCCACGATTTCGCCGTCGGGTGGCATACCGCCGCTGGCGATACCTTTCTCGCCAATGCCACCATTTCCGTTGGTGGTAGCAGCGAGAATGGTGGCTGCAACGGGTTCGCGGAATCGGTTGTCGTCGTCGGCGACGGCCTGGCGAAAGCAGGGGGCTTGTATCCCATCGATAATCGCATCTACATACGATATACCTGGACCCCGGTCCAGGGTACTGGCAGGATATCGCCCGCGACCCTGGACTGGAAGCTGGTCAAGGTGTAGCGGGACGCCTTAGGCGTCGGCCAGCAGATTCTTCGGCAGTGCCACCGACGTCAGTTTCCAGCCCCACACGCCGTCGCGCGTCAAGGTCAGTTCGCCAATGTGGCTCTTGCTGTGGGCGCGCTGGACCACGACGCTGTCCCAGGAGGTGTAGCGCAGGGTGTAGTCGGGCTTGCTGTTGCGCTGGCGGCCGCTGATGTCGCTGACCTTGGCGATCGGATGTTCGTAGCGGTCGTTGAGCTTGATCAAGGCGACAATGCCTTCGGGCATGAGCATGGTGTCGAGCAGGGGATCGATGACGTCGGGGCTGATGTCGTCGGCCACTTCCGGCGCCGAGAACAGGGTGTGCAGCTGCTGTCCCAGGCTGCCGCGCAGCCGGGTCACGTCGATGTGCGCGGCCAGCGCGTCCGTATCCTGTTCCATCGTCGCCGTGCGGATCTTGTTCATGGTGAAGTACGGGCTGCCATAGAAGACGCCGGCCAAGGCGACCAGTGCCACTACTGCGAGAAGCATCATTCTTTTCATCGTGCAATCTCTCGGATGCCTGGCGACCCGGTGCGCCTGAAGTGTTGGCATTCTACATAATATTTCCCAAAATCAATATAGCGGTTTAGCCAAGTTTCTTTAAGTGTTGTCCTAGATCAATATTTCAGCAATTCGGGCGGCAAGGTGATGTCCTTCAGTTGCCAATCCCACATGCCATGGCGCCGCAGCAGGAACTGGCTGGCGGCGGGGCCGGCACCCTTGCGCCGCAGCACGACTTCATTCCACGAGCGGTAGGCCATGCCGAAATCATGGCGCCGGCCATCGGCGCCATGCTTGCCGTGCAAGATCAGGACCGTGATGCCGGGCGGCGAGACGATGGTGTCGAGCATTTCCTTCAAGTCGTCCGCGTCCGTCCCTTCGCCGGCCGCCTGCAGCTGCCGCGCCACGCTGGCGCGCACGGCGGCCAGGTCGGCATGCTGCGCCAGGTTTTCCAGGCGCACCGACTTGGCCGCGATGCTGATGCGGTACATGGCGATGTAGGGGCTGACCCAGGTGAAGCCGATGGCGGCGACGCTAAAAATCACGGCGGCGGCGTATTTTCTTTTCATGCTGTATCTTTCCGCATCGCAATGCGCTCGCGCGGCTTAGTAGCCGCTCAGGATTTGATACTCCAGGCCTTGTCCGGGCAATAATATGTCAGCGACCTGCCGTTCAGTACAGTAAGCAGGCTTCCCCTCGACGTCGGCGCGATACAGAACGTCGCCCTCGATGACGGCGACGCGTCCGCCGCCAATCGACACGGCGCGCCCATCATAAATCTGATAGCCCGTTTTGCTTGTGTATTGGAATGTGGAGAGCAGTGCTTCGCCAGCAGTGACCGTTGAAATGACGTGCAGTTGCGGATCATGCCCGATGCGTTCCATCGTGCGGGGTGTTTCGCGGACCTCCATGGTGGTGCAGCCGCTGAGTAGCCGGGAGGCGATGGCGACGCGGCATAACTTTTTCATGAATTTCCTTGCCTGTCTTCGGAGCGCCCCCGTGCAAGCTGGCGCGAGCAAGGGGAGTGATTGTTAAATATTGCCAAATGATAAGTTCAGTTGCCTGTGAAAGAAAGGGGAAAGCGCTTTTTTCCCGTCGTGGCGGGCGATGGCGGACCTCGATCAGCTTTATGGATGGCAGATGGTGTAGCATTCGTGCCGGCGCGGACCATCGCGCCGCAATATTGAGGACAACCATGAATATCACTATCAATCAGGTGCTGCAGTCGTACATCGACCCGCTCACCGCCAGCGAATACGCGGCGCTCGAGCGCAGCCTGCTGGCCGAGGGCTGCCGCGACGCGCTGGTGCTGTGGAACGACGTGCTGATCGACGGGCATAACCGCTATGCCATCTGCCGCCAGCACGGCATCGAATTCAAGACCATCCAGAACACCAGCTTTACCTCGCTCGACGACGTCATGCTGTGGATGATCGACAATCACCTGGCGCGCCGCAGCGTGTCGGATTTCCAGCGCGGCGTGCTGGCCTTGCGCAAGAAGGAAATCGTCGCCGCGCGCAGCCCGGCGCCCGTCAGCGCCCAGGATGCGCCGGAGGGTGAAAATGCGCCGAAGCCGCCCATGAGCACGCGCGAAGAGGTGGCCAAGGCGGCGCGCCTGAGCAGCAACCAGATCAGCCAGATCGAGAAGATCCAGAAGGCGGCCTCGCCGGAACTGGTGGAAGCCGTCCGCTCGGGCACGATTTCCATCAATGCGGCCGCCACCGTGGCGTCGCTGCCGCCGGAAGAACAGGTGGCGGCCGTCGCCGGCGGCAAGAAGCTGCTGCGCCAGGCGGCCAAGGAAATCCGCGAACAGCGCGCCGCCACGCGCACGCCGCGCGAGCCGAAGACGCCGCACGTATCGCAGGATACGCCGGAGACGGGCAACGAACCGTGGGCCGAGAATGCGGCCCAGGCGCCGTCCGAAACGGAGCGCCTGCGCGGCGAGATCGCCAGCCTGAAACAGAAGGTGGCGCAGCTGCAGGCGGAAAATGCCGAATTGAACCAGCGCGTCGCGGCACTGATCGACGCGTCGTAGGGCACCTGACCCAACCTGCTGCGCGTCGCGCTGTGCGGCCTGCGATGCTCACCGTGCGCCAGCACGGCTGCGCTTCCTGGCCACATATCATCGCCGCTCGCTACGGTTTTGTCAGGCGCCGTGAATGCATTTGTGGAGCCGTATATGCTACATCGCAGTGTCTTTTTCACCGCCATCGCCTGCGGCGTCGTTGCCAGCCCGCCCGCGCTGGCCGCGCCCGCCGCTTCCGTCTCGGCTTCCGCCGCCGACATGGCCCGCTGGCAGGCGCAGGCCGCCCGTGTCAGCATCGCGCGCGACACCTGGGGCATCCCCCATGTGACGGGCAAAAGCGATGCGGACGCCGTGTTTGGCCTGATGTATGCGCAGGCGGAAGACGATTTCGCGCGCGTGGAACTCAATTACATCAACGCCATGGGACGGCTGGCGGAAGTGGGGGGCGAGCAGGAACTGTACCGCGACCTGCGCATGAAACTCTTCATCAATCCGGCCGACCTGCAGGCGCAGTATCGCGCCAGCCCGCCGTGGCTACGCAAATTGATGGACGCCTTTGCCGACGGCCTGAATTTTTACCTGGCCACGCATCCGCAAGTGAAACCGCGGCTGATCGCGCATTTCGAGCCGTGGATGGCCTTGAGCTTCAGCGAGGGCAGCATCGGCGGCGATATCGAATCCGTCAACCTGGCGCAGCTCGAAGCGTTTTACGGCCAGCAGGCCAAGCCCGCCAGCGTGGCATTGGCCAGCCTGGAGACTGGACTGGAGCCTGAGCCGAGCGGCTCGAACGGCTTCGCCATCGCCCCGGCCATCACGAAAAACGGCCATGCGCTGCTGATGATCAATCCGCACACCTCGTTTTATTTCCGTCCCGAAGTGCACGTCACCAGCGGCGAAGGCCTGAACGCGTACGGCGCCGTCACCTGGGGCCAGTTCTTTGTCTACCAGGGTTTCAATGAGCGCGTGGGCTGGATGCATACCTCGGGCGGCGGCGATGTCATCGACGAGTACCTGGAAAGCATCGTGGAAAAGGACGGCGCCTGGTTCTACCGCTACGGCGGCGCGCTGCGCCCCTTGAAAGCCGTACCCATCACCTTGCCCTATAAACTGGCCGGCGGCGCCATGGGTGAGAAGACCATCACCGTCTATTACAGTCATCACGGCCCCATCGTGCGCGCGCAGGACGGTAAATGGGTGGCCGTGCGCCTGATGAATGAACCGTTGAAGGCGCTCACGCAATCGTACACGCGCACCAAGGCGCGCGATTACGCGGCGTTCTACAAGACCATGGAGTTGCGCACGAATTCCTCGAACAACACCGTGTATGCGGATGCGGATGGCAATATCGCCTATTTCCACGGCAATTTCATCCCCGTGCGCGACCCGCGCTTCAACTGGAAGCAGCCCGTCGACGGCAGCGACCCGGCCACCGAGTGGCAAGGGCTGCACACGGTGGCGCAAACCATCACCCTGTTCAACCCGAAGAATGGCTGGATCCAGAACACGAATAACTGGCCCTATTCGGCGGCCGGCGCCAACAGCCCGCGCCAGCAGGATTATCCCGCCTACATGTCCGTGTACGGCGAAAACGCGCGCGGCCTGCATGCCGTCAAAGTCTTCCAGAACAAGACGGGGTTTACCCTGGACAGCCTGATCGCCGCCTCGTATGACAGCGAACTGACGGCATTCGAATCCTTGCTGCCGCCGCTGTTCGCGGCCTGGGATGCATTGCCTGCGGCATCCGCGCAAAAGCGCGCGCTGGCGGAGAAAATCGCGCTGCTGCGGGCATGGGACTGGCGCTATACGCTCGCGTCCACGCCCACCTCATTGGCCGTGTTCTGGGGCCAGGAACTGGCCGAGCTGGCGGGCAGGCAGGCGAGGGAGCAGGGCGTGCCCGTGGTTGACTTCATGGCGACGGACCAGGTCAGCGCGGAACAACGCCTGGCCGCGCTGGCGACGGCCGCCGACAAGCTGCAGCGCGATTTCGGCCACTGGCAGACGCCATGGGGCGAGATCAACCGCTTCCAGCGCCTGACGGGAGATAGCGTGCAGGCATTCGACGATGCGCAGCCCAGCCTGCCCGTGCCTTACGCTTCCGGCAACTGGGGCGCGCTGGCGGCCTACGGCCAGAGCAGCAAGAGCAGGACGAAACGCATCTACGGCGAGCGTGGCAACAGCTTTGTCGCCGCCGTGGAATTCGGTCCCCGCATCAAGGCGAAAAGCATCCTGGCGGGCGGCCAAAGCGGCGACCCGCGTTCGCCGCACTTCAGCGACCAGGCGGCCATGTATGCGCGCGGCGAGTTCAAGGAGGTGTTGTTCTATCCCGAGGACGTGGCCCGGCACCTGGAACGCAGGTACCGGCCGGGGGAGTGAAGTTGCTTGTGTGTCGGATTACGCCATTGCGGGCTAATCCGACCTACGGTACACGATACATGTAGGTCGGATTAGCGCAGCGTAATCCGACAATCCCCACCTAGATCGCGTCCAGCGCCGTGCGCAGGTCGTGGCGCAAATCCTCGATATCCTCGATGCCCACCGACAGGCGGATCAAGCCGTCGCCGATGCCCAGCCTGGCCCGCTGCTCGGCGGGAATGCTGGCGTGCGTCATCAGGGCCGGGTGTTCGATCAGGCTTTCCACGCCGCCCAGGCTTTCGGCCAGGGCGAACACTTCGCAGCGTTCAAGAAAACGCCGCGCGCCCGCCAGGTCCGTGTCCAGGTCGATCGAGATGATGCCGCCGAAGCCGTCCATCTGGCGCTGCGCCAGCGCGTGCTGCGGGTGCGATGCCAGGCCCGGATAGAAGACTTTTTTCACTTCCTTCTGCTGCTCCAGCCATTGCGCCAGCGCCAGGGCGCTCTGGCAGTGGCGCTGCATGCGGATGGCCAGGGTTTTCACGCCGCGCAGGGCGAGGAAGCTGTCGAACGGCCCGGCAATGGCGCCCACGGAGTTCTGCAAAAAGCCCAGCTGCTCGCGCCATTCCGCCTGGCGTTCTTCCGCGCCCACGATGGCGATGCCGCCGATGATGTCCGAGTGGCCGTTCAGATACTTGGTGGTCGAATGCACGACGATGTCGAAGCCGTGTTCCAGCGGGCGCTGCACCAGCGGGCTGGCAAACGTGTTGTCGGCCACGGCGATGATGCCCCGCTCGCGGCAGATGTCGGCAATCGCGCGCAGGTCCGCCAGTTTCAGCATGGGGTTGGTGGGCGTTTCCACCCACACCATCTTCGTTTCAGGGCGCAGCGCGGCCAGCAGGTTTTCGGGATTGGTCAGGTCCACATACGTGAATTCGTGGCCGGCCGAGCGGCGGCGCACGCGCTCAAATAAACGGTAGGTGCCGCCGTACATGTCGTCGCCGGCGACGACATGGCTGCCGGCGTCCAGCAGTTCCAGCACGGAGGAAATGGCGGCCAGGCCCGAGGCGAACGCAAACGCGGCGCTGCCGCCTTCGAGGTCGGCCACGCAGCGCTCCAGCGCCCAGCGCGTGGGATTGTGCGAGCGGCCGTAATCGAGTCCCTTGTGCACGCCGGGGCTCTCCTGCACGAAGGTGGAAGTGGCGTAAATCGGCGGCATGATGGCGCCCGTCGACGGGTCGGGCGACTGGCCGGCGTGGATGACGCGCGTGGCGAGGCGGCTCTTGCGGGTGGTTTCCTGGCTCAAGATAGTGTCCTGCGTAAGTGGTTGAGAAGGTCGAAGCGGGTGATCAGGCCATAGAAGGCGGCGTCATCGGCGACGACGGCCGTCAGGCCCCGGTCCAGGGTGGCGCGCAGGGCGGGCAAGCCGCTGGATGGCGCCAGGGTTTCCAGCTGCGTCGTCATGGTGGCGCCCACCAGGCCCGCGAAATGCGCGGCGTCGCCGGAGACATGCAGCAGCAGGTCCGATTCGTCGATGATGCCCACCAGCTGGCCGCCGTCGATGACGGGCAGCTGCGCCAGGTCGCTGGCGCGCATGCGGTTGAAGGCCGTGAGCAGGGTGTCGCCAGGCGCCACGCTGACCACGTCGCCTTCATCGTAGCGGCGCCCGATCAGGTCGCGCAAGTCGCCCGATGGCGCGCGCTGCAATAAACCCTGGTCGCGCATCCAGCCGTCGTTATAGACTTTCGACAGGTAGCGCGTGCCCGTGTCGCACACGAAGGTGACGACGCGCTTGGGCGTGCTCTGTTCGCGGCAGTACTTGAGGGCGGCGGCCAGCAGGGTGCCTGTGGACGAGCCGCCCAAAATGCCTTCGGCCAGCAGCAGGGCGCGCGCGGAATCAAAACTTTCCTGGTCGCTGATGGTATAGGCGCGGCCCACGCTGTCCATGTCGGCGATCGAGGGAATGAAATCTTCGCCGATGCCTTCCACGGCCCACGAGCCGCTCGTGTCGGACACTTTGCCCGATTCGATGTATTCGGTGAGGATGGAGCCCTGCGGGTCGGCCAGCACGAATTCCAGCTTCGGCTGCGCCTTGCGGAAGTAGCGCGTCAAGCCCGTCAGCGTGCCGGACGAACCGACGCCGACGACGATGGCGTCGACGTCATGGCCGCTTTGCTCCCAGATTTCCGGGCCGGTGGTGGTTTCGTGGGCCAGCGGATTGGCGGGGTTGTTGAACTGGTCGGCGAAGAAGGCGCCCGGCAGTTCGCGCGCCAGGCGGGCCGCGTAATCCTGGTAGTACTCGGGATGGCCCTTGCCCACGTCCGAGCGCGTGGTGCGCACGTCGGCGCCCAGGGCTTTCAGATGCAGCACTTTTTCCGTCGACATCTTGTCGGGCACGACGAGGATCACGCGGTAGCCCTTGATGCGCCCGACCAGCGCCAGGCCGATGCCCGTGTTGCCGGCCGTCGCTTCGATGATGGTGCCGCCCGGCTGCAAGCGGCCGTCGGCTTCGGCCGCTTCGATGATGGACAGGCCGATGCGGTCCTTGATGGAACCGCCCGGATTCTGCGATTCCAGTTTCAGGAACAGCTGGCACAGGCCCGTGTCGAGCCTGGTCACTTCGACCAATGGGGTATTGCCGATCAGCTTGTATAGGGCCGGCGGCGAGGGTGGGCTTGGCATTCGATCATTCATGATGGCTCCTGTCAGCGAAACAGCCGCCCCGGATTGTGTCCCGAGCCGCTTTCCGTGCAAAAGGCCGGAGTGTAGGCTTGCGGACATGGGCTGCGAACGAATGTTTTAATGCTTGCATATGCGGCTTTCGCATATGGCTGGACACGTGCATCTTCCCAGTATGCACCGTTTTCCGGCGCTTTGCCTCGGCATTGGCGCATGGATTAAGCTGCCGCAAGCTTGCCAATGCGATTTATAATCACGCCTTCAAAAGATACTAAATAGTATTCAAAATTACTTCGACAGACAGGCAGGCGGCAGTGGCAAAACTTTATTTCCGGTATTCCGCGATGAACGCGGGCAAGTCGACGGCCTTGTTGCAAGTCGCGCACAATTATGAAGAGCAGGGTCAGCAGGTGCGGCTGTACACGGCGGCCATCGACAGCCGCTATGGCGTGGGCCGGGTGACTTCGCGCCTGGGTCCGCAGCGCCAGGTCGATATCTTCCATGCCGACACGAATTTCCTCGACGATATCCCGCAAGTGGCGTGTTTGCTGGTGGACGAGGCGCAATTTCTCAGCACGGCCCAGGTGCAGCAGCTGCACCAGCTGGCGCAGGTAAAGGGCGTGCCCGTCATCTGCTACGGCTTGCGCACGGATTTCAAGGGCGAGCCTTTCCCCGGCTCGGCCTATCTGCTGGCGCTGGCCGATGATATCGAGGAACTCAAGAATATTTGTACCTGCGGCAAGAAGGCCACGATGAACATCCGCGTGGACGAGCAGGGCCGCCGCATCAAGGAAGGCGAGCAGATCAGTATTGGCGGCAACGAAAGCTACCGCCAGGCGTGCGGGCGCTGTTTCTATGCCGGTTGAGTTCGCTTGCACGGTGTCCAGCCATCTCGCTAGCCAACAGTCTCCAGATTCGATGGTTTCTTGGCCCCTGCAATCAGCCCTTTTTCTCGATAGCCGCACGAATTCGATTTACTGCAAATTCTGAATGCGGACTTGGGTGCTTTGACAAGCGAGCCGCGATGACATCGCGGGCAAGGAATTCTTGTCTGTTCATGCTCGATCCACTCGATCGTTTGGTGCTCGATGCGTAGATTATCTAACTCCAGCACGAATTCGCTCGGCCTGTTTGTCGCCGCCAGCATACTGACTGCATGGCGTGCGCGGGTCAGGCCAACGTAAAGCAACCGGCGCTCTTCCTCTACGCTATCGCCGAGCGGCGGTAGTACCAGATCCAGCAAAGGTTCTGCCGGGCGGTCATCGGGAAACCCCCTAAATCCAGAATCGAGGCCGGGAAGTATGACGAAATCCGCTTCTGAACCTTTTGCCGCATGCACGGAATTGAATTCGATCGACAGCCTGCCCGCATAATGGGTCTTGAGCGTTTGCAGATAGGCGGTCGTAAGCCCTTCAGTTGTTGTGGAGTCTTTTTTTGTGCGCCGCAGTATCTGAACGCTGGGACATGCGATATCAAGTTGACGGCCAAGTGCGCACATATGCTCTAGTTCTTCCTGTAAGACTTGCCGCCTGTTTTCTGCGCTGTCAGGATGATGCACGACCCTCACGCAACTGGAAAATGGCGATGCGTTAGCGTAGACTTCTTTTGTCGATTGCCGCGAGTTTTGCATGACCAATGCTCGTGAGACATCGGCGATACCTTGCGCGCAGCGGAAAGTCCTGGAGAGCTTGAGCCTGCTGGTGTGCCTGCCAAGGTAATGGTCCATATTGTTAAAGATATCGATGTCTGATCCGGAGAATCGATTAATCGATTGCCAGTCGTCGCCAACGCAAAAAACGATGGACTCGTGTGGCGACTGGTTCAGAATACTTTTTACCAAGTCGCCTTTCAAATGACTGATGTCTTGGAATTCATCCACCAGCACGAATCGAAATGGCGACGCAACGCTGCCGGTCGCCAGGATGTTTACGGCATCGCGCAGCATATCGGCATAGTCGATCTTGCCCGCTTCTCTAAGGGCATCTTGATACCCGTGGTATATCAGAATGGCAACATCAAGAAATAGTTCGGCACGGGCTGGGTTGACCGATCCGCTTGCGGCTTCGCGGACGCGCTGTTCGGTATATCCTGAGTTCTTAAAGAGCAGAACAAAGTTGATTAATAACTGCTCAAGATGACTGGCTTCGCGAAACTGCTGCAGTGCACAGGCCCGGATATGTTCATCGGAGTCGCCGATCTTTACACCGGCTGCGTGCAGGTTTTTCTGTAGATGCAACCAAATGGAACCGTCGCGTACCTGGGCACTGCTTGTCTCGAAATACACGATGCGCTCAGCCGAATTTTCCGGTTCTTTCATCCATTTCTGATACATGGCGCGCTTGTGCGCCGCGCGCTCTTCATATTTTTTTCCTCCCATCCATTCGGGGGCCTTTCCCTGATCATTCAGCGCGAAATGCTCATGGATGACTCTCACGGTACGCATGTGTCCACCGGGCAGGCGTTCTTGGTAAAGATAGCTGAAATCCGGATTGTAAGGTTTGCTCTTGCCGCTCGCATAGGCGCCCAGTCCCAAGCGCTTCGCTCCGGCCCAGTCGGGGCGTTCGTACTCAAAGACTACGCCGCGCAATATCAGCCAATTTGCGATTGCGCGTTCTTCCAGGGAACGAACATAAATTGACTGGCTGAAAGTTGGAATGCTCGGTTCCCATGGCTTTCTATGCGGATCTCGGCGTAGCCGCAGACGTTCCCTGCAGCATTCCTCGTAGCGCTTTTCACACTCATCCAGATCGCCGCTTGCTCCTATGGGGTTTGGATTATCACAAGGGAAGAGACTGAACCATAAAGTTAATGCTTGTTGAAAACTTTCATTCGTATCCAGCAAATTATGAATGACGCTTTTCATTAAGCGGCCTTCTTCTCCCTCGTCTTCCTTCAAGACTTTGGGTGTATATGTGGCGCCATAATGTTCCGTCAAAATGGATAAGCCGAAGCTATGGAAAGTCTTCGATGCCACGGAAACTGGGCGTCCCAAAGCATTGCCAAGTTTTTCCTTCAGCCTTTTCTTGAGGCCGTTTGCTGCGTCCTTGTTGTATGCGAGCGCAATAATTTCATGATCTTGAAACATTCCGCTTTTGAGTGCGAAACCGATTTTCCCAACAATACAAGAGCTTTTTCCAGAGCCGGCTGCAGCGATAACCAGTGTAGCGTCCTCAAATGTGAGCGCGGTATCGATCTGTTCTTCAGTCAGGGCACGGCTTTCCACATTGTGAAAATACGCTGCTTCTGCTTCTCTCCAATATGCCTTGTATTGCGTATTGTGTGCTTCTTGAGCTTTTTGGGGGGATTCGAAAAAAGGGGCGAGGCTTGCCAGACGATCATGCAGCGCACGAGCGCACTGGCGTTGCTTGTCGGTTGCCATACGCAGCTTGCGCAGCGAAGCTGCATGGATACAGTTTATCTTGAATAAAGGGCGCTCTAGCTTGGCAAATCGGGTGGCAACGGAATGGCGCATATACGCATGCGGTTGATAGGCCAAAGACCTTCTTTCTTCCGCTGCGCTTGTATAGCGCTCGATACTGGACAGTTTCAGGTCGATGAAGCGAGAGGTCGCTGCATTGATGGCATTGGTGACTTCCCGCGTACTGTCTGCTTCTATCGTGAACGATTCAAATAGCGCATCCTCATCTTGCGTGTATGATAAGTTTATTGTATCGCACTTGAAGAGCGCCTGCAGCCATCCTTGGTTTTCAATGCATACGTTTGATATTCCTTCAATCGGAATCGAAGTATCTCCAATCTGGAGCTTATCGCTGAGAAGGTGGATGACGCGCGGCTTGCGGAAGTGAATCCAGGCGAACCACGTTGATTCTTTTTTCTGCAAAATTTCCTCTAGTCCTTCATGAATCATGCTGTCAAGGTTTTCGGCGGACAGCGCACTTAGTCAGAAGACTTATTGCCGGCGTTTTCCCGTATTGTCAATGAGGACATATTTATGTCCGGTTTGCCGTGGAATTTAAAAGATAGTTCCATGGTACGGGCGGTCGGCATATAAAAAGCCGCAGCGTCCTAATTCAACAAGGAGTGTATATGCTGTCATGCCAGATATGCAATCTCAGCCGATCATAAATATGCGTCGATTGAACAGCGCATGCGGTGGGAGAGGAGTGACCAGGATTTTAATGGCAATGACGACCGCAGCCTGAAAAGGGGCGAGGCTGGCGGTAAGGGGGGGGCGGCAGCGAGGTGGCCAGATGAAAACGCTACTCCACCTCCGGCAGCCCCACGTCGGCATCGTCCGACAGCGCCAGGTCGCCCCGCTCGAAGGCGGCCAGGATCTCCTTGGCGCGGGCCACGTCGTGTTCGCGCACCATCACGCGGGCGCCGCCGATGGCGGCCGCCAGCAGCATGTCGGCCTGCATGTGCTGGTCGTCCGTCAGCAGCACGTCGATGCCGGCGGCGGCCAGGCAGCCGCGGATCACGTGCGCATCCGTGGGGATCATCAGGCGGGCGATCAACACGTAGTCGTCATGCATGGGAACTCCTGGCGCAGTGGGTGTGCGCCATCTTAGCACCCGCCACCCTTTACAGCTTGAACACGCCCACCACCCGGGTCAGCTCGTGCGCCTGCTCCTGCAGGGCGTCGGCTGCCGCAGCCGCTTCTTCCACCAGGGCCGCGTTCTGCTGGGTCACCTGGTCCATCTGGGCGATGGCCTGGTTGACCTGCTCGATGCCGCTGCGCTGCTCTTCGCTTGCCTGCGCGATCTCGGCCATGATGCCGCTCACCTGCTGCACGCTGGCCACCACCGTATCCATGGTGGCGCTGGCCTGGCTCACCTGCGCGTGGCCCAGGTCCACCGTGCTGGCGGACGCCTGGATCAGGTCCTTGATGTCTTTTGCCGCTGCCGTCGAGCGCTGCGCCAGGGTGCGCACTTCCGTGGCGACGACGGCGAAGCCGCGTCCCTGTTCGCCGGCGCGCGCCGCTTCCACTGCCGCGTTCAAGGCCAGGATATTCGTCTGGAAGGCGATGCCGTCGATGACGCCGATGATGTCGGCGATCTTGCCAGATGCGCTGCGGATGGCGTCCATGGTGCTGGCCACCTGCGTCACGGCCGCGCCGCCCTTGGCCGCCAGGCCGGACGATTCATGCGCCAGCCGGCTGGCTTGCTGCGCGTGATCGACGTTCTGGCGCACGGTGGAACTGAGTTCTTCCATCGACGCGGCCGTCTCTTCCAGCGAGCTGGCTTGCTCTTCCGTGCGGCTGGACAGATCCAGGTTGCCGCTGGCGATTTCGCCCGAGGCCGTGGCGATCTGCCCCGCGCTGCCGCGCACCTGGCTGACCACTTGCGAGAGGTTGTCGCTGATGTGGTTCATGGCGCGCAGCAGGCGGCCGATTTCATCGAGGCTGTCCGACTCCAGGTGCACCGTCAGGTCGCCGGCGGCGATTTGCGCGGCGGCTGCCTCGGCGGTGGCCAGCGGACGCGAGACGAGGGCGCGCACCAGCCAGTACAGCAGCAGGGCAAAGACGAGCAGGGCGATGAAGCCGGAAATGGCCAGCTGGTTGCGCAGCTGGCGCGCCTCCAGCGTGATTTCGTCCGTGAACGTGCCGCCGGCGATGATCCATTGCCAATCCTTGAACTGGCGGTAGTACAGCTGCTTTTCGCGCGCGAGGGCGCCCGTTTCGCCCGGCGCCGCCCAGGTGTAGCGCATGTCGCCATTCTTTTGCGCCAGCATGTCCTGGATGAACGGGCGGCCGTCGGCGGCCTTGAAATCGAGCGCGCTCTTGCCTTCGCTGTTCGGGTGCAGCACCAGGTGGCCGTAGTTGGCGCCGGGCGCCGTGTCGACGATGTAGATGTAGCCCGTCTGGCCGATTCTCACCTGGCGAATCTTCTCCTTCAGCATGGCCAGGTTCTTGCTGATGTCCAGGCCGATGAACAGCACGCCCACCACCTTGCCGCTTGCGTCGCGCACGGGGTCGTACTGGGTGATGTATTGCTTGCCAAACAAGGTGGCCATGCCAACGAAGCGCTGGCCCGCGCGCAACGGCGCATAGCTGGGGTGATTATGGTCGAGCTGGGTACCGATGGCCCGTTCGCCATCCTGCTTTTTCAGCGAGGTGCTGATGCGCACGAATTCATCGCCATCGGCGGCAAAGATGGTGGCGATCACGCCCGTCTGCGCCGTGTAGCGGTCAACCAGCGCGGTGTCGAGATTGAGCACCTTGCCGCCGTTGGCCAGGGCCGGCGTGGCCTTGCCCGCCACGGCCACCATGGCGCCCGTGTCGACCGTGAACGGGCCGGGGAATTCGGCCGCGAACAGGCGCGCGAAGCTGGCCGCCTCGTTGACCATGGCCGCATGGAACACTTGCGTGGTCGTCATCACGCTGTTGAGTTCACTGGTGACGGCCGCCTCGGCGCGCTGTTCCAGTACGCGCGTGGTGGTGATGCTGATCAGCGCCGTCAGGCTGGCGAGGATCAGGCTGACGAGGGCAAACGTGAAAATGGTGATCTTGCCGCCGACACTGCAGTGGCGGGGGGAGAACGAAATTGTAGGCATAGCGCTTAATGAGTCGGGCAAAGGGTAATCAGCTCGGCCATTCCTGGTCATGACATGACACGCGGGGAGGGGATCTGGTGGGGAATGCGGTTGAAACGGAGGCGTGCTGGCGTGGTGACGGCGTGCAGACACTGCGCCAAGCTGAATTTCAGGGCGCGATGATAGCATGTTGCTTGCGTTTTGTTACTAAGTGTTTCCCGCAAGAACCATTATTTCGCATGAAAACAGCACCTGAATCAAGTTTCGGTCAATTCATCCATTGACTTTTTTCATATTGCTTGGTCGTTTTCCAGTCCGGCCTGGGCGTGCCGCACAATTCCTCACGGATGTTTCACTTTGTAATGAATGAAACGCCATCCTTAATCCGCGTTTAAGCTTCCGGGAAGAAACTGATATTCCATGGGAGACTGCTTGTCCGTATCCTGTAGAATAATATGCAGACCAGTCGTGTATTCCCCTTACTGTCTTGCTGGCTGGCGCAGTCGTAGTCGCGCCGCCTGGAATTGATTTAACTAATTTTCGGAGAAGCCGATGAAGAAGCAAATGATGCTGGTCACCCTGGTGCTCGCCCTGTCAGCCCAAGCTGGCGCAGCCCAGACGGACAAGAGCGCCGCTCCTCCGCCCCCCATGAAGCCGTTGGCCCAGCAAACGCAGGCAGCCTTGTGGGCATCGCGCGTATTGACGCGCGTCCATTACAAGGCCATGCCGCTCGACGACGCCATGTCGGAAAAGATCTTCGACCGCTACTTCAAGTCGCTGGATGCGGAAAAACTGTTCTTCGTGCAAGCCGACATCGACCGTTTCGCGCCGCTGCGCACCAAGCTCGACGACGCCATCATCAATGAAGACCTGACGGCGCCGTTCGCCATCTACAATCTGTACCAGCAGCGTTTCGACGAGCGTATGGCATATGCGCGTGAACTGCTGAAAACCAAATTCGATTTCACGGCCGACGAGAGCTACCAGCTCGACCGCGAAAAGGCCGCCTGGCCGAAGAGCGACGACGAGGTGCGCGACCTGTGGCGCAAGCGCGTCAAGAACGACTGGCTGCGCCTGAAGCTGGCGGGCAAGGAAGACAAGGCCATCCGCGAAACGCTGGACAAGCGCTATGAAAGCTACACCACCCGTTCGCGCAAGCTCAACAGCGAAGACGTGTTCCAGATCTTCATGAACGCGTATGCCATGTCGATCGAGCCGCATACCAATTACCTGGGGCCGCGCGCTTCGGAAAACTTCGACATCGCCATGCGCCTGTCGCTGGAAGGCATCGGCGCCGTGCTGCAGACGCGCGACGAATACACGGTGGTGCGGGAAGTCGTGCCTGGCAGCCCGGCCGGCCTGTCGGGCAAGCTGAAAGTGGGCGACCGCATCGTCGGCGTGGGACAGGGCGAAAGCGGGCCCATCACCGAAGTGCTGGGCTGGCGCATCGACGACGTCGTGCAGCTGATCCGTGGCGCCAAGGATTCCACCGTGCGCCTGGACATCCTGCCAGCTGACGCGGGGCCCGATGCCAAGCACGTGGTGCTGCCGCTGGTGCGCAAGAAAATCAGCATGGAAGAGCAGGCGGCGAAGAAATCGATCATCGAAGTGCGCGACAACGGCGTCAAGCGCCGCATCGGCGTCATTTCCCTGCCGACTTTCTATCAGGACTTCGAAGCGCGCCGCCGTGGCGACAAGGATTTCAAGAGCGCCACGCGCGACGTGACCCGTCTGCTGGGCGAGCTGAAAAAGGACAAGGTTGACAACGTCCTCATCGACTTGCGCAACAACGGCGGCGGCTCGCTGAACGAAGCGGTCGAATTGACAGGCTTGTTCATCGACAAAGGTCCGGTGGTGATGCAGCGCAATGCTGAAGGCAAGGTCGACATTGAAAGCGATACCAACGCCGGCCTGGCCTGGGACGGCCCGATGGGCGTGCTGATCAACCGCGGTTCCGCTTCCGCTTCCGAGATTTTTGCCGCCGCGATCCAGGACTACGGCCGCGGCGTGATCATCGGCGAAGGCAGCTTCGGCAAGGGCACCGTACAGACCTTGTTCAGTCTCGACCGTTTCGGCGGCAGCGAGAAGGCCCGCTTCGGCGAGCTGAAGATGACCATCGCGCAGTTCTTCCGCATCAATGGCGGCACCACGCAATTGCGCGGCGTCACGCCGGACATCAAGCTGCCGGCCATGTCGGACACGGAAAACTTTGGCGAGTCGAGCTATGACAACGCCTTGCCATGGGTTGCCATCAAGCCGGCGCCGTACATGCCGACGGGCGACCTGAAGGACATCGTGCCGCTGCTGGACAAGAAGCATGAAGCGCGCGTGGCCAAGGACAAGGACTTCCAGTACTTGCAGGATGATATCGCCCTGGTCCTCAAGCAGCGCAAGGAGAACCAGATCTCGCTGAATGAAGCCGTGCGCCGCAAGGAGCGCGATGCCCAGGAAGCGCGCGCCAAGGCCCGTGAAAAACGCCTGATCGCGCAGATCTCGAATCCTTCCGACGACCTGGTGGTGATTCCTGATCCGAAAGACGTGCTGAAAGGCGCGAAGGCGGCCAACAAGACGGCCAAGCAGATCGCCGCCGTGAAGGGCGCCTTGCGCACCGACGATGGCTTGCAGGGTGACGAGCGCGCACTGAGCGCCGAGCTCGATGCCGAGACGGCCGCGAAGAGCGCCAAGGACGTGCTGCTGAACGAGTCGGCGCGCATCCTGGCCGACGAAGTGGCGCTGATCAAGGCCGATACGCGCCTGGCGGCCAAGGTCTTGCCGTATGGCGCAGACGCCAAGGCAGCGCCGGTGGCGGCAGCCAAGTAATTCCTGCCGCATCAAGCAGCCTGGCTGGCCTCGACAGGGCCAGCCAGGCTTTTTTTATGGGCGCCGCGCTTGGCCGGTGACGGGCTTTTCAATGCGGGTGTTGAGGGCGCCGTCGATGTCGCCCTCCCACCGCTCGCGCGGCAATTCGAAGAGCAGCTCGATTTCCACGCCGTTCGGGTCGAACAGGTGGATGCTGTGCGTCGCCACGCGTTCCACGCGGCGGTGCAGCGGCACGCCCTGCGCCGTCAGGAAGGCGATCTGCGCCAGCCAGGCATCGCGCGACGCATATTCGATGGCAAGGTGGTTGAGCGACTGCGCGTCGCCGCGTTGCCATCCTGGCGGCTGGTACAGGCCGATATCATGGTGATGCAGTTTGCCGTCGCGCTGGCCGCTGTAGAAACGCATCGGCGGCGCGGCGGCGAGCGTTGTCGGGCGAAACGTGCCGACGTGGCGAAATCCCAGCAGCGCGGACCAGAAATGGTGCGATTCTTCGATATCGCGGACGTTGAGGACCAGGTGATTGATGCCGAGGGGCGCCTGTACCGATGCGGTCGTGTTTGAATGGATAGTCATGATGGCTTTCTGATGAGGGGAGGGAGGGGCGTGCGGTGCAAGCGGGGAAGGGATGGGGGCGCGCGCGCCGGCGCGCTTGGCCAGGCAACTGCCGCCAGGCCGTGTCGAC
The DNA here is from genome assembly GCF_978021625.1 of Janthinobacterium foliorum. Lineage (NCBI taxonomy): Bacteria > Pseudomonadati > Pseudomonadota > Betaproteobacteria > Burkholderiales > Oxalobacteraceae > Janthinobacterium > Janthinobacterium foliorum. Next base: position 232,270 of record NZ_CDXDQE010000002.1, on the reverse strand, counting down.
CGATGCCGCGGTTGCGCGTGCGCGCCAGCAGGCATGGGCGTGGCGTGGCAGCGCAGGCAGAACGAAGAATGAGGGTGGCAAGCGGCTGCGCAGGCAGGGCGCGGCGAGAAGGGGTGAAAATTGCTGCAAGCATGACGTGTCCACGCGCTGTGAAGCAGCCTGGCGGTGAGCCGGGCCATTTCAGGTTGCGCGTTGGTTGACGTAAACGCTTACGGCTGCCGGAGGCAGCGGATTGATACGGTGATGCCAGTCTAGTGCCGCAGGCGGAGCGCGTCAAGCGGGAAAGCGGATGGCGCCTGCCGGGCAGTTATGCTTTTGGCTTATTTCTATCATTCCAACATTCAATTGGCATGATATGCCGCGATGCAGCATACTTCTCCTGTCTCCTCTATTCTCCTCCAAGAAAATAGATTCAGCCCGCTCTCTGTAGCGGGCTTTTTTTTTGCCTCAGATTTGTCGTGGCGGCAATTGCACGTCGGGCTGCGCCGCCAGCAAGGCCGTGATCCAGCCGGCAAACGCCTGCAGCTTGGGCGTCGCCAGACGGCCTTGCGGCGTCAGCAGGGACATGGGCATCGGCGTGGGCGGGCAAGCGGGCAGCACGGCCACCAGTGTTTCGCTGTCGAGGTGGGCGCGCACCTGATAGCGGGCCGCCTGCGCCAGGCCCAGCCCTTGCAGCGCGCAATCCACGCTGGCATCCGCATCGTTGACGGCGATGGACCCCGTCATCGGCACGCGCAGCACCTCGCCGTCCTGCTGGAAATCCCAGTCGAAGGCGCGTCCCGTGCGGCCGGAGTAATGCATGATGCCGCGGTGCGCGGCCAGGTCGGCCAGGGTCTGCGGCGTGCCGTGCCGCGCCAGGTAGGCAGGGGAGGCACAGGTGACGAAACGCATCAGGCCGATCTGCCTGCCGATGAAGGCGGAATCCTGCAAGGTGCCCACGCGCAGGGCGCAGTCGATGCCTTCCTGCGTCAGGTCGACGAGGCGATCCGTCAGGCTCAGCTGTAATTGCACGTCCGGAAAGGCGGCGTGGAATTGTGCAATATGGGGAATGACGAGGCGGCGGCCCACCGTATTGGGCAGGTTGACGCGCAGCAGGCCGCGCGGTTTCTTTGCTTCCGGGCCCCGGAATGCCAGTTCCGCCGTGTCCACGGCGCGCAGGATGTCGATGCAGTGGCGAAAGTAGTCGGCCCCTTCCGGCGTCAGCGAGAGGCGGCGCGTGGTTCGCTGCAGCAACTGCGTGCCCAGGTAGGCTTCCAGCTTTTGCAGGGTGGCCGTCAGGGCGGCGCGCGGCAGGTTCAGGGTCTCGGCCGCCTTGGAAAAGCTGTTCGCCTCGACGATGCGCACGAAGGTTTGCATGGCCTTGATCTTGTCCACGGATCGTCTTCCTTTGATTGTTCATTTAATGTGAAAAGTATAGGAGGATTATGCCCTAATTATCTTGGGCGCAGCTTTGCCTAGAATAGCCACATCCCTAACGAACCGAGGAAATAACATGAACAAGGCCTCTTCCCGCGCTGCGCCATCCGCACCACCCGACATTTCGCCGGGCATGGTGCTGCTGCTGGCCATCGCTTCCGGCTTGATCGTCGCCAACCTGTATTACGCGCAAACCCTCGTCGGGCCCATCAGCGCCTCCACGGGCCTGTCGGCCAAGGCGGCGGGACTGATCGTCACCCTGACGCAAGTGGGCTATACCCTGGGCCTGCTGTTTGTCGTGCCGCTGGGCGACTTGCTGGAAAACCGCCGCCTGATCATCACGGCCCTGCTGGTGACGGCCACGGCGTTGCTGGCGGCGGCCCTCTCCACGGGCGCCGTGGTGTTCCTGGCAGCGGCGCTGGCCATCGGCCTCGGTTCCGTGGCGGCGCAGGTGATCGTGCCGTTTGCCGCCCACCTGTCGCAGGAAGCGACGCGGGGGCAGACGGTGGGCAAGGTGGTCAGCGGCTTATTGCTGGGCATCATGCTGGCGCGCCCCGTGGCGTCGCTGGTGGCGGCCCATGCCAGCTGGCACGTGGTGTTTGGCGGCGCTGCCGTGCTGATGGTGCTGCTGGCGCTGGTGCTGCGCCGCGCCTTGCCCGTGCGCCAGCCCGTTTCCAGCATGCGCTATCCTGTCCTGATGGCCTCATTGTGGCATTTGCTGCTGGGCACGCCCGTGCTGCGCCGCCGCGCCGCCTATCACGCGGGCCTGTTTGGCGCCTTCAGCCTGTTCTGGACCGTCACGCCGCTGGTGCTGGCCAGCCCTGCGTTCGGCCTGTCGCAAACGGGCATCGCCATCTTCGCCCTGGTGGGCATGGCGGGCGCCGTTGCCTCGCCGATCGCCGGCCGCCTGGCCGACGCGGGCCATACCTTGCCCGCCACGGCCGCCGCGCTGGTGCTGGGCGTCATCGCCTTCGCCTTGCCGATGTTCGCGCCAGAGTCGAAGCATGTGGCGCTGGGCCTGCTGGTGGCCGCTTCCATCGTGCTCGACATGGGCGTGGCGGCGAATCTGGTGCTGGGCCAGCGCGCCATCTTCAGCCTGGGCGCGGAAGTGCGGGGCCGCCTGAACGGCCTGTACTTTGCCTTATTTTTTGCGGGCGGCGCTGCCGGCTCGGCCATCGGCGCCTGGATGTATGCCAGCCATGGCTGGCAGGCGACCTTGCTGACCGGCATGGCGTTCCCCGGACTGGCCGCGCTGGTATGGCTGGGAGAATTTTTACCCTCGGCGGCGCGCCGTACGGCTTGAAAACCCGATGGCGCCTCATTATCACGGATTCAAATTTCTATCATCATAAATATAAAGTGGCGTGATATGCCGCAATGCCGCAAGATGCACTTGTCTCCTCTATCTCCTCCAAGGAAATAGATTCAGCCCGCTCCCGTAGCGGGCTTTTTTTTGCCTGTTTACTTGTGTGGCATGCGATCGGCATCGCAAAAACCAAACCCCCGCGAATTGCCGCACCAGCCAGGTTCCTGGCGGGGTTCGGAAAACGGATTGCAATGAACGGTGCGGAAATTGGTCGGGAGATAGGTTTTTAATATGTCATCGGAAAGATCCCGGGGAGCGATCTTTTTGCCTTCCGGGGGAGGCGGAAACGTGGCTGCAATGGCGCGGTCGGCGACATTCTCAATGAAGAGAACGGTTTCACCTTCCTGGGTCTGGCACATATGATTGGTGGTGAAATCATACCGCTCCGCAGCCTTGAGCATGAAAAGTGGCCCCTTGTTTGAGATGCCCTGAATCATGGCCTGCGCCGCCGAATAACTTCCTGCAAACCCTGCAAAAGAGATAAAAAAGAGGAAGTAGGTGGTTTTTTTGTGATTCTTGAAGTCGAAAATAAACAGGAACAGCATGAAAAAAATCTCGAAGACGATTGCCAGCGCAGCGAAGGCAAAAGCGCTGAACGAGAACGCAAATATCAGGGTGGCAAGGCCAAAGGAAAACGGCGCGTAGGATGGCGGAAAGGGGAAGTTGGCAGCAAAGAAGTCGACCGCGTTCAGGCGCGAAAAAATAATGCAGGCAGACACTACCAGGGAAAACCCCACCTTTGCCAGCAGGCTTTCAAAAAGGGAGCCCAGCGAGAATAATACCCAGGCGATGCCTGTCACGCCGGTGACAAGAATGCCGGTCAGCGCGACCTGTTTGAGGATGTAAGCTACGTAGTCATCTGTTTCTTGTGTCTGCAGATGCGAGACCAGGAGGAAAAAGCCGACTATCGTGGCAATGGAAAAAATAGCCAGCGAAATGATGGTCTTGGGATCGTTATATCTGGCGATCAGCGCGGGGATGATTTTTTCCGTATCGGGAGATGTCTTGATGATAAATCTACGGATGCTCTCCCTGTTTTCCCGCAGCGCCATATAGCTAAAAATTAATCCTGCTGGCGGAATGGTGACGGATGTTGCCAGGCACAGAAATATGAACAGGATTATTTTTACGGCCTTCATCATGGTCTTTTTTTGCATTCGCGCAGTCGCAGCGCTAGCTCTAGAATGGAAACTTGGGTGTGAAATATAGCACGCATTATTTGGCGGAAGCTGGCCTGCCGGGTGCCTGTTTGGGGAATGCCAGGCATCCGCCCATTCCCGGGCAAGATGCGGCATGCCGGGCGCCGACAGCGGCGCAGTGGTGCCGCCAGCCGTATCGCTGGCGGCAGCCGCTGCTGGCTGTGCGGCAAGGCTTAAATCACCACGAGATCGAGCGCGCGCATGAAGTTGGCCGCCTGCGCATGCGTGATGACGGCGCCTTTCAGCAGCGAGGCTTCGCTCAATTTGAAGCCGTCGATATCGGCGCCGCGCAAGTCGGCGCCCTGGAACTTTGCCAGTTTGATGGTGGCATTGCGCAGGCTGCCGCCTTCGAAGACAGCCTCGCGGAAGTCGCAGCCAGCCAGGTAGGCGTCGGAAAAATCCAGCTGCTTTAATAGCGCCTTGCGGAAGGAAAAGCCGCGCAGATCGGCGCCCACCAGCAGGCTGTCCTCGAACGTCAAGCCCAGGTGGGACACTTCCTCGAACGACGCGCCCGTCAGCTTGCAGCCGCGGAAGGTGGCCGAGGACAGCTTGGCGCGCCGCCATTTGGTGTTGTTCAGGTCGCAGCCTTCCAAGCTGGCGTCGACGGCGTCGACGGATTCGAAATCGGCGCTGCCGGCGCGGCAGCGGCGCCACGTGCTGCGTGCCAGTTTGCAGGCGAATAAAGTCGTTTCGGCAAAGGTGCAGCGTTCGAAGGTGCAGCCCTGTAAATCCAGGCGCGACAGGTCTTCGCCGTCGAATGCGCAATCGACGAAGTGACGCGCCGATTGCGCCAGTTGCTGTTCCATGCCGGCACGGTCCAGGGTCATGCTGCTTACTGCGGTGTCGTATGTTGCCATCCGTATTTATTCCTCATCAAGGCAGGGGAGGGATGGCGCGGCGGAAAGATGCACGAACCAGAACACCTCCCCGGCTGGTGTCATAGCCAAAGGTCAGCGCCGCGGGTCCGCGTGGGCGGGAGCATGCCGGACGGTGCCAGGCACTTACCGGGTTACCAACCGGTGCGCTCATTTTCGATCAGCGCGTATTGTAGCGCGTCCGAATCGCGCTTGCCAGTTTGCGCAGGCGCGGGTTAGTATCGTTGCAGGCGTAGCTACTACGCCAACGTCGCTCGGACGGATCCGGGCGCTTACGTACAGAGATAACCATGACCGACAGCCAAGCTCCGCGCAGCTTTTCGCGCATCAATCGTCTTCCCCCCTACGTTTTCAACATTACCGCCGAACTCAAGATGGCCGCGCGCCGCCGTGGCGAGGACATCATCGACATGTCGATGGGCAATCCCGATGGCGCCACGCCGGCGCACATCGTCGATAAGCTGATCGACACGGTGAAACGTCCCGACACGCACGGCTACTCCGCCTCGAAGGGCATTCCCCGGTTGCGCCGCGCCATTTCCCACTGGTACAAGAAGCGCTACGACGTCGATATCGACCCGGACAGCGAAGCCATCGTCACCATCGGCTCGAAAGAAGGCCTGGCCCACCTGATGCTGGCGACGCTCGACCGTGGCGACACGGTGCTGGTGCCCAATCCCAGCTACCCCATCCACATCTGGGGCGCCGTCATCGCGGGCGCCGATATCCGTTCCGTGCGCATGGGGCCGGGCGTGGATTTCTTTGCCGAACTGGAGCGGGCCATCCGCGAAAGCTATCCCAAGCCGAAGATGATGGTGCTGGGTTTCCCGTCGAACCCGACGGCGCAATGCGTGGAGCTGGAATTTTTCGAGCGCGTCGTGGCATTGGCCAAACAGCACAATATTTTGGTAGTGCATGACCTGGCCTACGCCGACATCACCTTCGATGGCTGGAAAGCGCCCTCCATCATGCAGGTGCCCGGTGCGCGCGACGTGGCCGTCGAGTTTTTTACCATGTCGAAAAGCTACAACATGGCGGGCTGGCGCATCGGCTTCATGGTGGGCAACGCGGAACTGGTGGCGGCCCTGGCGCGCATCAAGAGCTACCACGACTATGGCAGCTTCACGCCCGTGCAGGTGGCGGCCATTGCCGCGCTGGAAGGCGATCAAAGCTGCGTGGCGGAGATCTGCGCCCAGTACCAGCGCCGCCGCGACGTGCTGGTGAAAGGCTTGCATGAGGCGGGCTGGATGGTGGAAAAGCCGAAGGCATCCATGTATATCTGGGCGCATATCCCGCAGGCGTATCGCCACCTGGGCTCGCTGGAATTTGCCAAGCTGCTGCTGGAAAAAGCCAGGGTCAGCGTGTCGCCCGGCATCGGTTTCGGCGAATATGGCGACGAATACGTGCGCTTTGCCTTGATCGAAAATGAGGCGCGGGTACGGCAAGCCCTGCGCGGCATCAAGAATATGTTGCGTTCCGGCGACGCAAAAACGGAAGCGGTGGCATGAAAGTTGCCGCATGGAATGATGTGTTGCCCCTAATATCACTGCCGCGTATTTCTGACATCACGAATATAAAGTGGTTTTATATGCTGCAACGCGGCATCATTCACTTGTCTCCTCTATCTCCTCCAAGGAAATAGATTCAGCCCGCTCCCGCAGCGGGCTTTTTTTTTGCCTATTTTTTCGTGCCCGCGTCCTTGTCCTCCGTGCCATCGTTGATGCCATAGAACTTGACGCCCAGGTGGATGCGCTCGCGGCCCATGGCGACCCGGTGTTCATTGCTGTCGCGCAGGGAATAGATGCAGCCGCAATACTCTTGCTGGTAGAAATTCTCCCGCTTGCTGATCTCGATCATGCGGGCCGAGCCGCCGCCCTTGCGCCAGTTGTATTCCCAGTACCGCAGCCCGGGATCGCGGGCTGCCGCGGGCGCGCCGCTGCCGTTGATCTGCCGCATATCTTTCCAGCGTGAAATGCCCAGCGAACTGGTGATGACGGGGAAACCGTGCTCGTGCGCGTACAGGGCCGTGCGTTCGAAGCGCATGTCGAATCACATGGTGCAGCGGATGCCCCGCTCCGGCGCGTTTTCCAGCCCTTGGCGCGCGCGAACCAGCCGTCGCGGTCGTAATCGGCGTCGATGAAGGGGATGCCGAATTTTCCCGCGAAACGAATGTTTTCCTCCTCGCGCAGTGCGTATTCCTTCAGCGGGTGGATGTTCGGGTTGTAAAAGAAGATCGTGAAATCGATGCCGGAGGCCAGCATCGCTTCCATCACTTCTGCCGAGCATGGCGCGCAACACGAATGCAGCAGCGCCTTGTTCTTGCCATCCGGCCAGACCAGCCTGCCGCGTTTGAAATCTTCCTGCAAGGTGGCCAGGTCGGCCGCTGCCACGGTGGTGTCGCTTGTGTCGGATGTGTTCATGGAGAAGTTCGCATGAATATTAATAATGGATTAATGAAATATTACCATTATTTTTCATGGATGGAAGCTTCTATGATGTCTCCATACTTCACCAGGAGGAATTACCACCATGACCGTCACGACACACAATCTGGGCTACCCGCGCATCGGCGCCAGGCGCGAACTGAAATTCGCCCTGGAAGACTACTGGAAGGGCAACAGCAGCCTGGATGCGCTGGAAGGCCACGGGGCCGAATTGCGCCAGCGCCACTGGCAAGACCAGCACGGGCTGGACCTGGCGCCCGTGGGCGACTTTTCCTTCTATGACCAGGTGCTGGACTGGAGTTTTACCTTGGGTAACTTGCCGCAGCGCGTGCGCGGACTGGCAGGCGCTGCGCTGGACAACTATTTCCGCGTGGCCCGTGGCCGTTCGGCCAGCGACAGCGATTGCAGCTGCGTCCACGCGGGCGAAATGACGAAATGGTTCGATACCAATTACCACTACATCGTGCCGGAATTTTCTGCCGACACACAATTCAAGCTCGACAGCAGCCGCTTGCTGCGGCAACTGGCGCAAGCGCGCCAGTTGAACGTCAAGGCCAAGCCCGTGCTGATCGGCCCTGTCACCTACTTGTGGCTGGGCAAGGCGAAGGATGATTCCGACAAGCTGGCGCTGTTGCAAGGCTTGCTGTCCGTTTACGTGCAACTGCTGCAGGAACTGGCCGCGCACGGCGTGGAGTGGGTGCAGATCGATGAACCCATCCTCGTCACCGAACTGGGCAGCGCCTGGCAGCAGGCGCTGAGCACGGCCTACGATGCGCTGAGCAAGGCGGGCAATGTCAACTTGCTGCTGGCGACATATTTTGGCAAGCTGCAAGACAACCTGGCACTGGCGTGCACGCTGCCCGTGCAAGGCTTGCACCTGGATGCCGTCAATGCCCGCGATGAAGTGGAGCAAGTCATCGCCCAGCTGCCCGCTTCAAGCGTCTTGTCCTTGGGCGTGGTGAATGGCCGCAATATCTGGAAGACGGATTTGAGCGAGGTGCTGGCGTGGCTGGAGCCCGTGCATGCCAGGCTGCAATCGCGCCTGTGGATCGCGCCGTCGTGCTCCCTGCTGCACGTGCCTGTCGACCTGGACAGCGAGCAGCAGCTCGATGCCGAGCTCCAGTCCTGGCTGGCCTTTGCCCGTCAAAAACTCGATGAAGTACGCACCCTGGCGAGCGCCCTGAATCATGGCCGCGCCTGCGTGCAGGCGGTGCTGGACGCCAATCACGCTGCCGTGCAGGCGCGCCGCCAGTCGCGCCGCGTGCACAATCCGGACGTCAAGGCGGCCGTGGCCCGCATCGACGCCAGCCTGGGCCGGCGCGCCAGCGCCTATGCTGTGCGTGCCGCCAAGCAAGCGGCGTTGCTGCATCTGCCGCTGTATCCGACGACAACCATCGGCTCCTTCCCGCAAACGGCGGAAATCCGCCAGGCGCGCAGCCAGTTCCGCAGCGGCCAGCTGGACGAAGCCAGCTATAAAAAACTGATGCAGGCGGAAATCGCCCATTGCGTCAGGGAACAGGAAGCGCTGGGCCTGGACGTCTTTGTGCACGGCGAGGCGGAGCGCAATGACATGGTGGAATATTTCGGCGAACAGCTGGACGGCTATGCCTTCAGCCAGTTTGGCTGGGTGCAATCATACGGCTCGCGTTGTGTGAAACCGCCTATTTTGTTCGGCGACATCAGCCGCCCGCGCGCCATCACGGTCGAATGGAGTACCTACGCCCAGTCGCTGACGGACAAGCCGATGAAAGGCATGCTGACGGGCCCCGTCACCATCCTCAACTGGTCCTTCGTGCGCGACGACCAGCCCCGTTCCGTGTCGTGCCACCAGCTGGCGCTGGCGATGCGCGCCGAAGTGCAGGACCTGGAGCGGGCCGGCGTCCGCGTGATCCAGATCGACGAAGCGGCGCTGCGCGAAGGCTTGCCACTGCGTAAGTCGCAATGGAGCGACTACCTGCGCTGGGCAGTCGAATCGTTCCGCATCACGGCCAATGGCGTGGCGGACGAGACGCAGATCCACACGCATATGTGCTATTCGGAATTCAACGACATCATCGCGCAGATCGCCGCCATGGATGCCGACGTGATCACGATCGAAACCTCGCGTTCCGACATGGAATTGCTCGACGCCTTCGATGACTTCAAGTACCCGAACGAAATCGGCCCTGGCGTCTACGATATCCACTCGCCCAACATTCCCAGCCAGGAACAGATGGTCAAGCTGATGCGCAAGGCGGCCGAGCGCATTCCCGCCCACCGCCTGTGGGTCAACCCCGATTGCGGCCTGAAAACGCGCGGCTGGAAAGAAGTGATCCCGGCCCTGGCCAACATGGTGGCGGCTGCGAAAACCCTGCGGGGCTACAGCGCGGCCTAAGAAGAGGCGAGGGTGGGGAGGCCGGCGTGGCGCAGATATAGATGGTTCATATTTCTATCATCACAACATGCAATTGGATCATGATGCTGCGATGCGGCATCATTCACCTGTCTCCTCTATCTCCTCCAAGGAAATAGATTCAGCCCGCTCCCGTAGCGGGCTTTTTTTTGCCCGTTGTTTACCGGCGTTCCGCAAGGAGGGGCTGAGTGCTGCGGCGTCATGCGCTGCCATCACCGGCTGATCGTTTAACATGGCTGGAGGTATTCTCACCTCCAGGAAGGAAACCAGCTGATGAGTCCTCTGTTTCGCGCCGCCAGCATGCTTGTGCTGATGGCGCTCGGCGCCTGCTCTGAGCAACGGCACCCGCTCGACCGCTACCTGGGGCAATTGCGTCCGGAGGCGCTCGCGGCGCTGCCGAGTCTGGATTGGAAGCCTGGCACGATGCTGTGTCCGCTGAGCCTGTACCAGAGTGAACTGCCCAGCTCGGAGCCTCTCGCGGAGCGCGTCAACGCTTTCCTGGGACAGAAGCGATTTCTCGGCGATGAAGGCCACTGGTCGCTCATCGCCGTCAAGCCATCGACTGCAGGCGACGCCGGTATCGAGCAATTGCGGTTCCAGCGCGCAGGCTACGACGTGGTCAATGATCCGCAGCGCATCGGGCGGGAGGTGCAGACAGTGGCAGCAGGATTTACACAGCGCGCTTGCGTCGCGGTGGAGCAGGCCCGCGTACTGGCCACGCGCGCGCAGGGATCCCCGCGCGCACTCCTTATTTTTGGCATGGTGCAGGGAATGCATGCGCGCTGAAGCGTGCCGGCCCTCCAGCAGCCTGGCAGAGATATTGATAAAGCATATTTCTATCATCACAACATAGAATTAGATTTATATGCTGCAACGCGGCATCATTGCACCTGTCTCCTCTACTTCCTCCAAGGAAATAGATTCAGCCCGCTCCCGCAGCGGGCTTTTTTTTTGCCCGTTTTTTCCCGCGCCACGCGCCGCACGCTTGCATGGCATTGCGCCATCATGTTGCTTTTGTGCATGCTAAACTGGGCATTCCCCAGATTGAGGTTGCTCCGATGCTAGAACTCTTCCGCCATACCCTGGAGTCGTCGCCGATCCTGGCCTTGTTCCTTGTCATCGGCGCCGGTTATGCGCTGGGGCGTGTCAGCGTGTTCGGTTTTTCGCTGGGCGTGGGCGGCGTGCTGTTCGCGGGGCTGGCGCTGGGGGCATTCGCTCCCGGCTCCGTGCCGCCGCCGCTGGTCGGCTCCATCGGCCTGCTGCTGTTTTTATATGGCATCGGCGTGCAGTACGGCACGCAGTTCTTCGCAGGCTTGCGCGGCGCGGGGCAAAAGCACAACCTGATCGCTTTCGTGGCCGTCATGGGCGGCTTGGCCGTCTCCATCTGGGGCGGGCAATGGATCGACATTTCCCTGCGCATGGCCAGCGGCGTGTTTGCCGGCGCCATGACCAGCACGGCTGCATTGCAGGCGGCGCTGGAAGCATCGCACGGCAATGGCGACGCGGCCGTCGGCTATGCCGTCGCCTATCCGTTCGGCGTGGTGGGACCCATGCTGGGCCTGTACCTGGCGGGGCGCATCCTGAAACCCGTGCTGACGCCGCCGCCCGCGCCGATCATCGTGTCGGAAATCACCATCGACGAAGCGCGCCTGGCGGGCGCCACCCTGTCCGAACTGGCCGATGGCCCTCTGGCGGGCGTGCAGGTGATCGGCGTGCGCCAAGGGCACCAGAACCGTTTGCCCGACCCGTCGATGGTGATCGGCGTGGGCGATGCCATGATGGTGTCGGGCACGGTCGAGGGCGTGGAAGCGGCGCGCACGGCGCTGGGCCACCTGGACCCTGGCCGCCTGCTGAAGGACCGCAGCGATTTCGATGGCAACGAAGTGTTCGTGTCGGACGCGGAAATCGTCGGCGTGCCGCTGGGCGAGCTGAACCTGTCGAAAGACTTCCCGCTGCAAATCGCCTTCATCCGCCGCGGCGACGCCATGATCCTGCCGCACCCGTATCTGACCCTCGAATTCGGCGACCGCGTGATGGCCATCGCGCCGGCGAAACACGCGGCCGACGTGCGCAAGCTGTTCGGCAATTCCATCACGGCCACGGCCGAGTTCAGCTATGTCTCGCTGGGCATGGGCATGGTGCTGGGCGTGCTGCTGGGCCTGATTCCGATTCCCTTGCCGTGGATAGGCTCGTTCAGCCTGGGCCTGGCCGGCGGTCCGCTGGTGATGGCGCTGATCCTGGGCCGCCTGGGCCGCGTGGGCAAGATCGGCTGGCGCTTGCCGCTGTCGGCCAACCTGGTGATGCGCAACTATGGCTTGACGATTTTCCTCGCCTCCGTCGGCATGGCCTCCGGCTTGCCCTTCGTGCAGCAGGTGGGCGCCGACGGCTTGCCCATGCTGGCGCTGGGGGCCGTGACGGTGCTGGTGGTGGTGGCCCTCGTGGTCATCCTCGGCAAGGTCGTCCTGCGCCTGCCATTTCCCGAGCTGCTGGGCATCGCCGCCGGCGCCACGGGCAACCCGGCCGTGCTGGTGTTCGCCAACCGCCTGGCCAAGTCGGACCGCCCCAACCTGGGCTACGCCATGATCTTCCCCAGCATGACCATCGTCAAGATCGTGGCCGTGCAGGTGCTGCTGCATTTGTATGGGTGATCGCGGCCTGGAGCCATTGACAGCACGCATCCGCCAAGCCCGCTAATTGAGCCCATATCAGAGATGTACTTGAAAAAAATCAGAAAATGCTGCGCGCGACGCTAGGCGCCATGCTGTTGTGGCCCATGCTGGCGCAGGCGGATATTATTCAGCGACATGTGTTTACGGCGATTTCCAGTGGCCAGGATAGCGCAGGGGCCGATGTGTTGACCGTGGCGGAAACTACTGCGTGTGGCGGCAACCAGCTGCGCATGAAGCAGGGCATGCTGGAAAATCGAGATGAATATGCAAGCCTCAGGCCGGGACTCATCGAGCGCATCCGTGACAAGACGCCCATGGCCGTGACATTGTTTGGCTGCCCTGTGGGGAAAAAGGGGAGGAGGCCATTCCGTTTGCACGCCTGATTGCTGGCTGTGGCCCGAGCACCTGTGCCGACGGCAAGGCGCGCCTGTACCTGGACGAACAGCTGATGCCGCAGCTCAGACAGCGCTCGCCTTATGTGTTGGTGTTGCCCTTGCCAAAAGGCGCGTTGCCCGGTACCTGGAAGGTGGAGATTTTCGATACCATCAAGAGCGACCTGGTGCGTATCTCCGGACAGACCGATGCAGCCGATTTTGTTTCAGGCAAGATGGTGGGCGGTTACCGCCTTTATGATCGGGATGGCAATATCGGATCGCAGGTAGGGCAAGATGAGCATGGCCGCGAACACGGCGTAGCGACGACGTATTTCAGGGATGGCAAGCTGGAGTCGCGGGGGCAGTGGCGCGGGGGGCTGCCCGTGGGCGTACACAATAGTTACCATCCCAACGGCAAGGTAAGCATTCGTCAGGTTTACAGTGACAAGGGCGTGCTGGCGAGTACCCGGCAGTTCACCGAGCAAGGTGCGCTGGTGCATGCAGATGGTCAGATGTCGACAAAATGAATGAATGGATGCTGTGTCAGGCATCAGGAAGATGCCGCGAGATGGCGCGATGATAGACGCCGGCTCCGACCGGAACCCGACATTCGGCAATTTCGCCATCATGGAACATGGGACGGCCGCCGCCGGCCAATGCCAGCAAATTCCAGGCAACTTCAGTCACTTCCCCTTGCGCGCCAGCCTGTGTAAAACCCCTGGCGCCGCTCCCAATCTGTTGTACAATCCTTGAGAACGGTCGTGCTTTTTTTGTGCGCTGAGCTTCCTTGCGTGCAGTCATCACGGCAACTCATAAGAACAAGGAGACAGACATGGACCTGCATTACACGGCCGAGGAGAACGCTTTCCGCGACTCCGTGCGCGCCTTTCTCGACACCCATTTGCCGGCGGACTTGCAGCGCAAGGTGCGCCAGCATTTGCGCCTGAACCGTGACGATTACGTGCGCTGGCATAAGATTGTCGCGCAGCAGGGCTGGGCCGCGCCGGCCTGGCCCGTGGAGCATGGCGGCACGGGCTGGACGGCCGTGCAGCGGCACATCTGGGAAGACGAGTGCGCGCGCGCGGCCACGCCGCCCATCCTGCCGTTCGGCGTCAACATGGTGGCGCCCGTCATCATGGCCTTCGCCAACGCGCAACAAAAGGCCTACTATCTGCCGCGCATCCTGAACTGCGACGACTGGTGGTGCCAGGGCTATTCCGAGCCGGGCGCCGGTTCCGACCTGGCATCCCTGAAAACCACGGCCGAGCGCGACGGCGATCACTACATTGTGAATGGCCAGAAGACCTGGACCACCCTGGGCCAGCACGCGGACATGATCTTTTGCCTGGTGCGCACGGACAGCACGGTGCGCAAGCAGGAAGGCATCAGTTTTTTGCTGATCGACATGAAGACGCCGGGCATCACCGTGCGCCCCATCATCATGCTGGACGAAGAGCATGAAGTGAACGAAGTCTTCTTCGACAATGTGCGCGTGCCCGTCAGCAACCTGGTGGGCCAGGAAAACAAGGGCTGGACCTATGCCAAGTATTTGCTGGGCCATGAGCGCACGGGCATCGCCGCCGTAGGCCGCTCGAAGCGCGAATTGACGTTCCTCAAGCAGCTGGCCATGCAGCAGACCAAGCGCGGCGCGCCGCTGCTGTACGACCCTGCCTATGCGGCCAAGGTGGCGCATGTGGAAATCGAGTTGATGGCGCTGGAAATGACGGTCTTGCGCGTCATCAGCGAGGAAGGCAAGGGGCCGGGACCGCAGGCATCGATGCTGAAGGTGCGCGGCTCGGAGCTGCAGCAGCAACTGACGGAGCTGATGGTGGAAGCCATCGGCCCGCAAGCCTTGCCCTTCGACCCCGCTTACCTTGACGGCGGCGCGCCGCACAGCGCGGGCGGCGACGACCTGGCCGCGCCCTTGGCCGCGTATTACTTCAATTACCGCAAGACATCGATCTATGGCGGCTCGAATGAAATCCAGAAAAACATCATCACGCAGATGATCCTCGGCCTGTAAGCCAGAAGGAGACGACATGGACTTCCATTTTAATCAGGAACAGCAGCAATTCGCCGATGCGCTCAGGCGCTGGGTCGACAGGGATTACCGCTTCGAGACGCGGCAAAAGATCATTCATTCGGCCACCGGCACGTCCGACTCTGCCTGGGCCACCCTGGCCGAACTGGGCATGACGGCCTTGCCGCTGCCGGCCGGCGCTGGCGGCTTCGACGGCACGGCCGTGGACATGCTGCTGGTGATGCAGGAACTGGGCCGCGGCCTGGTGGTCGAACCATACCTGGCTACCGTGCTGGGCGCGCGCTTCCTGACCCTGGCGGGCGGCCACGACGGCGTGCTGGAACAGGTGGCCAGCGGCGGCATCAAGCTGGCCTGCGCGCTGGGCGAACGCCAGGCGCGCCACGATTTGCATGACGTCGCCACCACGGCAACCGCCAGCGGCGACGGCTTCGTGCTCGATGGCGAAAAAACCGTCGTCGTCCACGGCGCGCAGGCCGATTTCCTCATCGTCTCGGCGCGCAGCGGCGGCAGCCAGGGCGACACGGATGGCATTTCGCTGTTCCTCGTGCCCGCCGGCGCACCGGGCGTGAGCGTGCGCGACTACCGCACCATCGATGGCCAGCGCGCCGCCAGCGTGACCCTCGTGCAAGTGGTGCTTGGCCACGGCGCGCTGGTCGGCCAGGCGGGGCAGGGCTGGGCCGTGCTGGACGCGGCCGCCGACTACGGTGCCGCCCTGCTGTGCGCGGAAGCCGTGGGCGCCATGGATGCCATTTTTGCCGCCACGCTGGAATACCTGAAAACGCGCCAGCAGTTCGGCGCGCCGATCGGCAAGTTCCAGGCGCTGCAGCACCGCATGGCCGACATGTTCATCCACCTGGAGCAGGCCCGCTCGATGGCCATGCTGGCCGCCGCCAGGGTCGATAGCATGGACGCGGCGGAGCGGCGCCGCACGGTGTCCGCCGCCAAGGCCAGGGTGGGGCTGGCCGCCACTTTTGTTGGCCAGCAAGCCGTGCAATTGCACGGCGGCATGGGCGTCACCGACGAATTGCCCGCCGCCCACCATTTCAAGCGTTTGAGCATGATCGCCCTGACCCTGGGCGACGTGGAGCATCACATCGAGCGCTTCATCGCCCAGCCGGGCTTCTTGCCGACGGAGACCGCATGACCGCATTGACCGGAATCAAACCCAAGCACTGGTATTTTGAAGACTTTATGCAAGGCCTGGAAATCGACCTGGGCCAGCGCCACGTGAGCGAACAGGAAATCATCGAGTTCGCCACGGATTTCGACCCGCAGCCCTTCCACGTCGACCATGCGGCCGCCGAACAAACCATTTTCAAGGGCGTCATCGCCAGCGGCTGGCACACGTGCAGCATGATGATGCGCCTGGTGGTAGATAAGCTGCTCAGGCATTCGTCCAGCATGGGCTCGCCAGGCCTGGACAGTATCCGCTGGATCTTGCCCGTGCGCGCCGGCGACACCTTGCAGCTGACCTATCAGGTCAAGGAAGTGCGCCCGTCCAGCTCGAAACCGGACCGCGGCATCGTCATTTCCGTGTGGAGCGTGCGCAACCAGCACGGCGAGGTGGTGGCGACGGTGGAGGGCATGGGCATGTTCGGCCGCCGCCCGGCAGGAGAACGCCATGCGTGATATCGCCGGCATCGCCGGTTTCCAGGCCCTGGCGGGACAGCACGTGGCCGTCTCCGACTGGCTCGCCATCACCCAGCAGCGGATCGACACCTTTGCCGACGCCACCGATGATCATCAGTGGATCCACGTGGACGCGGAACGCTGCGCGCGCGAGTCGCCGTACGGCTGCACCGTGGCGCACGGTTTCCTCACGCTGTCGCTGCTGCCGGCCATGCTTGCGGGCGCCTTGCACATGGCCGGCATCCGCATGGCCATCAACTATGGCCTGAACAAGGTGCGCTTCCCCGCGCCTGTCCCCGTGGGCAGCCGCCTGCGCGCGCGCCTCGACATTCTTTCGGTCGACGAGCTGCCGGAAGGGGCGCAAGTGAACTGGGCCGTCACCATGGAGCGGGAAGGCGATACGAAACCCGTGTGCGTGGCGGAGTTCCTGATGCGCTGCTATCCGTAATCACTCGGCGTCGGAGGCGCAATACCTGTCCCGCCCCGTATGCTTGGCGCGGTACAGCAGGGCGTCGGCGGCGCGGATCAGGGCGCTGGCGTCCATGCCTTCCGTGGGCATGACGCTGGCCATGCCCAGGCTGACGGTGACGTGCGGGCCGACGCTCGATCTGGCGTGCGGAATGTGCAGGGCGCGCACTTCATCGAGGATGCGCTGGGCTACCACTTCGGCGCCTTCGCGCGTTTCCTGCGGCAGCAGGACGATGAATTCCTCGCCGCCGTAGCGCGCCAGCAGGTCGGGCGGGCGCACGGCGCAGCGGCGCAGGGCGGCGCTCACCTGCTGCAAGCACAGGTCGCCCGCCTGGTGGCCATACGTGTCGTTGTAGTCCTTGAAGTGATCGATGTCGGCCATGATGACGGCCATGGCCACGCCATCGCGGGCGCAGCGCCGCCATTCGCTTTCCATGGCGTCGTTGAAGCTGCGCCGGTTGGCCACGCCCGTGAGCGAATCGGTCAGCGACAGTTCGCGCATGGCGTCGGCCTGCCGCTTGATGGTCAGCTGGCTGCGCACGCGGGCGCGCACGACGGCGGCGTTGAACGGTTTCGTGATGAAGTCGACGGCGCCCGCTTCCAGCGCCCGCGTCTCGTCCTCGGGCTGGTTCAGGGCCGTGACGAAGATGACGGGAATGGCGCTCAGGATGGCCGATTCGCGCAAGGCGCTGCAGACGGCATAGCCGTCCATGCCGGGCATGACGGCGTCCAGCAGGATCAGGTCCGGCATCTGCCTATGGGCGATTTCCAGCGCTTTTTCGCCGCTCAGCGCGAACAGCACGTCGTGCTCCTCGCGCAGCAGCTGGTGCAGGATCTGGATGTTTTCCATGGCGTCATCGACGATGAGGATGCGCCCGTTCATGGCAAGGTTGGTCCAGCTCACTTGTTTTCCTCTCGTTTCAGCTGATCGAGCACGAGCTTTTCCGCCTCGGAAAAATTCAGTGTTTCAATCGCATTTGCCATCGCCAGAGCGGCTTCTCGGTCTGACTGTTGAATGGCGGGGTGCAGGGCGTGGAACTGGGCCAGCGCCTTCAGGTTGTTGTTGCGGATCGTGACCAGCAGTTCGGCCAGGCCGGCCTGCAGGTCGATTGTGTGCGTGCCGGATGCCTGCGGCGGCGCATCGCCGCGCCGCAGGGGCGAGGGCAGGGTGCGCGCGCCTTCGATGACGAGCGCCATCGCCTCTTCCAGCTGTCCCAGCAAGGTGGCCGTGGCGTGCGGGTGGCCCCCTTTCAGCGCCTTTTCCGTGTCCGCGGCCAGGCCGGCGATGCTGGCCGCGCCCAGGTTGGCGGCCACGCCGCAGACGCGGTGCAGCAGCTGCGCCGCCTGTTGCTGCTGGCCGTCGTCGAGCAGTCGCCGGGTTTGCTCAACGGCGTCGCCCTGCGAATTTTCAAAGCGCTTGAGCAGGGCCAGGAAAGCGCCATAGTCGCCGCCGAAGCGGCGCAGCGCCGTGTCCAGGTCGATGCCGGGAATGGCGGCCGGCACCGCCAGCGCGTCGGCTGCCAGGTCGCCGGCCAGGGCGCCGCCGCTGGCGCCGGCAGGCAGCGCCGGCACCAGCCGGGTCAGGGTCTGGATCATGTCATCGACGTCGATGGGCTTGGCCACGTGCGCGTTCATGCCGCTGGCGATGGCGCGCAGGCGATCCTCGTCCATGGCGTTGGCCGTCATGGCGACGATGGGCAGTTCCAGCAGCCCCAGGGCGCGGATGGCCAGGGTGGCTTCATAGCCGTTCATGACGGGCATCTGCAAATCCATCAGCACCACGTCCCAGGCGTGCGGCGTGCGGGCCAGCAGCTCGACGGCCAGCCGGCCGTTGGCCGCCACGGCCACGCGCGCCCCCGAGTGCAGCAAAATGTATTGCGCCACTTCCTGGTTGATTTCATTGTCTTCCACCAGCAGCACGCGCATGCCCGCCAGCAAGCCCGACAGCGGCGTGGAGACGGGCAGCATGGGCGGCGCATTGCGGCCATTGCGCCCGTCGCGCACGGCCGTGACGGCCGCCAGCAAGCGGGCCGGCGTGGCGGGCTTGGCGACGATCCCCGCCAGCATCAGGCTGTCGGCCAGACGCTCGAGGTTTTCGCTGTCCTGGTCGGCCACCAGCATGATCACGGGCGGCAGGCGCAGGTGCTCGTCGGCGCGCGCTTCCGTCAGCATGGAAATGCCGTCCATGCCCGGCATGGCCGCGTCGAGCAGCACCAGGTCGGCCGGCGGCAAGCCGTCGGCGCCGCCGGCATGGCTGCGCAGCAGGGCCAGGCCGGCCTCGCCGCCATCGGCGCTGCGGCTGTGCCAGCCCTGCGCCGCGCACCACTCGGCCAGCATGGCGCGCACGCTGGCGTTGTCGTCGATGATCAGCACCGACAGGGCTTTCGGCGCGCTCTTGCCAGGCGCGTCGGCCAGGGCCGCGCTGGCGGCGACGCGCGCGAAGCGGCAGCTGAAGCGGAAGTCCGAACCTTCACCCAGGGTGCTCCTGACGCTGATCTGGCCGCCCATCAGGTCCACCATGCGCCGGCAGATGGCCAGGCCCAGGCCCGTGCCGCCGTACTTGCGGCTGGTGCTGCTGTCGCCCTGGGAAAAGGCGTCGAAGATGTGTTCCTGCTCGGCCGCGCCGATGCCGATGCCCGTGTCGCGCACGGAAAACTCCAGGGTCACGCCGGCCGCATCCTCGGCCACGGCGCGGATGGACAGCACCACCTCGCCCTCGGTGGTGAACTTGACGGCGTTGCCCACCAGGTTGATGAGGATCTGCTCCACGCGCAGGGCGTCGCCCACCAGTTCGGCCGGCACGCCGGGATCGAGCACGAACACGGGTTCCACGCCGCGCGCCCAGGCGCTGCTGGCCAGCAGCACGCCGACGCTGCCCAGCATGCGCTCGAGCTGGAAACGGCGCTGCTCCAGCACCATCTGGCCCGCCTCGATCTTGGAAAAATCGAGCACGTCGTTGACGATGTTGAGCAGCGACTGCGTGGCCATCTGGATCTTGCCGACGTAGCTGCGCTCGCGCCGCTCCAGCGGCGATTCTTCCAGCAGGCGCGCCAGGCCGATGATGGCGTTCATCGGCGTGCGGATTTCATGGCTCATGTTGGCGACGAATTCGCTCTTCGCGATGCTGGCCGCCTCGGCCTTGTCGCGCGCGCGCACCATCTGTTCGTTCAGTTCGTGCAGGCGCAGTTCCGTGCGCTTGAGTTCCGACACGTCCGATGCCAGCACGAAAAAGCCCCGCACGCCGCCGCCGTCGTCGAAATCGGGAATGTAGTTGGTCCACGTGTGGCGCACCTGGCCCGTCGGGTCGAGCAGGTCGCGCTCGAAACTTTGCGGCCGGCCCGCCAGCACGCCTTCCACGTGGGGCGCATACACGTCGAACAGCTCCTGGCCCAGCAGTTCGCTCATGTGGATGCCGGCCAGCTCGGCGCTGCTGCGGCCAAACCACTCGTTGTAGAATTTATTGGCGAAGCGGCAGCGCAAGTCGTGGCCCCAGTACGACACCATGCCGGGCAGGTTGTCGGTGACGGTGCGGATGAAGCGCTCGCTCTGTTCCAGGCGCCAGGTGGTGGCATGCAGCACTTCCGTGGCGCGCTTGCGGTCCGTGACGTCGATCGACACGCCCAGCACGTGGCTGGCGCGGCCCGCGTCGTCGCGCAGCACCACCTTGCGCGTGGTGAAGTGGCGCGTGGTGCCGTCCGCCGTGTTGATCGGCTCCTGTTCGATTTCCACCATCTGCCCCGTCGCCAGCAGCTTGCGGTCGGCGCTGGTGAAGGCGGCCGCCTGCTGCGGCGGGAAGAAATCGCTGTCCGTCTTGCCCAGCAATTGCTCGCGCGAGCGTCCCAGGGTCAGTTCCGCGTGGCGGTTGACCATTTCAAAGCTCAGCCTGTCCGCGCGCTTGACGAAGACCATGGCCGGAATGTTTTCGATGATGGTGCCGAACAAATGCTTGGAGCGGCGAAATTCCGCTTCGCTGCGCTTACGCTCGGTAATGTCGAGCCACAGGCCCGACACGCCCAGCATCTGCCGCCCGGGGCCAAAGATCGGGTGGAAGGAGACGATCCACTGGCTGGCCTGCTCGCGCTGCTGGCCGCTGGTGCCTTTCAATTCGATATCGACGATGGGCTGGCCCGTCTCCAGCACCTGGCGCAGGCAGCGCTCCACTTCCACCCGCACGGCATCGTCGAACAGCATGACGCCGACAGGGCGGCCGAGATGCTGCTCCACGCTGGCCGCGTTGATGGCGGCCAGGTACTGGTTGATCATGACGATGTGCAGCTCGCGGTCGACGAACAGCATGCCGATGGGCGCCGTCGCATACACGGTTTCCAGCAGGCGCGTGGATTTTTCCAGGGCCAGGGTGCGTTCGGCCACCAGGCTTTCGAGCTGCGTGCGGTGGCGCCGCAAGTCGCGTTCCAGCGCGCCCAGGGCGCCGGCCATGTCGGCCGATTCGCGGTCCGCGTGCTTGCCTGCGAGCAGGGGCTTGCCGTGCGCCAGCGCCTGGATCTGCTGCGTCAGCTCCTGCAGGGTGCGCGCCAGGCGGCCACCGACGCGCCAGGCCAGCGCGTAGGCGGCGCCGAGCAGCAGGGCCAGGATGACGGAGCCCGTCACCACCGAGCGCAGCAGCGCATCGGCCACCGTGCTGGTGCGCATGGTGACGGCCACCGTCCAGGTATCGGCGCGGGCGCGGTGGAAGCCCGTGTAGACATCGATGCCTTCCAGCGTGGCATGGCGCAGCACGCCTTCGCGTCCCTGGCGCAGCTGTTCCAGCAGCGGCGCGGCGGCGCGCTGGCCCACGTAGCGCTGCGGCGCCAGGGTGCGCGCCACGTTGATGCCATCGGCATTGATGATGGCCGCGCCCAGGTAGGCCGGCATGTTCAGTTCGCGCATCAGCATGGGCAGGTAGTCGGCCGGGTACAAGGCCGTGAGCACCCAGGCGCCGCCCTTGTCGCGGGGCAGCGGCAGGTTCAGCGCCAGTTGCGGCGCCGTCCCGGGGGCATTGAACAGGCTGGTCAGGCGCGGCTTGCCCTGCTCGCGCGCGCGCTGCATGCTGGCCGCCCATTTCTGCGGCAGCGCCGGCGGCGCCTGGAGGGCGGGCAGGGAGGTATTGACCAGCTGATTGCCGGCGGCATCGGAAACGATGAAGGTGCTGATGGCCAGGCCCGGCTGCAGCAGGCCGCTGGCCAGGGTGCGCAGGGCGCCGACGTCGCCGCCTTGCAGGATGGGCGAGCCGGCGATGATGCGCGCGGCCATTTGCGCACCGCTCAGATCGCGCTCGACGGCGGCCGCCACGGCGCGCGCCGCCTGCGCCGTCTCGCTGACGACATGGTCCCGTTCGCGCGTGTAGCTTTGTGCCACCAGCAGCATGAAGACCAGCGCCGTCGGAATGACCCAGGCGAGCACCAGCCATGAAATTCTTGAGCGTATCGAAGGCAAATCTTGCACCCGGAAGGCTCCCAGAATGGATGAGTCGACAGGCTGGCTCACGCTGGCGCTGGCTGACGTTGAATGAAAAGATGCTAGACGAAATTGATTGTTCTGACAAGCCTAGTTTCTGCTATGAAAAATAGGTTGCGCAAGGAACACATGGAGAAGCCGCCGCGCTGCGCCGATGGCAGGCGGGCAAGGCGCTCAACCCGCCGTGGCGGCGGGAGAGCCGGGAGGTTTACTGCACCACGGTCAGCACGTCGACGTCGATTTCCGGGCTTTCCATGAAATCTTTTTCCACTTCGCCGCGGATTTCCACCGGCGTCTTCGCATCGATCTTGCGATTCATGAAGACCTTGTCGTCGATTTCCACGCGGATTTCCGCCGTGCCGTCGGAGAACGTGTATTTTTCATTGCCCACTTTGCGCAGCAGATAGCCGCGCAGCACGACGGCCTGGTCGTCGACGGGATTTTTCAGGATGGCGGCGACGGTCTTCGGCGCCTCGGGACCGGTGGAGGGACCCACGTACTGGGCCTGGGCGCTGCCAGCCAGCACGGCGCAGGCGGCGGCCAGGGAGATGACGAGTTTGCGATGCAGTGACATGGTATTCCTTTGATAGTGACGGCCTTGTCAGAAAAATACGGCGGTGCGGGGGATGATAGCACCGGTATTGCCATATGGCATGTTCGCGCGGACACTGCCCGTGCTGGCCACTCCATCGTCGAGTTTGCTGTCGATCTGCTCCGCATAGCCTTCCGGCAAGTTGTCGAAACGGATGCCGTTGCCGGCCCGGCCGCCCACTTCGTCGTTGTACAGGTAGACGGCGCCGCCTTGGGCGCTGGTCATGAATTGCGAGGTGCCGTTGAACGAACCCGTAATGAAGCCGCCCAGCGCCAGGTGCTGCGGCGCCAGGGTGAATTCGCGCGGCTGGCCGTCGCCGATCTGGCCGTCGCCATTGCCGTTGCCGGCCGAGTTAGGCACGTGCACGGTGGCCTGGATATCGTCGCCGGGCAGGGCGCGGAATTTGTCCTGGTAGGCATTCACGGCGGCCGTCAGCGAATTCGATTGCTGGATGATGTTTTTCACCTTGGCGCTGTCGATCAAGCCTTGCCCCTTCAGCACGCCGCCCAGCAGCAAGCCGATGATGACCAGGACGATGGCGATTTCAACGAGCGTAAAGCCTTGCTGGCGGCGTGGGTGCATGGGAATTCCTTTGAAAAGCGTGGCCCGGCGAGGGCATGGTAGGGGCATGGTCAGGGGCAAGTTTACTGCAAATGGGCATGGGCGGGAATGGCGTTTCCGCAGGGGCGCGGCCGGCCATGTCAGGGTGCTCACTTTGTTTTCTTTGTGGAAAGTTCGTCGAGGCGGCGGGCCAGGAATGCCAGTTCGTGCGGGTCGCTGATCTGGCCGCTGGCGATCAGGCCGCCGATCACCAGGCGCGCGCTGTCGAGCTGGTCCATGTCTTCCAGGATGAAGGCTTCCATTTCGCGCACCCAGGACGGCACTTGCGGCCCCGTCGCCTGCCGGCGCAGCGCGCGCGCGTACGCCAGGGCCAGCGGCAGGTCGCGCAGCTGGTGCTTTGCCACCAGTACGGCCTGCGCCATGGCGGGCCAGCGGCGCTGCGGGTCGGCGGCGAAGCTGGCGGCGACAAAATCGAGCATGCGCCGCGCGCGCGCGGGATCGGCCACGCCCGCGTAGACTTCGCTGGCCGCCACCAGCGCGTACTGGCTGCGCGGGTCGAGCGTTTGCGCCGTTTCCAGCCAGCCGGCCAGGCGCTCATAGTCGAGCGCGCGCCACGGCAGGCTGACGCCGGGCTGGTCCTCGAACGCCTGCAGATACAGCAGCATGGCCTTCGACATGGCCAGCGGCTCGCCCAGGCTGGCCATGCGCGCCACCGCCGCCGCGGGCGCGGCGGGCAGCGGACGCGCTTGCGCCGGCGCCTGCTGCTGCGTCACGCGCCAGCCCAGCTGCAGCAGCAGGCTGGCCGCCAGCAGCCAGCACGCGGGGCGCGGCACGCTGGACCAGGGGCGCAGCGAGGCGGCCATCAGATATTCCTGCGGTAAAAGTCGCATAGCGCGCAGCCGGCCAGCAGGGCGACATAGATAGCCGTCTGCGCCGCCACGCCCGCCAGGGCGGACAGGTCGCCCGTGGCGTACAGCAGCCATTCCGTGCGCGTAAAGTCGTCGAGGCGCGGCAGCAGCAGGGCCAGCACGTCGATGGCGCCCGCCATGGCCTGCTGCGGCCACGCCTGGCCTGCCTGGGGACCGTGCGCCAGCAGTTGCAGGCTGCCCAGCATGCGCGCCAGCACATAAAAGCCGCTGACGGCGGCCAGCGCGGGCAGCGCCTGCTGCAGGCTGGCCGCGCACAGCAGGCTGAAAGCGGCGACGATCCACAATTCACCGAGCAGCGACAGGGCCCACAGCGCGGCCTGCGCGGGCGCCGCGAACAGCGCCATCAAGGCGCCGAACAGCACGGCGGGCACGGCCGCCAGCACGGCATAGCCCAGCAGTTTGCCCAGCAGATAGGCCCAGCGGGGCATGGGCAGGGCCAGGAGCAGTTCCAGGCCCTTGTCGGCGGCTTCGCGCGTCATGCTGGTGACGATGAACGTGGCCAGCAGGAAGACGCTGGCCAGGCGCAAGGCGGCTGCCAGCAAGGCCGCCTGCACGGCATTGCTTTCCGTCAGCGCCAGTTGTTGCAGGAAACCGGCCAGGCCGGCCGCGCCGCAGGCGGCCAGCACGAATAGCCACAGCAGGCGGCTGCGCAGCGCTTCGAGCACGGTGTAGCGGGCGATGGTGCGGGCGGGAGCGAGGGCGGACATCGGCATCAGCGTGGCAGCCTTTGCCCGGCCACCATGCGGTTGAACAGGATATTCGGCGACAGCCAGACGACGATGTCGTCGAATTCGCCGCCAGGCTGCTGCGCGCCGCTGGCGGGACGGCTGATGTAGATGTTGCTGCTCGACGCGTTGCTGCGCTCGTCGACATTGCTGCCGGTGGCCACGGCCTGGCGCTGGCCCTGCACGCTGGTGGCGCCGAAACCGTTCTTGCCGTGGGACATGATCATGGCGGGGATGTCGTTCAGCGCCGTCGCCTGCAGCAGCGCGCCGCCATTGCGCGTGACGATGCTGATGTCGCGCGGCGTGGCCAGGTTGAATGGCTGTTCGCTGTCGCTGAAGGCGGGCGTCACGCTGTAGCGGAAGAGATGGTCCCAGCTGTCGCCCTGGCGCAGTCCCAGGGTGGCCCAGGGCAGGAAACCCGCGCGTTTGTCGCCGTTGCAGCGGCCGCCGCGCCGGTCTTCCAGCCCGTTGGTGGCGGAAATGGCGGGACAGGGCAGGTAGCCGTAGCGCAGCGCGTAGCCGGTCAGGGCTTCCTTCGCCTCGTTCAGCGCCGTGTGCGTTTCGGCCACCTTGCGCTGCTCCAGCTGCACCGTCAGCGGCGTGACCAGCCCGCCTATCATCAGGCCGACGATGACCAGCACGATGGCGATCTCGATCAGCGAAAAACCGCGCTGCCGGCGGCAATGGGGCGGACGGGCGCTCATGGCAGGTTGCGCGCGGCGCGCATGCGTTGATACAGGGTAGGCAAAGTAATCCAGGTAAACAGGTCGTCGAAGGAGCCGCCTGGCAGCGCGTCGTTGGCGCTGGCGGGACGGGAAATGAAACTGCGGCTGGCGCCGTCGTTGGCGGCTTCATCGATATTGCCGCGTGCCGTATTGCGTTGCGCCACGCCGCTGGCCGTCGTGCCGAAATGCTCCTTGCCTTGCGAGAACAGCACGACGGGCAGGCACTGGGCGCTGACGTCGCACAGGTCCTGCCCGGCCACGTGGACGAAGTCACCGCGCTCGTCGCGCGCCAGCACGACCCGGTTGGCGACGGCGGAGAACGAGACGATGGGCGCGCGGCTCATTTCCGGCGTGACGCTGTAGCGCAGCAGCTTGCCCCAGGCGTCGCTGCCGGCCACGCCCAGCGCCACCCACGGCAGGAAGCCGCTGCAGTCGGCGTCGCTGGCGCAGTCGGCGGCGCGTTCGCGGCCATCGAGGGCGGAGGCGGCCGGACGGGGCAGGCGGCCATGCGTGACGGCAAAGCCCAGCAAGGCATCGCGCGCCTGCGCCAGGGTGGCCAGGGTGCGCTGCTGGCGCGCCGCCTCGCCCGTGTCGCGGCCGAAGGCGCCGATCAGCAGGCTGGCCGCGCCCAGGCCCAGCACGGCCACCAGCAGGAGCAGGGCCGCGCCGCGCTGGCGCGCAGGCGTTCCTCGCTTCATGGCGATCCCTCCGGCGCTTCGCTGACGCTGCCGCTGGCCGGGTCGTAGCGCTGGCCGGGTTTCAGCAGTACCACCTGGCCGCTCGACAGGCGCAGAGTCAGGGTGCCGCCCGTGGCATGCTCGAGCTGGTTGTGCGGTTCCTGCTGCGGCGCCTGGTTCAGCCAGACGGTCGAGCGCCCGCTGCTGCGCTCGACCACGCCATTCAGTTCGACGGGCGGCGCGGGTGGCGGTGGGGGCGGTGGTGGCGCCGCGGCCGGGGCCGGCGTGCCCGGCGGCGGGCCATAGCGCTGGGCATCAAGCTGGGCGCGCTGCTCGGGCGTGGAAAACAGGCGCCCCAGCTGCGGCACCTGGGCGCGGGCGCCGAACGCCGCCCCCAGCAGCACGCACAACATCAGGGCGCGCTTCATGGCAGCCCCTGCACGGGCACGGCCACGCTGCCCAGGGTCAGCCACAGCAAGGTGCAATCGGCGCTGAGGGACGACGCGGCGCCTGCTGGCGCGCCACCGGCGCCGTTGCGCTTGAGCGTGCAGTCGTGCACGGCGAAAAAGCCGGCCTGGCGCAAGTCGTCAAGCAAGTTCAGCAGATCGAGTTCGTGCAGCAGGTCCAGGTGCAGCTGCATGCGGCTGCCGCGCAGCTGGTATTGGCCCATCGCCATCGGCGCGGGCACTTGCAGCGTTTGCTGCGCGCTGATTTCATAGCCGATGGGCAGCAGTTTGCGCTGTTCCTGGCTCACGCGGATGGCGTCGATCCAGGCCAGGCGGTTTTCCTCGCCGATCAGGCCGCGCTGGCGCAAGGCGAGGAATTGCGGTTCGTACAGGCGGATTTCGCCTTTTTCCGCTTCCGCGTGGTTGAACAGATTGGCCGCTGTCGCGCGCGCATGGCGCGCGAAGTCGAGCTGCTGCGCCGCGCGTTCGCGGTAGGCGGCGCTTAGACTCAGCAGTATCAGGCTGGCCAGCATGGTCAGCGCAAAACACAGCAGGGCGCGGCGGATCAGCGGCAGTTCGCCCAGCCAGGCGGGCAGGGTGCGGACGGGGGCGGCGGCCTTTTTCATGCCGGGCAGCGGCGTTTGCTTGACGGGGCCGCTCATGGCTGCCACACCAGCAAAAGGGTGAAGCGGGCCTGGCTGTCCGGCGCCGGCGTGGTGCTCTTGCCGGACAGGGCAACGCTGGAACGCAAGTCCAGCGGCGTTTCCTCGATCGCCACCTGCATGCCTGGCTGGCGCGCCAGTGTCTGGGCGAAGGCGGTGATGGCGCCCAGCGCGGCGCGGTAGTCATTGTTTGGCATGGCTACGTCCGCTTCCAGGCGCAGCGCCTGCGGCGGCGGCGCAGGAATGCCGGCCAGGCTGCTGCCGAGCGGCGGACCGCTGCCCGGCTGCGGCGGCGCCTGCCCGCTGCCGGCCGTGCGGGCGGGCGGCGGGCCCGCGTTCCAGTGCAGCTGGCCCAGCTGGACTTGCGGCGCCTGGTCCAGCGCGGCGCTGAGCATGCCCAGCAGACGGCCCGGCTCGGGCGCCTGGCTGGCGATCATGCGCCCCAGGGTGGCGGCCACTTTCATGTTCTGCGTCTTGGCGGGCGCCGGCGGCATCCCAGCCATGATGTTGCGGTAGCGTTCCTCGTAGGACGCCGTTTCCTGCTGCAGCCGCGCGCTGGCCGCGTCATCGTTGATGCCGCCCAGCACATTGATCACGCACCACAGGGCCGCCGACGCGCCGATCAGCGCACTGGCGCCATACAGCGCCTTGCGCGCGCGCTGGAAATGGTAATAACGGGCCAGCGGGCCGGGCGGGTAATGGCTGGGCGGCGGATGCTTGCCCAGCAAGGTCAGCAGTAATTCATCGGCCAGCGCCGGCGTCTGGCGCAAGCCCACGCGCTCGCCGGCGATCTGCAGGTCGATGAAGTGGTAGGCCACTTCCAGGTCGTTATCGCACAGCAGTTCGAGCTTGGCGATCTGCGCGGCGGGCGCCAGGATGACCGTGTTCAACACTTCACCGCGGGCCAGCATGCGCGTGCTGGTGAGAAATTGCCGGGTTTTTTCCGTTTCCAGGGCGATATTCACGGCCACGCCGTCGAGCGCGATGGCGGCCGTCTGGCGCGAGAAGCGCAGCTGGCCTTTTTCATAATAGCTTTGCCGCAAGCCGCCCGATTGCTGCGTCACCAGCAGCAGGTGCTCGTGCGCGAGGGCCAGTTTGCGCACCAGGGCAATGCTGAGCAGACTGGTGGAATAAATGCCGGCGACGGGGATGCGCAAGTGTTCCAGCGCTTCCGTCCACGGCTGCAGCAGCGAGGGATTGGTCAGCGCAAAGAACAGCACCTGGTCGTCATGGCGGCCCGTGCTTTCGCGGCCCAGCAGGGTGCTGCCACGGTAGGGCGTGTCGCGGTGCAACTGCTGCTTGCGCCGCTCCAGCAGCGCGCGGCCCGCCTTGCCGCGCACGTGGGGCACGAGCTGGTGCTGGAAATCTTCCTCGATCAAATCCGTCAGCAGGTAGGCGGGCACGTCCAGCCGCTGCGCCTGCGCGTCTTCCAGCCAGGCGGCAAAACCGTCCAGCCCTGCTGCGCTGGCGGGAAACACGTGACCGGGACCCAGCGCGCCGTGCTGCCAGTCATAGGCGCACAGGGCATCGCTGGTAATGTAGAGCAGTTGTTTGCGGAACACGGCGGCCTCAGGTCTTGATCGTGCTAATGGTGTCGTAAATCGGCCCCAGCACGGACAGCATGATCCAGCCCAGCAGCAGGCCCAGGATCACCGTCATGGCCGGCTCTATCATCGCCTGCACTTTTTCAATCAACTCCTTCACTTCGCGGTTGTAGAAGTAGCTGACATTGCGCAAGGCCGTATCCAGCGAACCCGTCGCTTCGCCCACTTTCAGCATGCGGATCACCAGCGGCGGGAAAATGCCCGTGTGCTGGAAGGCGGCGGTGACGCCGTGGCCTTCGCTGATCAGCTGCGCGGCGCGGCGCAGGCCGGCCGCCACCACCTGGTTGCCGGCGATGCCTTCGGACAGGCGGATGCATTCGAGGATGCTGATGCCGGATGCATACATCAGGGCAAAAAACGTGGCGAAGCGGGACAGGATGATCTTGTGCAGCACGGGGCCGATCAGCCACAGCCGCAGCTTCAGGCCATCCCACGCATAGCGCGCGGGCGGGCTGCGGCGGATCGCCGCGCGTCCGCCGAAGAACGCCAGCACGGGCAGGGCCAGCAGCACGTACCAGTAATCGATGAAGACATTCGACACCAGGATCAGCGCGCGCGTATGCAGCGGCAGTTCGCCGCCCATGTTGCGGATGAAGGCCGTCAGCTGGGGCACCAGGTAGATCATCAGGAAAAACGTGACGGCGGCCACGACGATGGCCACGACGACCGGGTACATGACGATCTTGCGCGTCTGCGACGCCAGCTCGTCCTGCCACTTCAGGCTTTCCGACAGGTTCTTGAAGACTTCGGCGATCTTGCCGCTCTGTTCGCCCGCCAGGATCAGGCTGGTGAACGTGGCGTCGAAGATGTCGCCATGCTGGGCCAGCGCGCCCGACAGGGGCAGGCCGCCTTCGATGCTTTCGATCAGGTCGGTGACGACTTCGCGCAGGCGCGGGTGATCCGTGCTTTCACGCAAGTCGTTCAAGCCTTCCAGGATGGGCACGCCAGCGCCCGTCAATTGCTCCATGTGGAAGCAGAAATTGATCAGGTCGCGCCGGTGGATGACGCGCTTGCCCAGCAGCACCAGGTACTGGCCCGTGATCTTGCAGTCGATGAGGTCGAGCTGCATGTGGTGCAAACGCGCCTCCAGGTCCGGCACGTTGGCCGCCTCCATGCTGCCGGGAACCATCGCCCCGGCGGCATCCATGGCGCGGTAGACATACAGCGCCATCAGGCCAGCCTGTCCGTCAGGTCGACCACGCGCGCCACTTCTTCCAGCGTGGTGACGCCTTCGCGCACGCGGCGCATGCCGTCGTCGACCAGGGCCTTGAAGCCGGCCGCGCGCGCCGCGTTCTTCAATTCGCGGCTGCTCGCGCGGCGCGCCGTCAATTCATCGAGCTCGGCCGTCATCTTGAGGATTTCCATGATGGCCAGGCGGCCCTTATAGCCCTGGTGCGCGCAGCGTTCGCAGCCGACGGCGCGGCAGATGCTGACGGGAGCGTCGTCGGGCGCCAGGCCCAGCAGGCGGCGCTCGACGTCGTCGGCGATCACGCTTTCCTTGCAATGCGGGCACAGGCGGCGCACCAGGCGCTGCGCCACGATGCCGATGATGTTGCCGGCCATGATGTCGGGCAGGATGCCGATGTCGAGCAGGCGCGAGACGGAACCGATGGCCGAGCTCGTATGCAGGGTGGAATACACCTGGTGGCCCGTCATGGCGGCGGCAAAGGCCATTTCCGCCGTTTCGCGGTCGCGGATCTCGCCCACCAGGATGATATCCGGGTCTTGCCGCATCATCGAGCGGATGCCGTCGGCAAAGCCCAGCTTGACGGAATCGTTGACGGAGGTCTGGCGTATCATGTTCATGGGGTACTCGACCGGATCTTCCAGGGTCATGATGTTGACGCTTTCCGTATTGATATGGTTGAGTATCGAATACAGGGTGGTGGTCTTGCCGCTGCCCGTCGGGCCCGTCACGAGGATCACGCCGTCGGGGCGCGCGATCATCAGTTTCAGCAGGTTCAGCTCCGTCTCGGCCAGGCCCAGGGCATCGAGCGGGACGATGCCTTTTTGCCGGTCCAGCACGCGCAGCACGACGTTTTCGCCATGCGTGGTGGGTTGCGCCGAGGCGCGGAAATCGATTTGCCGGCCAGAAAACTTGATGCTGATGCGGCCATCCTGCGGCGCGCGCGCCTCGGCGATATTCATGCCCGACATCACTTTCAGGCGCACGGCCATGGCCGGCCAGTACGATTTGTGCAGGCTGCGGATTTGCCGCAGGATGCCGTCGATGCGGTAGCGGATGCGCAGGAACGACTGTTCCGGCTCGAAATGGATGTCCGAGGCGCCATGCTGCACGGCGTCGGCCAGCAGCGCATCGATCAGGCGCACCATGGGCTGGCTGTACTCGTCCGACGGCGAGGCCATGCTTTGATAGCTGACTTCGCCCGTTTCGATTTCATGCAGGATGCCGTCGATCGACAGCTCGAAGCCATAGTACTGGTCGATGGCGCGCGAAATATCCGATTCATTCACCAGCACGGTGGAAATCGTGATGCCCTTGACCAGCATGGCGCTGATCTGGTCCAGCGCGACGATGTTGCTGGTATCGGCCATGGCCAGGATCAGGTTGTCGGACTGCCGCTCGTAGACGATGGGGAAGACGCGGTAGCGCTTGGCCACATCCTTGGGGATGAGTTTCAGGGCGATGGCGTCGACCACCAGGCTCGACAGGTCGGCGCTGACCTGTTTCAGGTTTTCGCTGAGCGCCTCGCGCACGGTGGCTTCCGTGACGAAGCCCAGGGTGATCAGCAGCTTGCCCAGCGGCTCGCTGCTGCGCTTTTGCTCGATCAGGGCGATGCGCAGCTGGTCCTCGCTGATCACGCCTTTCTGGATCAGCAGTTTGCCGAGGGGAAGTTTTGCCTGTTCTGCCATGGAGTGCTTATTCCTGACGGGTAATGATGATGGCCGGATCGCTGCCTGGCGCGGCGGCCGCCGGCATGCCCAGTTCGCGCAGGCGCGCCTGCACCACGGCGCGGTCAAAGGCGGCCGGTGCCGTTTGCGCCAGGGCCAGCGCGCGCTGGTAATAGGTGGCGGCCAGCTTCGGCTGGTTCAGCCGGTCCAGGCCCACGGCCAGGTTGAATGCATAGTCGGGATTGCCGGGCACGGCGCTGTAGGCGCGGAAGAATTGCTGCTGCGCCTCGTTCCAGCGGCGCTGCTTGGCGTACACGTTGCCCAGGGCGAACAGCACGGGGCCGCTGTCGGGCGAACGGGCCAGGATCGCCTTCAATTTCGCTTCGCTTTGCACCACGTCGCCCTGGCGCAGGCCGATCAGGCCGGCCAGCGCCTCGCCATCGTCAGGATTGATTTCCAGCAAACGTACATACAGTGTGGCGGCTTGCGCGCCCTGCTTGTCGCGCAGGGCCACGGCCGCCAGGCCCAGCAGCGCATCGCGGTTATTGGGGTCTTGCTGCAGCACGGCTTCATATTGCTGGCGCGCAGTGCCCAGCTGGCCGCCGTTCAAGGCCTGGTAGGCTTGCTGCACGCCGGGCGCGATTTGCGCTGCGGGCGCGTTGCGCAGCACCTGGA
The DNA here is from genome assembly GCF_978021625.1 of Janthinobacterium foliorum. NCBI lineage: Bacteria > Pseudomonadati > Pseudomonadota > Betaproteobacteria > Burkholderiales > Oxalobacteraceae > Janthinobacterium > Janthinobacterium foliorum. The sequence goes on along the minus strand of NZ_CDXDQE010000002.1, from coordinate 199,494 downwards.
TCTGGCTGTTGTCGGGCGCGGCGACGGGCGGCAGGCTGGGCGGCGCCGGTGGCGGCATCTGCGCCAGCTGCGCCGCCACGGCGGCCTGGGCGGCCGCCTGTATCATCGCCTGCTGTTCGGCCGCGCCGGCTTGCTGGCGCGGCGCCGGCTGCAATTCAGGCGGCAGGGCCGCGGGCGCCGGCTCGGGAGCCGCCGCGGCGCCCGCCGTGCCTGCGCCCGGCGCCGCCAGCACCACGATGGAACCGGCGGCGGCAGCCGTGCCCGGCGCATCCGTCAGCGGCATGGGCACGCCGGGCAGGTTGGCGCCCGCGCCGGGGCTGGTGCTGGCGCGCCAGTACCACCAGGCCATGCTGCCGGCCACCAGCAGCAGGATGGCCAGCAGCACGGCCAGGCGCACGGTGGCCGGGTCGATGCTGATCGGGCCGGCCGGGCCTTTCGGCGGCGTGTTGCTGCGGCTGGCGCGGGGCTTGGCCGGCGGCGGCTCGGCACGCGCGCGGGGCGGCTCGGCGCGCTGGCCCGGCTGCGGCCCGGCGGCCTGTGCCGTTGCTGCCTGGGCCGGGCTGGCGTCAGGCGGCGTCGGCAGGGGGGCGGGCGCCGGTGCTGGCGCTGGCGCGATGGCGGGAGCGTCGCCGAGCGGCTCCAGGCTCAGGGTGCTCAGCGTCTGCACGGGGGCCGTGGCTGCGGCGGGACGGGGGGGCATGGCATCGGCCGGCGCCAGTGCCAGCACCTGGTCGTAGGCTTCCGACGGTTTTTCCAGCTCCTCGTCGGGCAGGCTGTTCTGCTTGGCGCGCTCGGCCTTCTTGAGCGCCTGCATCAGCAAGCTCATGGGAAGTCTCCCTGCAGGCGGGCCTGCGGCTGTACCACTGCCGCTGGCGGCCCCTCCGTGTACGGCTGGCTGTTGAGCGGGGCCTGGCCCGGCAGCAGGTAGCGGTAATCGCGGTAGTCGCCGTCGATGCTGGCATCCTTGACGACCACGGGGCGCATGAAGATCACCAGTTCCGTCTTGCTGTTGGCCTCGTTACGGTAGGTAAACAAGTTGCCCACCACTGGCAGGCTGGACAGGCCGGGCACGCCATCCTTGGCATTGTCGATGGAATCCTGCATCAGGCCGCCCATCACGGCGATCTGGCCATTGCCGACCTTCATGATCGATTCCAGTTCGCGCGCCTGGATCACGGGCACGCGGCTCTGCACATTCGCCGTCGCCAGGGCCGGGTTCGGATCCTGCACGTAGCCGACGATGCGCGTGATGGTGGGACGCACGTTCAAGGTCACTTCGTCGCTGTCGGAAATCTGCGGGGTGACGCTCATGACAAAGCCGACGGGCACGGTTTCCAGCTTCGATTCATAGGTGGCCGGCGTGGTGATGGTGCCTGTCGAGCTGATCACGGCGGGCGTGACCTTGATGGTGAAGAAGACATTGTTGTCCACCACCTTCAGCATCGCCGTCTGATTGTTGAGCACGCTGATCTTCGGGCTGGACAGCACTTTCACCTTGCCGAACGATTCGAGCAACTGGATGGTGGTGCTGAAGCTGTCCTTGAGGTAATTGAGCACGAAGATGCCCGGCGTGGCGCCCGGCGTCACGCCCGAGGGCAGCGGCGGGCTGCCCACTTGCTGCTGGCGCAGCTGCAGGCTGCCCGTCAGGCGCGACCAGTTGATGCCTTGCTGGTACTCATTACTCAGGCGCACTTCGATGATGGTCGCCTCGATCAGCACTTGCCGCTTGGCGCTGTGCAGCACCACGTCGAGGAATTCGGCGATTTTCTCGTGCTGGCGCCCCGTGGCGCGCACGGCGATCAGGCCGCCCTCGACATTGACCACCACCGAGGACGGGCTGCCCTTGTTCGCCAGTTTCAGCAAGGGCAGGCCGTTCGCATCGACCGGCTGGGACGGGTTGGCATTCGCATTGCCCTGCTGCTGGCCCGGCGCATACTGGCCGCCGGCCTGCATCGGGGCCAGGGCGCCGTACGCATTGCCGTACTGTCCGCCACCGGCCTGCGGCGACGGATAGCCGCCCTGGCTCTGCTGCCGCCCTTGCTGGCCCGCCTGTCCCTGCTGGCCCTGCGCATTGCCCTGGGCATTCGTCAACTGCTGGTTCAGCTGTGCCAGCGGGTCCACCTGCACGTCGTTGAGCGTGGTTTCGCGCAGCAGGTCGCGGATATTTTTTTCCAGGCTGTACCAGAAATTATTTTCCGAACGATTCACCACCAGGGTCGTCGAATTGTTATTGCCATTGCCGCTGCTGCCCTGGGCATTGCCATTGGGATTGCTGACGCTGTTGCTGCCGCCGCCGGCCGTGGAAATCTGCGTGGCGATATTGACGCTGCTGTTGGTGCTGCGCGCCATGTTGACGTAATCGACCTTGTAATTGCGCCAGACGGGCGCGTCCGGCAGCACCAGCAGATTCTTGCCATCGATTTCGTAGCGCATATCGACTTGCTTGCTGATACGTGCCAGCAATTGCGGCAGGGTCTGGTTTAGCGCGTTCAGGGTCACGCTGCCTTCGATCTGCGGATGGATGTCCACGTTCATGCCGGCGTCGCGCGCCAGCGCAAACAGCAGCGATTGCACGGGCACCTTGTGCACGGTCACGCTATACGTTTCCGCCTGCGCGGCCGGCAGCGGCGCAGGCAGCACGCTGCTCTGCTGTACCGGTTCGGGAATGGCGCCTGCCGGGCGCGGCGCTTCATTCAGGTGACCGGGCGACAAGGGCATTTGATGCGAGGCGCAACCGGCCAGCATGGCGCTGCAGGCGAGGGCGAGGCGAGAGGCCAGCACGGGAATAGGGTGTTGAGTCATGAAAAGTGCGCCCTTGAAGTCGTGTTGTGCTTTAGCAATTTTAACCACCATGATCCTCTAAAAGCAATCGTCTGTGCAGGGCATGGAGGGAATAAAAAGAAATAAAATCAGGGTGTACCACGTCAGCGCATTTCGTGTTCGATGGCATTCATTTCCGTGCGGATATTGTCCATGTTACTCAGCAATAGTTTCTGCGGCGATGTACCTTGCAGCCGCGACCACAGGGCTTCGGCGCTGGCGCGGTCGGCGAAACTGCCATAGACAAACAGCAGGCGCGCGGGGGCACCAGCCGGCACGGCGTCCCGCGTGCCCATGTGCCGGGCTGGCGGCGTCGCGGCAGGCAGGCGGAAGACGTGCAAGTCGCGCAGGCCGATGGCTTGCTGCGCCTGCAGCAGGAACGCTTCGGCGGCGGCCGTGTCGGCGGCTGGCAGGCTGGCAATGTGCACGGTCAGCTGTTGTGCGCCTTGCTGGGCCAGCCAGTGGCGCGATGCCAGCAAGCTGCGATCGAGCAATGGCGTGGGCGGTGGGAGGGGGGGCGTGCCGGCCGCAGTTGTCGCCGCAGTTGTTGACGTGGTCGCGGCCGTTGCGCCGCCGTGCCCGGGCGCCAGCCATTGCCACAGCAGCGTGGCAGCCAGCAACAGCATCAGCGCCACCAGCGCGATGGCCAGCGGCTTGCCCGCATGCCAGGGTGCGGGGCGGAAGGGACTGTCGGCAATGGCCAGGCGCACATGGCGCGCATGGATTTCCTGCGCATCGTCGGCGTAGGCCGCCAGCAGGGCCTTGTCGGCCAGGATGTTTATGCGCCGCACGATGCCCTGCGAGGCGCGCGCCAGCTGGCGCAGGGCGGCCGGCGTGAAGACGAGCGGTGCCATCCGGCCGGCCGCCGCCAGCCGGCATGCCAGGTAGTCGTTCAGCAAGGCGGGCGGCAGGCGCGGTACCGTAAAACTGTGCGTGATGCGCTCCTTTAGCTGGCGCAGCTGGGGCAAGTCCAGGGTGTGCTGCAGTTCCGGCTGGCCGAACAGCACGATTTGCAGCAGCTTGTGGCTGGCCGTTTCCAGGTTTGTCAGCAGGCGCAGCGCTTCCAGGGTGTCGACCGGCATGGCTTGTCCTTCTTCCACCAGCAAGAGCACCTGGCGTCCCGCCGCATGTCTGTTGATGAGTTCAGCATGCAGGGCGCGCAGCACGGCATCGGCGCCATGGCCGGCCAGATCCAGGCCCAGTTCGGCGGCGATGGCGTGCATGACTTCATCGGGTGCCAGGCTGGGATTGAGCAGGTACAGCACATCGACGCGGGGCGGCAGGCGCTCGGCCAGCATGCGGCACAGCATGGTCTTGCCGCTGCCCACTTCCCCCGTCAGCTGAATGATGCCTTCGCCCTGCGTGACGGCGTACAGCAGCGCCGCAAGCAATTCGCCCCGTGTGTTGCCGGGGTAAAAGAAGGCCGGGTCGGGCGTGATGCCGAACGGCGCCGTGCGCAAGCCGAAATGGCGCAGATACATGCCGTGCGGCGACGGCGCGTAGTGATCGCCTGCAGCGCCGGGCGCGCCGCCTGGGCGGGAGGCGGTATTCATGTCGCGATGCAATTGAGGAACGCCTGTTCCAGGCTGGCATCGGGCGCGCCGCCATGCTGCGCGCGGCAGGCGGCGGGCGTGCCGGCAAAGACGATGCGGCCCGCATGCAGGATGGCCATGCGGTCGCACAGCTCTTCCACGTCGGCCAGGGCATGCGCGGTGAGCAGGGCGCCCCGTCCCTGTGCCTGGCATTGCCGCAGCGCCTGCTTGAACTGTGCGCGCGCCTTCGGGTCGAGTCCGCTCATCGGTTCATCGAGCAACAGTTGCCGCTTGCCGGACAGCAGGCAGGCGGCCAGTCCCAGCTTTTGCATCATGCCTTTTGAAAACGTGCGCGCGGGACGGCACAGGGCTTCCGGCGCCAGTTCCAGCGCCGCCAGCACCTGCCGTACCGCCTGTTCGTCATGCGCGACCTTGTGCAGGCGCGCCAGGTAGCGCAGGAAATCGTCGCCCGTCAGGTAGTAGGGTGCCTGGAAGCGTTCGGGCAGGAAGGACAGGGGCAGGCGCGCCGCGCTGAGGCGGTGCGGCTGGCCGAAGATGGCGATGCTGCCCTGTTGCGGCGTGCAAAAGTCCAGCAGGCACTTGAGCAGGGTGGTCTTGCCGGCCCCATTGACGCCCACCAGGCCGAACAGTTCCCCCGCGCGCACCTGCAGGTCGACGCCGCGCAGGACGCGCATGCCGTCCAGCTGTGTATGCACGTTGTGAAACTCGATGGCGCTGGCGTTCATGGGAGACAGTGGGCGAAAAAAACGGTGGACGACCTTCATTATTGCCACGCGCGCGGGTGCCCGGCAAGTGTTTACTTGTACAGTGTTGAAATGCACAAAAATCAAACCTTGGAATATATTTTCTTTAAGAAACAACAGGTTCTGGAATAAAATACTCTCGCGCACCGCTGGCGTGCGCCGTCTGTTGAATTTGTCGAGGAGTAAGCATGGCAAGGCCAGAGAAAGTCCGGCTCGGTGAAATTTTGGTGCAGCAGAAACTGCTGACGGAAGAACAGTTGGGCCAGGCCTTGACGGAGCAGAAGCGCTCCGGGCGCAAGCTGGGACGGGTCTTTGTCGAGCACGGCTTTGTCACGGAAGAGCAGATTTCCGGCGCGCTGGCGCGCCAGCTGGACATTCCCTACATCAACCTGAAGTTTTTCAACATCAATCCCGAGCTGGTGCGGCTGCTGCCGGAAACCCAGGCGCGGCGCTTCCGCGCCCTGGTGCTGGAAGACCGCCGCGAGGGTTTGCTGGTTGGCATGTCCGATCCGACCGACCTGTTCGCCTACGACGAGATCTCGCGCCTGGTCAAGCGCCAGATCGAACTGGCCGTCGTCAACGAGACGGAAGTGCTGGCCGCCATCGACCGCATCTACCGCCGCACGGAAGATATTTCCACCCTGACGCGCGAGCTGGAGCAGGACCTGGGCGACGTGTCCGTCGACTTCGGCGCCCTGGCCGTCAATCCGGGCCTGGAAGAGGCGCCCATCGTCAAGCTGCTGCAATCCGTGTTTGAGGATGCCACGCAGGTGCGCGCTTCCGACATCCACATCGAGCCGCAGGAAGGCCGGCTGCAGATCCGCTTCCGCATCGACGGCGTGCTGCACCTGCAGACGGAAGCGGACAGCAAGATCGCCAGCTCGCTGGCGCTGCGGTTGAAGCTGATGTCGGACCTGGATATTTCCGAGAAGCGCCTGCCGCAGGATGGCCGCTTCGCCATCCGCGTGAAAAACCAGCGCATCGACGTGCGTATCTCCACCATGCCGACCCAGTACGGCGAATCGGTGGTGATGCGGCTGCTGAACCAGGGCGGCACCACCTTGCGTCTGGACGCCATCGGCATGCCGCCGGCGCTGGTGGAGCAGTTCCGCGCCATCGTCAGCCGCCCGAACGGCCTCGTGCTGGTGACGGGACCGACGGGCAGCGGCAAGACGACGACCCTGTATTGCGCCCTGGCCGAACTGAACTCCGTGGAAAAAAAGCTCATCACGGTGGAAGACCCCGTCGAGTACCGCTTGCCTGGCATCAACCAGGTGCAAGTCAACGACAAGATCGAGCTGAACTTTGCCAGGGTGCTGCGTTCGGCCCTGCGGCAGGATCCCGACATCGTGCTCGTCGGCGAAATGCGCGACCAGGAAACGGCGCAGATCGGCTTGCGCGCCGCCATGACGGGCCATCTGGTGCTGTCGACCCTGCACACCAACGACGCCATCAGCACGCCGCTGCGCCTGATGGACATGGGCGTGCCCCGCTACATGGTGGGCAGCTCGCTGCAAGCCGTGCTGGCGCAGCGCCTCGTGCGCGTGATCTGCGAAAGCTGCAGCACGCCGTATGCGCCCACGCCGAACGAATACGAATGGCTGCGCCTGGAACTGGGCGAGCTGGTCGAGCGCAACCAGTATTTCCACGGCAAGGGCTGCTCGCACTGCAATGGCATGGGCTACCGGGGCCGCACGGGCGTGTACGAGTTGCTGGAAATTACGCGCGCCGTGGCCGACGCCGCCAACCATGCCGATCCGTCCCACTTCATGAAGGTGGCGACGGCGCAGATGGCGGGCGAAACCTTGCGCCGCCACGCCGTGCAGCTGGTGGTTGCCGGCCGCACGACGGTGATGGAAGCGATGCGCATCAGCAACCAGAGCGAGGATTGAGGTGCCGTTCTTCGCTTACAAGGCACGCAATGCCAACGGTGAACTGCTGACCGGCGTGATGGAAGGCGCCGACAGCGGCGCCGTGGCCGACCAGTTGATGGCGGGCGGCATCACCCCCGTCGATATCAGCGTTACCAGGCAGACGGTGACGGGGGCCGGTGCCAGCACCTTGAACTGGTGGGACAAGCTGACGGAGAAAAAAGTCACGCCCATGGACGTGCAGCTGTTCAGCCGCCAGCTGTACACCCTGCTGAAGGCGGGCGTGCCCATCATGCGCGGCCTGGCCGGCTTGCAGGAGTCCGCCATCAGCCCCGCCTTTGGCCGCATCATCAAGGACGTGCGCGAGTCGCTCGATGCGGGGCGCGAATTGTCGGCCGCCATGGCGCGCCACCCGGCCGTTTTCACGCCGTTCTATCTGTCGATGGTGCGCGTGGGCGAAATGACGGGGCGCCTCGACGAGGTCTTCCTGCGCCTGTTCGACCACCTGGAATTCGACCGCGACATGCGTTCGCGCGTGAAAACGGCGACGCGCTATCCGACCTTCGTCGTCATCGCCATGCTGGCGGCGATGATCATCGTCAACATCTTCGTCATTCCCCAGTTCGAGAAAGTGTTTGCCAGCTTTCATGCGGAATTGCCGCTGATGACGCGCATCCTGATCGCGACCTCGCGGTTCACCGTCGAGTACTGGCCCATCCTGCTGCTGGCGGGCGCGGGCGGCTTTTTCGGCTGGCGCGCCTGGCTGCGCACGAAAGAGGGCCTGTACAAGTGGGACCGCGCCAAGCTGCGCCTGCCCATCGCCGGCAAGATCATCCTGAAGGGCACCATGGCCCGCTTCGCCCGCAGCTTTGCGCTGTCAAGCACCAGCGGCGTGCCCATCGTGCAGGCGCTGACGGTGGTGTCGCAAACGGTCGACAACACCTACCTGAGCGCGCGCGTCGAGCAGATGCGCGATGGCGTCGAGCGCGGCGAAAGCATCTTGCGCACCTCGGTGGCAGCCAATGTGTTTACGCCCGTGGTGCTGCAGATGATCGCCGTGGGCGAGGAATCGGGCTCGCTCGACGACCTGATGGACGAGATCGCGGACATGTACGAGCGCGAAGTCGATTACGAACTCAAGACCCTGTCGGCGCAGATCGAGCCCATTCTCATCGTCTTCCTCGGCGCCATGGTGCTGGTGCTGGCGCTGGGCATCTTCCTGCCGATCTGGGACCTGGGCCGGGCGGCCCTGCACTGATGGCGCCACCCGTCCGCCAGCGCGGCTTTACCCTGTTCGAGCTGGCGGTGGTGGCGGCCGTGTTCGCCATCCTGGTGACGGTGTTGCTGAGCCGCGTGAGCGACTACCAGCAGCAGGCGCAGCGGGTGGCCATGGCGCAGACCCTGGGCGCCTTGCGCACCAGTTTGCGGGTCCAGGTGCTGCACCTGTACCTGGCGGGCCAGCGCACCGAGATCGCGGCGCTGGCGCGGCAGAATCCCTTCGACTGGCTGGCCGACAAGCCGGCCAATTACCTGGGCGAGTTCGCGCAGCCGGAGCTCGATAAATTACCTGCGGGGAACTGGTTGTACGACAAAACAGAGCAAAAAATCATTTATTTGTTAAGTGAAGGCAATATTTTTCCTGCTACGAAGGTTGATGTGGTGAAATTTAAGGTAATCTTGCCGGGTGCGGACGCCGAGATTGAAAAGCTCGCCCAGGAGCCCGATATCGTGGCGTGGAAATCGCCGGACCCGGCAGCAAACTGAGTGCGGCGCAGCGGAAGTTTCAAGTTTTTGATGTTTTTAATTGATTTTGGAGAGTTGGTATGAACAAATCCTTACGTAGTCTGAAGAGCGGCGCCCAGGCGGGTTTCACCCTGATCGAATTGATCGTTGTCATCGTTATCCTGGGCATCCTGGCGGCGACGGCCATTCCTAAATTCATCGACATGTCGACCGATGCGCGCGTGGCCAAGATGCAGGCGGCCGCTGGCGCCGTCAAGGCGGGTGCGGCGCTGTACCACGCGCAATACCTGGTCAATGGCGACCCGACCAAGGCAGTCGTGATGGAAGGCAAGACAATCAAGGATGCGTTTGGCTACCCCGCTGCCAGTGCGGATGGCATTCAGGAAGCCGCTGGCTTGTCGGTCGATGACTACAACATCACCTTTGCCGGTTCCGTCATGACCGTCGCGGTGGACAAAGCCAGTACCCGCGCCAGCTGCTCGGTGGTGTACACGGCACCTGCCGCAGCGGGCGGAGCGCCTGTTATCGCAGTAAATGCAACCGCAGGCACTTGCGGTTAAGCTTGTAACCCCCTGCAAGGAACGCCAGGCAGCGCCGGCCTTCCTTGCGCGTCCCCAGCCCAACCCCAGGCTTTGCCAGTTGGGCTTTTTTACGGGCCATCCATTGCCACAGCCACCGACCGTTTTCCCGCACTCCGACGCAGCGCCGCCAGGCTGGCCGCGGCGCCGTGGCGCGCGCGGCTTCACCCTCATCGAGCTGGTGGCCGTGCTGGTGATCGCTGGCTTGCTGGCCACGTTTGCCGCCTCCCGGTTTTTCCAGCGCGCCACCTTTGATGCACGCAGTTTCAGCGACCAGGTGGCCAATATCGTGCGCTACGGGCAAAAACTGGCAATCGCGCAAAACCGTTCCGTATTTGTCCTCGTCAATGCCGACCGGGTGGCCTTGTGCTTTACAGCCGCCTGCGATTCGGCGGCCAGCCGGGTGCTGCCGCCTGCGGGCAGCAACAGTGGCCGCAAGGAAACGCTGGCCTCCTGCGCCGGCCAAACCGCCTGGCTGTGCGAAGGCCGCCCGGCCAGCGTGGCCCTGCCGAACGGCGCGGCCATCGGCGGCTTTTATTTCGACGCGCTGGGCAAGCCGTATGCCTTGACCGATGTGTTTCCGGCGGCATCGACTTTCCCCGCGCGGCTGGCCATCACCGTACGAGGCGACGGCACCTCGCGCAGCGTGACGGTGGAAGGGGAGACCGGCTATGTGTATTAGCGCGCGGCGGCGCCAGCGCGGCGTGAGCCTGATCGAGCTGGTGCTGTTCATCGTCATCGTCGGCGTGGCGTCGGCCGCCATCCTGGGCGTGATGAGCATGACGACGCAGCGCAGCGCCGATCCGCAGCTGCGCAAGCAGGCGCTGGCCATCGCCGAAGGCATGCTGGAAGAAATCGAACTGGCGCGCTTTACCTATTGCGATCCGCAAGACCCCGCCGCCGCGACGGCCGCCAGCGTGGCCGACTGCGCGATCCCGGAAGGGCCGGGCCAGGAGGCTGGCGGCGTGGGGCGGCCTTTTGATAATGTCAACGATTATGTGAAAGCCTATGGCGAGGAGCTCAAGTACGCGACGGATGCGGCGGGTGTCGCTTTTCCGTCCGGCTATGCAAGCGGCGTAACCATCCGCCCCGTGACCACACTGCAAGCCTATCCCTCTTCGCCCGCGCTCGTCGGCTTGCGCATTACGGTCGCGGTGAGCTATGGCGACAAGCAGCAGGTCGTGCTCGATGGCTACCGCACGCGCTACGCACCGAACAATATCCCATGAAGACCACTCCCATGCAGTTGCGCAGGCGCGGCTTTACCCTGGTGGAGATGGTCATCGTGATCGTCATCACGGGCATCATCGGCACCATGGTCGCCGTCTTCATCCGCGTGCCCGTGCAGGGCTATGTGGACGTCACGGCGCGCGCGGCGCTGGCCGACACGGCCGATACGGCCACGCGCCGGCTGACGCGCGACGTGCGCCTGGCCCTGCCCAACAGCGTGCGCGTGTCGGCCGATGGCCTGTACCTGGAGCTGCTGCTGACCAGGACAGGCGGGCGCTATCTGAGCGAGAGCGATCCGCCGGGCCTGGGCAACGTGCTGAGCTTTACCGCCGTGCCGAATCCGCCGGCACCGTTCAGTTTTACCCTCGTCGGCGCCGCGCCGGCCGATACGCTGGGCACGCGCCAGGCCATCCGGGTGGGCGACCAGGTCGTCGTCTATAACCTGGGCACGGCGTACACGGCGAACGACGCCTATGCCTGCAGTGCCGCGACGGGCTGCAACCGCGCGAGCGTGAGCGGCGTGGCCGGCAACGAGGTCACGCTGGCCAGCAATCCGTTTGCCACGGACCCGGCCCCGCTGCCATCGCCATCAAACCGTTTTCAGGTGATAACGATGCCCGTCACCTATGCCTGCAACCTGGGCACGGGCAGCCTGACCCGCTATGCGGGCTATGCCATCCAGTCCGTCCAGCCGGCCGCTGCGGGCACGGCGCCCCTGTTGGCGGCGAATGGGGCCTTGCTGGCGCGCCAGGTGGCCGCCTGCCGTTTCAGCTACAGCATCCTGGACAATGTGCAGCGCGGCCTGGTGAGTGTCGACCTGAGCCTGGGCGTGGCGGGCAGCAACACGGGGATCGTGCGCCTGGTGCAGCAGGTGCAGGCAAGGAATACGCCATGAAGCATCGCTTGCCAACCGCCGGCCGGCTGCGCCGCATGCGCGGCTTCAGCCTGGTCACGGCCATTTTCCTGCTGGTGGTACTGGCCGCGCTGGCCGCCGTGATGGTGAATATCTCCACTTTCCAGCAAACGGAGTCGGTTCTGGACGTGCAGGGCGCGCGCGCCGAGCAGGCCGCGCGCGCGGGCCTCGAGTGGGGCGTGTACCGGCAGCTGATCGATGGGCAGTGCGATCCGGGCGCCACGTTTGCCTTGCCTGCCGGTACCTCGCTGTCCACGTTTACCGTCAATGTGCAGTGCGCGCTGGTCACCGGTCCCGGTACCTTGCGCACCTGGACCATCACGGCCACCGCGTGCAACCGGCCAGGGGCCGCAGGGTGTCCGAATCCGCAGAACAATGCCGATTATGTGCAACGCCGCTTGCAGGCGGTGCTCGCAAATTGAGGGGCGTGGAGAAAAGCATCGCTAATTTGTTGTTTATGCACAATAAATTGGTTTCATGAATTAAAATTGGTTTGATGCATTATCTGCGCGGCAAGATCGGGCAGGCACTTACACTGGATAGTTCGCATGGGTTTATTCGCAAGAGCAAAGAAAGACGATGGCTGGATGGCGACGGCATTTGGCCGCGAAGGTGTCAGCGCTGTCGTTGTCGAGCGTCCCGCCGACGGCATGCCGCGCGTGCTGGGCGCCAGCTACCAGGCGGCGGCACGGCCCGCGCCGGTCGAGGCGCTGGAAAAGCTGGGCAAGGAATTGCAAGCGGCGTCGCGCCACTGCACCACCGTGCTGGCCGGCGGCGAATACCAGCTGCTGTCGCTGGAAGCGCCAGCCGTGCCGCGTGAAGAACTCAAGACGGCCGTGGGCTGGCGCCTGAAGGACATGCTGGACTTCCCCCTGGCCGAGGCCACCATCGACGTGTTCGATATCCCTGGCGACCCGAACGGCACCCAGCGCGGCAGCAGCGTGTTTGCCGTGGCCGCGCGCAACAACGCCGTGTCGCGGCGCCAGGCGCTGTATGCCGAATGCAAGATCGGCCTGTCCGTGATCGATATTCCCGAGATGGCGCAACGCAATATCGCCACCTTGCTGGAAACCCCGGGGCGCGGCATCGCCGTGCTCTCCTTTGACGGCGATGGCGGCTTGCTGACGATCAGCTTCAACGGCGAGCTGTACCAGGCGCGGCGCATTGACGTGAGCCTGGCGCAATTGCAGTCGCCCGACGCCAGCCAATACTACGACCGCGTCACCCTGGAGTTGCAGCGCTCGTTCGACCACTTCGACCGCCAATTCCACTTCATTTCCCTGGCGCGCCTGATGCTGATGACGGACGGCACCGATGGCTTGCACGCCTACCTTGCCGACAACCTGTACATGCCGGTCGAGCGTCTCGACCTGGCCAGCGTGCTGGACTTTTCCCAGCTCGCCGAATTGCGCGAACCGGCCATGCAGGCGCGCTATTTCCTGGCCATCGGCGCGGCCTTGCGCGAGCAGGGCAAGAGCGAAGGGAAGGGCGCATGAGCCAGCAGATCAATCTGTTCAACCCCCAGTTTGAACCGCAAACCCACCATATGTCGGCGCGCACGGCCGGCCTGGCCCTGGGCGGGCTGGCGCTGGGCTTGCTGGTCTTGAGCGTGCTGGGCACGCGTTCGATGACGGAACTGGCACAGCGGGAGGCCGGTGTCGCGGCGGCGCTGGCGCAGCTCGAAGCCAAGCGCGACCAGACTGCGCGCGATTTTCCGCCGCACAAGAAAGATCCGGCCCTGGCACAGGAGCTGGCGGCCGCCGAAGCGCAGCGCCAACTGCTGCAGGACGCCTCGGCCGTGCTGGCCAGCGGCGAGCTGGGCAATACACGCGGCTACGCCGAGTATTTCCGCGCGCTGGCGCAGGCGAGGGTGGAAGGCGTCTGGCTGACGGGCGTGGATATCGCCGGCGCCGGCAATGCCATCGGCTTGCAGGGCCGCGCCTTGCATGCCTCGCTGTTGCCGGCCTACATCAGCCGCCTGGGCCGGCAGGAAGTATTGAAGGGCAAGACCTTCGCCAGCCTCGACATCGGTCCGCCGCCCCAGGCCGCCGTAGCCGAAGGCAAGGCGCCGGGCGTGCCCTATGTGGCATTCAGCCTGCAATCGTCGAACCAGCCCGCGCCAGCGGCCGCGTCAGCGGGAGGGGTACGCTGATGCTGCCCCTGCTGAAAAAATGGGCCGCCGCCTTCGATGCCCTCAGCCTGCGCGAGCGGCTGATGGTCTTTGGCGCCGGTGCCGCCGCCGTGCTGTTCGTGTTTTATTTCATGAGCTTTAATCCCTTGCTGGCGAAACGCGCGGCGCTCGCGGCGAGCATTTCACAGAAGCAAAACCTGCTGACGGCGACGAACAAGGAAATCGAGCTGATCATGCTGGCCCACGCTGCCGATCCGGACCGCGACGCGCGTGCGCGCCTGGCGGCGATCCTGGCCGAAACGCAAGCCCTGAAGCAGGAACTGCGACAACAGCAGCATGGCCTGGTGGCGCCCGAGCGCATGGTCACGCTGCTCGAACACTTGCTGCGGCGGCATGCCGGCCTGCGCGTGGTTGCGCTGAAAACTTTACCGAGCAGCACCGTCGGTGAAGGCCGGACAACGGACAGCGATAGCGCCAAGGGCAAGGCCGAGGCCGCCGGCGGGCCCGCCGCCGTGCTGCACCGGCATGGCGTGGAGGTGGTGCTGCAGGGCAGCTATGCGGACATGGTGCAATACATGCAGGCCCTGCAAGCGATGCCGACGCGGGTGTTCTGGGGCAAGGCCCAGCTCGCTGCAGACACGTATCCGGGCGCGACGCTGACCCTGACTTTATATACTCTGAGCATGGACGACACATGGATCGCACTCTGACCCCAGCGCTGGCGGCCCTTTTTGCGCTGGGCCTGGCCGGGCCGGGCGCGCAGGCGCAGGCGCTGGACGACCCTACGCGTCCGCCAGCCGCCCTGTGGGCGCCCGCCAGCGCGGTGCCCGTTGGCCCGGCGCGGCCGCAACTGCAATCGGTGCTCATTTCCAACAAGCCGGGCGGGCGCCGCGTGGCCGTCATCGATGGCCAGGTGGTCAGGGTCGGCAGCAAGGTGGGCGATGCCGTGGTGACGGACATCCGCGACACGGCCGTGCTATTGCGGCGTGGGAAAACGCTGGAAACCTTCACGCTGTACCCGGACAGCAAGACCGACAATCAGTCCAAGGCCGGTTCCAGGACCGGTCGCAAGCAGGAGTAGACGAAGTGGCCAAGCAATTCAATCAACACAAGGCGAGCATGTTCAAGATCAGTACGATGGCGGCGGTTATCGGCGTCAGCCTGGGCCTGGGCGGCTGCAATGTCGCGCCCGTCAAGCGCGATACCTACAATGCCATTAGCGATGCCGTGAAAGGCGCGGCGGCCACCACCACTCCGGCCAGCCAGCCCGATGCCGTGGAAGCGGCGCTGCTGCCGCCCGTGGCGGCCCTGGCGCAGCAATTGCCGAAGGCCCGCGCCGCGCTCGACGAGCGTTTCAACGTGGCCTTCAACAATGTGCCGGCGCGCCAGTTCTTCACTTCCATCGTGGCGGGCACGCGCTACAACATGCTGGTCCACCCTGACATCGGCGGCACGATTTCCGCGAACCTGAAGGATGTGACCCTGTTCCAGGCGCTCGACGCCGTGCGCGAACTGTATGGCTACGACTACAAGGTCGAGGGCACGCAGATCTACATCAAGCCCCTGACCATGCAGACGCGGATGTTCCACGTCAATTACCTGACGGGCGCGCGCAAGGGCACGTCGAACCTGCGCGTCTCGTCGACCTCGGTTTCCTCCGTGGGCGCAACCACGTCGGGCGGCACGGGCGGCAGTGGCAGCAACAACAATAACAGCACGCAAAACCCGGGCGGCCTGGTGCCCGGCGAAGACAGCAGCAACCTGACCACCACCTCGAACGCGGATTTCTGGCGTGAACTGAAGCTGTCGCTGGAAGCCATCGTCGGCGGCACCGAAGGGGGGCGCCAGGTGGTGCTCAGCCCGCAATCGGGCGTGATCGTCATCCGCGCCATGCCGGAAGAGTTGCGCAATGTCGACATGTATTTGAAGGCCACGCAGCTGTCCGTTGACCGCCAGGTGATCCTGGAAGCGAAAATCCTCGAAGTCGAGCTCAACAACAACACGCAGACGGGCATCAACTGGGCGTCGTTTGCCTCGATCAAGAGCGGCCACACGAACCGCGTCTCCACCGGCTTCATCCAGCCGGGCGGCACCCTGGCGCCGCTGCCGTTCAACGGCGGCCAGCCGCCCAACATGACGAATGGCAGCGGCCTGACGGCCAGCAGCGGCTTCGGCCTCAGTTCGGCGGCGAACTCGGCCGGTTCCATGTTCGGCCTGGCGTTCCAGACGGCGAACTTTGCCGCCATGATTTCCTTCCTGGAGTCGCAAGGCTCCGTGCACGTGCTGTCGAGCCCGCGCATCGCCACCATGAACAACCAGAAGGCCGTGCTGAAGATCGGCACGGACGAGTTTTACGTGACGGGCGTGTCAACCACCACGAACACGACGGCCAGCGGCGCCACCACCAGTCCGAACGTCACCTTGCAACCCTTCTTTTCCGGCGTGGTGCTGGACGTGACGCCGCAGATCGATGCGGACGGCAACATCATCCTGCACGTGCACCCGTCCGTCAGCCAGGTGTCGACCATCAGCAAGGAGATCGACCTGGGCAGTGCCGGTTCGCTGAAGCTGCCGCTGGCCGCTTCCAGCACGTCCGAGATGGACAGCATGGTGCGCAGCCAGGATGGGCGCATCGTCGCCATCGGCGGCCTGATGCGCCAGGCCACGACGGCGGACCGCTCGCAAGTGCCGGGCGCGGGCGACATTCCCGTGCTGGGCGCGCTGTTCCGCAACACGGGGCAGGTGATCCAGAAGCGCGAACTGGTGGTATTGATCAAGCCGACCATCGTCGATGGCGCGAATAGCTGGAACGAGGACTTGCTCGATTCTGGCAAGCGCATCGAGGCGCTCGACCCGCGCCGTCCGTCGGAGCGGCGCTAAATGTACCAGGCCCATTTCGGCTTGCGCGAGGCGCCGTTCGGCCTCACGCCCGATACCAGTTTCTTTTTCAATGGCCCGCAATCGCAAAAGGCGCTCAACACCCTGCTGGTGGCGGCGCGCAACGGCGAGGGCTTCATCAAGATCACTGGCGAAGTGGGGACGGGCAAGACTTTTTTGTGCCGCAAGTTCATGCAGTCGCTGGGGCCGGAGTTCGTGACCGCCTACATCCCGAATCCGAACCTGCCGCCGCGTTCCCTGATCCTGGCCCTGGCCGAGGACCTCGATGTCTTGCTGGAAAAGGATATTGAGCAGCACCAGCTGCTGCGCGCCATCAACCTGCGCCTGCTGAACCTGGCGGCGCAAGGCAAGCGCGTGCTGCTGTGCCTGGACGAGGCGCAGGCGATTCCCGTCGACAGCCTGGAAGCGCTGCGGCTGCTGACGAACCTGGAAACGGAAAAGCGCAAGCTGCTGCAGATCGTGCTGTTTGGCCAGCCGGAGCTGGACGTCAAGCTGGCCCTGCCGGAAATCCGCCAGCTGGCGCAACGCATCACCTTCCACTATCACCTGGGGCCGCTCTCGCGCGACGACGTGGAGTTTTATGTGGCGCACCGCCTGCGCGTGGCCGGTTTTGACGGCGCGCGCCTGTTCAGCCGCAGCGGCGTGGCGCGCCTGTACAAGGCTTCCGGCGGCATTCCGCGGCTGATCAACATCATGGCGCACAAGGCCCTGATGGCGGCGTATGGCGAAGGACGGCAGCAGGTCAGCGGCCGCCACGTGGCGCTGGCCGCCAGCGATACCCTGGCCAGCAAGCGGCGCTTCTGGACGCGCCCATGGCCGTGGCTGGCCGGCGCCGGCGTGCTGGCCGCCGCCTGTGGCGTGAGCTGGACTTTATTGAACCGATGACGAAGATGAGCCTGTAGATGAGCCTGATTAACAAGATGTTGCAAGACCTCGATGCCCGCGGCACGGCGGACGGACGCGCCGACGCCGGCGGCATCCGCTCCGTGCCGGAACGCGAGCGGGGCATCTCGCGCGCGCTGGTCTTCGGCGGCGCGGCCGGCTTGACGGCGGCCGCCATCGCGCTGGGCTGGGTATATTGGAAGCGTCCGGCCGTGCCGCCCGTGCTGGTCAGCGTGGCCAGTACGCCGCTGGTTCCCGCCACCGTTCCTGCGGCGCCACCTGCGCCGGTCGTGGCGGAGCCTGCACCCGTGCCAGTCCCTGCGCCGGCAGAGCCGGTCGCCGCGCCTGCTGCGGCGTCCGCGGAACAGGCCGGGCCGCCAGTCAAGGCGAAGGCCAGGGCGCCAGCCGCTATTGGTGACATGGAAATGCGCCGCATCACGGGCAGTGCCGCCAAGCCCTACGCGGCGCCTGCGGTAAAGGCGGCGGCGCCCGCCGTCGGCGAACGCATTGTCGACGGCAAGCAAGTCACGCCGCAGCAGCGCGTGGAGAATGAATACCGGCGCGCGCTGGCCCAGTTGCAGGAGGGCCGCGTGTCCGAGGCGATGGCCGGTTTGTTGCAGACCCTGCAGCTGGACCCGCGCCACCAGGGCGCGCGCGAAACCCTGGTGCGCCTGCTGTTAGAAGCGCAGCGTCCCGACGAGGCTGCCCGCCAGTTGCAGCTGAGCCTGGCGCTGGACCCGAAACAGCCGGCGCAGGCCATGATGCTGGCCCGCCTGCAGCTGGATAAAGCCAACGGCGGACCGGCGGCGCTCGACACCCTGACGCGCAGCCTGCCATACGCCGCCGACAACGGCGACTACCGCGCCTTCCTGGCCGGCGTGCTGCAGCGCGAACAGCGCTACCGCGAAGCGGCCGAGCAATACCAGCTGGCCCTGCAGACGGCGCCCGACAACAGCGTCTGGTGGATGGGCCTGGGGATCGCCTTGCAAGCCGACAACCACCCGGCCCAGGCGCGCCAGGCGTTCGAGCGGGCCAAGGGCTTGCAAACCCTGTCGCCGCCACTGCAGGCCTTTGTCGAGCGCAAGCTGGTGCAGCTGGCGGCGGCAGCGGCGAAGTAGGCGCCACCGGCGCATTGCCCGGTCTTGCATGCGCATGCCGGGCTGCCATCACCACGACATGGAGAGCACCGTTTGAAATCCCGTAATTTGAAAACCCTTGGCCTGCTGCTTGCATTGTGCGGCCTGCTCAACAGCGCACTTGCCGCCCCCGCCAGCGCGCCTGCCGGCTACGTCCTTGAGAATACGGAAGTGCGCGATATCCGCGCGCAGGCCCTGAAGCGCGACTACCAGCTGTATGTCGCCTTGCCCGATTCCTATCGGCAGGGCAATAAACGCTATCCGGTGCTGTTCGTCACCGACGCCAATTATGCGTTTCCCGTCGTGCGCAATATTGCGCAGCGCCTGAACAAGCATGCGGGCATGGAAGAAGTCATCGTGGTGGGATTGTCGTATGCGAATGGCGATGGCGGCGTGTACAGCCGGCGCCGCGATTACACGCCCACCACACCGCGCAAGCATGATTACCGCTCGGACATGCCGGGACGGCAAGCGGCGTTCGGCGAAGCGAAGGCGTATGGCCAGTTCATCTCGGGCGAGGTCTTCCCTTTTATTTCGCAGCATTACCGCGTGAACATGCAGCGCAAGGTGTTTATCGGCCACTCCTATGGCAGCCTGCTGGGCCTGCAATTCCTGCTGACGGAACCGCGCACCTTCGAGCATTACATCCTCGGCAGTCCTTCGCTGTGGTACGACGCGGGCGTGATGTTCGACCGCGAGCAGGCGTATGCCGCCAGCCACAAGGACCTGCCCGCATCCGTCTTCTTCGGCATCGGCGGCCGGGAAAAGCTGGCGGCGGGCAAGAAACGCTCGCGCTTGGAAGACGAGGCCGACATGCTGGCCGACTTGCGCGAATTCGATGGAAAGTTGAAATCGCGCAAGTTCCCCGGCCTGAAGACGCGCTTGCGGGTCTTCGAGGATGAAGATCACGCGAGCGTGTTTCCTTTCGTGCTCACGCATGGACTGCGCGCATACTTGACGTCCGCAAAATGAAGGTCGCTTACGGGCGCATCAATGTCGGCATGGTCGGACTGGTCAGCAATTAAACTGCCCTTGCCATCGACGAAGCGCTCTCGGTGCGTCGTGCAAGGCGCTGGAAATATAGGTGCCGGACAGGACGAAGACGAAGCGGGCATCGTCATGCCGGTGCGTTTCGGCTTCATCCTTGCCACGCGTGGCCTTCCGGCGGCGGATATCGAAAAGGCTGCCGCGCGCCGTGATGCGCGTCGCCATACAATTGGCCGGACTTGAACTGGAGTGGAGTGGTCATATCGGCATGGTATGTGCGGCCGCCCTGGCGGGCGAGCGCGGGAGGACGAATGGCGCCAGGCGCAGGATGAACGGTCGATACGGGGGAATGCACGGCATGCCGGACGCCGGCATCAGGCCGGCTTTGCGTGGCCGGCGGCAGGCGTGCAGGGGGACTGGGGAGTGTCTGTGTAAAATTTGCGGAGCGTGCAGATGTCGTCAGCGACACTGCATCGCGCCAGGGGCGAGCCGCTGGAATGCCGGGCGCTGCCCGCCGGGCAGTGCCAGCGTCGTCATGCACTCTCCGACCGCCGGAAGCGGTCATCGATAAGGCCAGGTGGAATGCGTACATTGAATGAATTATTGGATAGTGAAGACCCAGCGTTTCCGCTGATCAGGCAATGGGCCAGCGAGGCCGAGATCCAGGTGGAATTGCTGCCGCCCTCGGCCCGCAGGGAGGACGTGCTGCTGAGCCTGCAGGTCACCACGCGTTCGCCCCTCGGCGCGATCGCCTATGAAACCGGCGGCATCCTCGTCGATGACGGCTGGCTCCGGATATTGGGCTCAGGGCATGGCAAGCTGGAGCGGAACATTGCTACGTGGAACGACGGAAAGAGCGAGGGTTTTTTGTTGGTGGCCGACGACGTGCTCGGCGGCTTTTTTGCCATCAACGGCGGCGCACTCGGGGCCGACCAGGGCAAGATGTATTACCTCGCGCCCGAGACACTGGCGTGGGAGGCGCTGGAGGTCGGCTTCACGGCGTTTGTCGAATGGGCTTTTACTCGCCAGTTGCGGCAGTTTTACGGCCGGCAGCCCGGCGATGCGCAGGACTTTGACGCATTGCCCGAATTGCCCTTGTCCGGCGACCTATGCCTGAATTTTTATCCATTTCTGTGGACGCAAGAAGGCTCCCTCAAGACCAGCTCGCGGCGCGCCATTCCCGTGGAAGAGCAGTGGGCGCTCAACCTTGATCTGCAACAGAAGTTGCTCGATGCTCCTGAGCGAGAGCGCTGAGGCATGGCTTGCGGGCGTCTTTGAACGCATCGCCATGCGCATCCCGAGCCGGCGAAATTGCATTTCAATCCTCCAATCAAGCGGTTTGTCGCACTGGCATGCGCCAGAAAAGGGAAAGGGGATAGCATGCAGTGGGTTTTCTCGCAATGAGCGGCCGCAAGCGAGTGTCCGATACTGCCGCAGCAGGCAACGGACGCTTCCCAATGACCTCGACCAGGATGATTGTCCATGAAATTGACCTTTTCACATGTTCTCTCCACTTGCCTGCTAGGCGCCTTCGGCGTTATCGGTAGCGCGAACGCGGCGTCCGGCGATGCCGAACTTGTTGCCCTGGTACAGCGGCATGCGCAGGCGCAGAATAACTTTGATCAAGCTACGCTGAAAGCCATCACGGCCGAGAATTATGTGGAAATATCGCCGGTGGGCGAAGTGGACGGACGTGAAAAAATGCTTTCCTTTTATGCGCCGGGACAGAAGCGGCCCAGCCCGCAGCTGCAGGTCGACGAACCTGTGGTGCGCCTGCTCGGCGATACCGCGCTCATTTCGGCACGCCTGTCATACCGTCTCAACCAGGATGGAAGCGCCCGTGCCTTCGCCATGCGCGCCGGCTATGTCGCCCGCTTGAGCGGCAACGAATGGCTGCTGGTCAGCGCGCAGTACACGGGCATCCGTCCTGCGAAACAGTAAGGTGGCATTTGCCGGACATTGCGTGCGCTGCGGCCTTGGCCTGCCCACGCTACAGCCGCGCCTCATCGCCCCACACATGGCGCATGCTGAAATGCAGGCCCGCATCGTCTTCGTGCAGCGAGGATACGATGGCAAAGCGGCTGTCTGCCGTGTCGCGGGGCGCCAGCTGCGACAGTTCGGCGGCGGCCAGCGGGGCGCCCAGAGGGTCGCTGAGCGGATGCACGTGGGCGGCGCCGCGCTGCGTGACGACGCCCAGTTCGCCGCTGCGCAGGCGGACTAATGTGCCTGGCGGATATTTCCCCAGCAGGTTGACGAATTGCTCGCCCAGCAGCGGGTCGATGGGCAGGTTCTGGTCGAGGAAGATGTGCTGCAGCGCCTGGTCGGGCAGGATGGAGCGGCGGTAGTTGCGCGCCGAGACGCGGGCGCAATAGCGGTCGGCCAGGCCGATCAGCTTGGCGTTTTGCAGGATTTCATCGGCCGTGCGCCCCTGCGGATAGCCGCTGCCGTCGTCGTTTTCATGGTGCAGCAGCACGCAGCTGAGCCATTCCTCGTCGTCGACACCGGCGCAGCGCAAGAGTTCCTCGCTTTCCTGCGGGTGCTGGCGCACGATGCGCATTTCCTCGTCGTTCAAGGGGCCGCGCCGGTCCTGGAAACTGTCGTGGTGGCGCAGCATGCCCACGTTCATGGTCAGCGCGGCGGCGCCGATCAGCAGCAGTTCGTCGTGGGATTTGTGCATGCCGCGCCCCACCAGCATGGCCAGCAAGGCCGTTTCGATGCAGTGGCGCACGGCGTAGCTGCCGGCGATCTGGTTGAGCATGATGCTGGCCAGGGCGATGTCGGCATCGTGGTCGAGCGCGCGCAGCAGTTCGCGGGCGATGTCGCGCACGTCGCGCTCGGCGTTGTTTTCGCTGCGCAAGTCCAGCAGCAAGCGCTCCAGGCGCTGCGCCGCTTCGTTCAGCAGGCGCAGGACGGAGGGCTGATCCGGCGCGCCCACATACAGGCCCAGCTGCAACAGCCGCCCCAGCTGCGTGCCATCCGAGATGATCTGCCCCTTGCGCAGTTGCGGGCCTGCGCTATGATCAGCCAGGAACAAATCCCAGGGCAGGGGTTCGCCGGGAACCAGGTCGGCCGGGCCGATGCGACGCTGTACCATGCTGTCATCCTTTGCCCCGCCGTGGCGAAGCCGTGCTCGGTTATATGCTGCGCAGGCGCTCCAGCGCCAGGCGCAAGGTCTCGTCTTTCTTGGCAAAGCAGAAGCGCACGATGCCCGACTCCTTGCCCTGCGCATAAAACGCGGAGACGGGAATGGCCGCCACTTTGATTTCCGTCGTCAGCCATTCGGCGAACTGCGCTTCGCTCTCTTGCGAAATGCCATCGTAGCGCACGCACTGGAAGTACGTGCCGTCGGCCGGCAGCAGGGAAAAGCGGCTGCCGGCCAGGCCGCCGCGGAACAGGTCGCGCTTGTGCTGGTAAAACGCGGGCAAGTCCAGGCAGGGCTGCGGGTCGGCCATGTAGCCGGCCAGGCCGTGCTGCATCGGCGTGTTGACGGTAAACACGTTGTACTGGTGCACTTTGCGGAACTCGGCCGTCAGGGCCGCTGGCGCCGCCACATAACCCACTTTCCAGCCCGTCACGTGATAGGTCTTGCCGAAGCTGGAGACGATGTAGCTGCGCGCCGCCAGTTCCGGGTGGCGGCTCAGCGATTCATGGCGCACGCCGTCGTACACCATGTGCTCGTATACTTCGTCGGACAAGATCAAGATTTGCGTGCCGCGCACGATGTCGGCCAGCGCGGCGATGTCGGCCGGGCGCAAAATCGTGCCCGTCGGATTGTGCGGCGTGTTGATGATGATCAGGCGCGTCCTGGGGCTGACGGCGGCGGCCAGCTGGTCCCACGGCACGCTGTAGCCTTGTTCCCCCACCTGCATGGAGACCAGCACGGGCACGCCGCCGGCCAGCGCGATGGCCGGCAGGTAGCTGTCATAGGCCGGCTCGATGACGATGACTTCGTCGCCCGGATGCACGCAGCACAGGATTGCCGTGGTCAGCGCCTGCGTGGCGCCTGCCGTCACGGTGATTTCCGTGCCCGCATCGTAGGCGTGGCCGTACAGGCTGGCGATCTTCGCGGCAATCGCCTCGCGCAAGGGCGCGGCGCCCGTCATCATCGGATACTGGTTGTGGCCGGCGCGCATGGCGTCGCTGACCAGCTCGACCAGGGCCGGGTCGCAATCGAAGTCGGGAAAACCCTGGCCCAGGTTGACGGCGCCGTGCTGCGCCGCCAGGCTGGACATGCGGGTAAATACCGTCGTGCCCACCAGGGGCAGGCGGGTGGTCAGGCTGGGAGTCGGGTAGGGCAGGGACGGGCTGTTCATGAACGGTAGTGGCGCAAGGCAAGAATGGAATCGTTGCCTATTCTAGCGCAGCGCGCCCCGTTCCGGTGGCGGCCTTGCCGCCTCAGGCCGGCAGTGCCCAGCCTTCCGGCACCATGATCCTGAACATGCCTGCCTTGGCCGTCTTGCGCGCCAGCTTTAGCAGCGCCTTGTCCTTGGTGATGAGCACGTCGGCATTGGCGTCGCGTGCCAGTTCGAGGAATTTCTGGTCGTCCTTGTCCGTGCACACGGGCAGGCGCACGCTGGAAGCGACAGGCGCCACCACCGTGATCAAGCTGTCGAAGCGGGCGGCGGCGACGGCGCGGCTGGCTTCATCGAGCGGCAGATGTTTGTAATGCAAGACGACCAGATATTCCTCGCGGCAATCTTCGCGCGTGATGGCGTGCACGGCGCCGCTTTCCATGGCCGCCAGCAAGGGGGCCCAGCGCGGATCGTTGAAGACGAAGAGGTCGAGACAAACGTTGGTGTCGAGGACGAGTTTTTGTGGAGCAGGTATCATGTCGGCAATTCTATTCTGTAGTGATAATTTATGTTGATCGTGCTTTCGCCCGCCAAGAGTCTCGACCTGGAGACGCCGCCAACAACCTCGTTGCACAGCACCCCCGATTTTCTCGACCATTCCGCCCAGCTGATCGAACGCATGCGCCAGTTTTCGCCCGCCGAAGTGGGCAGCCTGATGGGCATTTCCGACACTTTGTCGGCCCTCAACGTGGCCCGCTATGCGTCCTGGACGCCCAGGCTCGACGACGCGCGCCAGGCCATCATGGCCTTCAACGGCGATGTGTATGCGGGCTTCGAGGCGCGCAGCCTGCAGCCGGCCCAGCTGGCCTACGCCCAGTCGCAGGTGCGCATCCTGTCGGGCCTGTATGGCTTGCTGCGCCCGCTCGACCTGATCCATCCGCACCGCCTGGAAATGGGCACGCGCCTGTCGACGGCGCGCGGCAAGGATCTGTATGCCTTCTGGGGCGACACCATCACCGAAGGCCTGAACCGCACGGCAAAGGAGCAGGGCGCCAAGGTGCTGGTCAATCTGGCATCCGAAGAATATTTCAAATCCGTCAAGCCGCGCCAGCTGGACGTGCCCGTCATCGCGCCCGTGTTCGAGGACTGGAAGAACGGCAAGTACAAGATCATCTCCTTCTACGCCAAGCGCGCGCGCGGCATGCTGGCCCGCTACGCCGCCGTCAACGCCATCCGCGATCCCGAACAGCTCAAGCAGTTCGACGTGGATGGCTACGGCTTCGTGCCGGAAGCGTCGAATGACACCAGCTGGGTATTTAGGCGCAAAGTGGGCGAATAGGCGCGAATGGATCGGTAAAGCCCCCGCCCAGTTGCAAAAGCCGGGGTCGTATCCTGAGGGGACGACCCCGGTTCTTGCTTTTGGGGGCGAAGCAAGAAAAAAAACCGGGCTAGCCCGGTTTTTCTTATGTTACTGCCAGAACTTCCACCACTTGCGTTCCTTGTTCACCCCTTCCGGGCTGAGGAATGCCGTGTTCGGGTAGTTCTTGGTCAGCACGCGCAAGGTGTCGTCGCGCAAGTCGGTCAGGCCCAGCTTGTCATACGAGCGGTACATGATGAACAGCGCTTCCTCGATGGCCGGCGAGGCGGCGAAGTCGCTCACCGTCGTTTGCGCGCGGTTGGCGGCGGCCAGGTAGGCGCCACGGCGGTAGTAATAGCGCGCCACGTGCACTTCGTATTTCGCCATCGCATCGATCAGGTAATTCATGCGGGCCAGCGAATCGGGGGCGTACTTGCTGTTCGGGAACTTGTCCACCAATTGCTTGAAGGCCGCAAACGCTTCGCGCGTGGCTTTCGGATCGCGCTCGGTCGGATCCTGTTCGTACAGGAAGTTCAGGAAGCTGATCTGGTCGTTAAAGCTGATCAGGCCCCGCAAGTAGTACATATAATCCACATTGGCGTGGTTCGGATGCAACTTGATGAAGCGTTCGACGGCGGCCAATGCCTGCGCCTGGTCTCCCGACTTATAATACGCGTAAGCGATCTCCATCTGCGCTTGCAGGGCATAGTTGCCGAAAGGATAGTTAGCCTCCAGCTTCTGGAACAGGCCGATTGCAGCTTCATAGTGCTGCCCGGCCATTTCTTCACGCGCCTCCGAGTATAATTTCGTAACGGACCAGTTTTTGGTCTCATCCACTTTTTCAGGCAACAAGCTGCAAGCGGACATGCCGAGCAGAACGACTGAAGCGACTACCAACGATAATTTTTTTTGCATGACGTTTTGCAAGAAGGTTTTAACCAAGATTTTACAATAGGCTGATTATAGCCGATGGGAATGCTGTGATATTAACTCCGAAGCCTAATTTGGCTGACCCCGCGTTTGACTCCCTTTCTGACCATGCTGCCGAAGCGGCGTTTGACGGCGATTTTGCCGCCGACGACGTCTTCGAGGAAATGGCCCCGATTACATTGGAACTGACGCCGGACGCCTGCGGCCACCGCCTCGATAAAGTCATCTCCAAGCTGGTGCCGCAATACTCGCGCAGCCGCTTGCAATTGTGGCTGGAAGCCGGATTCGTGACCGTCGACGGAAAAGTTGCCAAACGCAACATGACCGCCTATGGCGATGAAAAGATCGTCATTCTGCCGCAAAGCGCGCCGGAAGACGAGGCTTTTAAGCCGGAAGCGATGGAATTGAACATCGTGCACGAGGATGAGCATATCATCGTGATCAACAAACCGGCCGGCCTGGTCGTGCATCCGGGCCCCGGCAACTGGTCCGGCACCCTGCTCAACGGCCTGCTGCACCACTGCCCGCAGCTGGCCGGCGTGCCGCGCGCCGGCATCGTGCACCGCCTGGACAAGGATACGAGCGGCCTGATGGTGGTCGGCAAGACCCTGGCGTCGCAGACGGACCTGGTGCGCCAGCTGCAGGCACGCACCGTCAAGCGCGAGTATTTCGCGCTTGTGTGGGGCACGCCGAAAGCGGCGGGCACCATTGACGCATCGATCGCGCGCCACCCGCGCGACCGGGTCAAGATGGCCGTGTCGGAAAATTTCACGGCCAAGCCGGCCATCACGCACTACGAATTGATCGGCAGCGGCGAACTTGACCGCCGCCCCGTGAGCCTGATGCAATGTCGCCTGGAAACAGGCCGCACGCACCAGATCCGCGTGCACATGCAGCATCTGGGCTTTGCGCTGGTCGGTGACTATGTGTATGGCAAGCAGCACCTGGTGTCCGTCTTCTCGCGCCAGGCGCTGCAGGCGCGCCGTCTCGGCCTCGTGCATCCGGGCACCCTGGAAGCGTGCGAGTGGATCGTGCCGCTGGCCGACGACTTCGCGCAACTGATCGCCACGGCCGGCATTCCCGAGCCGGAACAGGTCTGATGAAGGCAGCCTTGCCTTGCCTCGTTCCGCACTGGCCCGGCTTGCCGGCCAATGTGGGGGCGCTGTCGACGCTGCGCGCTGGCGGCGTCAGCCAGGGCGTGTATGGTGACGAGCAGGGCGGCGGCGGCTTGAACCTGGGCACGCACGTGGGCGACGAGCCCGCGCACGTGCTGGACAACCGCGCGCGGCTGGCCGGCGTCTTGCCGGCGCAGCCAGCCTGGCTGTCGCAGGTGCATGGCGTGGCCGTGGCGGACGCCGCCAGCCTGCACGGTTGCGTGCCGGACGCCGACGCCAGCGTCGCCACGCAGGCGGGCGCCGTGTGCGTGGTGATGACGGCCGATTGCCTGCCTGTGCTGTTCTGCTCGCATGACGGACTCGTCGTGGGCGCGGCGCACGCGGGCTGGCGCGGCCTGGCCAGCGGCGTCTTGCGGCGCACGGTGGAACGCATGCGGGCGCAGGGCGCGACGGAGATCCTCGCGTGGCTGGGGCCGGCGATCGGTCCGCAGCAATTTGAAGTGGGGCACGATGTCCTGCAAGCGTTCCGCGACGGCGCGCATGACGATGCAGAGCGGCAAGTTCTATCGGCCGCGTTCACGGCCATCGCTGGCAAGCCAGGCAAGTACCTGGCCGACATCTATGCGCTGGCGCGCACCATGCTGCTGCGCGACGGCGTGGCACAAGTGGCGGGCGGGGAGTATTGCACCGTCAGCGATGCGGCACGCTTTTACTCGTACCGGCGCGATGGCGTCACGGGACGACAGGCCAGCTTGATCTGGCGCAAATAATCTGCACGGCAGACACTTATGTGTCTGCCGTTTTTGTTTTATCGTCTGCTGAGGCGAGAGCGCGCGCCCGCATGTCCGCGATACGCTCGGCCTTGCGTTTGCGTCGCCGCGAGCCCGTCAGATAGAATAGGATGGACAGCGGGATGACGCAGTACAGCACGAAGGTCATCACCCCGGCAACGACGGACGGTTCCGTCAGCGCCATGAGGCCGACGACATAGATCCAGGCAACAGCGGTCATGAGCATCATGAGTAGTGGCAGTCAGTAAAGGTTTGCATGCAGGGTTTGCATGCAGGTGATCAAAAAGTTATTCTTCGACTACGTTTCGACGCCGAACAATGCTGGCGTTCAGCAGGTTTTGTTTGGCGTCCCCAATTCTTGAATGGACTTACATATATCTATGAACATGCCCGATCCTCAAATGATGACCAAGGAATGGATGGCGCAGATCAGCAATCCTGAGCAGTGGAAAACGTGGTTCAACATGGTACCGCAGCCGGCCAGCAATCCGATTGCCGGCATTTTGCAGGATGCGGGTGCCAGCATCAAGCCGGAAGTGATCGAACAGCTGAAAAATGCCTATGTCGCCAAGCTGACGGGCTTGTGGACCGATTTCATGGCGGGCAAGACGCCGGAGCTGAAGGATCGCCGCTTCGCCGCGCCGGCCTGGCACGCCAGTCCCTTGTCCGCCTTCAACGCGGCCGCCTACCTGCTGAACGCCGAATTTCTCACTGCCATGGCCGATGCCGTGGAAGCGACGCCGCACCAGAAGCAGAAGATTGCCTTTGCCGTGCAGCAAATCGTCGACGCCATGTCGCCCGCCAACTTCCTCGCCACCAATCCGGACGCCCAGCAAACCTTGATCGAGACCAAGGGCGAGAGCCTGGCCAAGGGCTTGAGCAACATGCTGGCCGACATGGGCAAGGGCCGCATCTCGCAGTCCGACGAATCGGCGTTCGAAGTGGGCCGCAACGTGGCCACCACGCCGGGCACGGTGGTGTTTGAAAACGCGCTGTTCCAGCTGATCCAGTACACGCCAAGCACCCCCACGGTACACCAGCGGCCCCTGTTGATGGTGCCGCCATGCATCAATAAATTCTATATCCTTGACTTGCAGCCGGAAAATTCGCTCGTGCGCTATGCCGTGGAGCAGGGCAATACGGTATTCCTGATGTCGTGGCGCAATCCGGACCTGAGCATGCAGCACGTTACGTGGGACGATTACGTGGAGCAGGGCGTCATCGAAGCCATCCGCGTGGTGCAGGAGATTTCCGGCCAGGACAAGCTCAACATGTTCGGCTTTTGCGTGGGCGGCACCATCGTTTCCACGGCGCTGGCCGTGCTCAAGGCGCGCGGCCAGAACCCGGCCGCCAGCCTGACCCTCTTGACCACTTTCCTCGATTTTTGCGACACGGGCGCGCTTGACGTCTTCATCGACGAGCCGCAGGTGGCGCTGCGCGAGCAAACCCTGGCCAAGGGCGGCCTGATGTCGGGCCGCGACCTGGGCAGCACCTTCTCCAGCCTGCGGCCGAACGACCTGGTGTGGAACTACGTGCAGTCGAACTATCTGAAGGGCAAGGAACCGCCCGCGTTCGACTTGCTGTACTGGAATGGCGACGGCACCAGTTTGCCCGGCCCCATGTTTTGCTGGTATCTGCGCAATACCTACCTGGAAAACAGCCTGAAAGTGCCGGGCAAGCTGACGGTGGCCGGCGAAAAGGTCGATTTGAGCAGCATCGACGCGCCCGCCTTCATCTACGGTTCGCGCGAAGACCATATCGTGCCCTGGGGCGCGGCGTATGCCAGCACGGCCCTGCTGAACCCGAAAAAGCCAAAAGCCAACCGTTTCATCCTGGGCGCGTCCGGCCACATCGCCGGCGTGATCAATCCCGCGTCGAAGAAAAAGCGCAGCTACTGGAGCAATGACCAGCCACGCACGGCCAGGTCGAAGCCGCAAAGCGCCGAGCAATGGATGGAAGGCGCGACGGAGCACGTGGGCAGCTGGTGGCCCGAATGGGCGGCGTTCCTGGCCGAACACGGCGGCGCCGACGTCAAGGCGCCAGGCAAGCCCGGCAATAAGCGCCACGCGCCGATCGAGGCGGCGCCTGGCCGGTATGTTAAAGTCAGGGCCGAATAGGGAAGGCCAAGCTTTCTGGCAGGGCAAGACCGCGGTGATCTCCGGTCTTGTCAGGAATCTACTTTTAGTTGCGTTGCAATAAATGCGGGAATCTACTACCCTGATGTGCAATGGAGCCGTTTTCCACTCTATAATGCAAAAAGTAGGCAGGTGCGAAAGCGGACCCACGTTCGCTTTTTTTTCGGATTAACTCAGTACGCGCTGCGGCGCAATAAGTGGAACTTGTGATGAGTAGTGCAAAAAAAAATATAGACCGCCTGATTAAAAAATATCCCAACCGCCGTCTGTATGACACGCAAACCAGCTCCTACATCACCTTGACGGACGTCAAGCAGCTGGTGTTGGATAACGAGGTCTTTACAGTCGTGGATGCCAAATCCAGTGAAGATTTGACGCGCAGCATCTTGCTGCAGATCATTCTGGAAGAGGAAGCCAACGGCGCGCCCATGTTCTCGAGCAGCGTGCTGTCGCAGATCATCCGCTACTATGGCCACGCCATGCAGGGCATGATGGGATCCTACCTGGAAAAGAACGTGCAAGCGTTTACCGATATCCAGCACAAATTCACGGGCACGTCGGCCGGCAGTTTCGAAGGCAAGCCATTCAGCCCGGAAATGTGGACCCAGTTCATGAATGTCCAGGGTCCGATGATGCAAGGCATGATGAACAACTACATCGACCAGAGCAAGAGCCTGTTCGTGCAGATGCAGGAACAGATGCAGAGCCAGAGCAAGAATCTGTTCGGCACGTTCCCGTTCGTGCCGCCGGTTCCGCCGACGGACAAAAAATAAGCTGATCCGGTTTTTACGTCGTACAACGGCACAGGAGTTCCTGTGCCGTTGTGCATTCAGGCGCCATATCGCCTCGGTGTGCCAGGTTTTGATCGGAGCATGGTACAACCATTTTTCCTTGATGGGCAGACGCTGTCCGGCAAGGATGACATCGCAGCGTTCGTTTGATATGCAACTGCAGGTCCACGAGGAGTATGTATGGCGCTGCTTGAGCAATTGCAAGCAATGATTGCAGCCGATAATGAGCGTATGCATGTCCTTCGTCTTGTCAGGGAACTTGATCTGCCCGATTGCTGGGTCGCTGCGGGATTTGTGCGATGCTGTGTCTGGGATCATTTGCATCAACGTTCGCCCTCGCCACTGCCTCACGATATCGACGTCATCTGGTACGACCCAAGCAAGGCGACACAGGCGCATGACGCCATGCTTGAGTCGAATTTAAGAGCACGGGACGGCACGCTGGGCTGGTCGGTAAAGAATCAGGCGCGTATGCATGAACGCAATGCGGACCTGCCTTACCTGACCGCTTCCGATGCCAGGAGATACTGGCCGGAAACCGCCACTGCCGTGGGTGTGCGACTCAATGACCTTGCAGGCATCGATATAGCGGCTCCTTTCGGCCTGCATGATCTTTTCGATCTGGTGGTCCGGCCGACAGAGCGATTTCTGACAGCGAAGCAATCGGTCTACGCAGGCCGCGTGCGTGGCAAGAATTGGCAAGGTACCTGGCCCAAGCTACGTATTGAATTCCCAGGTGCTGCTTCCTGCCGTGCTTTGGAACCGGACTGAGCAAGCTCATAGCCTGCATTGGATGATAAGCGATGCAGGAGCCTGAGAATCGCACATGCAATCCATTGCTACCTATGCCCGGTCAACCCGGACAGCGTAGCTACCGCGTCTGGCGTGGTGGACGTGGATATAGCTGACTTCCTGATTGCCAAAGATCTGCTCAATCAGGGTTTCAATCGACGTGCCTTCCACCACCTATTCAGGCGCGTCCGCCATCCGGCTCTTGCTCTGCAAGTCGATCCAGGCAGACGGCACGGATGCCGCCTGGTAGTCATCGTTCACATCGGGTGGGCATGGCATTGTCGACTGACGGTCAGAACTTTCACTTCATGCTTTCGGCAGTCCAGCTTTTGCCGCCGTCGTTCGATATTTCAAATTGCGCCGGCACGCTCCACTGCATTATT
Organism: Janthinobacterium foliorum; assembly: GCF_978021625.1. Lineage (NCBI taxonomy): Bacteria > Pseudomonadati > Pseudomonadota > Betaproteobacteria > Burkholderiales > Oxalobacteraceae > Janthinobacterium > Janthinobacterium foliorum. The sequence goes on along the minus strand of NZ_CDXDQE010000002.1, from coordinate 167,423 downwards.
TTTCCCAGAATCGCACCCGATTTCAGCGGGGTCAACTCGCGTGATTTCGGTTTGGCGTCCACCAGTGTCCACGTTTTGCCCATGTCGCTACTGGCATGTAAGGTCGTATCGCTCATCAGACTGCTTTCAAAACGCAGCAGGGTGCCATCGGTACGCTGAACCAGCGGAATGTGGCTAGCGGCGACCTCTTGCCAGGTTTGACCTTGATTCACTGAAACGAAAGCATCTCTGGAGGTGATCGCAAATGGCCCGTAACCTTGTGTTACGAGGCTCCACATGCCGCTGCCGCTGATGCGCATCGCATCCACACGGCGATCAGGCATTGCCCGCTCTGACCACTGGCCACTGGCGTAGTCGTAGAGGTGCAGCGTTCCTTTCGTCGACGTGTAGGCAAAGCCTGTGCCGATATCGCGCAGCCAGAACCAGGTGTCCTGGTTCAGGAGCCACTTCCCCAGCTTCTCACTGCGTACCTGATTCCACTCGCCGCGCTCGAGACGGGCGGAATGATAAATCGTGACTTCATTGTTACGCTGGACGGCGACATACCAGCCAGCGTCCATATTGCCAGCCAGTCCGACCAGATTGCCATAGGGAAGGTTGCCAGTGTCAATCGGTTCAAGCTTGTTCTGTCCCGGCGCATGGCGCAGCAGGGTGCCGAACTCGCCGAAGGCCAGCAAGTCTGCATCCGGCATTTGCACCGGCTGCACGCAGTTCAGCGTCTCTATTTTGTCGCTGGCCAGTTGTTTCCATGTTCCCTCAGGGCTGCGCCACAGCACTGTGCCCATGCGGGTTGCGGCCGCCACGCTGCCGTCTGGTAGCTCCGTCACGCATTCGGCGCCGGTGGGGCGGGCCATGGCGACTTCCTCAGCGCGATCCGTATCACTGCGCGATCCGGACCAGCTGACTGTCTTTTCGGGTGCAAACAGCTTCAGGTGCTCGGGAGAATAGCGTTCGAGCAGGGTGCGGTTGTCTCGCACCCGCACGCTGCGGCCGACCAGTACACGCTCGCCATAGAGAGGAGTGACGATCAGGCGGCCCAGATCGACCGGCTTGCCTTCCTCCACAGTAAATAAGCCCAGGCCGCTGCCCATTTTGATGTAGCGGTTTGATTTGCCGGCGTCGGCCAGTTGACTGAAGTAGTATTTCCCCGGTGGCAGGGTCCCCATGAAAAGAGTCGTGTCGCGCGCCATATCCTTGGCAACCTGGTTCAGGATATATTGCTGCAGGACCAGGCTGGATACTGCGTCTCCGCTACTCAGGCGGCCCAAGGTGATCTGGCCCAATCCGTTCACCGCATCAGTGTTGGCAGTAATGCTGACAGCAACGGCTGTACCTTCGGAGGGCACGCCGACGCTGAGAGGGCGCTGCACATGCGTTGTGACACAGCCACCGAGCATCAGCGCAGAGATGGCTGCTGCAAAAACGTTGGCAACGAAATTTTTGATGAACATTTTATTTCCACAGAGCAATAAAATCTTATTATAGCGAGACTGTGTATGAAATAACAAGTACATTAGTCAAGTATGGGCTGCAGCCAGATATGGAATACGTGAAAGAATATGCTCAGGGCAGGTCGCCCGTGGCTCGCACCGTTGCATATCCCGCAGCAAAACCAGACCGCCACTGACAGCTAAGGGCGGCTCGGGGTACAATAGCCGATTCGCCTCACCATTTTACTAGCTGCCAACTATGTCTGAAATTCACCGTATTCCCCTTCCTTCCGCCCAGCCCGAGGCCATGCTGGCCATGCCAGGTGCGGCGCCGAAAGTGGGCTTTGTCTCGCTCGGCTGCCCGAAAGCGCTGGTCGACTCCGAACAAATCCTGACCCAACTGCGCGCCGAAGGCTACGAAACGGCGAAATCCTACGCTGGCGCCGATCTGGTGATCGTCAATACCTGCGGCTTTATCGATGCTGCCGTGCAAGAGTCGCTGGACGCCATCGGCGAAGCGCTGGCTGAAAACGGCAAAGTCATCGTGACCGGCTGCCTGGGCGCCAAGAAAGATGCTGCCGGCGACGACATCATCATGAAGGTGCACCCGAAGGTGCTGTCCGTCACGGGGCCGCACGCGCTGGCCGAAGTGATGGATTCCGTCCACTTGCACCTGCCCAAGCCGCACGCGCCGTTCCTCGACCTGGTGCCGCCGCAAGGCGTCAAGCTGACGCCGAAGCACTATGCCTACCTGAAAATTTCCGAAGGCTGCAACCACCGCTGCAGTTTCTGCATCATCCCGTCGATGCGCGGCGACCTCGTGTCGCGCCCGATCGGCGAATTGATGATGGAAGCGGAAAACCTGTTCAAGTCCGGCGTCAAGGAATTGCTTGTTATTTCGCAAGATACGTCGGCGTATGGCGTGGACGTGAAATTCCGTTCCGGTTTCTGGAATGGCCGTCCCGTCAAGACCCACATGACGCAGCTGACGGAAGCGCTGGGCGAGCTGGCCAAGTCCTACGGCGCCTGGGTGCGCCTGCACTATGTGTATCCATACCCGCACGTGGACCAGATCATCCCGATGATGAGCGGCGGCCACATCCTGCCATACCTCGACATTCCGATGCAGCACGCGCATCCTGACGTGCTGAAACGCATGAAGCGTCCCGCCAGCGGCGAGAAAAACCTGGACCGCATCCAGGCCTGGCGCGCCATCAACCCGGACCTGACGATCCGCTCGACCTTCATCGCCGGTTTCCCGGGCGAGACGGAGGCGGAATTCGAGTACCTGCTGGACTTCCTCAAGGAAGCGCAGATCGACCGCCTGGGCTGCTTCGCGTATTCGCCTGTCGAAGGCGCGACGGCCAATGAACTCGCCAATCCCGTGCCGGAAGAAGTGCGCGAAGAGCGCCGCGGCCGCGTCATGCTGCTGCAGGAAGAAATTTCCCGCAAGCGCCTGCAAGCCAAGGTCGGCAAAACCGTGCGCGTGCTGATCGATGAAGTCACCCGCTCCGGCGGCGTGGGCCGCTCGTCCGCCGACGCGCCGGAAATCGACGGCGTCGTCTACGTCAAGCCGCCATACGAGCCGCACCGCAAGCTGGCCGTGGGCCAGTTCGTCGATGTGACCATCACCTCGGCCGACGCGCACGACCTGTGGGGCGCTGCGGAGTAAGAACGTCATGCCGGCGTCGCGCTGCCTTGCTGTACATTAAGGTACTGTCTGCGGCAGCGCGCCCTGGCCTGAACGTTTTTTCACGGTGAAAATGATATTCGACAAGGTGTAACACTCTGTCAGACGTACGGCAGGCAAGGGCAGAAGCCCTTACAATCAAGGCGGACCAGCACAGGCTGGGCCGCCTTTTTTATTTGCCGACGATGCCATGACCATACCCAAATCCCCGCAAACCGCGCTGATCCACAGCGATTACCAGGCGCCGCAAGGCTTTGCGGCCTTTCCCAACGCTATCCACCACGCGTCGACCGTGCTGTTCAAGGACGTGGCGGCCATGCGCTCGGGCGACTGGAAAGACAAGAACGCCTACACCTACGGCTTGCACGGCACGCCCACCACCTTCACCCTGGAAGCGCGGCTGGCCGAAATCGAAGGGGGTAAATACTGCCTGCTGGCGCCGTCGGGCCTGGCGGCCATCGCCATGGCGGACTTTGCCCTGCTGAAGACGGGCGACGATGTATTGCTACCGGAAAATATCTACAATCCGAACCGGGAACTGGGACGCTGGCTGGCGCAGGATTTCGGCATCACGGCCCGCTATTACGACCCACTGATCGGCGCCGGCATCGCCGCCCTGATTCAGGAAAATACCAAGCTGATCTGGACGGAAGCACCCGGTTCCGTGACCATGGAAGTCCCGGACCTGCCCGCCATCTGCGCGGCCGCCCATGCGCGCGGCGTGCTGGTGGCCCTGGACAACACCTGGTCGGCGGGCCTGGCCCTGCGCGGCTTCGAGCTGGGCGTGGACATCATCATGCAGGCGCTGACGAAGTACCAGTCGGGCGGCTCCGACGTGCTGATGGGCGCCCTGATCACCCGCGAGCGGGCCTTGCACGAGCGCCTGGCGCAGGCGCACATGCGCTTGGGGCTGGGCGTGGGGGCCGATGATGCCTACCTGGTGCTGCGCGGCTTGCCCACCATGAAGCTGCGCTTCGATGCGCATGACGCGGGTGCGCGCACGGTGGCAAGCTGGCTCAAGGGCCGCAGCGAGATCGCCACGGTGCTGCATCCGGCCTTCGCCGATTGCCCCGGCCACGCCATCTGGCAGCGCGATTTCACGGGTGCGGGCGGCCTGTTCTCCGTGCTGTTCGATGCCCGCTACACGGAGGCGCAGACGGACCGCTTCATCGATGCCCTGCAATTGTTCAAGATTGGCTACAGCTGGGGCGGCGCGAACAGCCTGGTGATGCCGTACCGCATCGCGTCCATGCGCAAGGGCTGGCAGTTGCCGGGCCAGCTGGTGCGCCTGAACGTGGGGCTGGAAGATCCGCAGGATTTGATCGCCGATATCGAACGGGCATTCGCGGCGATGTAGGCGGGGTGGCAGGCCAGCGCGACGGCTTGCCTGCCGGCTTACATGGGCACGGGCGTGTTGTTGCTCAGGTCAAGGAAGCCGCGCAGCAGGCGGTAGGCTTTCCACAGCCAGGCCACGCCCCACACGACGAATGCCAGCGGAATGCCGATGATGGTGATCCACAGTACGGCGCCGACGACGATCCAGCACACATACCACCAGAAGGAACGGATCATCCAGCTGTGATGGCTGTATACGAAGGTCCCGGCCGCCTCATCCCGCTTCACGTAATTGATGATGAGCGGAATGAAGGAAAAGGCGCCCAGCGAGAACACGAAGCTGGCGCCATGTATCAGGTACAACCACCAGGCCAGGTTTTTGGTCTGCTGGATGTTGGTATCGGAAATAATATCTTGTGACATGTAGTCTCCCTTGCTTCACTTTTTGCGCAGTTTTTAATTGTAACAAGTGCCGCGGCGAGGGGGCGCAGGCCACGCATGGAGAGGCTGCTCAATTGTTGAAACTTAACAGATTACATACGACCCTGGAGCATGGACGCGCATGGCTGCGGCGCGCCGTGCCGGCGCTGCTGCTGTGCTGTGCCGCGGCGCACGCCGCCGGCGCCACGCTGGACGCGGAGTTTGCCGCCGGCCTGAAGGAAGAGGGCCTGACGGGCGCCGTCTGGAGCGAAGTCATGCCCGATGGTAGCGTGCGCACGGGCGCTGCGGGTTTGCGCGATGCCTCGAAACAATTGCCCATGCTGGCGGACACGCGCGTGCAGGTAGGTTCCGTGGCGAAGGTGGCGCTGGCGCTGGGCGTCATGCGCCTGATCAGCGAAGACCGGCTCACGCTCGACACGCCCCTGCACCAGGTGCTGCCCGAACCGGCCCTGAAGAATCCGTGGCAAGCCAGCGATCCCGTGCGCATCCGCCATTTGCTGGCGCATACCTCGGGCCTGGACAATGTGCGCTTCTGGCAGGCATTCAGCCTGAAGCCTGCGCCGGAGACGCCGCTGGCCGAAGCCTTCGATGGCGGGCGCAACCTGCTGCGCGTGCGTGCCCGTCCGGGCAGCCGCTATGCCTACTCGAACATGGGCTATGGCTTGCTGGGCATGGTGATCGAGAAAGTCACGGGCCAGCCGTACGAGCGCTATCTGGACGCCCAGCTGCTGCAGCCGCTGGGCATGGCGGACAGCACCTTCGGCTTTGTCACGCAAACGGGCACACACGCGGGCGCGCAGGCCGATCCGCGGTTGGCCATGGGCCACTTCGAGCATGGCGTCGCACAGGCAGCCGTGCCCCAGTATTTGCGTCCGGCCGCGCAGTTCACCACGACGGCGGCCGACATGGGCAAGCTGGCGCAATTCCTCATGGGCGACGGCCGGCTGAACGGCGCGCAATTCATCGACCTGGCCCTGATGGGCGCCTTGTCCGAGCCGGCCGGCACGGATGCGGCGCAGGCGGGCCTGGCGACGGGGCATGGCCTGGCCTTGGCCGTGCGCGACCGCCACAATGTGGTGGGCGCCTGCCATCCGGGCACCACGGTGGGTTTCCGCGCCATGCTGTGCATCTACCCCGAGCAGGACAGCGCCTTTTTCGTGGCTTTCAATACGGATGCGGAAGCAGCCGACTATGAACGCTTCAACCGGCTGCTGCTGCGCGACTTGGACGTGCCCCTGCGCGCGCCGGCCGCGCGTGGCACGCCCGCTCCCACGGTGGAAAACTGGCAGGGCGTGTACCTGCCGTCGCCCAGTCCCATGGCCAGCATGGCCTGGATCGATGCCGTCTTCGGTTTTACGCGCCTCAAATGGGATGGCGAGTCGCTGTTCCTGATTCCGTTCCAGGGCGAACCGACGGAACTGGAGCCGGCCGGCGGCTTCCTGTTCCGCGCCAGCGACCGCAGCACCGCATCGCACGTGCTGATGCAGGAGGATGGACGGCATATCCTCAGCGACGGCCTGCGCAGCTATGAGCGGGTGTCGATGCTGCGCATGCTGGTGCTGTGGGGCAGCCTGGCACTGGGCGTGGCGGGCTTGCTGTACGTGCTGCTGGCGGGCGCCTACCGTGCCGCGCGCCGCGCGCTGGGGCGCGGCGACCATCTGTTCGCGCCCGTGCTGTCGCTGCTGGCGCTGGCGCTGCCCTTGCCCTTCTTTTTCTTCCAGTCCTACCTGCGCCTGGGCGACGTGACGGTGGCCAGCGTGCTGCTGGCGCTGGCGACGGGCGCGCTGCCGCTGGCCATGGCGTTCGGCCTGGCCCGCTGCTGGCGCAGCCGTGGCACCGCGGCCGAAGCTGGCGCGCTGGCGAAATGGGATTGGGTGGCGTTGCTGGCGGCGCTGCAACTGCTGCTGGTGCTGGCCTGGTGGGGATTGCTGCCGCTGCGTTTGTGGCAGATGTAGGGGGGAGGGTCAGGTCTGCCGTTCAGACACGATCTCATCCTTAAATGTTCTGTTTAGGCTGATGCGGAGTACGGTTTCGCAGCTTAAGTGCAGGTGCTTGGCGGCGCAAAGAAGGGGGAGGAAGGGGGAGGGTCAGGTCTGCCATTTCGACACGATCTCAACATTAAGTGTTCTGTTTTAGGCTGATGCTGAGTATGGTTTCGCTGCTTAAGTTGCAAGTGCTTGGCGGCGCACGCCTGTAAACCCTGGTCGGGATGCCGGACCCGTCTCCAAGCAGGGTGCTATAGCGGATCAATATTATGGCAACAGTTGGTGGGCCAGATATCACCAGCGTTGCCATTGTGTCCGAGGCTGAGATCGTGTCTGAATGGCAGACCTGACCCCAGCACAGCAACTCAGTTCAGGATATTCAAAATGCCATCCAGGCCCACGAAATTCAGCGCCACGTCTGCCTGCGAGCGCACCACGGGCTTGGCGCGGAAGGCCACGGACAGGCCGGCGATGCCCATCATCTTCAGGTCGTTGGCGCCGTCGCCCATGACGATGGCTTCGGACGGCGAAATGCCCAGCTCCGCGCACACGCGCTCCACCGTGCGCTGCTTTTCCTCGGCGTCGACGATGCCGCCCAATACCTTGCCCGTCAGCTTGCCATCGACGATTTCCAGTTCGTTCGCGTGCGTGTAGTCCAGGCCCAGCCGCTGTTTCAGGCGCTGCGTAAAGAAAGTAAAACCGCCCGACACCAGCAGGGTCTTCAAACCGGCCTGCTGCACGGCCGCCAGCATGGCTTCCGCGCCCGGCGACAGTTTCAATCGTTCGTCGTAGACGCGCTGCAGCGCCGACGCGTCGAGGCCTTCGAGCAGGGCCACGCGCTGTGTCAGGCTGGCCGCGAAATCGAGTTCGCCGCGCATGGCCGCTTCCGTGATGGCCGCCACCTGCGGTTTCAAGCCCTGCATGTCGGCGATTTCATCGATGCATTCGATGGTGATCAGGGTCGAATCCATGTCCATCGCCACCAGCTTGAATTCGCTGAGGTCGCGCTGGCCCATCATGTAGGTGGCGTCCAGCTGCGCCGCCTGCGCCGCCACTTCGATGGTGGGGCGCAGCGCGGGCGAGTAGGCGATCTTCTCGCAGCGCACGGCGTTCGGGCCCAGGCGCGTGATGGAGGTGGGCGCGGCCAGCGCGGCGATGCGTTCGAGGCGTGCGCTGTCGCCGTCCAGGCCCTGCAGGATCAGATTCATGGTGATGGTCTTGGTATTGGTCATGGGTCAGGCCTGCATAAATGAGATGAGTGGTCTACACCGTCAATTGCTTGATGGTGGTCTTGATCTGCGTCACGCGCGCGGCCAGGTCCGGCATGGCGGCCGTGATCTTCAGCTTGTCCTGGCCATGCAGCTTGATATGGCGGTTTTTCTGGATCAACTCGATGATGCGCATCGGGTCGATCGGCGGCTTGGCCATGAATTGCAGGGTGGCCGCTTCGCCATGCACGTCGATCTTGACGATGCCCACGGTTTTCGCGGCGATGCGCAGGCGGTGCGTCTCGATCAGCGCCTTCACGGGATCGGGCAGTTTGCCGAAACGGTCGATCAGCTCTTCCTGGATATCGTCGATCTTCTCCTGCGTGGCGCAGTTGGCCAGGCGCTTGTAGATCGACAGGCGCTCGTGCACGTCGCCGCAAAAATCCGCCGGCAGCAGGGCCGGCACATGCAGGTTGATCTCCGTGGTCGACGCCAGCGGCGCCGCCAGGTCCGGCTCCTTGCCCGCCTTCAGCGATCGCACGGCTTCGTTGAGCATGTCCGAATACAGCTGGAAGCCGATTTCCGTCATCTCGCCCGACTGGCTCTCGCCCAGCACTTCGCCGGCGCCGCGGATTTCCAGGTCGTGCATGGCCAGGTAAAAGCCGCTGCCCAGTTCTTCCATCTGCTGGATGGCGTCCAGGCGGCGCTGCGCCAGCTTGGAGAGGCCCTGCACATCGTGCACCAGCAGGTAGGCATACGCCTGGTGATGCGAGCGGCCCACGCGGCCGCGCAGCTGGTGCAGCTGCGCCAGGCCGAACTTGTCGGCGCGGTGCATGATGATGGTGTTCGCCGTCGGCACGTCGATGCCCGTTTCGATGATGGTCGTGCACAGCAAGATGTTGAAGCGCTGGGCGACGAAGTCGCGCATGACCTTTTCCAGGTCGCGCTCATGCATCTGGCCGTGCGCCACGGCGATGCGCGCCTCGGGCAGCAGTTCCGTCAGCATGGCCAGGCGGTTCTGGATGGTTTCCACTTCATTGTGCAGGAAGTAGATCTGGCCGCCCCGTTTGAGTTCGCGCAGGCACGCCTCGCGGATGATGGCTTCGCCCTCGCTGCGCACGAACGTCTTGATGGCCAGGCGCTTTTGCGGCGCCGTGGCGATGATGGAAAAGTCGCGCAAGCCTTCCAGCGCCATGCCCAGGGTACGCGGGATCGGCGTGGCCGTCAGGGTCAGCACGTCCACTTCCGCGCGCAGGGCTTTCAAGGCTTCCTTCTGGCGCACGCCGAACCGGTGTTCCTCGTCGATGATGACCAGGCCCAATCGGGTAAATTTGACGTCGTCCGACAGCAGCTTGTGCGTGCCGATGACGATGTCGATGGTGCCGTCGGCCATGCCCTTGAAGGCTTGCGTGATTTCCTTGCCGGTGCGGAAGCGCGACAGCTCGGCGATGCGCACGGGCCAGTCGGCGAAGCGGTCGGCGAAGGTTTGCGCATGCTGTTCCGCCAGCAGCGTGGTGGGGGCCAGGATGGCTACCTGCTTGCCGCCCATGACGGCGATGAAGGCGGCGCGCAAGGCCACTTCCGTTTTGCCGAAGCCGACGTCGCCGCACACCAGGCGGTCCATCGGTTTACCCGAGGTCATGTCCTTGATGACATTGTTGATGGCCTCGGCCTGGTCCGGCGTCTCGTCGAAGCCGAAGCTGTCGGCGAAGCGCTGGTAGTCGTGCGCGGAGAATTCAAACGCATGGCCCTGGCGCAGCGCGCGGCGCGCATACAGGTTGAGCAGCTCGGCGGCCGTGTCGCGCACCTGTTCGGCCGCGCGCTTCTTGGCTTTTTCCCACTGGCCGGAGCCCAGCGAATGCAGCGGCGCGTCTTCCGGGGAGGCGCCCGAATAGCGCGAGATGACGTGCAGCTGCGACACCGGCACGTACAGCTTGGTGTCCTTGGCGTACTCCAGGTGCAGGAATTCCGTCTCGCCTTCGCCCAGGTCCATGCTGGTCAGGCCCATGTAGCGCCCGATGCCGTGGTTGATGTGCACCACCGGGTCGCCGATCTTCAGCTCCGACAGGTCGCGCACCATCGACTCGACCTGCGTCACGCCTTCCTGCTTCTTGGTGCCGACGCGGCGGCCGGAACCCGCATACAGCTCCGTCTCCGTAATGAATGCCAGGTTGCCCTCGGGCGTAAACAGCTCGAAGCCCGCGTGCAGCGGCGCCACGCCCAGCATCAGCTTGGCGCTTGATTGCAAAAAGCCGTCGCAGCCTTCCACCGGCGTCAGGTGCAGGTCGTATTCGCTGAAATACTGCTGCAGGGTTTCGCGCCGGCCGTTCGATTCGGCGCAGATCATCACGCGGCGGCCCGGCTGCAGCAGGTAGCTGCGCAGGTTGGCCAGTGGATCGTCGGCGCGGCGGTTGACGGCGATGTTCGGCACGGGCGCCGACAGTTCGGACGCCAGCGCATCGTTCGATTTGCTGATCGCCAGGCGCGGATACGGCTTGGCCAGGGCGAAGAACTGTTCGTCCGACAGGAACAGCGCTTCGGGCGGCAAGATAGGGCGCTCGCGGTCCGCCTTCAAAAAGCGGTAGCGCGACTGCGTGTCCGTCCAGAAGCGCCCGATGGCCGCGTCGATGTCGCCCACCAGGGCCAGCGCCGCGTCGGGCGGCAGGTAGTCGAACAGGGTGGACGTCTGCTCGAAGAACAGGGGCAGATAGTATTCGATGCCGGCCGAGGCGATGCCGCTGCTGATGTCCTTGTAGACCACCGAGCGCGATGGGTCGCCCTCGAACTGCTCGCGCCAGCGGTTGCGGAAGGTGGTGCGCGCCGCTTCGTCCATGGGGAATTCACGCCCCGGCAGCAGCCGCACTTCGTGCACGGGGTACAGCGAGCGCTGGGTGTCGGCGTCAAACGTGCGGATGGTTTCGATGGTGTCGCCGAACAAATCGAGCCGGTAGGGCAGGGCCGAACCCATGGGGAACAGGTCGAGCAGGCCGCCGCGCACCGAATATTCGCCGGGCGACATCACTTGCGAGACATGGCTGTAGCCCGCCAGGGTCAGCTGCGACTTCAGGCGCGCCTCGTCGAGCTTTTCGCCCTTCTTGAAGAAGAAGGTGTAGGCGGCCAGGAACGAGGGCGGCGCCAGGCGCACCAGCGCCGTGGTGGCCGGCACGATCAGCACGTCGCACTGGCGCGTCTGGATTTCGTGCAGGGTGGCCAGGCGCTCGGAGACCAGGTCCTGGTGCGGCGAAAACGCGTCGTAGGGCAGGGTTTCCCAGTCCGGCAGCAGATGGCAGCGCAGTTCCTTCCCGCCAAACCACGGTATTTCATCGAGCAGGCGCTGGCCATCGCTGGCCTGCGCCACCACCACGGCCAGCATCTGTCCGCGCGCTTTCAATTCCAGCGCGGCCAGCGCCAGGGCATAGGCGTCGGATGAACCATACAGGGCGGGCAGCGCGAAGCGGCTGCCGGGTTTGGGGAGGGATTTTTTTAAGTCTAAGGACATGCAGGCGACGACGCTAGTGGCAGAGGCAGTTGAATGGAACAGCTGTGATACGCGCCGCGCCGCCAGTGACGGCGCTGACAGGCAAGATTATAGACCATCGCCCCTGTCTCCGCGCTTGCGAAAACCGTTGCGAGCGGCGGTGATTTGCGGCCAGGAAGCGCAACCGTGCCGTGGCACGGCGAGCACCGCCGCCAGCCAAGCGCGCCGCGCGGCAGGTTTTATCCTGCGCGGACATTGGCGATGCCAAACGGCACGTGCACCATCGGGATGGTGCCGCCCACGGATTTCAGGTGGCTCAGCTGGTCGTCGAAGAAGATATGCGGCCTGAATACGGCCAGCACGCGCGACTTGTCCATGCCGCCGAGGAAAAACGTCTCGTCGGCCGCCACGCCCCAGCTTTTCAGGGTCGTCACCACGCGTTCGTGCGACGGGGCGTTGCGCGCCGTGATGATGGCGATGCGCAGGACCTTCTTGTAGGCGGGGTCGCGCCGCTGGGCCTTTTCTTCCAGGCGCTGCATGGCCGCCAGCTTCTGGAACAGGCCGGCCAGCGGGCCGGGGCGGTGCGGCGTGCCCACGTTCAGGGTTTCATGGGCGTGGAATTCATCGACGTCGTTGTTGCGCTTGAAGACGGTTTCCGCCTCGTCGTCGGCGATCACGCCGTCGAAGTCGAAGGCCACGCGCAGTTCCTCGTCGCTTTCATCGTCTTCCGTGCGCGACGGCAGCACCAGGCCGGCCGGGTAGTCGCAGGCCAGGGCGCTGCGCACGTCGTCTTCATTCGCGCTGAGGAACAGCGACGCATTGAAGGCGGGCAGGTAGGGATAGGGCGGCTTGCCCGTCATGAAGGCGGCGCGGGAAATGTCCAGGCCATAGTGGGCGATCGAATGCATGACGCGCAAGCCCGTCTCCGGCGAATTGCGCGAGAACAGCACCACTTCCACGGGCGACTGGCGCGGATAGTGCCTGTTGATGCCCAGGAAGCGGCGGATGAAGGGGAAGGCCACGCCGCGCGCCAGCACCGTATCGATATGCGCTTCCTGGTACTTGCGGTATTCCTCGGGGCCGCTGTCGAGGTAGACCTGGTGCGATTCGGACAGGTCGAACAGCGCGCTGGACGCGACGCCGATCACCAGTTTGTGTTCGATAGGATAAGCCATGGTGTGCCTGTTGTTTGCCTGTTGATCATCTTATACGACTATTAACTGCGCAGCCAATAGCGGCGCGCGCCGATTTTCTGCACCAAACGGGGGCAAGCATCCATTCTCGTAGGCAATTTTGCAACGCGCGCCACAGTAAAGAAATAAATCTTGTTTTGTATCAAGTATGTATCAGCCAAACGCGGGCTTTTCCTCTATGCTTGTTAACAAATCTCGCCAATTGTAACGAAGCGTACGCCCCATCCCCGCCACCTTTATACAAGTGTCAGCTGTTTTACTCGAACATGCCAGCCTCAACCTCGCCAGCAGTCGTCGTGACTTTATAAGGGACCTAGCCATGTTTAAGAATTTACTGATCAAATGGAAGCTGGCGACGCTCGTCGCCGTGATGATGCTGGCCTTGCTGGTGGTCGGCATCAGCGGCTACACGGGCATCGCCACCGTCGGCAGCGCCGTCAATGAAATCGGCGTGGTGCGCCTGCCGTCGATTCAGGGCTTGCTGATGATAAACGAAGGCCAGACGGCCGTCGCCGCCGCCACCCTGACGGCGGCCATCTATGAAAACAATTACCAGGCGCAGGATAAATTTGCCGAGGCGCTGCAGCTGCGCACGCGCGCCTGGAGCAATATCGAGGCGGGCCGCAAGCTGTACGAGCCGCTGCCGCAAACCCCCGAAGAAGCCGTGCTGTGGCAGCGCTTCCAGGGCGAGTGGTCGGCCTGGAAGGTCGATGACGACAAGGTGCGCGCCATCCTGCGCCAGCTGGCCGACAACCGCGACGAGCAGCGCCAGAAGGAGCTGTTCGTGGCCTTCTACAAGCAGTACCAGGATTCGCGCAGCCTGTTCGGCAAGGCCGAAGCCACGCTCAACGACATCATCAAGCTTAATAACGGCGTGGCCGAGGCCAGCGTGAAGGCGGGCGGCGCGGCGGTGATCCGCTCGGAAAGCCTGATGCTGATCCTGGCGCTGCTGGCGTCGGCGGCCGGCATCGCCTGCGCCGCGTATATCACGCGGGCCATCACGCAGCCGATCAATTCGGCCGTGAAAGTGGCGCAGACGGTGGCCTCGGGCGACCTGACCAGCCAGATCGACGTGCACACGACGGAAGAAACGGGCCAGCTGCTGCAGGCGCTGAAGGACATGAACACCAGCCTGGTGAACATCGTCGGCCAGGTGCGCGGCGGCACGGAGACGATCGCCACGGCGTCGTCGCAGATCGCCAGCGGCAACCTGGATTTGTCGTCGCGCACGGAAGAACAAGCCAGTTCGCTGGAAGAGACGGCGTCGTCGATGGAAGAGCTGACGTCGACCGTGCGGCAGAATGCCGACAATGCCCAGCAGGCCAATCAGCTGGCGCTGAGCGCCTCGGGCGTGGCCGTCAAGGGCGGTGAAGTGGTGGGCAAGGTGGTGCAGACCATGGATGCCATCAATGATTCCTCGCGCAAGATCGTCGACATCATTTCCGTCATCGACGGCATCGCCTTCCAGACGAATATCCTGGCCCTGAACGCGGCCGTGGAAGCGGCGCGCGCGGGCGAGCAGGGACGCGGCTTCGCCGTCGTGGCGACGGAAGTGCGCAATCTGGCGCAGCGCTCGGCCGCCGCGGCGAAGGAAATCAAGACCCTGATCGGCGACTCGGTGGTGGCCGTGGACGCAGGCAGCAAGCTGGTGGCCGAGGCGGGCAGCACGATGGCCGAAATCGTTTCCAGCGTGCAGCGCGTGACGGACATCATGGCGGAAATCAGCCTGGCCACGCAGGAGCAAAGCTCGGGCATCGACCAGATCAACCAGGCCATCGGCCAGATGGACCAGGTGACGCAGCAGAATGCGGCCCTGGTGGAAGAGGCGGCCGCCGCGGCCGAATCCTTGCAGGAGCAATCGGGCCAGCTGGCCGCCGTGGTCAGCGTGTTCAAGCTCGATGGCGCGCAAGTGGTGCGCGCGGCGGCTGGCGCGCCGCGCCGGGCGGCGCCTGCGCGTCCCGCTCATCCTGCTGCGCCAGTCAAGGCGCGGCCCGTGCTGCGCGCCGTGCCGTCGGCGCGCAAGAGCGCACCGCGCGAGGACGAGTGGGAAGTCTTCTGATGACGTGACGGGAAGAGGGCGGCCTTTGCCACCCTTGCCGCGGCCGCCTTGAGCGGCCGTTTTTACGTGGCCTCCCGCCCGCCTTGCTGTGGTTTCTACTTACTAAAAAAACAGTGTTATTAAAATAGCTGTTTTGCCATCTAAGCAAATCTTTGCAAAACTTAACGCGACATTGCCTGTGCGATAACTCACACTTGCCGCCGTAGCACCCCAAGCCCCCGCCTCTGCCTTGTCCAGGCTGACCCCTCCGCCCGCTGCGCCCGGCCTTCCATGGCCGCTGGCGGCGCCAGCCATTGCCGTCAGCCTTGCACGCGGACCCGGCGCGATGACCGATGCACCACCCTGAAGGATGCGAATGAAGATGGCGAATTTGAAGATCGGGACCCGCTTGCGCTGGTCCTTTGCTTTGCTGACCTTGATGTTGCTGGGCACTGCCGCGCTGGGCATGCTGCGCCTGGCCAGCCTGGACCTGCGCATGCGCGACGTGATCGAGGATAAATACCCGAAGACCGTGCTGGCCAATGACATCATCAAGAATGTCAACGTCATCGCCCGCTCGTCGCGCAACCTGCTGCTGATGACGGAGCCGCAGCAGCTGGCGCAGGAGCGCGAAAGCATCGCCAGGGCGGGCGCGGACACGGAACAGCGCCTGGCCCGGCTCGAACGCATCGTGCTGTCGGACCAGGGACGGGCGCTGATGGCGGCCGTGACGCAGGCGCGCGCCGCCTTCAACCAGGGCCGCGACAAGGTGCTGGCCCTGCTCGACGCCGATGCGCGCGACGAGGCGGCGACCCTCTTGCTGGGCAGCGTGCGCGATGACCAGCTGCGCTACATGACGGCGCTGGAAACCCTGATCGCGCACCAGCACGACCGCATGGAAGAGGCGGGCGCGCAGGTGCGCGCGGAATACCTGTCGGCGCGCGGCATGATGCTGGCGCTGGGCGCCCTGGCCGTCGTTTTTTCGCTGGTGACGGCCTGGCTCGTCACGCGCAGCATCGTCGCGCCGCTGCAGTACGCGCTGGGCGTGGCGCAGACGGTGGCCGCCGGCGACCTGACGTCGCGCTTTGGCCGCCATGGCCGCGACGAGACGGGCAAGCTGCTCGACGCGCTGTCCGTCATGAATGGCAACCTGCTCGACATCGTGCAGCGCGTGCGCAGCGGCACGGACACCATCGCCACCGCCTCGACGCAGATCGCGGCCGGCAATGCCGACCTGTCGGCGCGCACGGAAGAACAAGCCAGCTCGCTCGAACAGACGGCGTCCGCCATGGAGGAATTGAGTTCCACCGTGCAGCAGAACGCGGACAACGCGCGCCACGCCAGCGCGCTGGCCACCGAGGCGGCGAAGATCGCCGGCGACGGCGGCCAGGCCGTGGGACAGGTGATCCACACCATGCAAGCGATCAGCGCCTCGTCGGCGCAGATCGCCGACATCATCGGCGTGATCGACATGCTGGCCTTCCAGACGAATATCCTGGCCTTGAACGCGGCCGTGGAAGCGGCGCGCGCGGGCGAACAGGGACGCGGCTTCGCCGTCGTCGCCACCGAAGTGCGCAGCCTGGCGCAGCGCAGCGCCGCCGCCGCGCGCGATATCCGCGCGCTGATCGCCAATTCCACGCAACAGGTGGACGCGGGCGCGGCGCTGGTGGCGCAGGCCGGCGCCACCATGCGGGAGGTGGTGGCGGCCGTCGGGCGCGTGAGCCGGATGGTGGCCGACATCACGGCGGCCAGCGCCGAGCAAAGCACGGGCATTGGCCAGATCAGCCAGGCCGTGGTGCAGATGGACGAAGTGACGCAGCAGAATGCCGCGCTGGTGGAAGAAGCGGCGGCGGCCTCGCAGTCGCTCGAAGGCGAAGCGGCGAACCTGCTGCAGGTGGTCAGCGTGTTCCGCCTGCAGCCGGCGCCGGCGACCCTGGCGCGTCCTGCGCCGGCCGCGCCGCGCCTGACCGCGTAGTGGCCTGAGTGGAGCCGCCTGTCATCGGGAAGCGCCGGCGTATCGGGCCTGTGGCGCGGCGCTGGCTGGACGCGGCCTGGCAGGGTAACGCCGTCAGCACGGGCCTGTGCGCCGGGCTGGCCGCCTGCCTGCTGCTGTGCATCTGGGGCTACACGGCCGTGCGCCTCGACGACGAGGCCGGGCAGGCGCTGGACCGCGCGCGCATCGAGAACCGCGACGTCGCCTCGATCCTGGCGGCGCAGCTGGACGACGCCCTGGCGCCGCTGGCCGAGCTGCCGGCCGACCTGGCGTATTTCCTGCGCCCCTATCGAGAAATCAGCCGCAAGGCGCATGGCCGCATCGAGATCGCCGGCGCTGGCAGCGGCGTACTGGCGGCGCTGCAGGACGGCTTGCCGGCCAGTGGGGCGGGGCATGCGGACGAGGCGGCGCGCCTGCTCGAGGTGCGCACCTTGCTGCGCCACGGCTTGCAGGTGCGCGTCAGCCAGGAGCACGAGCGCGTGCTGGCGCAGCTCGACGGCCTGCGCTGGCGCCTGGTGGCGCAGGCGGCGCTGATGTCGCTGGCCGTGCTGTCGCTGGCTGGCGCCGTCGTGTGGGCCGCGCGGCGCCGGCTGCGCGCGCAGTGGCGCCTGGCGGAAGGCGCGCACATCACCCTGAGCCTGCAGCTGGCGCGCGAGAGACGCCGCGCCGACCAGCTGGCCACCTGCGACGAGCTGACGGGCGTGGCCAACCGGCGCCGCTTTTACGACAGCGCCGGCGGCAAGCTGCTGCAGGCGCGCCACAGCCGCAACCACTATGCGCTGCTGCTGGTCGACATGGACCGTTTCAAGCAGGTCAACGAGCGCCTGGGCCACCTGGCAGGCGACGCCCTGTTGCAGGAAGCGGCGCGGCGTTTGCGCCACGCGCTGCGCGACGGCGACCTGCTGGCGCGTTTCGGCGGCGATGAATTCGTGCTGCTGCTGTGCGAGGTGGCCAGCGAGGAGCGCCTGGCGGCCGTCGCCGGCATGCTGCTCGATGCGCTGCGCCAGCCTTTTACGCCCCCGGGCGGCGCCGCCATCCTGGCCACGGCCAGCATCGGCATCGCGCTGTACCCGCGCGACGGGCAAAGCGTCGACGCCTTGCTGTCGGGCGCCGGCAGCGCCATGGACGGCGCCAAGGCGGCGCACGACAGCTACCGCTTCTATGACATGGCGCTGAACCTGTCGTCGGCGCGCAGCCTGGAATTGCAGGGGCGCTTCGAGCTGGCCATGCGCGACGACGAGTTCTGCCTGCATTACCAGGGCAAGTTCGACACGGCGCGCCGCCACGTCGTCGGCCTGGAAGCCCTGCTGCGCTGGGACCATCCGCAGCATGGCCTGATCTTTCCGAATGAGTTCATCGGCCTGGCCGAGGAAACGCAGGCCATCCTGGCGCTGGGCAACTGGAGCATCGCCGCCGCCTGCCGCCAGCTGGCGCAGTGGCGCCTGGCCGGCCTGGACCTGGTGCCCGTGGCGATCAATATTTCCGCGCGGCAGCTGCGCGACCCGCAACTGCTGGCCACCGTCACGCGCTGCCTGGATATGCACGGCCTGGCGCCGGGCCTGCTGGAGCTGGAAGTGACGGAAAGCTGCTTCATCGACGATATCTCGCAGGCCAAGGACGTGCTGGTGCGCCTGCGCGCGCTGGGCGTGGCCATTTCGCTCGACGATTACGGCACCGGCTATTCGGGACTGAGCCACATCAAGATGCTGCCGATCCATACGCTGAAAATCGACCGCTCCTTCATCCGCGACATCGCCATCGACCGCAATGACGCCATGATCGTGGCCTCGACCATCGCCCTGGCGCGCGGCCTGGGCTTGCAGGTGGTGGCCGAAGGCGTGGAAAGCGGCGAGCAGCTGGAGCGCCTGCGCCGCCTCGGCTGCCAGCAGGTGCAGGGATTTTACCTGCACCGCCCGGCCCCGGCGGCGGCGGTGGCCGCGCTGCTGGCGCGCGCCCGTCCCGCGCTGGCGCTGGCCATGTGAGCGGCCCCTGTAACAGGACGCCTACATGACGCCATGTGGCGCGGCGCGGATGCTCAGTAGAATACTGCCACCGCGCGCCGTTTGCTTTCACCCTTTCCCCATGCAACAACTATGAACAGCTCCATTCCGGCCTTTGTTTTCGGCCCGTTTCGCCTATTGCCGCTCGAGCGCCTGCTGTTCGACGGCGAGCGCGCGCTGCGCCTGGGGAGCCGCGCGATGGATTTGCTGCTGGCGCTGCTGGAGCGGGCCGGCGAGATCGTCGACAAGAATGAATTGCTGGCCATCGTCTGGCCGCACGCCGTCGTCGACGACGCCACCTTGCGCGTGCACCTGGCCGCGCTGCGCAAGGTGCTGGGCGATGGCCGCGACGGCCAGCGCTACATCACCACCATCCCCGGGCGCGGCTACGGCTTCCTGGCGCCCCTGTCCTACACGGGGCAGGCGGTGGCGGCCGGCCCGCCCAGCGCCGAGCCGCAGCACAATCTGCCCGTGCTGCTGACGCGCATGGTCGGGCGCGGCGAAACGCTGCAGGCGATGGCCAACCAGCTGCTGCAACTGCGTTTGCTGTGCATCGTCGGCCCGGGCGGCATCGGCAAGACCACGGTGGCCGTGGCCCTGGCCACGCGCGTGCTGCGCCGCTATGCGGACGGCGTCTGCTTCGTCGACCTGGCGCCGCTGGGCGAAGGCCGCCTGGTGCCGCTGGCGCTGGCCACGGCGCTGGGCGTGGCCGTGCCGGCCGGCGATTCCATGCCCGCCTTGCTGGCCTACCTGCGCCAGCGCCACATGCTGATCGTGCTGGATAACTGCGAACACGTGATCGGCGCGGCCGCCATGCTGGCCGACGCGCTGCTCAAGGGCGCGCCGCTGCTGCACCTGCTGGCCACCAGCCGCGAACCGCTGCGCATCACCAGCGAACACCTGCAGCGGCTGCCCGCGCTGGGCCTGCCGCCGGCCGACGTCGTGCCCGATGCGCAGGCGGCCCGGCATTTCGCCGCCGTGCAGCTGTTTTGCGAGCGCTGCGCGGCCGTTGACGACAGCTTCGTGCTGGGCGATGCCGACGTGCCCGTGGTGGCGGAGATCTGCCGCCGCCTCGACGGCATCCCGCTGGCGCTGGAACTGGCGGCCGGGCGCATCGGCCACTTCGGCATCCACGAATTGCGGCGCCAGCTGGACGACCGTTTTCGCCTGCTCACGCGCGGGCCGCGCAACGTGCCGCTGCGCCACCAGACGCTGCGCGCCACGCTGGACTGGAGCTATGGCTTGCTCGACGCCGAGGAGCGCGAGGTGCTGCAGGTGCTCAGCGTGTTCCGCAGCCGCTTCCGCATGCAGTCCGCCGCCGCCGTGGCGGGCCGCGACGTGTTCGACACGGTGGCCGACCTGGCCGCCAAGTCCCTCGTCAGCATCGAATTTTGCTGCGAGCACGTGTATTACCGGCTGCTGGAAACGACGCGCGCCTACGCGGCCACCCAGCTGCAGGCGAGCGGCCACGGCGACGCCGTGTTCCTGCGCCACGCGCACCACTGCCTGGCGCTGGCCGGCAGGGTCGCCGCCGACTGGGAGCGCATGTCGTTCGCCAGCTGGAGCGCCTGCTATGGCCGCCACGTGGACGACTTGCGCGCCGCCATCGACTGGGCCTTCGGCGAGGCGGCCGACGCGGCGCTGGGCATCGCCCTGACCCTGGCGGCGCAAACCCTGTTCTACCAGCTGTCGCTGCTGGACGAATACCGCGTGCGCGTGGAGCGGGCGCTGGAGCAGATGGCGCAGCATGCCATCGTCGACGCGGACAGCGAAATGCAGCTGCATGCCTCGCTGGCCCATCTGCTGATGCACACGCAGGGCGTGACGGGCGCCATGCTGCTGTCGTTCCGCCACGGTTATGTGCTGGCCATGCAGTCGGCCGATACGGTACGCCGCGCCGAAGCCATCTGCGGCATGTGGATCTGCAGCATGGCGCTGGCCGATTTCACGGGTGCCGGCCTCTACGTGGCGCAGCTGGCGCACCTGTGCCAGGCCGGCGGCGGCACGGCGATGCAGCTGGTGCAGGCGCGCATGCGCTCGGCGGGCGAACATTTGCAGGGCCGCCATGCGGAATCGGCGGCGCTGGCGCGCATGGTGCTCGCGCATCCCGACGGCGACGGCCAGCTGACCTTGAACAATGCCTTGCTGGCCGATCACCAGGTGTGCTTGCGCGGCAACCTGTCGCGCTGCCTGTGGCTGCTGGGGCGGCCCGATGAAGCCCTGCACATCGCGCGCGAAGCGGTGATGCTGGGCTTTGAGCACAATGGCGCTTCGCTGTGCGTGGCGCTGGCCTTCAGCGCCATCCCCGTCGCCCTGTGGTGCGGCCAGCATGGCCTGGCGCGCGCCTGGAACTGCCTGCTGCGCGACCACGCGGCCCGCTACGGTCTGCTGTACTGGAGCGCCTGGGGCGCCGGCTACCAGCAGCTGCTCGACGCGGGCGAGCGCATGGCCGAATTTTCCTGGCCCGCGGTGCGCAGCTGGCCCATGCAGATCGATGTCATGGCCACCCTGCACGATGCCGCCGCCGATGCGCAGGCGGTGCGGCGCGCGCGCACGGGCCTGGCGCCGTGGAGCATGCCCGAAGTGCTGCGCCGCGCCGCGCACCGCCAGTGGCGCGGCCTGGACGAAGACGATCATGCGGGCCTGGCGCAGGTCGAGGCGCAGCTGGAGGAGGCGCTGGCGCTGGCCCGCGAACAGGGCGTGCCGGGCTGGGAACTGCGCTGCGCCACCAGCCTGGCGACCTTGCTGCACGCGCAGGGGCGCGGCCATGCAGCGCGGGCGCTGCTGGCGCCCGTGCATGCGCGCTACGAGCAGGGGCAGGGCAGCGCCGACGTGCAGGCGGCGGCGCAATTGCTCGCGCAGCTCGTTTAACTTGCCTATTTACAATGTTGATTTACGGAATTATTATCAATTTCATTTCCGTTTTTATTAACTACGGCGCTTGCGGCAAGCATGCGCCTCCCACAAGGTTATCGCCATGCCCTTCATTAAGCACCTCACCATTTCCCTGTGTCTGGCTGCCGCCATCGCCGGCCACGCGCAGGCGGCCGACAAAGGCAGTCCCGAACAATTGATGACGGCGCTACAGGCGCAATTGCCGGACAAGCAATTCAATTTCATTTACGTGCCCAGCGCCGATTCATATTTTTCCAACAAGATGATGGTCGGCATGCTAAAAAGCGGTACCGTGACCAGTGCGGCGCAAGACATCATCGGCGCGCTGTCCGCCGGCATGAAGCAGCTGGCTGTGGGCAGCAAGAACGAGCAAGTGGCGGCCGCCACGCTGGAGCGCGCGCTGGCGCAGCTGAAGGGCAAGCAGCTCGACGCCACGGTGGCGTATATCGGCGGTGAAGAATACCGTCCCGCCTTGCTGGAGGCGGCCGCGGCGGCCGGCGTGACCATGGAATTCGCCAACCCCTGACCAAGTCCGGCTTGCTTCAAGCCCGCTTATTCATAGGCGCCCAGGCGGCGCTGTTCCTCCGGCGTGAAACTGGCGTCGCGCAGCTGCTGCAGCGCCGCCGCATCCTGCGCGCCGCCGGGCAGGGCGGCCTGTTGCGCCTTGGCCGCCTGGTAGGCGATGATGCGCTGCTGCCACTGCGATTCCTCGCGGTCCAGCTCCGCCAGGCGCGCCGCCGCTGCCGGCGTGAAGGTGCTGGCGCGCAGGCGGTAGACTTCATTCTCGCCGCCGCCCCGGGCGCGCAGCGCCTTGACCGATTCGTCCAATGCCGCCACCTGCAGCGGCGCGTCGCGCGCGGCGCGCTGGGCCGGCGACAGCTGCTGGTCCAGCGCCGCCAGTCTTGCCTGGCGCTGCGCTTCGTCGAGCGAAGGATCGCTCAGGACAGCCATGCGCGCCACGGCATCGTCGTCCTGGGCATCGCTGGCGCCGAACAGGCCCGCGCTTTCTTCGGCCGTGAAGTAGTTGCCGCGCAAGGCGCGCATGGCCTGCAGCCGCGCGCGCGCCGCCGCGGCGGCATCGGCCTGCGCGGGCAATGCCTGTTCCGCGCCGGCCAGGGCCTGCTTGTAGGCCAGCCAGGCGCCCAGCAGGCGCTTGGCTTCGCGCGCGGGGACGGGCGCCAGGCGCTGGTCCAGTTCCGCTTCGATCTGGCTGCGGATGGCGGCCAGCGGCTTTTCGCCCAGCCCCGCCAGGTAGTAGTCGAACAGGTGGGCCAGTTCCGCGTCGACCACCAGCTTGTCGCCGGCGGCCACCGTCACGTTGCCGTCGGGCCGCGTGCCTTCCATCGAGCGCACGAACGCGAACAGGTCCGGTTCCGCCTTTTCCGGCGGCGGGGCGGGCGGCGCTCCCGGCCGCAATGCCAGGTACAGGGCCAGGGCGGCCAGCGCGCCGCCGACGATCCATTTCGCGTGCATGCGCTACTCCTTACAGTCCCAGGCCTTGCAGGCGGTTGGCCTGCTGGCGGAAGACCGTGACGGGGCTGGTCTCGAACAGGTTGACGATGCCGACGAACTGGTTGACTTCATCGAGGTGGTTCATGGCGTAGTCGTCGCGTATCACCTTGCCCAGGTGGCTGGAGCAGCTGCTGACGAGGCCATCGTTCTTGGCGCCGCCGAAGGCCAGGCTGATGGCGGCCAGCAGCGGGTCGCCCACGTCGAGCACGTTCGTGTACGGCTGGGCGCCGCTCCACGAAAAGTAGTGCACGCCCTGCACTTGGTAGGCGCCTTCGCCGCAGGCGCTGGTCGGGATGCCTTGCGGGTGGCGGCTGTTGAAGGCCAGCGAACCGGCCGTGGACAGCGACGTCAGCGAGGCGCCCGCGTTTTGCGGCAAGCCCTTGTTGCCCGACAAAATACCGATCAGGGAGGCGAGCGCATTACCCAGCGCGCCGCTGGTATTGGGAATGGCGCCACTGAGGATATCGGCCACTTTCGATCCCTTGTTGACGCCGGCCACGCTGGTGACGGAGGCCACCAGGTCGGGCCGCACGGAAGCGACATAGCGGGCCGTGGGACCGCCGTGGCTATGGCCGATCAGGTTGACCTTGGCCGCGCCCGTGGCGGCGAGGATTTGCCGCACCTGCGACAACAGCTGTTCGCCGCGTACTTCGGTGCTGTTGGCCGCCGAGACGGTGGTCACATACACTTGCGCGCCGCCGCTGCGCAGGGCGTCGGGGATGCCATAAAAATATTCGACGGGGCCCAGCTTGTCGAAGCCGAACAGGCCGTGCACCAGCACGATCGGGTACTTCGTTTGCGTGTAGCCGGCGGCGTTGGCGCGCGCGGGCAGGATGGCGAGGGAAAGCAGCAGGGTGGACAGCAGTTGCCAAAAGCGATTCTTCATTTTGTCTCCGATATTTTAGTATGGTGGAAATGTCGATGCTGTAGCGATTACCGCGTGCCGGCCACACATTCTATCGATGTCTTAAATATAGCGAGCGCTCGGTTTTTGAAATGTAGCATTGCTGGATTGAAAATGCATGTGAATTGCATGATGCAGCGCAATAACTGTGCGCCTCGCTCGTTGCTTATACGCCCATTGCATAGTTGAAAAGTCAAATAGTTGTTTTCCTGAGCTATAATCGCCCCGAAATCCGCAGTCCCGCCGTCTTGCAGGGCCGTTGTCAGGCGCTGTATTTACACCGCTCATAACCGTTACTTGGGAATGCACTTGTCGACCCATTTTAATTTTGAACAGTTTCAGCAGATGACGCCTCTGAATGGCGAAAATATCTGGGAATATATTCTTGACCGCCATGCGGGCCGTATCGGCGTCAAGCGCCGCAAGCCAGCACTGGAAAATCTCGAACGCATCTTCGGCGCCACGTTCCGCCTGGCCAATGACGTGGGTTTCCGCGCCATGAGCTTGCGCGACCTGTGCCGCGAGACGGGCCTGTCGATGGGCGGGCTGTATGGCTACATCACCAGCAAGGACCAACTGGCCGAGATGATCGAGGACGTCGTGCGCCACGCCACGCAGGCCATGCCGCTGCTGTTCGCCGACGTCAAGTCGCCGCTGGACCGGCTCGAGGCGATGATACGCTCGTCGATTTATCTATCTGAAGTGCTGCAGCCGTGGTTTTATTTTGTCTTCATGGATTCGCGCGTGCTGCAGGTGGAGCAGCGCAGCATGGCGAAAAATTCGGAATTGTTCGTACAGACGCTGATCGCCGCCACCATCGCGCAAATCGAGCCGAAGCCGCAGGGCGACCCCACCTTGCTGTCCGCACACTGCCTGGCCCTGTTCCAGGACTGGTACGTGAAGCGCTGGAAGTACCGCGCCGCGAAAGTCAATGTCGACGATTTCGCCGACAGCGTGGTCAGCACGGTGCGCAGGTATTTGAGTCTGAGCGGCGACGCAGGACGGATTAGCGCAGCGTAATCGGACACGCGCGGACGGCGGCTCGTGTCGGGTTACGCCGTTGCGGCTAACCCGACCTGCGCGCACCGCCCTTTATCGATCAGTTCGTGGTTTCTGGCGGCAGCGTCTCCGGCAGGGCAGCCGGGTCCGTTGGCGTCTCCACATCCATATCCAGCGTCTTCACGCCATTCATGTCGATGAATTCGTCGTACATCCATTCGCCATCGACCTGGCTCAGGCCCGCAGGCACGGCGCGCGCGACTTGCGGGCGCGTCGACAGGGCCGTGCGCATGTAGTCGATCCAGATCGGCATGGCCAGGGTGGCGCCGAATTCGCGTCCGCCCAGCGACTTCGGATCGTCATAGCCCATCCACGCCACGGCCACGATGCCGCCGCCGTAGCCGGCGAACCAGCCGTCGACGGCGTCGCTGGTGGTGCCGGTCTTGCCGGCGATGTCGCTGCGGCCCAGTTTTTTCGTCGCTGCCGCGCCCGTGCCCGAGCGCGCCACTTCGCGCAGCATGCTGTCCATGACGAAGGCGTTGCGCGGGTCCAGCGCCAGGGTCTTGTCGTCGTTCGGCGCCGGCGGCTTGGTCTGCATCAGCACCGCGCCCTTGGCGTCGACGATGCGGTCGATCAGGTACGGTTCCACCTGGTGGCCGCCATTGGCGAACAGGGCGTAGGCGCCCGCCATCTGCACTGGAGTGACGGAGCCAGTGCCCAGCGCCATGGTCAGGTTGTTCGGCTGGCGCGCGGGATCAAAACCGAATTTTTCCAGGAAGTCGTGCGTGTAGGCGATGCCCAGCGCGCGCAGGATGCGCACCGAGGCCACGTTCTTCGACTGCGCCAGCGCATAGCGCATGGTGATCGGACCGTCAAACTTGAAGTCGTCATTCTGCGGCGCCCAGACCTTGCCGCCGGCCTGCATTTCCAGGGGGGCGTCGTTGATCAGGGTCGCCGGCGAAAAGCCTTTTTCCAGCGCCGCCGAATAGACGAAGGGCTTCATGGCCGAACCGGGCTGGCGCCACGCCTGCGTGACGTGGTTGAACTTTTGCAGGTTGTAGTCGAAGCCGCCCACCATGGCGTGATAGGCGCCCGTCTCCGCGTCGAGCGAGACAAAGGCGGCGGCCACCAGCGGCACTTGCGTGATGGCCCAGCTGCCCTTGGCATCCTGGCTGATGCGGATCACGGCGCCCGGGCGCAGCCTGATGCCGGCACCCGCCTTGGCGGACAGCGCGGGCGCGGCGAAGCGCAAGCCGTCGCCGGTAATCGCCTTGGCGTCGCCATCGCCGATATCGGCCAGCACCTTGCCGCTGGCGACTTCCGTGACGACGGCGGCGATCAGGCCATCGCTGTCCGGGCGTTTTTGCAGCGCAGCATCGATGGCGTCGTCGCGCTGCTCCGGGTCCGCCGGCAGGTCGATGAAGGTTTCCGGGCCACGGTAGCCGTGGCGCTGGTCGTAGGCGATGACGTTGCGGCGCGTCGAGGCGTAGGCCGCGTCCTGGTCGGCTTTCAGAATCGTCGTGTAGACGCTGATTCCCTTGGTGTAGCTGTCTTCCTTGAACTGCGCGTACACGGCCTGGCGCGCCAGTTCGGCTACGTATTCGGCGTGCGTGTCGAAGCCCTGCTTGCCGCGGCTATTGAGGTGCAGCGGCTGCGCCAGCGCCTGCCGGTACTGGCCTTCGCTGATGTAATCGAGCTCGCGCATGCGCTTCAATACCAGCTGCTGGCGCGCGCGCGCCTTTTTCGGATTGCTGATCGGGTTGTGGCGCGACGGGTTTTGCGGCAGGCCGGCCAGCATGGCCATTTCGGCGATCGACAGTTCTGACAGGGGCTTGCCGAAATACGTCTGCGCCGCGCTGCCGAAGCCGAACGAGCGCTGGCCCAGGTACATCTGGTTCATGTACAGCTCGAGAATCTGCTCTTTTGACAGGGCCGCCTCGATCTTCAGGGCCAGCATGATTTCATTGAGCTTGCGCGAGGCGACCTTTTCGCGCGTCAGGAAGAAATTGCGCGCCACCTGCATGGTGATGGTGGAGCCGCCGCCGTGGCCGAAGCCGTGGCGCAGGTTCGACAGCACGGCGCCGCCGGCGCGCACGAAGTCGATGCCATGGTGTTCATAGAAGCGGCTGTCCTCGATGGCCAGCAGCGCCTTCTTCATCATCTCCGGCACTTGCGCGATGGGCACGAAGTCGCGGTGTTCCTCGCCGAATTCGCCGATCAGCACATTGTCGGCCGTGTACACGCGCAGGGGAATCTTCGGCTGGTAATCCGTGATGACGTCCAGGTCGGGCAGGCGCGGACGCACGTACAGGAACAGATAGGCGGCCAGCAGCACGGCGGCGGCCAGCGCGGCGCAGCCGGCGATGATGAACCCGCGCACGGTGGCGCGGCGGGAAGGCCAGGGAAATCCGGTTCGTTTGGCAGTCAAGGCAGTCTCACATGAGCGTGCAGGGCACGGTGGCAGCGATTATAGACCAATGCGCCAGCGCCTCCCGTGCGGGCGGGGCGCCGGTACGGGGAGCAAAAAACCTTTTCATCGAAACGCGGCTGTGCGATAGTCTCGGCTTCAAGAAAATAGCCCGGGCGTCAATCCGGGCTGTTTATTTTTAAAAATTAAGGAAATATCCATGGCAAAAGATGCAACACCGAGCGTCGTGAAGCCCTACATCCCGGCCGATGCGAAGCTGCCCGAGATGACCTTCCGCGCCCTGTTCATGGGCGTCATCCTGGGGATGGTCTTCGGCGCCTCCTCGCTCTACCTGGTGCTGAAGGTGGGCCTGACCGTCAGCGCTTCGATTCCCGTCGCCGTGATCGCCATCACCCTGTTCGGCCTGGCCAAGAAGGTGGGCGGCAAAGATTCGTCGATCCTGGAAAACAGCATCACGCAGACGGCCGGTTCGGCCGGCGAATCGCTGGCCTTCGGCCTGGGCGTGACCATGCCCGCCATCCTGATCCTCGGCTTCGACCTGGAAATCTCGCGTGTCATGCTGGTGGGTATCCTCGGCGGCCTGCTGGGCATCCTGATGATGATCCCGATGCGCCGCACCATGATCGTCGACCAGCACAAGGAACTCAAATTCCCCGAAGGCACGGCGTGCGCCGAAGTGCTGAAAGCCGCCGCCACGGAAGAATCGCGCATCGCCGCCGGCGAAAGCATCGAGAAGGATTCGGCTGCCGCGCTGGACGCCAAGCGCCGCGCGAAGATCATCTTCGGCGGCTTTGCCGTGGGCCTGCTGTACAAGGTGTTCAATATTTCGTTCAAGGGCTGGAAGGACACGCCGGGCGTGGAATTTGCCGCGCCGCTGAAGGGCGGCTCCATCGGCGCCGAGATTTCGCCTGAGTTGCTGGGCGTGGGCTACATCATCGGCCCGCGCATCGCCGCCACCATGGCGGCCGGCGGCGTGCTGTCCTATCTGGTGCTGATCCCGATGATCAAGTTCTTCGGCGACAGCCTGACCACCGTGCTCTCGCCGGGCACCAAATTGATCAGCGAAATGGGCGCCGACGACGTGCGCAGCGCCTATGTGCTGTACATCGGCGCGGGCGCCGTGGCCGCCGGCGGTCTCATTTCGCTGGTGCGCGCCATGCCCATGATCTGGCGCAGCCTGTCGGCCGGCCTGAAGGGCCTGGGCAAGGGCGTCAAGACCACGTCCACCCTGCGCACGGACCAGGACATTCCCCTGAAATGGGTGGTCATCGGCTGCCTGTCCATCATCGCCGTGATCACCTTTGCCACGCCGCTGCACATGAATTTCCTCGGCGCGCTGCTGATCCTCGTCTTCGGCTTCCTGTTCGCCACCGTGTCGTCGCGCCTGACGGGCGAAATCGGCTCCTCGTCGAACCCCATCTCCGGCATGGCCGTGGCCACCTTGCTGTTTACCTGCCTGATCTTCCTGATCATGGGCTGGACGGGCGGGCGTTACTATGTGACGGCCCTGTCGGTGGGCGCCATCGTGTGCATCGCCGCCAGCAATGCCGGCACCACCTCGCAAGACTTGAAGACGGGCTACCTGGTGGGCGCCACGCCGCGCCTGCAGCAGTACGCGATCCTGGCGGGCGCCCTGTCGTCGGCCCTGATCCTCGGCCCCATCCTGCTGAAACTCAATGAGGCAAGCACCGTCTACGTGCCGGCCGCGCAAGTGGCGCCAGGCCTGACGGTCGACGCGTCCAAGCTGACGGTGACGGGCGAGCTGCATGGCCCGCAAGCGGACACCGACCATAATACGTACAAAGTCTGGCAAAAGACCGATACCGTGGGCGGCCCGGCCGGCAAGTATTTTGTGAAGGACGATGGCCAGCTGGCTTACCTGGTCGATCCGGGCATCAACGGCCATTACAACAAGCGGCCCGATGGCACGGAAGTGAAGAAATACGATGCGCCGAAGGCCGTGCTGATGTCCTACATCATCAAGGGCATCCTTGACCAGCAGCTGCCGTGGACCCTGGTGCTGTTTGGCGTGATGATCGCCGTGGTGCTGGAAATGGCCGGCATCCCGTCGCTGGCGTTTTCCGTGGGCGTGTATTTGCCCCTGTCCTCCACTCTGCCGATCTTCGTCGGCGGCCTGGTGCGCTGGCTGGCGGATCGCCGCAACAACAAGCTGGAACACAACGCCAAGCTGAACGAGGAAGAGCGCCAGCTGGCGGGCGACCGCAGTTCGGGCGTGTTGCTGGCGTCCGGCTACATCGCCGGCGGCGCGCTGGCCGGCATCATCATCGCCATCACGGCCGGCGTGCTCACGCACTTCGACCAGATGATGGCCGACTGGGCCGAGCATGGTAATCCGCTCTACGCGGGCCTGCACTCGGACGCGCTGTCGCTGCTGCCGTACGCGGCCATCATCGTGCTGCTGTATTTCGTCGCAAGAGAGAAAAAGGCGGACAGTCCGCCGGCTTGATGGTTTCGCCCATTCCATGAAAACCGCCCGGATCAGTCCGGGCGGTTTTTTTTGCGCAAGAGAAACTGAAAAAGACAGATTTGTTATAAAAATGAAATCAAATCGCGCCGGATGGTGTATTGTTGCTGCTGTTTAAAATACAACAAAAAGGAGTTCCCCATGTCCATGCTGCGATGCCGTAACAGCTTGCAAGGTTTGATCCACGTCGTCCTGCTGGCGGCCAGTCCCGTCCTGCACGCGGCGTCTTTTCCCGTCGAGGCCATGTTTGAAGCGGAAGCGACGGCGCCCGGCGCGCCGTGGGCGGCGCAAGGCCTGGGCAGCAACGAGGTGTCGGGCGGCGCGTATCTGGTCACGCCGGCGGACGCGGCGCGCGCCGAGTCGCCAGGCGCGTCAGCGCAGTTGTCGTACAGCGTGGCCGTGCCCCGCGACGGCAATTACACGATCTGGCTGCGCGTGCAGGCGCCGGCGGCAAGCGCCGCATCGCTGTATCTGGCGTTTGACAATGCCGCGTATGCCAGCGTCGCCGTGCCGCTTTCTGCCGGCCAGGCGGCGCAGTGGACCTGGGTGCCCGTCACGCGCTGGCTGGCCGCAGGCGAACGCACATTGAAACTGCAGTACCGTGATGGTGGCGTGGGCATCGACTGCCTGCTGGTCACGGCGCTGGCCGATTTTGTGCCGCAAGGGTATGGCGCGTACCCGCTGCCCCCCGTGCGGCCGCCCGCTGGCGAACATCCGCGCCTGTTTGCCAGGGTGGGGGACCTGGCCGCCATGCGCAGCCGTTTCGAGTCTGGCGCGCAAGAGATGGCTGCGCACCGCGCGGTCCTGCAGGAATTCATCGAGGCGCCGGCCGTCGTGGCCCTGCCCGTATTCGTGCCCGGCGGTCCGGCCGGGACGAATCACCAGATCGATGTCGTGAGCAGAATCAAGGCAAAGGCGCTGCACTCCCTTTTGTACGAAGGCAGCGCCTCGCCCGCGCAGGCGCAGCGCGGCCAGGAAGCCGTGCAGATGCTGCTCGACTACCTGGCGGCCGTGCGGTTTGCGCCTGGCTACAACTATCCGAATGAAAAAGGCGAGGCCATCCTGGCCAGCGCCATGGTGTATGACTGGTGCTTCAAGCTGATGACCGCGCAGCAGCGCGCCTACGTCGTCACGCGCTTTACGCAGCTGGCGGCGACGATGGAAATCGGCTTTCCGCCATCGCGGCAAGGCGCCGTCGTGGGCCATGGCAGCGACAACCAGTTGCTGCGCGACCAGCTGTCCGCCGCCATCGCCTTTTATGACGAGGCGCCGCTGGTCTACAACATTGTTGCCGGGCGCTTTTTTGCCGACTATGTCGCGCCGCGCAACTATGCCTACGCCGCGCAGGCGTATCAGCAGGGTGCTTCTTACGGCACCGTGCGTTTCCTGGCCGATATGTACGCCGCATGGCTGTTCCGCCGCATGGGCGCGGCCCCCGTGTTCGATCCCGTGCAGCAGATGATGCCCTATCATTGGCTGTACACGCGCCGGCCCGATGGGCAATGGATGCGTGATGGCGACGTCTACCATTCCTCGTACACCAATAGCAAGCAGTACTGGAGCGAACCGCTGGCTTTCCTGCTGCCCGCCACCTACTACAACAATGCCACCTTGAAGCATGAATATTTGAAGCAGTCGCTGCAGCAGTCGACCAACTTCATCCATCCCAAGGACAGCATCTGGCCTGTGCTGCTTGGCAATACCGTCATGGGCAGCACGCCTGTCCCGGCGGTGTTGCCATTGACCAAGTATTTCCCCGATCCCGCCGGCCTGATGATCGCCCGCACGGGCTGGACCGATGGCCAGCCCATCCAGGTGCAGTCAGGCAACGTGGTGGCGACGATGAAACTTGGCGGCGACTGGTTCGGCAACCACGAGCATTATGATGCCGGGCATTTCCAGATCTACTACAAGGGCGGGCTGGCCATCGATTCGGGCATTTATAGCGGCAGGGACGTGGCCGATCCTTCCATTGTCCTGGAATATGGCAGCGCGCATGACATGAATTATCACAAGCGCACCATCGCGCACAACACCATGCTGGTGTATGACGCTGGCGAGCAATTCGATGGCTACGCCAATGACGGCGGCCAGCGCTTTCCTGGCGACGAGCCGTCAACCCTGGCGCAGCTGGCCAACGGCCACAAGGTGGCCACGGTGCTGCGCCAGCAGCAGGTTGGCGCCGTGGCGGGCGCGCCCGACTTCAGCTACATCAAGGGTGACTTGACAGCCGCGTACAGCAACAAGGTGCGCCAGTTCCAGCGCTCGTTCGTGTTTCTCAATTTCAAGGATGCGAACTACCCGGCGGCACTGATCGTGTTTGACAAGGTCAGCGCCAGCGACGCGGGATTCAAGAAGACCTGGCTGCTGCACAGCCAGTCCGAGCCGGACATCAGCGGCGACACGGTGGTGATCCAACGCACGGAATGGGACTACAACAGCAGCTACCAGTACAACGGCAAGCTGATCAATCGCACCTTGCTGCCGGCGAATGCCGTGCTGGCCAAGGTGGGCGGCAGCGGCAACGAATTCAGCGTCGGCGGGACGAATTATCCGATTCAGCCTGAAGCCGAATACGCGACCGAGGAAGCGGGCGCCTGGCGGCTGGAAGTGTCGCCGCCCGCCGCCAGCGAGACGGACCTGTTCCTGAACGTGATGCAGGTGATGGATGCGGGCAGCGCGCTGCCGGCGCTGCCGACGACGGCCATCGATGCGCCTTTGCTGGCGGGCGTGAAGATCAAGAACCGCGTGGTGCTGTTCTCGAAGAGCGGCATGCCGCTGGGCGGAACGGTCACGGTCGAGCTGCCGGCACAAAACGCGTCCATGCAGGTGCTGGTGGCCGATTTGCAGGAGGGAAGCTGGACGGTGCGCAAGCGCGGCACGGACGGCCCCATCGAGGATGAGGTCAGCGCGGCCGGCGGCACCCTGTATTTTATCGCCAGCGGCGGCGGCATATACGATCTGCAGCGCAAGCCCTAGCCGGCGGGGCGCGGCTTCACTCGCCGTGCCGTGGCAGGGTGCGCGGGATGGGCCGCGCCGCCAGCTGCGCCGCGGTGGCGTAGATCGTCACGTTTTCGCTGGCCAACTGGCGCAGGTGCTCGAAAAACGCTTGCGCCGGTATCAGCCACGATGCCGCATCGCCGACCCGGCCGTTGCTGCGCAGGCCGGCGGCGTCGAATTCCCTCTGGAAGTAATCGCGCAAATCGTCGCGGCCGGGCTGGTCGATGCGGCGCTGCGCGATGGCGGGATCGAAAGGGCGCACCGGCACCTGCCAGCGCTGGCCGTCGCGGTCCCGGCAGGCCAGCAGCGCCGTTTTCTCTTCCCAGACGGGCAGGGGAAAGGCGTCGCCCATGGCGTCTTCCAGCGCGTGATAGAACGTGACGGGCCCCATGGAAATGCCCAGGCCCAGCACTTTTGCCTGGTCGCAGCCGATGAAGCGCTGCCAGGGCGAATCCATGCCGAAGATCGAGGCCGCGCGGTGGTGCGCCTCGGTGAGGTACCCGGCATGCCGGCCCCAGGCCGACACGGAATGCGTGGGGTGGAGGCTGCGGCGGATGCCCGCGCTGGCCAGGAACGCTTCCGGCAGGCGCCCCATGTGCGTGCCGTGGCGGCGCGGGTCGAACACATAGGCGGGCATGGCGCAGGTGGCGCGCACGGTGCCGCCGGGCAGGTAATAGGTGGGCAGCAGCACGGTGCCGTGCGGGCCGACGGCGTCCTGCAGGGCGCGGATCACGGCCAGCGCGCCGCCCTCCACATAGCCCAGGCTTTTCAGCGACGAATGGACGAACAGCGTGTCGCCTGGCGCCACGCCGAGCCGCGCCAGGCCGGCCGCCAGTTCGGCGCGCGCGACATGGCGCCGCTCCTGGCGCATGGCCTGCGCACTGGCGGCGCGGCGCCACATTGCCAGCGCGGCGTGGACGGTGCGTTTTGCATGCTCAAGCATCGCCCAGGTCCCGATCGATATCCATTTCCAGCATATTTGCATCGATGCAGAACTTGGCGGCCCAGTTCAGGTAAGCCCATTGGCCGTAGTCGCCGTCGACGGGAAACGCGCCCTTGACGCCGCCGCGCGCGTGCGCCGGGCCGTCCATGCGGATGGAGCGCCGCACGTAGCGGTTCAGGCGGCGTGCCGCGTCGAGCAGGCGCCGCTCGCCCGTCAGCTGGTACAGCAGGAACAGGCAATGGGCGTTCTGCGCGGAACCGGTGAGGCAGGCGTAGGCGGCGCCCGGCTGGAAGTCCGGCCCCAGGCGGCCGGGCAGGTAGCCGTCGGGCGCCGTGGCCTTGGCGATGCTGGAACCGGTGCGCACGGCGGCGTCCAGCAGGCCGGGGCGCGGGCAGTAACGGTGCGCCTCAAGCACGCCGCGCAGGGCGTAGCCGATGGTGTGGCTCAGGGGCAGGGCGGGATCGTCCAGGCAGTTCGATGCAAACCAGCCGTTCGGCTGCTGTTTGGTCAGCGCCCAATCGACCTGGCGCAAGCCGGCGGCGGCATAACCGTGGCCAGGCGCCATGCGCTCCGCCTCGAAC
The DNA here is from genome assembly GCF_978021625.1 of Janthinobacterium foliorum. Lineage (NCBI taxonomy): Bacteria > Pseudomonadati > Pseudomonadota > Betaproteobacteria > Burkholderiales > Oxalobacteraceae > Janthinobacterium > Janthinobacterium foliorum. The sequence goes on along the minus strand of NZ_CDXDQE010000002.1, from coordinate 132,885 downwards.
AGGCCCCAGGCCACGTGGGTTTCATAGGCCTTCTCGCCCGGCTGGGCGAACGGCGTCGGATGCCGGCGCCAGCAGCCATCCGCATCCTGGCTGTCGCGCAGCCAGCGGGCCGCGCGGTGCATGGCATCCGCGTACGCATCGCCATAGGCCGCCACGCCGGCGGCCAGGCCCAGCAGGATCTGGCCCGTGTTGAAGGTGACGGGCACGCGCGGCGCGGAATCGATCTTGCCGCCCTGGAAACCGCCTTCGGCAAACTGGATCGCCACGCACCAGTCGAGCATGCGCCGCGCGCGTGCATGCAGCGCCTTGTCGTCCCTGCGCTGCGCCAGGGCGAGCATGGTGGGGATGATGTAGCCGGTGGTCTCGGGATAGGAACTGGCCCAGCCGGTTTGCAGGCTGTAGTCGCGGGCGACGCCGCCGTCGTTTGAGCTGGAATGATCCTGCGCCGCGCCCAGCCAGGCGGTGCAGGCGTCGATGACGGCGGCGGGGCCGGGATCGAAGGCGGGCAGGCCGCGCCGGTCCGCGCGGCGTTCGCTGCGCGCCGCCGGCGACAGCCGCGCTGGCAGGGGGAAGGTGTTCCTGATGGTGGCGAGGAGTGTGCGCATGGCAGCGGAGAGGTGCTTGTTGGCCCAGGCTACTGTAGCGCCGACAGCCAGCCCGGCCATTGACTTGCCGCAAGGAGGCAGCGTTGCGTCGCCGGTGCCGGAATTGACGCATAATGGCCCTCTCACCAGCGCCGACGGGGGCCGCCATGAACAGCGTTACACTGGAATATGCAGTCGTCACCAATCCCGACACCTTCGTCGGCTTCAAATACTATGTCAAGGCGGGGCAGGCATTCGATGCCGACGATTTCGCCTACTCCTACAAGCTGAACCGCCCGGACCTCGATCCGGACAGCGTGCTGGCCACGCGCGAGGCGGCAGCGAACCTGCAGCCGGGAGAGTGGCTGGTGGTGTCGCACTCGGTGGCAGCCTAGTTCGCCATCCTACGCCGGCGCAAACCACGCCCGCAATTCATCCTCGGCCCGCTGCGCCGTCGCCTGCGTCAAGGTCAGCACGATGATCTTTTCCCGCGCCGGGCGGTGTCCGTCGGGGCTTGCCAGTTCGATGGCCTGCTCGAAGCTCGTGTAGCCGGGGCCGGATTCGCGCGGGCACTGCTGCACGATGCGCGCCGCCTTGCCGGTGTCCCGGTCGGCCAGGTTGACGATGGGATTGCCGTCGCAAAACGGCTGGCCGTTGGCAAACGCGGTGCGCAGATACGGCGCGCACTGGCCGTCGAAACAGGCCAGGCGCGTCTGCCAGTAGGCCTGCACGGCCGCATATGCGGCATGGTTCTCGAGAAAATCGGCAAACAGGAAGTCGTTCATGCGGGGCGCTGCGGCTAGATGCCGAATACTTTCAGGATTGCGTCGGTAAATCCCTCGAACCAGTTGCCCGCCTTGCCCGGCTGCTTGCCGTGGCGCGGGGTTTCCTCGTACAGGTAGACGCCATTGTCGCCGTCGAAACGGTCGTTGAGCAAGGCTTGCTGGCCACGCAGATACGGGATGAAGGTCTCGCTGCGCATGGTGGAATACAGCACGTCGGTGGTAAATCCCAGGGTGGCCGACTGGCTGATGGAGCGGCCCTGGCCGGCGCGCTCCAGGCGCACCCCGCGGCAGCCGCGCACGATCAGGGTGACGGGGCCGCGAAAGACGATGAAGCGCAGCTGCAGGGTAAGCCAGGCATGCAGGCTGCCCAGGCGCCAGTGGCTGGACATCGCCAGCGGCTGGCCCGCGTCGATGATCATGCCGACCAGCCCCCGTGGCTGGAACACCAGCGCGCTGCCGGCCGGCAGCCGGACGACGGCGATTTCCAGCAGCGGGTCGTCGCTGGCGGAAATTGTCACGGACGCCGGCACGTCGCTGTGCAGCCGCGTCAGCGCCACCATGCCGGCGGCCAGGCTGGTGAACGGAAAGCGCCAGTCCAGCAGCCACCGGGTGCGCTTGCGCGTGCTGACGGGCGACGATTGCAGGTATTCGGGATGGATCAGCATCTGCTGGCCTGGTTCCAGGCGCAGCGCCTGCGAGACGGCGGAGATGCGCGATTCTCCCCGCGGCGGCAAGGGCAGGGCGGCGGCATCGAGCTGCAGTTCGCGCGCGATCGACAGCGGTTTCAAGCGCGCGGCCACGGGGGCCAGCACGAAGTAAAAGAAGGCCTTGATGGCGGCGGGCAGCAGGATGGCCGACAGCACCAGCAGGGCGGCCGTGGGGGCCACGTCCATGACGGGACCGCGCCAGCGGCCGATCCAGTTGCGCGCCAGCTGCGCTTCGCCCGCCGCGATGGCCGCCTGCACGGGCGCCAGCGCGGCGGCCAGGGCTTGCCCGTCGATGGCGAAGGGCGCGGGGCGGGCGGCGTTGCTGCCGTCGCCGGTGCGCGCGCGCTGCGCCAGCCAGGCCTTGTAGGCCTGCAGATTGATCTCGCGCAGGCGCTGGCCTTCCGCGTCCAGGCGCGCCATCTGCGCATGGGCGTCGCTGCCGGGCAGGTGGGCCGCCACCGGGTGCTGCGCTTCCAGCAGCTGGCGCTGGCGGACATTCTCCTGCAATGCGGCATACGCGCGCGCGTGCTGCGCGTGCAGGCGCGCCAGGGTCTGGCGCGCATCCTCGCCGCTCAGCGTCGCCTGCAGGGCCAGCAGATAGCGCGCTTCCTGCGCCAGCACTTCGATTTCCACGCGGCGCGCCGCTTCCTCCTGCGCGTGGCGGGCCAGTGTCTCGGCGTCCGGCAGGGGAACGGTAAACAGCGCCGGCTGCTGCCGCGCGCGCAAGTCGGCCAGTTGCGCCTGCACGTCCTGCAGGCGGGCCGTGATGGCCGCGTGCGAGGCGTGCCGCATGGCGTTGACCCGCGCCGTGGCCGTATCGGCCAGGCTGGCGCCGTGCTGGTCCGCCGTGACGCTTGCTTGCCGCAATGCGGCCACGGCCTCGCGGCCGGCGCTGTAGGCGCGCCATTCGGCCAGCAGCAGGCGTCCGGCCAGCAGGATGGCGATGAACAGCGCGAACTGCAGCGCGTGGCGCAGCAGGAAGCGCAGCAGGGCCGTCAGCAGCTGGCGCAAGGAGAGGCGCCCTTAGCCGGCCGCGCTATCGGCGTCGGCGCAGCATTTTTTGTACTTCTTGCCGCTGCCGCAGTGGCACGGGTCGTTGCGGCCCGTCTTCGGCAACTCGCGCAGCACCGTGGCGCCGGGCTGGCTTTGTTTCAGGTGGCGCTGGCGCGCCCAGGCAAGGTTGATGGCGATGACGGACGGGGTGACGCCATCCATGGCGTTTTCGGCCGCCTCGTCATCGAGTTCGGTGGCCGTGGCCAGGTGCTGGAACGGCGCCAGGTACTCGGGGTGGCTGACGGCCAGGGCCGCCCACTGGGGCTTGTCCAGGGTCGTGCCCAGCACGAAGCCTGCGCACCAGGCGGGCACGCTCCATTCGGGGCCGCATTCGTAGATGGGCTCGAAGCTGTCCGGGTCTTTCGCCAGCCATTCGACCATGTAGGCGTGGTGTCGCAGGGCCAGGCTGGCCGCCCGGTCGCTGTCCGCGCCTGGCGCTGGGGCGGCGCTGCCTGCGGCCTTGTCCCAGACCCACGGCAGCCATTGCTCGGGCGCGAGCTGTTTCGGGCTCAGGGCGACGGCCGTGAGAAACCCTTCCAGCATCGACACGTCCATGGCGCGCCCTTCCAGCGCGGGCGCGGCCAGCAGGGTATCGAGTTCGGCGTATTCGTCGTCGGAGAGGGGCGAGGTGGTGGAGATGCTGGACATGGGATTCTTTGTATAGGTTGGTGACGTGGCCGGTGGCCCTGGCCGTATTGTACCGCCCGGCCTGGCAAAAACCGGCGCCGGAATGAAAAACGGCGGCCCGCAGGCCGCCGTGTTCAGCTAAGGCAGAAAACTTACTTCACGCCGTGCATCAGTTTGTTGATCAACGGTGCGATCAGGAACAGCACGACGCCGGCGCCCAGCAGGGACCAGAAGCCGAAGGTGTAGCCGGACAGGGCCGATTGCACCGACATGCCGCTCTCGCCGCTGACGTAGCTGGCGAAGATGCCCGACAGGTTGTTGCCGATACCGGTCGACAGGAACCAGCCGCCCATGCCCATGCCGACCAGGCGTACCGGCGCCAGCTTGGTGACCATCGACAGGCCGATCGGCGACAGGCACAGCTCGCCGATCGATTGCAGCACGTAGACCGTGGTCAGGGTCCAGAACGGGATCTTGTTGTCGGCGCCAACCAGGCTCGACAGTGCAAAGATCAGCAGGCCGAATGCCAGGGCGTTACCCAGCAAGCCCAGGCCGAATTTGCGCGGGATCGAAGGATTGACGTTGTGGCGCGCCAGGAAAACCCAGATGGCGGCGATGATCGGCGCGAAGATGATGATGGCCACCGAGTTGACGGTCTGGAAGTAGGCGGTCGGGAAGATCCAGAAGCCCAGGTCGCGGTTGACGATCTTGTCCGCCAGGAAGGTAAACGAGCTGCCAGCCTGTTCGAAGAACATCCAGAACAGGATGTTGAAGACGAAGATCAGCAGCATGGCGATGACGCGGTCGCGCGCCACCTTGCCATTGCGGATGCCTTCGACCATCAGCATCACGGCCAGGCCGATGAACAGCACGGTCAGGACGATTTGCAGCTTTTCAGCGCCGACCGTCAGCAGGAAGTACATCAGCGGGATCACGCACAGGCAGCCCAGGGCCACCCAGACGACGCGCATCGGGTTGCCGGAACCGGCTTCCGGCGCGCCGATGCCCTTCAGGGCGCGGCGGCCGATGGCGAACCATACCAGGCTGATCAGCATGCCGAAGCCGGAGGCCATGAAGACCATCTTGTACGACGGCATGGCGCTGGTGCCGAAGATCGACTCGGCCAGCCACTGGGTAAAGACGGGCGCGACCATGGCGCCCATGTTGATGCCCATGTAGAAGATCGTGAAGCCGCTGTCGCGGCGCGGATCGGCGGTCGTGTACAGCTTGCCGACCATGGTCGAGATGTTCGGCTTGAACATGCCGTTACCGACGATCATGGTGGCCAGGCCCAGATTGAAGATGTCCTGGTTGGGTACCGAGATGCAGAACAGGCCGGCAGCCATGAAGACGGCGCCCAGCAGGATGGAGCGCTGGTAGCCGATGATGCGGTCGGCGAGATAGCCGCCGAACAGGGCGCCGGCGTACACCAGCGCGAGGAAGGAACCGTAGGTCAGGTTGGCCGCTGCCTGTCCCGAACCGTCGCCAGCGTGGAACTGGGCCACGATGTACAGTACCAGCGCCCAGCGAACTCCGTAGAACGCGAAGCGTTCCCAGAATTCAGTCATGAACAACATCCACAATGGGCTTGGATGGCCCATAATCTGCTTGAACTCGGGAATAACGGCTTCCTTGTTGGGCGTAGTCGCACCGCTCATGCGGTTCCTCCTGAAAATTATTATAGTCAATCGATAAAACAAACTTATGGAAGCCTGCCGGGCTGCGGGTACTCTCATGAAGCACCGACCACACGGGAATTCCAATAGGCTGGCATTCTAATCTACAAATTGCGCTGAGCGAAGGTTTCCATTCGCATTAGCAAGAATGACTGTTTCATATTGGTCAAACCGGTTTGTGGCCCGGGGGCGGGCAAGGGGCATTTTGTGACGCTACAGCACAACTTGCCTGACTTGTCGTATATTGGTGGCGCAAGACATTCGAGGATCGATTTTTAAAGGGATTTTTCGCATTATGGAACACGACGTTATCGATACTCTGGTTTCACCGGAAGGCCGCCTGGACGTGCTCTCCAAGACTGAAGTCAACAAACTGCTCGACACCAGCCAGGGCGGCCTGTACAACACTTTCCGCCGCTGCGCGCTGGCGGTCCTCAATTGCGGCAGCACCGTCGACGACGGGCGCGCCTTGCTTGAACGCTACCAATCCTTCGAGATTTCCATCATCCAGCGCGAGCGCGGCATCAAGCTCGACATCAAGGGCGCGCCGGCCATCGCTTTCGTCGATGGCAAGATGATCAAGGGCATCCACGAGCACCTGTTCGCCGTCCTGCGCGACATTATCTTCGTCAGCGATGAAGTCACGGGCAACCCGAAATTCGACTTGCACAGCACGGAAGGCGTGACGGACGCCGTCTTCCACATCCTGCGCAACGCCAACGTGCTGCAAACCCAGCTCAACCCGAACCTGGTGGTGTGCTGGGGCGGCCACTCGATCAACCGCGCCGAATACAATTATTCGAAGGAAGTGGGCTACCAGCTGGGCTTGCGCGGCCTCGACATCTGCACGGGCTGCGGCCCGGGCGCCATGAAGGGCCCCATGAAGGGCGCCACCATCGGCCACGCCAAGCAGCGCCTGCACAATGGCCGCTACCTGGGCATCACGGAGCCGGGCATCATCGCCGCCGAATCGCCGAACCCCATCGTCAACGACCTGGTGATCATGCCGGACATCGAAAAACGCCTGGAAGCGTTCGTGCGCGCGGGCCACGGCATCGTCGTGTTCCCGGGCGGCGCCGGCACGGCCGAAGAGATTTTATATATCCTCGGCATCCTGCTGCACCCGGATAATGCCGAGATCCCGTTCCCGCTGATCTTCACGGGGCCGGAAACGTCGCGCGAGTATTTCGTGCAGATCAATCAGTTCATCCACGACACCCTGGGCCCGGAAGCGCAGCAGCGCTATAAGATCATCATCGACGACCCGGAACTGGTGGCGCGCGAGATGCTCGAAGGCATCCGCCAGGTGCGTGAATTCCGCAAGGCGCACAGCGATGCCTATTATTTCAATTGGCTGCTGAAGATCGACCACGAATTCCAGAAGCCGTTCCACCCCACGCATGACAACATGCGCAACCTGAGCCTGCACAAGAACCAGCCCACGCACTTGCTGGCGGCCCAGCTGCGCCGCGCCTTCTCCGGCGTGGTGGCGGGCAACGTCAAGGACGACGGCATCCGCTCGATCGAGGAGCACGGCAATTTCGAGATCCACGGCGACAAGGCCATCATGGGTCCGATGGACGCGCTGCTGGCCTCGTTCGTGGCGCAGCACAGGATGAAATTGGCGGGCACGGCGTATGTGCCGTGCTATACCGTGATTCAGTAATGCGGGATGCGTAGGTCGGATTGGCGTGCAAGCGCGTAATCCGACATGAATGGCCAACAATGTGTCGGATTACGCGTAGCGCTAATCCGACCTACGCGGCGACAGAAGTGAAAAAGCCGCCTGATCTTGCGATCAGGCGGCTTTTTATTGGCCAGCGTCCGCGATTATTCTTCGCGGCGCAGGTGAGGGAACAGCAGGACGTCGCGGATGTTCGGCGAATCCGTGATGATCATCATCAGGCGGTCGATGCCGATGCCGCAGCCGCCGGCTGGCGGCATGCCGTATTCCAGCGCGCGGATGTAGTCGGCGTCGTAGAACATCGCCTCTTCATCGCCGGCGTCCTTGGCCGCTACCTGCGCCAGGAAGCGGGCCGACTGGTCTTCTGCGTCGTTCAACTCGGAGAAGCCGTTGGCGATCTCGCGGCCCACCATGAACAGCTCGAAGCGTTCCGTGATGCCGGCCACCGTGTCGGAAGCGCGCGCCAGCGGCGATACTTCGACAGGGTAGTCGATGATGTAGGTCGGTTCCCACAGCTGCGCTTCGGCCGTTTCCTCGAACAGCGCCAGTTGCAGCGCGCCCAGGCCGGCCGTGGCGAATGGCTTGACGCCGAATTTCTTCAGCTCTTCCTTGATGAAGTCCGCATCGTTCAGCTGCTCCGGCGTGTAGCCCGGCGCGTACTTGTTGATCGCTTCGACGATGGTCAGGCGGTGGAACGGCTTGGCCAGGTCCAGCTCGCGGCCGCCGTAGGTCAGGGTGGCGGTGCCGTGCGCGTCGATGGCGGCCTGGCGGATGACGGCTTCCGTGAAGTCCATCAGCCATTTGTAGTCGGTGTAGGCCGCGTAGAATTCCATCATCGTGAATTCCGGGTTGTGACGGATCGACACGCCTTCGTTGCGGAAGTTGCGGTTGATCTCGAACACGCGGTCAAAGCCGCCCACGACCAGGCGCTTCAGGTACAGCTCGGGCGCGATGCGCAGGAACATTTGCATGTCCAGCGCATTGTGGTGCGTGATGAAGGGTTTGGCCGCCGCGCCGCCAGGGATGGTGTGCAGCATCGGCGTTTCCACTTCCATGAACTCGTTCTTTTCCATGAAGCGGCGGATCGACGAGATGGCGGCGGTGCGGGCCTTGAAGGTGCGGCGCGTCTCTTCGTTCATGATCAGGTCCACGTAGCGCTGGCGGTACTTGGTTTCCTGGTCGGCCAGGCCGTGGAACTTGTCCGGCAGCGGGCGCAGCGACTTGGTGATCAGGCGCAGTTGCGTGACCTTGATGGTCAGTTCGTCCGTCTTGGTCTTGAACAGGGTGCCGGCAACGCCCAGGATATCGCCCAGGTCATAGTGGTGCAGGGCGGCCATGGCCGCTTCGCCGGTGAGATCGAGCGTGGCGTAGATCTGGATGCGGCCATCGGCCTTCGGGCCGGAAGCGTCCTGCAGGGTGGCGAAAGCGGCTTTCTTGCCGGCTTCGCGCTTGAGCATCATGCGGCCGGCCAGCACCACGTGTACGGGGTTTTCTTCCAGCTCTTCGCGCGTCTTGCCGTCGTATTGCGCGTGCAGATCGGCCGCCTTGTGCTCAGGGCGGAAATCGTTCGGGAAGGCGACGCCTTGTTCGCGCAGTGCGGCCAGCTTGGCGCGGCGCTCGGCGATGATCTTGTTTTCATCGGGGGCGGCGGCTTGTTCTTGGATATCCGTAGTCATGATGTTCTTCGTTGTTGATTATTGATGATGTGGTGCCAGCGCTGGCGCCACGCTGGCAAACAGTGCGTCGATGTCGAGCGCGGAAAAATCCGGCACGATGGCAATCACGTTGTCGAAGGCGGCAAACGCTTCGGCCGGCAGGGTGGTGGTGAGCGCCACGACGCGCATGCCGGCGCGGCGCGCCGCTTCCACGCCCAGGGGCGCGTCTTCAAAGACGATGCAGTGCCGCGGCAGCGCGCCGGCCAGCTGCGCGCCTTTCAGGAACACGTCCGGGTGCGGCTTGCCCCGTTCCACGTCGGCGGCGCCGACGATGGCGTCGAAGCGGTGGCGCAGGTCCAGGCCGTCGAGCGTGAACGCGATGTTCTCGTTCGGCGCGGCCGTGCCCACCACCAGGCCCACGCCGTGCTGGCGGGCGCTGGCGATCAAGGCGTCGAAACCGGCCACCGTGGCCAGGTGCGGGCCATACAGTTCGCGGTAGACGACTTCCTTTTCCGCCAGCAGGGTGGCATGGTCGGCATCCTCGCCCAGATACTTGGCGATGATTTCGCGGCCCTGGCGGCCCGCCGTATCGCGGAAAAAGGCGTCCGCGTCCAGCGCATGGCCCTGGCGTTCAAAGAACGCCAGCCACGATTGCGTGTGGTAGGCCATGTTGTCGACGATCGTGCCATCCATGTCGAACAGGAAGGCACGCCGTGCTGGAGCGGATGCAGTCATCCTTACACGCCCTGTTTCAGCGAGGCGGAGATGAAGTCGTCGATGTCGCCATCGAGCACGCCCTTGGTATTGCCCGTCTCGAAGCCGGTGCGCAAGTCCTTGATGCGGGACTGGTCCAGCACGTAGGAGCGGATCTGGTGACCCCAGCCCACGTCCGTCTTCGAGTCTTCCAGCTTCTGCTGTTCGCTCATGCGCTTGCGCAGTTCATGCTCGTACAGCTTGGCTTTCAGCATTTCCATCGCTTCGGCGCGGTTGCGGTGCTGCGAACGGTCGTTCTGGCACTGCACCACGATGCCGGTCGGCGCGTGGGTCATGCGGACGGCGGAGTCGGTTTTATTGATGTGCTGACCGCCGGCGCCCGACGCGCGGTAGGTATCGACGCGGATATCGGCCGGGTTGACGTCGATCTCGATCGAATCATCGACTTCCGGATACACGAACAGCGACGTAAACGAAGTGTGGCGGCCGTTGGCCGAGTCGAATGGCGACTTGCGCACCAGGCGGTGCACGCCCGTTTCCGTGCGCAGGAAGCCGTAGGCGTGATCGCCCTCGACTTTCAGGGTGGCCGTCTTGATGCCGGCAACCTCGCCGTCGGACTGCTCGAGGATTTCGACTTTAAAACCCTTGCGTTCGCAGTAGCGCAGGTACTGGCGCAGCAGCATCGACGCCCAGTCCTGGGCTTCCGTGCCGCCGGCGCCGGCCTGGATGTCGATGAAGCAGTTGTTCGGGTCCATCGGATTGTTGAACATCCGGCGGAATTCCATGCTTTCGATGACCTTGCGGATTTCCTGCACGTCCTGCTCGATCGCTTCCAGCGTCTCTTCGTCGCCTTCCTCGCGGGCCATGTCGAACAGGTCGCGGGTATCGCGCAGGTCGGCATCGGCCTTGGTCAGGGTAAAGACGATGGCTTCCAGCGCCTTCTTCTCCTTACCGAGGTCCTGGGCGCGCTTGGGATCGTTCCAGACGGTAGGATCTTCCAGTTCTTCGTTGACTTGCTCTAGTTTCTCCGACTTGACAGTGAAGTCAAAGATACCTCCGAAGTTCGGCTTCGCGGACGGTCAGGTCGTTGAGCAGGGCGGAGATGGCGTTGATGCGTTCGGCTTCCATAATGTTCTGGTCTTCTATGGTGAAATCAAACCTTGAATTATACGCGAGCGCGGGCCGTTTCCCATGCCGGCGGCATCGAATCGGTGGCGCGCGCCGCAATAAAAGCACTCATTTGCTGTATTTGCGACAATGTTCTGCCGGTTGCCAAGGGCGTTTTATGCCTTGAAAGGGGCTGTCGTGCTGCGTATGATGCTGGCGATATTGTCTTTCCACAGGAATTCCCATGTGCCACCCCCTGCGCCAACTTCCCCGTCTCGCCCTGTTACCGCTGCTGCTGGCCGGCTGCGGCGCCGTGCCGCCCGCCGCCACCGGACCCGTTCACCCGCTGGCCGCCGCGCAGGCGGGCAGCAGCGCCACGCTGGCCCTGCTGGAGACGACGGACTTGCACGCCAATGTGCTCAGTTATGATTACTACAAGCTGCAGGCGGAACCGTCGATCGGCCTGGAACGCACGGCAACCCTGATCGCACAGGCGCGTGCCGAGTTCCCGAATACCCTCCTGCTCGACAATGGCGACACCATCCAGGGCACGGCGCTGGCCGACTACCAGGCATTGGTAAAACCGCTGGCCTGCGACCACACCCTGGCCATCTACAAGGCCATGAATCTGCTGAAAGTGGACGGCGGCGGCATCGGCAACCACGAATTCAACTACGGCCTGGCTTTTTTGAGCCAGGTGACGGGCAACCGGTTTGATGTCGACAGCGTCGACGCCGCCAAACCGCGCTGCGCCGGCCCGCAATTTCCGCAAGTGCTGGCCAACGTCTACAGCGTCAAGAGCGGCAAGCCGCTGTTCGCGCCTTACCACATCATCGACAAGCAGATCACTGCAGCCGGCCCCGATGGCCAGGCCGTGACGAGCACCGTGAAGGTCGGCATCATCAGTTTTGCGCCGCCCACCATCATGGCGTGGGACAAGCGCTGGCTGGAAGGGCGCGTCTACACGCAGGGCGTGCGCGAGACAGCGGAAAAATTCATTCCCGAGATGCGCGCCAAGGGCGCCGAACTGGTGGTGGCCATCTCGCACGGCGGCCTCGATGACAGCCCGTATTCGCCGACCATGGAAAACGGCAATTACTACCTGTCGCAAGTGCCGGGCGTGGACGCCATGCTGATCGGCCATTCGCACCAGCTGTTCCCCAACGCCACGAGCACGGTGCCGCAGTTTAATCTGCCCGGCGTCGACAAGGTCAAAGGGCTGGTGAACGGCGTGCCCACCGTGATGGCCAATTTGTGGGGCAAGCACCTGGGCGTGATCGGCCTGCACCTGCGCCACGACGGCAAGCAGTGGGTGGTCGACAAGAGCGCCACCACGGTGGAAGCGCGCGGCATCCAGAACGCGGACAAGAGTTATGTGGCGCCCGATGCGGCCATCGCCAGGCTGGTGGCCGAGGAACACGCGGCGACCATCGCCTACGTGCAGACGCCGGTCGGCGCCACTGACTTCCGCATGTCGACGTATTTCGCCGACGTGGGCGATGTCAGCGCCATCGAGGTGGTGAACCAGGCGCAATCGGGCTACCTGGCCGCCTACGTCAAGGCGAACCTGCCGCAGTACGCGCACCTGCCCGTGCTGTCGATGTCGTCGCCGTTCAAGAGCGGCTCGGCCGGCGTGTCCGACTACACGGACGTCAAGGCGGGCAACGTGGCGCTGAACAACGCGGCCGACCTGTACCTGTATCCGAACGCGCTGTACGGCGTGAAGATGAACGGCGCGGAACTGAAGGCGTGGCTGGAACAGTCGGCGCGGCGCTTCAATACCATCGATGTCAAGAAGACCGAGCCGCAGGAACTGGTCAACACGGCGCACCCGAGCTACAACTTCGACGCCATCACCAGCGCCGACGTGCGCTACCAGATCGACATCACGCAGCAGCCGGGCCAGCGCATCAAGGGACTCACCTACAAGGGCAGGCCGGTGGACGCGAGCCAGGAATTCCTCATCGCCACGAATAATTACCGCGCCAGCGGCGGCGGCAATTTCCCTGGCCTTGACGGCAGCAAGACGGTGGTGGCCTCGCCCGACAACAACCGCGAACTCTTGATCGCCTACGTCACGCAGGAAAAAAACCTGACGCGCGCGAAAAACGGCTCGGCGCGCAGCTGGCGTTTCGCCAGGGCCGCCACGCAAGGCCCGGTGGTCTTCCACTCGGCGCCGAACGTGATCGAGCTGGCCAAGGCGGCCGGCATCGCCAACGTGACGCAATTGAAGGCTGACGATGGCGCGGGCAAGGGCTTTGCGCTGTATCAGCTCGACCTGTCGAAATGACGCTGGCGGCCTGGCTGCTGGGGGCCGCGCTGGCGTCACCGCTGGCGTCAACCTTGGCATCACCCCTGGCGTCGCCGCTGGCGCAGGCCGGCGCCGGTCCCGCCGCGCAGTTGGCGCAGGCGAAGGTGCTGATGCGCGCCGGGCCGGCATCGCAGCCGGCCGCGCGCGCCCTGTTCGCGCAGGCGGCGGGGCAGGGCAGCGGCGCGGCCGCGTATTACCTGGGCCTGATGCTGAAAAACGGCATGGGCGGGCCGCAGGATCTTCCTGCCGCCATGCGCTCGCTGGAACAGGCCGCGCGGCAGCAAGTGGCGCCCGCCATGTTCATCCTGGCGAACATGCTGCTCGAAACTGACCAGCAACGGGCGCGCCTCTGGCTCGATGCCGCCTGTGACGCGGAATATCCGGAAGCGCTGCAGCAGAAATCCGTCGCCCTGGCTGAAGGGCGCATGGGCTATGCGCACAGCGAGGAACAGGCGAACCTGTACCTGAAAATGGCCACGCACGCGATGGGGCACCGGTCTGCCGAGCCCTGAGACAGCCGTCTATGCCGCTTCGGCCTTCTTCGGCTTGGCCCGCAGGCTGGCCGCCGCCTCGCCGATGGCGAACGGGTCGCGCGACAGGATGGCGGCGCCCAGGTCGACCAGCCTGGCGGCGGCGGTGATGGCGGCCTTGACGTCGGCGATGCGCTTGAGCTGCAGCTTGCCCTTGGCGATGGCGTCCTCGATCTCGCCGCGCGCCTGCTCCGCACCCTCGGCGATCAGGGTGATGCCGTAGGCGCGGAACAGGGCCACCATCTGGTCCAGGTGGTTTTCATATTGTTCCAGTAACGCGCGCTCGTCCGGCGTCAGCGCGTCGCGCGCGCGGACGCGCAATTCCAGCACCAGGCTCGATGCCTGCGCCAGGCTGTCGGCGATGGCGTAGGCCTGGTCTTTCGTCAATTCGCTCTGTGGGGCCATGATGGTCTCCGGTTGTGCCTGGACTTACCAGCGGGCGGGCGCATAGTAGGCGGCCTGTTTTTGCAGCGCGGCGACGTTGCTGGAAAACGCTGCCAGCTGCTGTTCCAGCTCCGGCGCCTGCAGGCGATCCAGGTTGGCCCGCAGCACGGCCACGCTCGCCTGCAGCGCGTCGATGGCGGCTACGTACGCGGCAACGATCTTTTCCCTTTCCTGCAGTTGCCGGCCTTCCAGGTGCAAGCGCGTGCGGATGTAGTTGGCGGCCAGCGGTTCGCGCGGCGCGGCGGCATCGACGGCGCCGCGCAGCAGGGCCAGGTCGCGCAGCTCGTCTTGCAGGCCGGCGCGGTAGTTGCGCTGCGCATATTCCTTCAATGCATTGCTGACGATGGTCACGGCTTCCTGTTCCTCAAGCAGTTCGCGCAAGGCGGATTTTTGCAGGCGCTGCGTGGCCAGCCGGCTCAAGTGTTCACTGAGCTTGACGACCTTGTACAGCCTGTCCGCGTCGAGCAGGGGCGTTTCGCCATCCGCTTGCGCCAGTCCGCCCAGGGCATCGCCGAGTCCCGTAAATTCTTCCTTGTGCACGGGCAGCTTCTCGTCCGCCACGGCCGCCAGGGTCTGCGCGTAGCGCAGCAGCACGTCGTTGAGCTGGCCGATCGCCACGCTGGCCTCGGCGATGGGCGCGCAATCGGCGCGCGCTGCCTGCTCGCTGGCTTGCGCATCGAAATGCTCGCTGAGGACCAGCCGCTTGCGCAGGGCCCTGTCGCTGCAGCTGTGGAAGGTGCCGGCCAGCATGGGATCGAAGCTGACGGATAATTTCTGTGTCTGCTCGGCAAACGTGCGCACGGGCGCCACGTCGCTGGCGCAGCCGGCCAGCAGCAGGCCGGCGAGCGAAGAGAGGAGCACGGTGTGGAACGGGACTGTCGATGGGCGCTGCATATCGCCTCCATGCGGTGGGAATGCTGGATGAGCCTGCGCGCGGGCGCCGGTATGGCCGAACTTAGCATGCCGGACAGTGGCGGCCTTGCGCCAGATCAGCTCGCCAGCAATCGTCGAGCTTGCTTGCAGGGCGTTGTCCCGTTTTGCCACAATGCTGTTGCGCGATGGCGCAAGCTGCGCCAATTTGCGCCATATTTTTCTTACAAAAGGCTGACAATCGGCGCTTTTTTGCATGCTGCGACGCGTCATATGTTGTTGTTGCTGGTGCATGTTTACTAACCTACAATGATTTATCGATGGGGCGGTTATCCAGCGTACGACTATAAAAATAAGTGGCATTAAAAACGTTGTATTACAGGAGATGACAATGAATTTGAAACAGAAATTGCTCGTGGCAAGTTTGGTTTTGGGTTTCTCGCAAGCGGCAGTCGCAGCCGACCCCATCAAGATCGGCGTGTCCGGCCCGTTCACGGGCGGTTCCGCGCCGATGGGCGTGTCGATGCGCGACGGCGTGAAACTGGCCGTCGCGGAAATCAATGCCAAGGGCGGCGTCATGGGCCGCTCGCTGCTGCTGATCGAGCGCGACGACGAAGCGAAGAATGAACGCGGCGTGCAAATCGCCCAGGAACTCATCAACAAGGAAAAGGTCGCCGCCACCGTCGGCTACATCAACACGGGCGTGGCGCTGGCCTCGCAGCGCTTCTACCAGGAAGCGAAAATTCCTGTCATCAACAACGTGGCGACCGGCTCCATCGTCACCAAGCAGTTCGCCGACCAGCCTGAAAACTACATCTTCCGCAACGCCGCCAACGACCAGATCCAGTCGCACATGATCGTCGAGGAAGCCGTCGACCGCCGCAAGTTCAAGAAAGTGGCGATCCTGGCCGACTCCACCAACTACGGCCAGCTGGGCCGCGCCGACCTGGAAAAAGCCCTCGATGCGAAAGGCATCAAGCCCGTCGCCGTGGAAAAATACAATATCAAGGACGTCGACATGACGGCCCAGCTGCTGAAAGCCAAGCAGGCCGGCGCGGAAGTGGTGCTGACCTACGGCATCGGCCCGGAACTGGCGCAGATCGCCAACGGCATGGAAAAACTGGGCTGGAAAGTGCCGCTGATCGGCAGCTGGACCCTGGCCATGGGCAACTTCATCGATAACGCGGGCAAGAACGGTGACGGCACGCGCATGCCGCAAACCTTCATCCAGGAGCCGAGCACGCCGAAACGCAAGGCCTTCATTGACGCCTATGTCGCCGCCTATAAACCGTCGGGCGGACGCATGCCGTCGGCCGTGTCGGCCGCGCAAGGCTACGACTCCATCTACCTGCTGGCCGCCGCCTTCAAGCAGGCCGGCGGCACGGATGGCCCGAAAGTGCGCGCCGCACTGGAAAACCTGGGCGAGAAAGTGGACGGCGCCGTCACCACGTACAACAAGCCATTCAGCAAGACCAACCATGAGGCGATCACGGCCGACCTGACGGTCTTCGGCGAAGTCAAGGACGGCAAGGTCATCCTCGCCAAATAAGCCTGGCGGACGTTTGTCGCGCAGTGGCCAGCCTTGAGGAATCAGGACTGGCCATTTTTTTATCTTCCGTCCTTCGGGGAATATCATGGAAATCTTCCTGCAGCTTGTCTTCAGCGGCGTCGCGCTGGGCATGATCTATGCCGTCATCGCCTTCGGCTACCAGCTGACCTTTGCCACGTCCGGCACCCTCAATTTCGGCCAGGGCGAGTCCCTGATGCTGGGCGCGCTGGTAGGCCTGTCGCTGGTGGGCACCATCCACGGCGGCCCCTATATGAGCTATCTGCTGATGATCCCCATCGTCATCGCCTTCGGCGCGCTGCAGGGCGTGTTCGTGGAATGGATCGGCGTGCGGCCCGCCATCAAGATCAAGTCGGAATTCGGCTGGATCATGTCGACCATCGCGCTGGCCATCATCTTTAAAAATGTGGCGGAAAACATCTGGGGCAAGGATGACCTGATGTTCCCGTCGCCCCTGTCCGCCGCGCCGTTCCAGGTGTTTGGCGCCAACGTGCAGCAGATGCAGGTGGCCGTCATCATCGGCGCGCTGGCCATCATGCTGGCCGTCGAAGTGTTCAACCGCAAATCCATCTACGGCAAGGCCGTGGTGGCGACGGCCAACGACCGCGACGCGGCCGGCCTGATGGGTATCAACACGGGCATGGTCATCACGTTTTCGTATGCGCTGTCGTCGGCCACGGCCGCCTTTGCGGGCGTGCTGGTGGCGCCGCTGACCCTGACGGGGGCCACCATGGGCGCCTCGCTGGGCCTGAAGGCGTTCGCCGTGGCCATCATCGGCGGCCTGACGTCGGGCGTGGGCGCCATCGTCGGCGGCCTGATCCTGGGCATCGCCGAGACCACCACCGGCTATTACATCTCCACCGGCTACAAGGAGGTGCCTGGCCTGCTGCTGTTGCTGCTGGTGCTGGCCATCAAGCCATCGGGCCTGTTCGGCAAAGCCGCGATCAAGAAAGTCTGAGGAACACATGAACAAGAAAATCACCATGCTGGCGTTGAGCGCGGCGGGACTGGCCGTGCTCGCGCTGTTCCCCGTCGTCATCCCGAATCCGTATTACATCCACCTGGCCGAAACCATCCTGATCTACGCCATCCTGCTGTTCGGCCTCGACATCGTCGTCGGCTACACGGGGCAGGTGTCGCTGGGCCACGCCGGCCTGTTCGGCATCGGCTCGTACGCCACGGGGGTGCTGGTATTCAAGCTGGGCGCGCCGTTCTGGCTGGCCATCCCCGCCAGCATCCTGGGGGCGGCCCTGTTCGGCGCCATCCTGGCCTTGCCGGCCCTGCGCGTGACGGGTCCCTACCTGGCCATGGTGACGCTGGCCTTCGGCACCATCGTGCAAATCCTCATCAACGAGATGAGCTTCCTGACGGAAGGCCCGATGGGCATCAAGATCCACAAGCCCGTGCTGTTCGGCCACAAATTGAGCGAAGTGGAGTACTACTACATGGTGGCCGCGCTGATGGTCATTTCGCTCGTCGTCGTGCACCGCATCCTGAAATCGAACCTGGGGCGCGCCTTCGAGGCGCTGCGCGACAGCCCCATCGCCTCGGACTGCATGGGCGTCTCCGTGTACCGCTACAAGGTCTACGCCTTCGTCATCAGCGCCGGTTTCGCCGGACTGGCCGGCAGCCTGTATGCGTATTCGGAAGAGTATATTTCGCCCAATACCTACAACTTCGAGCTGACGATCCTGTTCCTGCTGGCCGTCATCATGGGCGGGCGCAAGACGCGCTCGGGCGCGCTGATCGGCGCCCTGATCGTTGTCATGCTGCCCAGCCTGCTGTCTGACATCGAACTGTTCCGCAAGATCGCCGTGGCCGCCGCCGTGCTGGGCGTGATCGGCTCGGCCTACATGCTGGCGAAAAAACGCTCCACGGTGCGCGGCGTGATCGTGCCGCTGGTCGCCACCATCGGCCTGGCCGCGTTTTCCTACAAGCTCGATAACATGGTCGACTGGCGCCTGACCATCTTCGGCCTGATGACCCTGTTCGTCGTGTACTACCTGCAGGACGGCATCGTCGGTTTCCTGATGAGTTTTGTGGGCAAGGGCCGCCGCCACGTGAAAGCGGTGGCGTCCAGCGGCGTGGCGCCGTTCCACCATGCCGAAGGCGGCGCGCAGGGCGCCACCCTGCTGCGCGTGGAGCAGGCGCTGATGCAGTTCGGCGGCCTGAAGGCGCTGAACCAGGTGGACCTGAACGTCACGCAAGGCTCCGTGCATGGCTTGATCGGGCCGAACGGCTCCGGCAAGAGCACCATGATGAACGTGCTGACGGGGATCTACAAGCCGACAGCGGGCAAGGTGGAATTTGCCGGCGCCGTCATTTCCGGGCGCACGCCGTCCGAGATCGCTCTGGGCGGCGTGGCGCGCACCTTCCAGAACGTGCAGCTGTTCGGCGAGATGACGGCGACGGAAAACGTGCTGGTCGGCTTGCACAACACCTTCCAGTCGAACGTGCTGGACGTGATGCTGCACACGCCCCGCTACAAGCGCGAAGAAAAGGCGGCGCGCGAGCGGGCCGCCAGCATCCTCGAATTCGTCGGACTGGCCGACCTGGCCGACGAAGAGGCGCGCAACCTGCCGTACGGTAAACAGCGCTTGCTGGAAATCGGCCGCGCGCTGGGCCTGAACCCCCGCTTGCTGCTGCTCGACGAGCCGGCGGCGGGCCTGACGGCGCCCGACATCAAGGAGCTGATGGCCATCATCCGCAAGATCCGCGAGCATGGCATCACCATCATCCTGATCGAGCATCACATGGACGTGGTGATGGCGCTGTCGGACGTGGTGACGGTGCTGGACTTCGGCCAGAAGATCGCCGAAGGCGCACCCGCGCTTGTCCAGAGCGATCCGAAAGTGATCGAAGCCTACCTGGGCGGCAGCAGCGACGCCGCCACCGCACCTGCACACTGACGGGGATACCATGTTATCGATCCATAATCTGCACGCCGGCTACGGCAAAGTCGAAGTCCTGCACGGCATCTCGCTCGATGTCCCGCAGGGCAAGCTGGTGACCCTGATCGGCTCGAACGGCGCCGGCAAGACCACCACCATGCGCGCCATTTCCGGCATGCTCAAACCCAGGTCGGGCAGCGTGACCCTGGGCGGCAAGGACGTCACGGGCCTCGATTCGCACCGGATCGCGCGCGCCGGCCTGGCCCATTCGCCGGAAGGGCGGCGCGTGTTCGCCTCGATGTCGGTGACGGACAACCTGCTGCTGGGCGCCTTCCCCCGCTTTACGCGGGCGCGCCCGAAAGGCGACATCAAGGGCGACCTGGACAAGGCCATGGAACTGTTCCCCCGCCTGAAGGAGCGGCGCGACCAGCTGGCCGGCACCTTGTCGGGCGGCGAGCAGCAGATGCTGGCCATGGCCCGCGCCGTGATGCTCAATCCCGAAGTGATCCTGCTGGACGAACCGTCGATGGGCCTGGCGCCCATCCTGGTGGAAGAAGTCTTCCGCATCATCACGCGATTAAAAGCGGAAGGCGTGACCATGCTGCTGGTGGAGCAGTTCGCCGCGGCTGCCCTGAACGTGGCCGATTACGGCTACGTGCTGGAAAACGGCAGCATTTCCGTGCACGGCCCGGCGGAAAGTTTAAAGACGGATCCGAAGGTGATCGCGGCGTATCTGGGGGGAGGGCATTAATGCTTCGTCGGCTTTTCCTGCTGCACCAGGATGAACGGGCTGACGACGACGGCCCATAAGGCCGCGTCGGCCGCTTGCCAGTCCAGCGCCTGCTGGTCGGAGACCTTGGCGACCTTGCCATCGGCCAGCCATTGGCTGATGGTGGTCTTGTCGTCGTGCGAGATGCGCACGGCCACTTCGACCAGGTCCAGCTCGTTGGCGACCCAGACGACGTTGCCCTGGGCGAAATGCTTTTCCAGCTCGCTCCAGGCCAGGCGGGCCGTTTCGCTGTTGACTTTGAGGCGCAGTTCGGTGTCTTTTTCAGGATTGGTTTGCATGCGAGATATCAATATTCGGTGAGTCGGGTGCCGCGCCGCGCGGCTAAGCTGGCAGGATTTCCACGCGCGGCGCCGGCGTGCCCCGCCATGTTAACCGATAGGCGGCGCCTTTGCGAACATTGCCGACCAGGGCAGGGCGGAAGCAGGCCAGGTTGGTGCCGCCGTCGTGCCGCACGCTGGGAAAGATCACGCCCATGGAGCCCGCGTCCAGCAGCACGGCCGCCAGGTCTTGCGAAACGATGTAGCTGGCCGGGTCGAGGCAGGCCGCATAGCGGGGCTGGCCGCGCAGGTCGTGGAAGCTGGCGGAAAAATCGGCCAGCAGCGACTGGTAGTTGACGCTGTCGTCGAAATAGTCGATTTCCTGGTATTCCACGGTTTTATGAAAAATGATCTCGGCCAGCGCCGTGTTCATGTCGAAGGCGCAATACCAGGCGCCCCGCTCGCCATCGTTGAAACGCGCCCCTTCCGGTCGGGCATAGGTATAGGCGGCGTTGATGATGCGGAAGTGCGGCACGCCAAAAACCAGCTCGTCCACGCCTATGCCTGGCGCGCCGCCATATTCCGCCACCAGGCGCGCGTTCGTCGCATTGTCCAGGTCAAACAGTTCGCGCAGGTGGGCGTCGTCCTCGGCCAGCGGCGCCAGCACGGAGTCTTCCATGTCGGCAAAGCGCGACGGGATCAGGCGGCAGGTGTCGATCTGGCGCAGCGCGGCCAGCGGCGGCAGGGGTTCCAGGGCGGCGGGCGGCAAGGTCACAGCCCTCCGCGGCGCGCATCGAGCAGCTTGCGCACCGTCTGCATGGCCAGCAAGCCGCCGGCCAGCATCTGCGACAGGGGCGTGCGCCCGCCGAAAATGGGGTTCTTGTTGGGCAGGCTGACCCATTCATCGGCCAGCTTGTCGCCGTACAGGATGTGCAAGGCCTTGTAGATGCCCAGCAAATACGAAATGCGCGTGATGCGGTCCACTTCCAGCACGCGGTCCGGGTGTTTCTTCCACTCGTAATAGGCGCTGCTGGACAGGCCGCCCAGCAATTCGCGCGCATCGTCGTCGCGCAGCTTCCAGGCGGCGGCCAGCTTGAAGAAGCCTTTTAACGCCGCCTGCGACAAGCGCTCGCGCTCGGCCTTGGCGTTCAGGTCAACGAGCACGGCCGGCTCGAAGCGGCTCTTGGGGTAGGCGTAGGCGAGATTCATGCGATCTCCTTGTATAAAAATCCGTATATGGATTATATATACTCTTTTTATGGATTGCCTGCAAGGGACGCGCACGAAAAACGGGGCGCACCAGCCGTGCCTGCGACTGGTGCGCCCCGTTGCCAGGACGGCTTCCCGGCTTATCTCGCCGTGACGGTGACGGGTACCTTCATTTGCGCCGTCAAGCCATTGTTATCGACCGCAACGATAGTCAAGGCATAGCTGCCGGCCAGCGGCAGGGGCCAGCTGGCGGTGATCGTCATGCCAGTCATGGAAAACTGCATGCCCAGCGGCGCGCCGAGGATCGATACCCGCAGCGAGGTGGCGCCCGGTGCCGTCAGGACGATGCTGCCGCTCATGGCCTTGCCGGCCACGCCCGTCATGGCGGCGGCGCTGATCGTCGGGCCGGCGGCGGCGATGCTCACCGTGGCGATGGCCTGGCCCGCGAGGCCCGTCTTGCCATCCCTGGCGATGACGGTCACGCTATACGTGCCCAGCACGGGGCTGGCCCAGCTGACGACGCCGGTGGCGCTGATGGCCATGCCCGCCGGCGCGCCCACCAGGCTGTAGGTGACGGAATTCGGCGCCACTGCCGTGACGGCGAACGACAGGGCCACGCCCGGCTTGCCGCTGATGCTGGCCGCCGTCACCACGGGCGGCAGCGGGGCGGCGATCGCCACCGTGGTGACGCCTTTGCCGCTCAGGCCCGTCTTGCTGTCGGTGGCCGTGACGGTGACGGCGTAGAGGCCGGCCACGGGCACGGCCCAGCTCACCAGCCCGGTACCGCTGATGGCCATGCCGGCGGGCGCGCCGCTCAGCGCGTAGCTGACGGGATTGGCGGCGGTGACGCCGACATTGAATGACAGCGCCGTGCCGGCCTTGCCCGTGACGGCGCCGGCAGCGACGACGGGCGGCGCCACCGGCGCGATGCTGATGGCGTACACGGCCTGGCCACTGAGGCCGCTGACGCTGTCCCGCGCCACCATGGTCACGGCATACGTGCCGGTGACGGGAGCGGGCCAGCTGACCACGCCCGTGGCGGCGATGCTCATGCCGACTGGCGCGCCCAGCATGGCATAGCCGAGCGGATTGGCGGCGCTGGCCGAGACGGTGAACGACAGCGGCTTGCCGGCCGCGCCGCTGATGCTGGCGGGCGCGACGACGGGTGCGATGGGCGCCGGCGGGGTGCCGGCCAGGTTGGCCAGCAGGTTTTTCACGTTCGGCGTGCCCAGGCCGCCCAGCGGGTCATAGCCGATCCTGGCCGTGCACACGCTGCACGTGCCGTTGCTGCCTTGCGTGATGTCGGCAAAGCTGCTGGCAAACGTGCCAGGCACGGCGGCGATCTGGCCGTACAGCATGCCATGCGGCAAGCCGAGCGCCGACTTGGCCTGCAGCGCGCGGCTGGCATTGGCGATGGCAAGCAGGCCGGCCCACTGCGGCGTGGACAGGCTGGTGCCGCCCACGCTGAACCAGCTGGCGGCGCTGGTGCCCGGCGTCATCACGGCCACGTACTGGCCCGACGCAGGGTCGGCATTGAAGGCCACGTCGGCCACGCTGCGCCGCAGCAGGTTGCCCAGGCCGGCAATATTGCCGGTCTGGTAGGAGGGCAGCGCCGTGTAGGCGCTGACGCCGCCGCCCGTGCCGGACCAGGCCGTTTCGCTGCGCGCGCCGCTGCCGCTGTAGCTGAGGGTGGTGCCGCCGACGGCCAGCACGTTGCCCGACACGGAAGGCCACGAGACGCCGCTGCCCGAGTCCCCCGTGGCGGCCAGGTAGCTCATGTTCTTGCCCGTGAAGGCGCTGTCGACGGAGGCCGTCCAGTTGCCTTCGGCGGCGCCAAAACTCATCGAGACGATGCCCGGCCCCATCTGGTTGGCCAGTCGCACGGCGCCCAGCAGGCTGTTGAGGGAGGCGTCGGGCGCTTCGATCAGCACGATGCGCGCCAGCGGCGCCGTGGCGTGCGCCCATTGCACGTCGAGCGTGATTTCCATCGCCCAGCCCGAATTGTAGGCGGGCGCGGTGGCCGTCATGGTGCTCGACGCCGTGTTGTAGACGACGGAAAATTCGCAGCCGCCGGCCGGCGCTGGCGGCAAGGGCAGGGCGGCATTCGTGGCGATGGCCTTGGTGGTGCAGCCGGGCAAGCCGAATTTCTGGTTGAAGGCGGCCAGTTCGGCCACCACGTTCGGATCGTGCATGGCGTCGACGATGTAGATGGTTTGCCCTGCGCCCAGCTGCGCGGCCTGGGCTGGCGTCAGGGCCGTGCCCGCCGCTGGCAGCGGCGGCAGATCGTAGGCGGCGCGGATCTGGGCGGGCGAATACGTGGCCACCACGCTGCCGCCAGCCATGGGCGTGACGATGGCGCCCGCATCGCCGGCTTGCAGCGGCGCGATGTCCTGTGCCGCCAGCTCCGCTGCGGCGATTTTCTGCGCCGTCAGGCGGCGCGTGGCCATGCCCGCCAGGGCGCCCGGCACGCGCTGCATATGCGGACGCCAGTGGGCCGAGCCACTGCTGTTGGCGTTGTCGCGCCCGTCGGGCGCGTCGAGCTGAGCCGGGGCCGTGTGGAACATCGGCTGCGCCACCAGCGCCCCGACCGCGGCGGGGATGACCGGCACCTCGACCTGGAATTCGGTCGCGGCCGTGGCGAGGATGGCTGGCGGTGCAGCGGTTTCCTGGCCGGGGCCGCAAGCGCCGAGCAGCATGGCGGTGGCGGTGCCCAGCAGCAGGCGGGTATGGCGTGCGGAAAGTGACAGGGATGCAGGCATGGCGAAATTCTCCGAGTTGGGCGAGGGCCACATCTCGACAATGCATCGAACCTGGCGCTGAGCGCTGGCGGACCCGGCCCTGCATTGGCAGCCCCGCTGCCGTGGCGCTTGCGCGCGGTAGGCCGGTGGCTTTGCGTCCCCGCCTTTCGACGGGTTTGCCCTCAGAACTGATGATGCACCAGTGGAATGACCTGATGCAGTGCCAATTCTAGTGAATCTGCCAAATAAAGTGTTTACTATTTTCAATCAATATTTTCATTAATGCATCAAAATGTCGCATATTTTGCCATTTTCTCAGGCAATCTTGTCCGCTTGATTAAGTCTTAAAAGCAAGATTATCAGCGGGTTATCGAAGCATAACGGCGTTCTCCCATTGCAACAATGCAATGCATTTTTAGTTTTTTAATGAATTTAACGAATTTCACGAATTTAGGGGCGATGGTCGCTGTCAGTCCGTGAAGATCATGCCCGGGTACGGCGCCGCGCGGCACGCCGCCAGCCGCTGCGCCAGGCTGCCCGCATGGGCTTCCAGCCGGTGGCCGTCCGGGTCGAGAAAATACAGGGAATCGCCGGCGCTGCGGTTTTGCTGCCATTCGGGTACGCCGGCCGCGCGCAGGCGGGCGGCAAAAGGGGCGAAGTCGGAGGGCGCGATGGCAAAGGCGTAATGCGTGTAGGCGGGGCTGGCCAGCGCGGCTGTGTCCTGTCCATCCAGCGACAGGCACAGCCACAGCTCTCCGGCCGACAGGTACGCGCCCCCGTTCCAGCGGGCATGCAGGCGCAGGCCCAAGGCGTCGCGGTAAAAGACGATGCTGCGCGCCAGGTCGCGCGCGGAGAGGGTGAGGTGGTTCAGGCCGGTCAACATGGTGCTGGATACCTCTCAGGTGGGGGAGGCCGGTTCCAGTCTCCGCGGTGGCTTGTTGCGACATTATTCCAGGTCAGCATGAGACACGGCAATAAGACCACGCACCTCACGGCGCCTGACCAAACCGTAGCGAGCGGCAGTGATTTGCGGCCGAGAAGCGCAAGCGTGCCAGGGCACGGTGAGCATCGCCAGCCGCCAAGCGCGACGCGCAGCAGGTTTGGGCTGGCGCCATCAGACAGGTTCGGCGTGCTCCACCATCAACTGCACCTTGGTCGTGCCATTGTATTCATTCGCATCGAGCCGGAAGGCCACGCGCGTGCGCTCGCCCAGGGCGTCCGTGTGGCCGAACCAGATGGCATCGAAGCGCACGCCGTTCTTTTCCAGCAGCAGTTTCAGGTGGCGCTCTTTCAGGATGCGCTGGCTGACGACGCGGAATTCATCGCAGAAGACGGGCGGGGCGAAGCCCTGGCCCCACACCTGGCTATCCATCAGTTCGATGAAGGCCGTCGTGTAGTACGCGTCTTCCAGCGGACCGTCCGTTTCCACCACTCGCTCCAGCTGCTGGGCGCTGAGCCAGGCCTGGCCCACGGCCTCGAAGGCCTGCGAAAACGCGTCGAAGGCGTCGGCGCGGATGGTGAGTCCCGCCGCCATGGCGTGGCCGCCGAACTTGTCGATCAGGCTGGGCGCCCGCTTCGACACAAGGTCGAGCGCGTCGCGCAGGTGGAAGCCGGGGATCGAACGGCCCGAACCCTTGATCCAGCCGTCCGCGCCGGGCGCGAAGGTGATGGTCGGGCGGTAGAACTTTTCCTTCAGGCGCGAGGCGACGATGCCGATCACGCCCTGGTGCCAGGACTCGTCGAAGACGCTGATGGTGCTGCTGTTGGCCGGCTCGAACGTGTCGAGGTGCAGCAGGGCCGTATCCTGCATTTCCGCCTCGATTTCGCGCCGCTTCAGGTTGATGTCGTTGAGTTGCTGGGCCAGCGCCCAGGCGCGGCCTTCGTCGTCCGTGATCAGGCATTCGATGCCCAGCGACATGTCTTGCAGGCGCCCGGCCGCATTCAGGCGCGGGCCCAGCGCGAAGCCCAGGTCGAACGGCGTGGCGCTGCGCGCTTCGCGGCCCGCCACGCGGAACAGGGCGGCCACGCCCGCATGCATATTGCCCTTGCGCATGCGTTTCAAGCCTTGCGCGACGAGGATGCGGTTGTTCGTATCGAGGCGCACGACGTCGGCCACCGTGCCCAGTGCCACCAGGTCGAGCAGGTTGTCCAGCTTGGGTTGCGTTTGCGCATCGAAGACGCCGCGGCGGCGCAGCTCCGCGCGCAGGGCCAGCAGCACGTAAAACACCACGCCCACGCCCGCCAGGTGCTTTGACGGGAAGCCGCAGGCGGGCTGGTTCGGGTTGACGATGACGGCCGCGTCGGGCAGGGTATGGGCCGGCAAATGGTGGTCCGTGACGACCACCTGGATGCCGCGCCGGTTCGCCTCGGCCACGCCGTCGATGCTGGCGATGCCGTTGTCGACGGTGATGATGATGTCGGGCGACTTTTCGCGCGCCGTGAGCGCGACGATTTCCGGCGTCAGGCCGTAGCCGTATTCAAAACGGTTGGGCACGATGAAATCGACGTCGGCGCCCATGGCGCGCAAGCCGCGTATGGCCACGGCGCAGGCCGTGGCGCCGTCGCAATCGTAGTCGGCGACGATGACCATGCGTTTCTTGGCGGCAATGGCGTCAGCCAGGAAGACGCCGGCCGCGCCGATGTGCAGCAGGCCGGATGGTGGTATCAAGTCCTTCGCTTCGATCGACAGTTCAGCCGCGTCGGACAGGCCGCGCGACGCGTACAGCCGGGCCAGCACGGGATGGATGCCGCCCTGGCGCAGCAATTCGGATTCGCGGTAAGGGCAGGGACGGGTGGCGATGCGGGTACGGGTCATGATGCTTTCAACTTGTTCAGGGTAATGGCGCGCCAGAATTTGCGCTGCGCGTGCTTGCTGGTGGTGCAATCGAGCCAGGCGTCGCGGTGGCTCAGCACCAGGCGCAACTGCCCCAGGCGGCCCTCTTTCAAGGCCGCCAGCAGGGGCGCGAACCAGTGCGCTTCCAGCGCCTGCAACTGTTGCAGCCACAAGCCCCATTCCTGCGCCTGCGCCGCTTGCGTCAAGCCGTCCAGCACGACGATGGCGTCCGCCTCGTTGGCCAGCACACTGCTTGGACTGGCCTGGCGCCGTGCCGGTTCCGCCAGCGCGGCCAGCCAGCCCGGTGCATCTGCCACGTGCAGGCTGGCTGCGCAGCGGGCAGGGCTGGCCGCGGCCTGGCTGCCGCCCCAGATCCAGAAGGAATTGATGGGCTTGGCGCCGCGCTCTTCGCGCGCGCCATTGACGGGGTGCTCATGCCACAGCATCTGTACTTCGTTTTGCAGGCGCCGCGCGGCGCGCGCATGCTCGCCTTCGGGCATCCAGACAGACAGGTCCTGCGTGGTGGCGCCGTCCGGCGTGGCGCACTGCAAGTCGCTCCAGGCGTCGGCGCGCATGAACCAGGTGCCCGCGTCGCCATACGCCAGCGGCTGGCCGATCTCGTCGAAATACGGGGCCGCAATGTCGAACAGGGCGCGCCCGTCCGCTTCGCTCAGATTGAGCTGGCGCAAGTCTTCCAGGCTGATATGGCTGCGGGCAATGGCCAGGTGGGCCGGGTGCAGCAGGAAATAGCGGGCACCCGGCTCGGGCGCCAGGCCGTAGCCGCGCATGGCTTGCACGGCAAAGGCCGTTTGTGCCGCCTCGCCATCGGCGGCCGGCGACAGGCCCAGTGCATGCGAGAGCCACGCTTCGTGGGGCAGCAGGCGGTTGGCGTTGTCAAAAGTTTCTAATTCGCAACTGGAGGTGCGCGACAGCAGGGCGGCCAGGGCGGGTGCTTGCAGGACCTTGATCAGGTCGGCAGCCAGTTCGGCGTTGGGCAGGGCGAAGGGCAAGACGAGGGTAAGTTGATTCATCCCGAGATTGTAGGCGATTGTGGCCGTCCCAGAGTAGGGGGCATGCAATTTCCGCAGCTGCAAGTCCACAAGACAAGTGTCAAAAATACATCGTTAATATAAAAAATCTATCAATATTGATGGAAATTAATTTGCATTTGAAAATATCGACGATATAATTGCGCTAACTTAAATATCAGAAAGACAATCACCCCCTGCTGTGTGGTTGCGTCGTCTGGCTCCTGTGTCCCTAGAAACTGTATACAAGATGCTGCCGGCTTCATTTTTTAACAAGTCTCTTCTTGGAAGCCCATCTATGTATACATTCGCCGCTTTGCACGGCCTGGCTAACTGCGCCCTGGCCTCGACTCTTTCCACTCCTGCTGCCACCGTGGCGCGCCGTCAGGAGGCAGCATGACTACGTTTAATTTGTCGACCACGGTCCACGTTTGCGAAGATACCAACAAGAATTTCGATATCCGCGACCTGCTGATACAAGCGGGCTATACGGCGCAGGGCGAGCTGAACATCAAGACTTTCAATGTGCTGCTGCCCGACGATACGGAGTCGAACACGAATACGCCGCTGTTCGGCCTGCTCGACAGCGATACCGTGTATGTGCGCCCCGGCGACTGGGCCGCGAACTACAACGGCAGCTTTTCCACCATCGAGGTGACAATCGACAAGGGCAACGGCGATATCGTCCAGTTGAGCCTGCAAGTCATCATCGATCCCGTCAATGACGCGCCCGATGCGGCCGACAAGACCTTCACCCTGGTCGACGGTGCCAGCGTGGTGCTGAGCGAAAGCGATTTCGGCTTCCATGACGACGTCGAGCACGATGGCTTCAAATCCGTCGTCATCACCAACACCACCACGGCGGGCCAGGTCTTGCTGAACGGCGTGGCCGTCGCGGTGGGCACGGAAATCGCCATCGACGACATCCGCGCGGGCCACCTGGTCTTCGTGCCCAGCCAGACCGTCGCGGGCGATTTCGACCTCGGCTTCAAGGTGCGCGATGACGGCGGCACGGCTGGCTGCAATGCGCAAGACCTGAGCCTGGTCCCTCATTACCTGACCTTCAAGGTGCCGATGGCGCACCTGGGCGACTTCGTCTGGGAAGACAGGAACGCCAACGGCGTGCAGGATGCGGGCGAGGCGGGCATCGCCAACGTGGTGGTGCAGCTCAAGGATACTGCCGGCAACGTGGTGGCCACCACCACGACGGACGCCAGCGGCGGCTACCATTTCGACGTCAATCCGGGCACGTATTCCGTGACCGTGGTGGCGCCGGCCGGCTATGTGCCGACGGCAGCCAACCAGGGCAGCGACACGGCCAGGGACAGCAATATCGATGCCAGCGGCAAGATGGCGCCCGTCACCCTGGCGCCGGGCGAGACCAATCTGACCCTGGACGCGGGCCTGTACCGCACGGCCGAGCTGGGCGACCGCGTCTGGTTCGATACCAACAAGAACGGCGTGCAGGACGCGGGCGAGGCGGGCGCTGCCGGCGTGAAAGTGACCTTGCTCGATGCGTCGGGCAACCCCGTCGGCAGCCCGCTGGTGACGGACGCGAATGGCAACTACCTGTTCACCAACCTGAAGCCGGGCGCCTACAGCGTGCAGTTCGATAAAGCGACCTTGCCGGCCGGCTATGTCTTCACGGGCCAGGACCAGGGCGGCGACGACCAGCGCGATTCGGATGTGAATGCGGACGGCCGCACGGCGCAAGTGCTGCTCGCTTCGGGCGACAGCAACCACAGCGTGGACGCCGGCATCGTGGCCCTGCCGGCCACCCTCGGCGACCGGGTCTGGCATGACGCGAACGCGAACGGCATCCAGGATGCGGGCGAGTCCGGCATTGGCGGCGTCACCGTGCAGCTGAAAAACGCGGCAGGCAGCGTGATCGGCTCGACCGTGACGGATGCCACCGGCTATTACAACTTCAGCGTCGATCCGGGCACCTATTCGATCGCCGTCGTCGCGCCAGCCGGCTACCTGACCACCGTCAAGGATGCGGGCAGCAACGATGCGCTCGACAGCGACATCAACGGGGCCGGCAACAGCGGCCAGGTGACGGTCGTCGCCGGCCAGAACTACAAGGATCTCGACGCGGGCCTGTACAAGACGGCTTCCATCGGCGACCGCGTGTGGTTTGATGCGAATGGCAACGGCACGCAGGATGCGGGCGAAACGGGCGTGGGCGGCGTGAAAGTCAACCTGTACAACGGCAACGGCGCCATCGTCGCCAGCGCTACCACGGATGCGAACGGCAACTATCTGTTCAGTAACCTGGTGCCAGGCAACTATTACCTGGGCTTCGTGCCGCCGGCCGGCTATGGCTTCACCAAGGCCGATATCGGCGGCTATGCCACGGATTCCGACGTCAATCCGGCCACCGGCCTCACCACCACCATGGCCGTGCTGAAATCGGGCGACGTGCAGCTGGACTGGGATGCGGGCCTGGTCAAACTCAACACGGCGTCCATCGGCGACCGCGTGTGGGAAGACAAGAACTACAACGGCGTGCAGGATGCAGGCGAACTGGGCGTGGCGGGCGTGAAGGTCAACCTGCTCAATGCCAGTAACCAGGTCATCGCCACGACGACGACGAATGCCAGCGGCAATTACCTGTTCAGCGAGCTGGCGGCCGGCAGCTACAAGGTGGAAGTCATCCGTCCATCGGGCTTCTATTACACCAAGGCGAATGTCGGCAATGACGCCACGGATTCCGACGTCGATGTCAGCACGGGGCGTTCGTCGCTGATCAACCTGGCTGCCGGCCAGAACGACATGAGCTGGGATGCGGGTATCTACCGCAAGGCCAGCCTGGGCGACAAGGTCTGGCGCGACGCCGACCATGACGGCGTGCAGGATGCCAACGAGGCGGGCATCGCCAACATCAAGGTGCAGCTGTACTCGGGCAGCGGCGTGCTGCTGGCCACCACGTACACGAATGCCAACGGCAACTATCTGTTCAGCAACCTCGATCCGGGCAGCTATTCGCTCAAGTTCGACAAGTCGGGCGTGTACCACGCGGGCTACGCCATGGATACGTGGCGCTGGGGCGCGAAGAACGTGGGCACGAACGACAACATCGATTCGGATGTCAACAGCAACGGCACGACGGCCAACGTGGTCTACACGGACATCCTGAAACTGGCGTCGGGCCAGAACGACATGAGCTGGGATGCAGCCATCACGCCGATCGTGATCGACCTGAACGGCGACGGCGTGCACACGATCGCCCGCGCCGACTTCCACGGCAGCTTCGATTTGCTGGGCACGGGCAACGCCATCCAGACGGGCTGGGTCTCGGCCCAGGACGGCTTGCTGGCCATCGACAGCAATGGCAATGGCAAGATCGACAACATCTCGGAACTGTTCGGCGGCAGCGAGAAGGGCACGGGCTTTGCCAAGCTGTCCAGCTATGACTCGAACGGCGACGGCGTGGTCGACGCGAAGGATGATCATTTCGCCGAATTGCGCATCTGGCGCGACGCCAACAGCAATGGCGTGACGGACGACGGCGAACTGATGTCCCTGCACGACGCCGGCGTGGCCAGCCTGACGGTGAGCTACACGGAACTGCCCTTCCTCGACGCCAACAGCAATTTGCACCTGGAGCGCAGCAGCGCCACCCTGGCCGACGGCAAGACGGTCGACATGACGGACGTGTATTTCAACGTCGATGCCAAGGATGCGGCCCAGGCCGGCGTGCACCTGCCCAGCATGGCCGATCTGCTGCGCGACGACAGCACGCTCGACGTGGTGCTGGGCCAGGATGGCACGGTGACCACCGTCGCCGCCGCGCCAGCCGCCGCCCCGGCCGCGGAAGCCCAGGCCCAGTGCGACATGGCCGAAGTCCTGCGCCGCGCCATGGCCCACGCAATTACCCAGCCCCAGGAAATGGCTGCCTGAGGTCCCGTACCAGGCCGCAACCGCGCCTGGCACCGCTGCCGGCCCCTGTCTCAGGGGGCCGGCGCCTTTCGATACTTACTATAAATATTTAGGGAAACACAATGAAAAAATCCATGCACCTGATCGTTCGCGGCACCCTGGCGGCCGCCGCCTTTGCCCTGGCCAGCGGCAGCGCCCTGGCAGCCGGCTCCAAACTGACCGTCGACGATTTCTATGGCGTGCCCCTGTTCACGGCAACCGGCGGCGCCTTCGGCAGCGGCAATGCCATCACGCCTTCCGTTTGGCAAGTCAGCTACGACAGCAACAGCTTCCTGGCATTCTGCCTGGACCCGCATGTCGCCCTGAACAGCGGCGCGAACAGCTACAGCAGCGGCACCTTCGCCGCCAGCGACGCCATCAAGCGCCTGTATGAAGGCTATTACAGTTCATCGGTGGCGAACGCGTCCAGCAATGCCAACGGCGCCGCCGCTTTCCAGCTGGCCCTGTGGGAGCTGAACAATGACAACACCAATCTGCTGACGGGCGACCTGCGCTTCAAAAGCCTGAGCAACGCCGTCGTCGCGCAAGCGAACACCATGCTGGGCGTGGCCATGGGCAATGGCGCCATCCAGAACCTGTACAGCTACACGAGCCTGACCAGCGTCAACCCCGCTTCGCAGACCCTGCTCAGCGTGTCGCCGGTGCCGGAAGCGCAAACCTGGGCCATGCTGGTCGCCGGCCTGGGTCTGCTCGGTTTCATGGCCCGCCGCCGCAAGGCTGGCCAAGTCTAAGGCTGTCGCCGTCCCCCTGTAGTGACTCTTGCTGCGGTGCGTCCGTCACGACGCGCCGCAGTTTTTCTTTTTCGCAACACATTTTCAAGCAGTCGTTATTACTATGGCACAATGTTTCTGCAAGCAGTGTTTCTGTACGTCGTCGCAGCGCGGCCGTGACGCTGGTGTCCCGCTGTTTTGCCACTCGCCACTGCCAGAGACTGGATCGAGCCCATCATGACGCCACCTTCCGCCGCCGCCCAAGGCCCCGCCGACGCATCGGCCGCGCCTTCGACCGCCAATGCCGCTGCCATCGCCGACGCCATCGTCTTCCTGGCGCGCTTTTTTGGCGTGCCAGTGCAGGCCGAGCGCCTGCGCGCCAGCGTGGCGGCACAGGCCGACCCGGCCGCCGCCGATTTCCTCGACCAGGCGCTGGCGCACGCCACCCTGGCCGCTACTTGGCTGCCGGCGGACCAGCCGCGCCGCGCCACGGAAATGCCCGCCTTGCTGATCAATGGCGCGGGCCGGGTCCTGGTGGTGCTGGCGCTTGCCGATGGCAAATATGAATGCCACGTACCTGGCATCGACGGCAGTTCCTGGCTCGACGGGGCGGCGCTGGCGCAGGAAGTGCCCGATGGGCGCTGGGTGGCCGTGCGTCCCGTGATGTTCTTCGACCAGCGCAGCTTGCTCTACAGCATGCCGGTGGCGGGTCGCTGGTTCTGGGACGTTTTCAACCGCAACCGCTGGATCTTCCGCTGGGCCTTGCTGGGCACCCTGGTGCTGAACATCATCGGCGCGCTGGTGCCGTTCTACGCGATGGCCGTGTACGACCGCGTGATCCCGAACAATGCCACGGCCAGCCTGTGGGTGCTGACCATCGCCGTGGTGGTGCTGACGGGCTTCGAACTGGCCCTGCGCCTGCTGCGCGGCGAACTGGTGGAAACGGCTTCGCGCCGCATGGACGTGGCCCTGTCGTCGAACATCTTCGCCCAGTGCCTGCGCCTGCGCGCGGCCAGCCGGCCCGCCTCCGGGGGCACGTTGGCCAATACCGTGCGCGATTTCGAATCCGTGCGCGAATTCTTTGCCTCCACCACGCTCACCACCCTGGGCGACTTGCCCTTTTTGCTGCTGTTCCTGCTGGTGATCGCCCTGGTGGGCGGCTGGCTGGTGCTGGTGCCGCTGGCCGCCATCCCGATCCTGCTGCTGGTCGCCTTTGCCTCGCGCGCGGCACTGGCGCGCCACGTGGCCGCCTCGATGCAGGAAAGCGCGCAGCGCACGGCGCACCTGTTTGAAACCATGAATGGCCTCGACACCATCAAGGCGCTGGGCGCCGAGGCGTGGAGCCGGCGCAAATGGGAAAGCCTGACGGTGGCCATCGCCGCCAACAGCGTCGAGACGCGCGAAATCGTCAGCAGGGTCAATTACATCAACACGGCCGTGCTGGCGCTGTCCGGCGTGGCCGTGGTGGCCACCGGCGCCTTGCTGATGGGCGAACACCTGCTGACCCTGGGCCAGATCATCGCCGTGAGCATGCTGACGGGCCGCGCGCTGGCGCCCGTGAGCCAGATCGCGGGCCTGATCATGCGCTGGGAGCAGACCAAATTGTCGTATCACGCACTGAATAAAATCATGGAAGCGCCCACGGACGACGATGCGGCCAGCCTGCAGGCGCCGCCGCTGTCCGGGCGCATCGAGTTCCGCGACGTCGGCTTTGCCTACCCGAATGCGCCGCCGCTGCTCGATAAGCTCAACCTGCAGATCCGCCCCGGCGAGCGGGTGGGCGTGATCGGCAAGCTCGGTTCCGGCAAGAGCACCCTGCTGCGCCTGCTGCTCAACCAATATGGCCCGCAAAGCGGCAGCGTGCTGTTCGACGACCTGGCCAGCACCCAGCTGGAACCCTTGAGCCTGCGCCGCCAGATCGGCTACGTGCCGCAGGACGTGACCCTGTTCCACGGCACCCTGCGCGAAAACATCGAGCTGGGACGCAGCCAGCCCGACGACGCCAGCCTGCTCGACGCCATTCGCCTGGCCTGCCTCGACGACATCATCACCCAGCTGCCCAACGGCGTGGCGACGGAGGTGGGCGAGCGGGGCGAGCGCCTGTCCGGCGGCCAGCGCCAGGCCGTGGCCATGGCCCGCGCCCTGCTGGCGAAGCCGCCCATGCTGCTGCTCGACGAACCGAGCAGCATGTTCGATCCGGCCACGGAGCAGCGCCTGATCGCCCGCCTGCGTACCTTGAAGGACACGACCATCGTGCTGGTCACCCACCGCATGGCCATGCTGGCGCTGGTGGACCGGTTGATCGTCTTCGACAAGGGGCGCATCGTCGCCGATGGTCCGCGCGATGAGGTCATGCGCGTGTTGAACAGCCAGGCGGCCAGGCCCGCGGTGGAACAGGGAGCGGCGGCATGAGCGCCCTGAACGCCCGTCCGCTGCCGGCGGCCCACCCGGACCCGGAAAGGGAGCCGCAGCGCATCGTCCTGCGCATGCTGGCCCTGATTGCCGCATTGCTGGTGCTGGTGCTGGCCTGGGCCATGTTCGCCCAGCTCGACGTGTCCGTGAATGGCCGCGGCGCCATCACGCCGCCATCGCACCTGCAGGAAGTGCAAAGCCTGGAAGGCGGCATCGTGCGCGAGATGCTGGTCAAGCCGGGCCAGCGCGTGCGCCGCGGCGACCTGCTGCTGCGCCTGGACACGGCCCAGTATGACGCCAACCTGGGCGCCAGCGTGCAGAATCGTCTGGCCGCGCTGGCGGGCAGGGCGCGCCTCGACGCGCTGCTGTCCGGAAGTACGCCCCAGTTTGCGCCGGAATGGCAGAAGGAGGCGCCCGAGCTGATCGCCAAGGAAACGCAGCTGTGGCGCGACGGCCAGCGCGAATTCGCCTCCGCCACGGCGGCCGCGCGCGAAGGCGTGACGCGCCGGCGCGGCGAGCTGGCCGAGGCCCACAGCCGCATCGCCCAGCTGGACACGGGCTTGAAAATCGCCCTGGAAAGCCTGTCGATCGAAGAGCGCCTGTTCAAAGAGGGCGCCGGTTCGCGCGGCGACTACCTGAATGCGCAGCAGCGCGTGCAGCAGCAGCGCACGGAGCTCGACAGCCTGCGCGCCTCCGTGCCGCGCCTGGTGGCCACGCTGGCCGAAGCGCAGGCGCAGGCGGGCGAGGTGGAAGCGCGCATGCGCGGCCAGTGGGGCGCCCAGCGCAGCGAATACCAAACCAAGGCGAGCGCCCTGGCCAGCACGGTGAAGGGCCAGCAGGACCAGGTCAGCCGGCGCGACGTCACGGCGCCCGTCGACGGCGTCGTCAACCGCGTGCTGGTGGCCACCGTGGGCGGCGTGGCGCAGCCGGGCAAGCCGATCCTGGAAATCGTGCCGGCCGACTCGGAAGTGCTGATCTCCGTGCGCGTGAAACCGTCCGATATCGGTTTCATCCACGTGGGACAGAGCGCCTCGGCCAATGTGCTGGCGTACGACGCCACCACCTACGGCCGCATGCGGGCGCAGGTGGTGCGCGTGGGCGCCGACGCCATTCCCGACGAGCGCAACGAGCCGTATTTCGAAGTGCAGCTGAGTACCGACCGCAGCCAGCTGACGGCGCACGGCAAGGTGCTGCCCGTCACGCCCGGCATGCCCGTCGATGTGGGCATCCTGACGGGGCGCCGCTCGGTGCTGCAATATGTGTTCAAGCCCGTGCTGCGCGGCTTGCAGTCTTCCCTGCAGGAGCGGTGATGCGCGCTTTTTTACTCTGCATCGCCTTCGCCTGCGCCAACGCGGGGGCGCAGGCCGCGCCGCCGGCCACTTTCCAGGCGCAGGCCATGCGCGGCTTGCCGGCCCTGCTGGCGCGCGCCGTGCCCCGCGATCCGCAGGTGGCGGCGGCGCAGGCGGCGCTGGCCACCACCGAGGCGCGCTACAGGCAGGCCCGCTCGCGCCTGTTCCCGAATGCGGGATTGCAGGCGACGCGGGGGCGCAGCAACGACCTCGATGGCACCCTGGACGTGGAACGCCGTACGCACCAGGTGGAAGCGAGCGTGCGCTGGAATGTCTACAACGGCGGCGCCGACCGCGCCGAACTCGATGCGGCCGAGCGCGAGATGGCAGGTGCCGCCTTCGACGTGGAGCGGGCCCGGGCGGAAAGCGCGGAAAAGCTGGCCGAGGCGTATTTCGACATGCAGCGGCTGGAACGCAGCCTGCTGCAATCGCAGGAGCGCTTGCGCGACGTGACGCAGCTGGTGCAGCAGGTGACGCGCCAGACGGAGCTGGGAAAATCGTCGGAGGTGGACCGCGAACTGGCGCAAAGTTCGCAGCTGGACGCGGAGCTGGTGCAGGACGGCTTGCTGACGGACCAGCAGGCGGCGCGCATCAAGCTCGAAGCGCTGGCCTTCGAGCCGGTGGCGCAGTTTGCCGATTTCGCCTTTGCGCCGCTGTCGGCGCAAGCGCTGGAAAACGCCGATACGCAGCAGGCGCAGTTGCGCGCCGCGCGCGAGCGGGCGGCGGCGGCCCAGCTGCGCGTGCGCGGCGTGGCGGCCACCCTGGCGCCCAAGGTGGACCTGAATGTCAGCCATCTTTTAAATAACAAGACCACGCCGCCGCCATCGACCATCCAGCAGCGGGGCTGGTCGGTGGGCGTGAGCTGGGAATTCCCGCTCGGCGGCGGCAGCCTGGCGCAGCGCGACGAGAGCATCAGCCGCGCCCAGGCGGCCGACGCGGACGTGGCGCGCGCGGAACAGGGCACGCGCGCCGACCTGGCCAGCATGCTGCCGCGCATCGCCAATGCGCAGCGCACCCTGGCCCTGCTCGACGAGCAGGAAAGGAAGATGGCCTTCGTCGTGCGCGGCGGCACCATCCAGTACGAGGCGGGCCGGCGCAACCTGCAGCAGATCATCCAGACGCGCGACACGTATTTCACGATACAGCAGCGGCGCATCGACCAGCTGCATCGCCTGACCCTGGCGCAGATGCGGCAATATGCGCTGGCGGGCCAGCTGTTGCGGGCCTTCGGCCTGACGCAGGAGGCAAAATAGGGCCGGCGTGCGCTGTTTCACGCAGAGTTGATGCATGAAATGCCCATTGTGTGGCACACTGCGCGCTCGCATATCATCGTTGTCGCGGGAGCGCATGGGCATCATCAAACAATTTCCTTTTGAGTGGCAGGTCGGCGTGCGCTATACGCGCGCCGGGAAACGCAGCGGGCGCAATAGCTTCATTTCCTTCATTTCCCTCATTTCCGTGGCCGGCATCGGCCTGGGCGTGGCCGCCCTGATCGTCGTCCTCTCCGTCATGAACGGCTTCCAGAAGGAAGTCACCGACCGCCTGATG
The DNA here is from genome assembly GCF_978021625.1 of Janthinobacterium foliorum. Taxonomy (NCBI): domain Bacteria; kingdom Pseudomonadati; phylum Pseudomonadota; class Betaproteobacteria; order Burkholderiales; family Oxalobacteraceae; genus Janthinobacterium; species Janthinobacterium foliorum. The sequence continues at coordinate 94,864 of NZ_CDXDQE010000002.1, read as the reverse complement.
TCGGTGCTGGCGCATGTCGAGGTGTTCGACACCAGCGGCTCGATGCCGAACTGGCAGGCGCAGGAGCGCGCCGCCTACGCCAACCCGCAGGTGAAAGCCGTGTCGCCGTTCGTGGAAACTCAGGGCATGCTGCTCAACGACGAAACCATGCGTCCGTCCGTCGTGCGCGGCGTGCTGCCGCAGCAGGAAGCCACCGTCTCCAGCGTGGCGGGCCAGATGAAGCAGGGCAGCTTCAATGCGCTGACCCCCGGTTCCTACAATATCGTGCTGGGCATCGACCTGGCCAAGGCGCTGGGCGTGCAGGTTGGCCAGAACGTGACCCTGATGCTGGAACGCGAGCCGAAGGCGGGCGACCCCGCCAACGGCATCGTCATGCCGCGCATGCGCGCGCTCAAGGTCGCCGGCATCTTCGAGGCGGGGCACAATGAACTCGATGGCAGCCTGGCTTTCGTCAACATGGCGGATGCCGAGCAGCTGCTGCAGCTCGATGGCCCGTCCGGCCTGCGCCTGCGGCTGCACGACATGAACCAGGCGCCGCAGGTGGCGCGCGAACTGAAGGCGTCGATGCCGGGCCAGCTGTGGATGCGCGACTGGTCGCGCGCCAGCGCCAGCTGGTATGCGCTGGTGCAAAGCCAGAAGAACATGATGTTCATCATCCTCAGCATGATCATCGCCGTGGCCGCGTTCAACCTGGTCTCGACCCTGGTGATGTCCGTCACCGACAAGCAGGCGGACATCGCCATCTTGCGCACACTGGGCGCCTCGCCGTTCTCCATCATGAAGATCTTCATGATCCAGGGCGCGCTGGTGGGATTGCTGGGCAGCGCGCTGGGCGTGATTGGCGGCGTGCTGCTGGCGCTGAACGTGGGCGTCATCGTGCCTTTCATCGAAGGCATCTTCGGCCTGCACTTCATTTCCAAGGAAATCTACCAGATCAGCGCCGTGCCGTCGGACGTGCACTGGCTGGACGTGGCGCAGATCGGCCTGATCGCCTTTGGCCTGGCGCTGGTGGCAACCATCTATCCGAGCTGGCGCGCCGCGCGCGTCAAGCCGGCCGAGGCGCTGCGGTATGAATAGTTGGCTTGTGTACCGGGGTCGGACCCGTCGGGTCTGACCCCAGCCTTTTGCTGCGGTATGAGTCATTGGCTGATCAACAAACTGCCGGGGTCAGACCCATCGGGTCTGACCCCAGAGAATTAATGAATTAATGAGCATGTTAAAAAATATTCCCTTCGAATGGCTGGTCGGCCTGCGCTACACGCGGGCCGGCAAGCGCAGTGGCCGCAACAGTTTTATCTCCTTCATCTCGCTCATTTCCATGGCCGGCATCGGCCTGGGCGTGGCCGCGCTGATCGTCGTGCTGTCCGTGATGAACGGCTTCCAGAAGGAAGTGACGGACCGCATGCTGTCCGTGCTGGCCCACGTGGAAGTGTTCGACAACAGCGGCAGCATGCCCGACTGGCGCGCCGAGGCGGCGCAGGCGTTCAAGAATCCGGCCGTGAAAGGCGCCGCGCCGTTCGTCGAAACGCAGGGCATGCTGCTGCGCGACGATGCGCTGCGCCCGGCCATCGTGCGCGGCGTGCTGCCCGAGGAAGAGCCGAACGTGTCCGACATCGCCGGCCAGACGCGCATGGGCAGCTTCAAGGCCCTGCAGCCGGGCACCTTCAATATCGTGCTGGGCATCGAGCTGGCGCGCGCCCTGCGCGTCAACCTCGGCGAAAAAGTCACGCTGATGCTGGCCCAGGGCCAGGTCACGCCGGCCGGCGTGCTGCCGCGCATGCGCAGCTTCACCGTCAGCGGCATTTTCCAGGCGGGCCACAATGAATTCGACGCGGGCCTGGCCTTCATCAATATCGAAGACGGCCAGCGCCTGCTGCGCATCGACGGACCGTCCGGTCTGCGCCTGCGCCTGGCCGACATGAACCAGGCGCCGCAAGTGGCGGCGCAACTGAAAAAGAGCATGCCCGGCGACTTGTGGCTGCGCGACTGGTCCCAGCTCAATGCCAACTGGTTTGCCGCCGTGCAGACGGAAAAGCGCATGATGTTCATCATCCTGACCCTGATCATCGCCGTGGCCGCGTTCAATCTCGTCTCGACCTTGGTGATGACGGTGACGGACAAACAGGCCGATATCGCGATTTTGCGCACCCTGGGCGCCTCGCCCGGCTCCATCATGAAGATTTTCATGATCCAGGGCGCGCTGGTGGGCATCCTGGGTACCATCCTGGGCGTGGGCGGCGGCGTGCTGGTGGCCATGAACATCGATGTCATCGTGCCCTTCATCGAGCACCTGCTGGGCGTGCAGTTCCTCTCCAAGGATATCTATTTCATCAGCACCGTGCCGTCCGACCTGCGCTGGCCAGACGTCACCAAGATCGGCGTGCTGGCCGTGATCCTCGCCTTTTTGGCAACCTTGTACCCGAGCTGGTGGGCCGCCCGCGTGAAGCCTGCGGAAGCCCTGCGCTATGAATAATCCACTGACTATGACCATGACCGATCTGAACAAACCCGCTTCCAACGGCGCTTCCGCTGATTCCGCCGTGCTTTCCTGCCGCGGCCTGGGCAAGACTTTCACGCAGGGCAGCTACAAGGTGCAGGTCCTGGCGGGCATCGACATCGACATCCACCGCGGCGAGCGGGTCGCCATCGTCGGCGCTTCCGGCTCGGGCAAATCGACCCTGCTGCACCTGCTGGGCGGCCTCGATACGCCCACCAGCGGCAAGGTGGCCCTGCTGGGCAAGGACTTCGCCACCCTCAGCGAAAAGGCGCGCGGCGACTTGCGCAATGCCTCGCTGGGTTTCGTCTACCAGTTCCACCACCTGCTGCCCGAGTTTTCCGCGCTGGACAACGTCGCCATGCCGCTGATGATACGCCGCATGAAGCGCGCGCCGGCCACCGAGCTGGCGCAGCAAATCCTCGCGCGCGTGAACCTGGCCAAGCGTGTCACGCACACGCCGGGCGAACTGTCCGGTGGCGAACGCCAGCGCGTGGCGCTGGCCCGCGCCCTCGTCACGCAGCCCGCCTGCGTGCTGGCCGATGAACCGACGGGCAACCTCGATCACGCCACGGCCGAACAGATCTTCGACCTGATGCTGGAATTGTCGCGCACCCTGGGCACTGCCTTCGTCATCGTCACGCACGATATCGAGCTGGCCAGGCGCTGCGACCGCGTGCTGCGCCTGACGGATGAAGGGCTGCAGCCTTATCAATACTGAGCAATACCAAGGAGCCGCCATGCTGTGGACCGATACGCATTGCCACCTCGACGCGCATGAATTCGGCAGCGAATCGCTGCAGGTGGCGGCGCGGGCAGCCGGGCAGGGCGTGGCCATGATCGTCATCCCCGCCGTCGAACGGGCCAATTTCGCCATCGTGCGCGAGCTGGCGGCTGCGGCGCCCAACGCTTGCTACGCGCTGGGCATCCATCCGATCTACGTGCCGCATGCCACCGAGGACGATTTATTGGCGCTGCGCGCCGCCGTGGAAGTGGCGATGGCCGACCCGAATTTTGTGGCCATCGGCGAGATCGGCCTCGATTTCTTCATCCCCATGCTGTGCGAACCGGCCATGCGCGCCAGGCAGGAGCATTTTTTGCGCGAGCAGCTGAAGATCGCCCGCGACTTCGACCTGCCGGTGCTCACCCACGTGCGCCGCTCGCAGGACATCGTCCTCAAGCACGCGCGCCAGATCCGCCCGAACGGCGGCATCGCGCATGCCTTCAACGGCAGCTTCCAGCAGGCGCAGGGCTATATCGACCTGGGTTTCAAGCTGGGCTTCGGCGGCGCCATGACCTTTACGCGCGCCTTGCAGATACGCCGCATGGCCACGGAATTGCCTTTGGAGGCCATCGTGCTGGAGACGGATGCGCCCGATATTTCCCCGGCCTGGATACACCCTGGCCGCAACAGCCCCGAAGCATTGCCGCGCATCGGCGCCGTGCTGGCCGAATTGCGCGGCCTGGCACTGGCCGACGTGGCGGCGCACACCAGTGCCAGCGCGCGCGCCGTGCTGCCCCGACTACCCTTGATGGAATGAGCCCACAATGACCAAGAAGATGATCGCAGGCGCGCTGGCCGCCTGCCTGTCCGGCGCGCTGGCGCCCGCCATGGCCGCGCAAGGCGCCCAGTGCGACGGCATGCCCCGCCTCGACGTCGCCACGCCGCCCGGCTTTTGCGTGGCCGTGCTGGCCGACGGCCTGAAGTTCCCGCGTGGCGTGCTGCCGCTGACGAATGGCGACATCCTCGTCACGGACATGGCGGGATGGACGCCGAAGCAGGGCAAATTATGGCTGTTGCAGCGCAAGGCCGCCGGCGCCGGCTATGAGCGCAAGCTGCTGCTCGACAAGCTCGATCGCCCGAACGGCATCGTGCAGGGCCCGGACGGCATGGTCTATGTGGGCGAAGTGGGGCGCATCTTCCGCTTCGACTTGCGCGATCCGGCCCGCGCCACCACGGACATCATCGGCGGCACGGCCAAAACGCCGGCCTTGCCGGGACTGGGCCTGCACCTGCTGAGCACCATGCGCTTCAGCCCCAGGGGCGACCTGTACGTGAACGTCGGTTCCAGCACCGACCACTGCGAAAACGATGGCAAGGCGCCCGACCCATCCAAACCGTGCGCCTCGGCGGAAGGCCCGGAAGCGCTGGGCGCCATCCGCGAATACAAGATGGCCTGGCCGGCCGGCACGGTGACGGGCTGGCGCACGCATGCCCGCGGCTTGCGCAATTCGATGGCGCTGGCCTTCCACCCGTCGACGGGCGAGCTGTGGCAGGCGGAAAATGCGCGCGACGCCATCCAGGCGGCCATGCCGCAGCTGAAAAGCGATGAAAACCTGCCGCACGAAGAACTCAACCTGATCAAGGCCGACCAGCACTACGGCTGGCCGTACTGCTACGACGACAATGTCGCCAGCCCCGAATACCCGAAGACGGCCTGCGCCGCCAAATACGTGGCGCCGCAGCGCCTGCTGCCCGGCCACGCCGCGCCCCTGGGCATGACTTTCTACACGGCCAGCCGCTTCCCCGAGCCGTACAAGAACAGCCTGATCATCGGCTACCACGGCTACCGCGGCAACGGCCACCGCCTGGTGGCGCTGCTGCCCGACAAGGCTGGCGCCCCGCTGGGCAAGTCCGTCGAGCTGATCGGCAACTGGGAGCGCAAGGGCAAGCAGGGCCGCGGCGCCCCCGTGGACGTCAAGCAGGGCCAGGATGGCGACATCTACCTGGCCGACGACCACAATGGCCTGGTGCTCAAGCTGCATTACGCGGCGCCGGCCAAGCCGTAAGGGCGCAGGCCTTACAGGCTGCGAAATGACATGGCGGCGCCGGCCGCGCTGATCTGCGCCAGGTGCAGTCCCGAGGCGTCGCCATTCCACCAGTGGCTGTTCGGCGCCGTTTCGGGGCCGAATTGCGCATTGCCGCCTTCCGCGAACAGGTCTCCCGCATCGCCCTGGTTCGACGCGTCGCGCTCCAGGTCGCAGCGCCCGTCCGCCTGCATCAGCGCACATTCATAGTGGCGCTGTGCCGTCATCTGTTCATTCTGGTTGTCGCCCAGTTCATCGACATGCCACACGGCCAGCCCGGCGGAAGGCAAGGCCAGGTCGCGTCCGGCCGCCTGGCGGTTTTCGATCAGGAAGTATTCGGTGGCGCTCTTGCGATGGATGAAAAACTGGTTCTTGCCGGCCGCTGTCGTGGCGCTCATGCCGGGATCGATGCGCACGGTGGATGCGGCCCAGCCGGCGCGGTACTTCAGGTAGGCGTTTACCTGGGTGGGATTTTTCTTGTCGATATTGGCGCCGGTGCACATCAGGCAAAACGCGCCCACGCCCGACGATTCGTCGCCATAGTCGTACAGGTCGGGAAAGTCGCACACCAGGTGGCCGTTTTCATGGCAGAAGGTGCCGAGTGACAGTTCCCTGTCCATGTCCGTGATCTGGTAGTCGAAGCCATACATTTCCGGCCCCAGCTTATAGGGCGTCAGCAGGTGGAAGGCGTGCGGCCACAGGCCTTTGGCCCAGTTGTTGACGCGCTTGCCCGCATAAAACACATTCGTCGCATACACATACTCCTGCTCGTCCGTCGTCAGGCTGGAAAAGTCGAAGCCATTGCGCTTGAAATGTTCCAGCGCTTCCTTGATCAGTTCGCGCGCCTTCTGCGGCTGGGCAACGTGCTCGTTCGTGTAATAGCTGCGCGGCTGCCGCGCCGTGTAGTAGGGCGTGACGAGGTTGCTGTAGCGCATGCGCCCGCCGGAAATATCCAGGAAGTAGTCGCGCACGGAGCCGCGGTTGCCGAAGCCCTGGTAGCCGGGCTGGTTGCAGAAATCATTGACCTGTTGCTGCGAAATCGTGCCAGGCACGTCGGGGAAGTCGATCAGCAGGCACAGGCCGACGAAATCGCCCACGGTTTCGCGTTTCGGCGGTGCCGGCATGATGGCGGGCGCCAGGCTGTGGGCGCGCATGCCCGCCTGGTATTGCTTGCGCCGCTGTTCCCAGCGCGACGTGCCCGGCGTCAGCACGGCGCCCTCGCGCACGGCCGCCCTGGCCGCCGCAGGCTTGATGCGCAGTCCTTGCTCCAGCCCCAGCGCTTGCACGGCAACCTGCCGGGGCCTGGCGCCGCACGATTCCAGCTGCTCGCCGTCGGGGCTCAGCTTGGCATACATATAGTAGCCGGTGGCCGGATTCTCGACCACCGTGTAGCCATTGAGCGTCTCGAAGACGGCGTGATACTGATTGCCCCAGCCCCGCACGGCCAGCGCGCTGCCGTCCGGTTGCGTGAAGGTGAATTCTTCGCCATGAAATGGTGTGGACATGTCAATTCCTTATCGTCAGGTTGAATCACGGAATGGCCAGGCGCTGCCATGGGAAGCCCGGCCCCTGCCGCGCGCCCAAGTGGCGGCGGGTGATGATGGACAGGCACCAGCAAGGAAGGTTCAGTCGCGCCACGTCCGTCCTGCACTTGACCTCGCTCAGAACCGTGGCCGCCGCCGCGTCCTACAATCGGCCAGATGTTCCTCCACCGGCTCGGGCTGGCCATGCCTATTTTCTTGCTCTTCTTCGCACTGTGTCTGTGCCTGCCGGGTGCGCGGGGCGCGGATGCCGCCTATGCGCCGGCGCCGCGCCTGAGCGCCGACCAGCTGATCGCCCATTACACGAAAGGCCCGCCACAGGGCGAGATGGCCGATCCCGCTTTCCTGCTCGATCAGCGCTACGCAAAAGGCTATCTGGCCGGCGTGGCCGATGCGGCGCAGGGCCGGCTGTGGTGCGACACGGGCCGCGTGAAGACGGTGGAAATCGATGCGCAGGTCATCGCTGAATTGAAAAAGCTGCCCGCGCGCGCGCGCCAGGGCGACGCTTCCACGCTGGTCGCCGCCATCCTGGCGCGGCGTTTTCCCTGTTCCACTCCACCTCCAGGAGGCTGACGTGAAACCTGCATTCATCAAGCTGCGTGAAAATTATGCGAGCGTGGCCGCCGTCGACCAGGCGGCCCTGTTCGGCGAAATCGGCTGGGAGGATTTGATCGGCAAGGACAGCTTTGCCAACACCTGCGCCATCCGCATCAGCCTGGCCCTGATCAAGGCGGGCATCCGGCTGAAAGGCCGCATGGCCATCCGCAAGGGACCGTTCAAGGGCGCGCTGATCGAGCCGGGACAGGCCAAGCTGGCGCACATGCTGGCCAGCCCGTCGCTGTTTGGCGCGCCCGAAAAATTCGGCAGGGATGCGGCCATCGACGGCATCGGCCAGCGCAAGGGCATCGTCGCCTTTTTCCGCATCCCCGGCTACCTGGGCGGCGCGGGCGGGCATATCGACCTCCTGCTGCCATCGGCTGGCGTGAAGGTGTGCGGCTCCGAATGTTACTGGACCTGCGCGGAAGTGTGGTTCTGGGAGTTGCGCTAAGGCCTATTTGAACTTCTTCGAGCGGCCGCGCGAGGCCGCATTGTGCGCGCGCAAAATCGAGTCGACGCGTTCGGACGCGTCGCGCGACAGGTTTTGCGCCACGGCGATATCGGGGAAGAACTCGGGCAGGCGGTAGCTGAGCCACGCATACGCCGAGTAGTAGCGGCAAGTGTCTTCCACCTGCTGCAAATTCTGCGTGCCGCCGCCGTACGCGTGCTGGCGCAAGGTGGACGTCTTGCCCAGCGACAGATTCTTCGACCAGTGCTCCCACGCCGTTTGCAGCGACGGCACCTTGCTGGAAATGGGCACCAGCGACAGGGTGAACTTGTCGGCCACGGACAGGGGCAGGGTATCGAGCCAGATGGCGCGCTCTTTCTGGTCTTCCGTGATGCGGGGGAAGAAGAAGCCGTCCGGCACGTCGATATTGTGGATGAAGCGGCGCAGCAGTTTGCTCAGCGACAGTTCGCCCGTCACGGCGGAAATGCGGTGCAGGTGTTCCAGCGAGGGCGCCACGGCAAAGCCGCTGGTGTTCAGCGGATGCAGCTTTTCCTTCAGCAGCGCGCGCATGACTTCATGCGTTTCGTTGTCGTAGCCGGCCACCAGCCCCTCTTCATGCACGCCGTAGCGGCCCGCGCGCCCGGCGATCTGGCGCGCCAGCGCGGCGGAAATCTCTTCCTCCTCGCGGCCATTGTATTTGACGCTGGTGGTCATGACGATGCGCGCGATCGGCATGTTCAGTCCCATCGCCAGGGCATCCGTGCCGACGACGATATCGGCCGTGCCGTCGCGGAAGCGCTGCGCCTGTGCGCGCCGCACTTCGGGCGACAGGTTGCCGTACACGGTGGCCACCGACAGTCCCGTTTCCGTGATCATGTCGCGCCACATCAGCACTTCGCGGCGCGAAAAGGCGATGACGGCATCGCCGCGGCGCAGGTTGCGCACCTTGCGCACGGCCGTCGCTTCCATCGACAGCGGCGCCATGCGCTTCAGTACATGCACCTCCAGCGGGCAGTCCAGGCGCTCGGCCAGCGCCTCGATGGCGCGCCGCGCCTCCGGCGCCCCCACCAGGTACACCGTGTGGGCCGGCGCGCCGCAGACGGCCGCCGTCCATGCGGCGCCCCGGTCCGGGTCGGCCAGCATCTGGATCTCGTCGATGACGGCCACCTCGACGACGGTTTTCGTGTCCAGCATTTCCACCGTGCTGGCGATGTGCGTGGCGCCGTCGACCACGCGGCGCTCCTCGCCCGTGATCAGGCTCACGGCCAGCGGCTTGCCATGCGGCGCGGCTTCCTGCAGGCGCTCGTAGTTTTCCAGGGCCAGCAGGCGCAATGGCGCCAGGTAGATGCCGCTTTTTGCCTTCACCAGCGCTTCCATGGCGCGGTGCGTCTTGCCGGAATTGGTGGGGCCCAGCAGGGCGATGAAGCGGCGCGGCAGGCGGCGCGCCATCTCGAACGAGGCGGGATATTCGGCCAGGTTGATGCTCTGGCGCGTGCGCGCCGCGTGCTGCTCTTCCTGCTGGCGCTCGATGGCGTGGTTGAAGCGCTGGCGGATGCGGTCGAAGACCATGCCGGCCGGCTCGGACGTCTGCATGTCGCCCAGGGTGTGCAGGAACAGCATCGGGTCCGCCTCGACGTCCTCGCACTGGCCCGCGATATCGGCGACGAAATCCATCACGTGCTGGCGCAGCTCGTCGAAGACGGCCGCGCTGGCCCGTTCGCGCACCAGGGCCAGCTTGGTCTCGCGGTCCATCTTGCGCCATTTGGCCGGCCGCGCCAGCACGCCCTGCGCGGGCACCAGCGCATACGGCACGCGCAGGCCGCCCGCCTTGATCTCGCCGGAAAAGCGCACGAAGACGCGGCCTTCCATCTTCACCAGGCGGACATGCTTGGCCAGCTCCCCCAGCTCCGCGACCAGGGTGGCGTCATTATTGTCTTCGGTCTGGTCGGCGAGGTCGGTGGAAGCGTCGGGAGGAAGTGCGGAGGAAGTCATGTCGTGCCTGGGTGTTGAAGTAAGCGAGGCCGATTATACCGTCGATGGGGGCGGACGGTGGCGGCCCGGCTGCGCGCCCGCATCTCAGGGCGGGGGGCGCGCGCCAGGCGCAGTCCCCGGCCCGCGGCGATCGTGCCATCTTTCACTTGCGGCGGCGCCACGGCGGCCATCAACGCGTCGCGCAGGCGCTGCCTGGCGGCGGCGTGCAGGCCGTCGATGTCATAGGTGTCCGGCAGGGCGGTCCACGGTTCTTGCGGCGTGGGCGACCAGGGCAGGTCGATATCGTCCAGTTCGACATGCGTGAACGCGCCATCGAGCAGCGCGCGCCAGCCCGATTCCGAACCGGTGCGCCGGTCGCCGAAGCGCAGGGACGGCAGCAAGTCCACCAGGTAGCCGTCGCTGCAGGCCAGGTCGGGCACGCCAAGCGGGGCGTCCACGGCCGGCAACAGGCTGGTCAGTGCGGCAGAGGATGCGGCATAGGTGGCGCTGGCCGGTCGCGCCGGCAGGTGCGCAAACGCGGCGCCGGTCGCGCCCACCTGGCGTTGAAGGAAGTCCTGCCAATAGGTTTCGGCAGCCGTCCGCTGGGGCAGGCGAGTTCCGCCGCGTCGTGGCGCCCGGGCGCCGGATAGCCATCTTGGCATGGGGATATTGTCGGAAAGGACCGTGCCCTTCCGCATGCGTGAAGGGCGTTTTCCACGCCACCATTGCGCCAGATCAGACGGCAGGGTCAGGCCACGCGCATAGTGTGGAGGCCCTTTAGCGTCGAGCGACTACCCGACCCCATGCGCACCTTGATCCTCGGTTTTGCCGCCGGTGCCGCCTGGCTGCAGACGCAGGCCAGCCTGCCGCCGCATGCAGGCACGCTGCTGTTGCTGCTCGCCGGGGCCGGGGTGCTGGCGGCACTGCCATTGCGCCGCCGCGCGTACTGGCGTTCGGCTGTTGCGCTCGCTACTGGCGCGGGACTGGGTTTTTTCTGGGCCGCCTGGCTGGCCCAGGCCGCCATGGCGCCGCAGCTGGCGCTGGCCGATGAAGGACAGGACATCACGGTCATTGGCACGGTGGCCAGCCTGCCTTACCGTTTCGAGCAGGGCGTGCGCTTCAATTTTGCCGTGGAGCAGGCCGTTGGCGCAACGGTGCCGCCGCTCATCGCGCTGTCCTGGTACGCGGGTTTTCGTGATGAAGTAGCGAATGCCGTGGGCGACGTGCAGCCGGGCGAGCGCTGGCGCCTGACGGTGCGCTTGCAGCGTCCGCACGGCAACGCGAACCCGCTGGGGTTTGATTATGAAGTGTGGCTGCTGGAGCAGGGCGTGCGCGCCACCGGTTACGTGCGGCCGCCGCCGCGCGCCGCTATGCCGAATGTGCGCCTGGCCGCCTTCGTGCCCGGTTTCGGCAACGTGGTGGAAGCGAGCCGCGCGGCGCTGCGGGCGCGTATCGGGCGCAGCCTGGAAGGCAGGCAGTATGCGGGCGTGATCGTGGCGCTGGTGGTGGGCGACCAGCGCGCCATTCCCCAGTCGGACTGGCAAGTGTTCAACCGCACGGGCGTGAGCCATTTGATTTCGATTTCCGGCTTGCACATCACCATGATCGCGGGCCTGTTCGCGCTGGGCGCGGGCGCGCTGTGGCGGCGCTCGTTTTTCACGCACTGGCAACTGCCCTTGTGGCTGCCCGCGCAGAAGGTGGCGGCGCTGGCCGGCGCGCTGGCCGCCTTTCTGTACGTGCTGCTGGCCGGATTCGGCGTGCCCGCGCAGCGCACCTTATATATGCTGATGGTGGTGGCGCTGGCCTTGTGGCTGGGACGCATCACCAGCATCGTGCATATCCTGTGCCTGGCGCTGGGCATCGTCGTGCTGCTCGATCCGTGGGCCGTGCTGTGGCCCGGTTTCTGGCTGTCGTTCGGCGCCGTCGCCACCATGCTGTATGCGGGCGCGGGCCGCACCGCGGCCCACTTGCCGCACAGCGCCAGCCGCTGGCGCCGCCTGCGGGCCGCCGTGGCGCTGGGGGCGCATACGCAATACGTGGTGACGGTGGGGCTGGTGCCGCTGACGATGCTGCTGTTCTCGCAAGTGTCCCTGGTCAGCCCTGTCGCCAATGCGCTGGCCATTCCCGTCATCAGCTTGCTTGTCACGCCCTTGGCGCTGGCGGGCAGCCTGCTGCCGGCGCCCTTGTGCGACTGGCTGTTGCTGCTGGCGCACGCCCTCGTGCAGATGCTGGCGCAGGTGCTGGAATGGCTGGGCGCGCGCCGTTTCGCCGTGTGGACGGCGCCCGCGCCGCCATGGTGGAGCTTTTGCTGGGCACTGTTCGGCACGGCCTGGCTGCTGGCGCCAAGGGGATGGCCGCACCGCTGGGCCGGCATGCTGGGCTGGCTGCCCTTGCTGACGGCCTTGCCGTCCAGTCCGCCGCCGGGGCGCATGTGGATCACGGCCTTCGATGTGGGGCAGGGCATGGCCCTGCTGGTGGAAACCCACGGCCACCGCCTGCTGTACGACACGGGGCCGGCCTACGGCATGGACTCCGACGGTGCCAGTCGGGTCATCGTGCCCTACCTGCGCGCGCGCGGCATCGGCAAGCTGGACGGCGTGATCATTTCGCACAGCGACCTCGATCACGCGGGTGGTGCCGTGTCCTTGCTGGAAAACGTGCAAGTGGGCTGGCTGGCCTCGTCCCTGTTCGGCGGCCACCCGGCCATCGAAGCGCAGCGCGAGCTGAAGCGCCCGTATCTGCACTGCATGGCGGGCCAAAGCTGGACCTGGGAAGGCGTGCACTTCGCCATGCTGCACCCATTGTCCGCCAGCCATACGGACATTGCCCTGAAACCCAACGCCCGCAGCTGCACGGTGAAGATCACGGCCGGCAAGCATGCGATCCTGCTGGCCGGCGACATCGAAGCGGCGCAGGAGGCGCAATTGCTGGCGCGCTCGGCGGACGGCGAGCTGGCGGCCGACGTGCTGCTGGCGCCCCATCACGGCAGCGGCACCTCGTCCACGCCGGCCTTCCTGGCCGCCGTGCATCCAGGCCTGGCGATCTTCCAGGTGGGGCACCGCAACCGCTACAAGCATCCGAAGGCGCAGGTGTATGCGCGCTATGGCGACCTGGGCATCGCGCGGCTGCGCACCGATGTGGAAGGGACGGTGCTGCTGGCGTTTGGCGACGATGTCGTGGTAACGCGATACCGGGCCAGCCGGCCGCGGTATTGGCATGGGGGCTAGCATTTTCATGCTAGGCTCTCCTGACCATCGTCCCGGGAGTCCAGATTGCGCTATTCCAGCCACGCGTATCTTGTCAGCATGGCCCAGGCCGCCGACATCGCCCCCATCACGACCTTGTTGCAAGCCAACTCCCCATCGCAGGGCGGCAGCCTGACGGGCGAGTTTTCGCGCGACAAGGTGGCTGGCATGGCGAACGGTACATCGCCCGTCATCGTGGCGCGGCGCGTGGCAGGCGGACCTGTCGTTGGCGTGCTGTTCAGCGCAGCTACAGTCACGGCCCGGGCGCCCGTGGTGCTGGCCATGCTGGCCGCATATGCGGGAAGTGACAACGCCTATGTGTACGGCCCCGCCTGCATTGCGGCGTCGGAGCGGGGACAGGGCTTGCTGGCGCTGCTGCATGCCGCCCTGCGCGAACGGCAGCAAGGCGCGGAGGCGGTGCTGTTCATCCGGCGCGACAATGTCGCTTCGCTGCGCGCGCATGAACGGCTGGGCATGCGCGAAGTGGCTGGCTTTGCCTTCGAAGGCGCCGAGTTTGCCGTGTATAGCGACGCCATCGTCACGAAATAGTCCTTAAATGACACGTTCATCGGGTATCTCCAGCCCCCGCTGCCGCACATACTCTAGAAACAGCCGCGCCCCCTTGGCCATGCGCGAGGTGCCGTAGACGGCATGGATGCTGGGGTCCAGCTCCTTGGAAGACGTGAGGCGGTATGCCGTGCAGACCCTGCGTAATGTTCCTGCGGCCACGGCCGGTTCGGCCAGCCAGCTGGCCAGGCGCACGATGCCGGCGCCTTCCAGGGCCGCTTGAAAAGTGGCGATGCCGGAGGTGAAGCGGAAGCGCGGCTGCACCTGGTAGCGCACGTTGCGTGTAGCAGAGACGAAATGCCAGTCGCGCAGGATGCGGGGAGCCGAGTGCATGATGATGTCGTGGCCGGCCAGCTCTTCGGGTTCCTCCGGCGCGCCCATGCGGGCGATATAGCCGGGCGAAGCGTACATGTAGCGGCGGTAGTTCCACAGGGGATAGCCGATCAGTTCGCTGGACTGGGGGAAGGCGCCGCGGATGGCGAAGTCGAGCTTTTCCTGGATGGGGTCGATGGATTTGTCCGAGAAATGGATATCCACCGACACGTTCGGGTAATCGCGCGAAAACTGCGCCACCACTTTCGGCAAGAAGCCCAGCGACAGGATTTCCGGTGCCGACAGGCGCACCCAGCCTTGCGGCGAATTGCTCAGCTCGGCCAGCTGGTCTTCCGCCTCGGCCTGCGTTTCCAGCAAATGCTTGGCCGACGCGTAATAGGTTTCACCGGCCGTCGTCAGGGTGAACTGCTTTTGCGTGCGCAGGATCAGCTCGGCGCCGATGGCGTCTTCCAGGAACTGGATGGCGCGGGTGACGGCCGACGGCGAGCGTCCCAGCATGCGCGCCGCGTGGATGAAGCTGCGCTTTTCCACGACGGTGCAGAAGGCGCGGATTTCCCACATCAGTTTCATCGACATTACGCGCTCCCGGCAAAAGAGACCAGTAGAGCGCATGGGGCGCATTCCGTCAAGCGCTACGCCAGATTGCGTTTTCCGCAATTTGAAGTTGCATCCGGAAAAGTCCACGGCGCCTATACTGCCCCTGTCGCCCATTTCCCGCTGCCTATCATGCTGACCATCTCGCTGCTGTGTTTATTCGCCTTCTTTGCCGGCCTGATCGACGCGGCCGTGGGCGGGGGCGGGCTGATCCAGCTGCCGGCCCTGTTCAACCTGATGCCGAACATGGCCTCGACCTCCTTGCTGGGCACGAATAAATTCGCTTCCGCCTGCGGCACCACGTTTGCCGCCCGCTCTTTTGTGGGCAAGGTGCATATCCCGTGGCTGCTGGTGCTGCCGGCCGTGGCCAGCGCCTTTGTCATGTCCTTTATCGGCGCCGCCGCCGTGTCCTACGTGCCGCAGCAGGTGGTGCGTCCGATGGTGCTGGTATTGATCATCATCATGGCCATCTACACCTTCATCAAGAAGGATTTCGGCAGCATGCGCGAAGCGCGGCCCATCGGTCCGCGCGAACGCATCCTGGCCATCGTCATCGGCGGCGCCATCGGCTTCTATGACGGCCTGTTCGGGCCGGGCACGGGCAGTTTCCTGATTTTCCTCTTCATCCGCGTCTTCGGCTTCGATTTCATCCTTGCCTCGGCGTGCTCGAAACTGGTAAATATCGCCACCAACATCGCCGCGCTGGCCTTCTTCATTCCTGCCGGCCACGTGGTGTATGCGGTGGCTGCGCCCATGGCCGTGTGCAATATCCTGGGCGCCTTGACGGGCACCTGGATCGCCGTGCGCCGTGGCGCCGCCTTCGTGCGCATCCTGTTCCTCGTGCTGCTGGTGCTGCTGATCGTCAAGCTGTCCTACGACATTTTCTTCAAGTAAGTTTGTGAGTCAGTACTAGCGATGAAAACCATCCAGGGCGTGCTGTGGGATAACGATGGCGTGCTGGTCAACACCGAGCAGCTGTTTTACGAAAGCAACCGCGACTTGCTGGTGCCATACGGTATCGACCTGACGCCGAAGCAGTTTTTTGACTGGTTCCTGGACAATAACTATGGCGCCTGGCATTTGCTGCTGGGACAGGGGCACGGTATCGAACTCGTCGACCGTTTGCGGGCGGCGCGCACCGAGCTGTTCGCCCGGCGCCTGCGCCAGGCGCGCCAGCTGGCCATGCCCGGCATCGCGGCCGTGCTGGCGGCGCTGCGTCCACACGTGGCCATGGGCGTCGTCACCAGCGCATATGCGCAACATTTTGACATCAGCCATGCGGCCACGGGGCTGCTGCGCCACTTCGACTTTGTCTTGACGCGTGAAATGTATGCGCAGAGCAAGCCTGCCCCCGATGGCTACCAGCTGGGCTTGCAGCGCCTGGGACTGGCTGCCAGCGACTGCGTGGCCGTGGAAGACTCGCCGCGCGGCTTGCGCGCCGCTAACGCGGCGGGGCTGGAATGCATCGTCCTGCGCAATCACATGAACCGGGATCACGCGTTTGACGATGCCTTTTGCGTGGTCGATTCGATGGCCGAGCTGGGCGCCGTGCTGGCGTCCTTCGTGCCCGGCATGGCGCTGGCAGGCCAGCAATTAGAGGCCTCCCTCTGATCCGTCTTGCCGGCATGCCATTACAATTGCCTATCGCATTTACCGGCACAGTCCCACGATGACACTCCCGCAGCTGCACTTTGCCCATGCCAATAGCTACCCTGCCGGCACCTACCGCAAGTTGTTCGGCTTGCTGGGCCGGCACTATGACGTGCAGGCGCTCGACATGCATGCGCATGACCCCGCCTATCCCGTCAGCACGGGCTGGCCCGAGCTGGTGCGCGAATATATCGACGAGCTGGAGCGCCGGTATACGGCGCCCGTCATCCTCGTCGGCCATTCGCTGGGCGGCATGCTCAGCGTGATGGTGGCCAAGCAGCGGCCCGATCTCGTGCGCTGCGTGGTCTTGCTCGATTCGCCCGTGGTGGCCGGCTGGCGCGCCTTGCTGGTGCGCCTGGCGCGCAACACGGCGCTGGGCGAACGCTATTCCCCCGCGCGGTTTTCCGCCAGGCGTCGCAAGCTGTGGCCCGATGCGCAAGCGGCGTACGAACACTTTGCCGCCAAGGAGATGTTCGCCATCTGGGCGCCGCAAGTCTTGCGCGATTACATCGCCAGCGGCCTGGCGCCCCATCCGGACGGGGTGCAGCTGCGCTTTACGCGCGAGGTGGAGACTGACGTGTACCGTGGCTTGCCGCACCATATCGGCCGCCTCGTCAGGGATGGTTTTCCCGTCCCCATCGGCTTTATTGGCGGCACGGCATCGGTGGAGTGCCGCCAGGCTGGCCTGACGGCCACGCGCAAGCTGGTCGGTCCCTTTTTTCGCCAGGTGCCCGGCGGCCATCTGTTTCCCATGGAAAACCCCGAACTGACGGCGCAAGTGGTGCAGGAGATGATCACTTCCTTGCTGGCGAAACAATAGGCGATCGCCAGGGATTTTCATGTGGCAAGGGCCAACGGCGGGGATTTTTCGCGTAAAATCCTGCCATCCGGGCCGCGCCTGCGCCAGGCGCGCCGCCCCAGCCTTTACGATATTCTAGAAAGATACCCCAGCGATGACGATTAAAAGCGACAAATGGATACGCCGCATGGCGGAAACGACGGGCATGATCGAGCCGTTCGAACCGGGCCAGGTCAAGGAGCGCGACGGCAACCGCATCGTTTCCTACGGCACGTCCAGCTATGGCTATGACATCCGCTGCGCCGACGAGTTCAAGCTGTTCACCAATATCAATACCACCATCGTCGACCCCAAGGATTTTGACGCGAACAACTTCGTCGATGTGTCGGGCAAGGGCTATTGCATCATTCCGCCGAACTCGTTCGCGCTGGCCCGTACCGTGGAGTATTTCCGCATTCCCCGCAACGTGCTGACCATTTGCCTGGGCAAGAGCACCTATGCCCGCTGCGGCATCATCGTCAACGTCACGCCGTTCGAACCGGAGTGGGAAGGCTATGTGACCCTGGAGTTTTCCAACACGACGCCATTGCCGGCGAAAATCTACGCCAACGAAGGCGTGGCGCAAGTGCTGTTCTTCGAATCCGACGAAGTGTGCGAAACGTCGTACAAGGACCGCGGCGGCAAATACCAGGGCCAGGTCGGCGTGACCCTGCCCAAGACCTGATGGCTGCCTGAGCGGGCGGGGCGCCCGCTCCGCTCAAATCTGTTTCAGCAGCCATGCCTTGAGCGCGGCGGAAGCCTGGTAGAGCGGCGCATGGCCGCGCAGCAGGATTTGCGCGCTGCGCCGGTAGGCCGCGCTGCCGATGATAATCTGGCCCGTGGCAAGGTCCCGGCGCGCCACGATGGTGGTGCCGAGGATGCCTGCCGGGTTGGCGATGCCGATATCCATCTCCGCGTCCTCCGCGCCCACGGGCGGCACGCCGCGCGCGATGCCGTGCGCCACCGTTCCCTCTATCAGGCAGGCGGCCGCCAGGCAGCAGCCGCCCGAGACGGCCAGGGAGGCGTGGCCCGCCTGCGGCGTAAAGTAGCGTACAGCAATATTTCCCTCTTCCTTGGCGGCGCCCACGATGCAGAACTTGGGGATGGTTTCGCTGCGCGCCAGTTCCTCCAGCGTCATCCGCTGGCCATCGCGTCGCCGCAAGCCCATCAAGCGTCCCGCCGCGCTCCACACGTGCCGGATGGCGTCCATGAACGCCGCGTCCGCTTCCAGTTCCGCGATCGACTCGTGCGCCGTCTTGCCGAACTGCCGGGCCGAGGCGATGACCATGGGCACGGCCACGTCCACGCAGGATACGTCATGGCCGAGCACCTTGTCCTGCGCCTTGCCCGTCGGCAGCAACTGTCCCGTCTTCGCCCCCACGGGGTCGTGCATGAACAGGTCCACGCGGGGATAGTTGCCCGGCACGCCGGGGATGCTGGCTGCCGCAAAGCTGCCGTCCGGTTCGCGCACCATGCGCGAGGTCGTGATGACGCCCGTATTCGTGTTGCGGATGGCGATGGCGTGCGTGCCGATGGCCAGCGCCTCGATGACGCCGCTGTCCAGCCCCCACAATTGCAGGGCCGATGACATATTGCCGCAGTTCACGCTCCAGTCGATGTCGGCATGCCCGCCTGCCAGCTGCGCCAGGGTGCTGACCAGGCGCGGCTCTCCCGCATGCTGTTCCACCTCGGCGAGAAATACCTTGTTGCTGGTGGGCGCGCCGCGTCCCAGTCCCGTGATTTGCCGGTTGCCCGCAAGCTGGCCAGACTGGGGCACGCCCATCAGGTGGCGCAGCAATTCCTCGCGCAGCGCCGGGTCGGCAGGGACGGATGCCGCGTGCAGGACCAGCCCTGTCGAGGTGCCGCCACGCATGTGGTGCACGGGAAATTCGATCACGCCACAGCGCTGGCGGGGCGCGAGGTCGGGCAGGGCGGGCAGCAAGGGCGTTTTCATCGTTGAGCAGGCGCGGGGAAGGAAGCGCCAGTGTGCCAGTCTTTCGTGCTTGGGCGCAAGCGTGCCAGCATGCGCGCGGGCAGCGATCTTTACATGCCTTTACGTGGCTTTACACTGGCTGCACTATGTCCGCGCCGCCCTTTGCCGTTAACCAGGGTATCGACACAGACAGGAGGCAATATGGTAGCGGCAATCGGTTCGGGCAGCGCAGTGAGCGCGGCGGGGAGCGGCAGTACGGGCAGCAGTTCGCAGATCGCGGCGCTGCAAAAGCAGATCACGGCGGCGCAAAAGCAATTGACGGAATCGCAGAAAGGCGAACAGACGGAGGCGTCGCAAAAGCTGCAGCAGCAGCTGGCGCAGCAGATCCAGGCCTTGCAGGCGCAAATTGCTCAGTTGCAAGCGGCGGCTGCGCAACAGGCGGCGCAGAAGGAGACGCAGACTGCCAGCAGCGCAGAGACAGCCACGAGTCCGGCCAAGTCGGCCTCGTCCACCCTGGGCAGCATCATCGATACCCAGGCATAGCCCGGACCATGCCAGGCGCGGCCGGAAGGTCAGCCTGGCATGGTCACGGGTAACAGCATTTCCACGCACAGGCCGCCACCGCTGCGCAGGTTGGCAGCGATGTGGCCGCCATGGGCGTCGATCACGTGCCGGGCGATGGCCAGGCCCAGTCCATGGCCTTCCGTGCTGTGCTGGGTATTGCTGGCGCGGAAGAAGGGTTGAAAAATGCTGGCCAGGTCGGCCTGCGGCACGCCCGGCCCACGGTCCAGCACGGCAATGCGCAGTTGCTGGCCGCCATCCTGCAGCGCAATATCCACTGCCACTTTTCCCGCGTCCGGGCTGTGCTTGACGGCATTGCGCACGACGTTTTCCACGGCGCGGGCCAGCAGTTCGGGCTGGCCCGTGATGACGGTGTCGGCACTGGCCGCCTTGCCCGTGACTTCGATGGCAACGTGGCGCGGCTCCGCTTCGTAGCGGGCATCGTCGACGATATCGTGGACCAGGTCGGCGATGCAGATGTCCTCGCTATGCGCCTGCACGGCGCCTGCTTCCAGCCGCGACAGGGTCAGCAGCTCACCGATGAGTTTATCCATGCGCTCGCTTTCACGCTCGATGCGCTGCATCGAGGCGGCCATCTTGTCCGGCTGCTGGTGCGCCAGGCCGATGGCCGCCTGCAGGCGCGCCAGGGGCGATCGCAGTTCGTGCGAGACGTCGTGCAGCAGGCGCGTCTGGCTATCCATGAGGTTGCGCAGACGTCCCGTCATGCGGTCGAAATCGCGCCCCAGGTTGGTCAATTCATCGCCGCGCTTGCCGCTGGCGTCGAAGCGCGGCGCCAGGTTGCCGTTCGAGGCAGCCTCGAAGGCCTGCCGCAAGTCGCGGATGGGGCGCGCAAAATACCAGGCCAGCAAAAAGGCGAAAAGCAGGCTGGCGACGATGGCGGCCGTGAGGGGGATGAAGGTGCGGTAGGGGCTGTCCATGCGCGGGCCTGGCGGCATGCCGCCCATGCCGCCGATCTCGCGCGGCTGGCCCCGCGGATAATCGGCGCGCGGTGGCGGCGCGCCTGCCTCGTTGGGGCGCGGGCCCGGCGGCATGCCGCGCGGGGCGGCCAGCGTCACGGCGTTGAGCGTGTCGCGTGCGGCGCCCGCCTCGGCATTGCGGAAGCGTTCGGACGAGGGCAGGAACAGCAGGTAGCGCCCGCCATCGCTGCCGCGCACGTCGCGCACCACGGCATGCGGCGTGTCTTGCGCCAGCAGCGCGCGCGCCTTGGACAGGATGGCGGGATGGACGTTGCGTCCCATCAGTTCGTGTCCTTGCGCGTCGACGGCAAACACGCGCATGCGCGCCATCTTGCCGAGGAATTGCTGCAAGGCCTTGCTGCCACCCGCTTCCAGGGTGGCGCTGGCCGCTTCGATGGCCATCTGCGCAGGCGGGCTGGTATCGATGTCGAGCGCCCGTTCCTGCTGCGCGGCACGGTTTTTCAGCCAGAACGTGCCGCCGATGCCGATGGTGGCCGTGAGCTGGGCCAGCATGATGCATAAGAAAAACTTCCAGAACAGACGGCCCACGCTTATTCCTTGATCAGTTGATAGCCGAGCCGGTACACGGTTTGCAGGCAGGAGCGGCCATCGGCCAGGCTGCCCAGCTTGCGGCGCAGGCTGCTCAAGTGCACGTCGATATTGCGGTCGAAGCGGGCCATGGGCCGCCCCAGGCCCAGTTCCGACAATTGATTCTTGCTCACGGGCTTGCCTGCATGGCGCACCAGCACTTCCAGCAGGTTGAATTCCGTGCTCGTCAGTTCCAGATGCGTGCCGGCCCAGGCGGCGCGGCGCTGTTCCGGCCACATCGTCAGCTGGCCCACGGTCAGCGGCGCCATGCCCGAGGCGTCATGCGGCACGGCTTGCGCGCGGCGCAGGATGGCGCGGATGCGCGCCGTCAGTTCGCGCGGCGTGCACGGTTTGGTGACGTAATCGTCGGCGCCCAGTTCCAGGCCCACGATGCGGTCCGTGTCATCGCCGCGCGCCGTCAGCATCAGGATGGGCAGGTTGCTGCCGGCGCGGATGCGGCGCAGGGTTTCCAGGCCATTCATGCGCGGCATCATGACGTCGAGGATGGCGATGGCATACAGGCCCGTCAGTGCTTCGGCCGCGCCGCTCTCGCCATCATGCACGGCCTTGGCGTCGAAACCTTCCTGCGTCAGGTATTCCTGGAACATGCCGACCAGTTCGACGTCGTCGTCTATTAACAAAACCTTGCTCATGCCTGTGCTTTTTCGGGTGAATATCGCCCGATGATAGCAGTCAAACGGGGGTGTTCAGCACCGTTTTACCCGCTTTTACATACTTCTGCTTACATTCGCGCGCCTTCCTTTACACGCTTTTACGCCATCCTAACGTTGCTTTACATGCCAGACGCCGACAATCAGGGCTGACTGCCACGAAAGGAAAGCCCGATGAAATACCTGAGTATTGCCGTATCCCTGTTGCTGCTGTCCGCCTGCAGCATGCCGCTGGTCGCCCTGGCCCAGCAGGGCCCAAAGTCCGACGGCCCGCCGCCAGGCGCCATGCAAGGACCGCCGCCCGGCCTTGGCCATGGACCCGGCCCCGGTGCCCCTGGCACGCCAGGCTTGCCGCCTTTCCTGCATGGGATCGAACTGAGCGAAGCGCAGCAGGACAAGGTCTTTGCCGCCACCTATGCCCAGGCGCCATTGCTGCGCGAACAGCAGAAGATTGCTTTCAAGGCGCACGAGCAGCTGCGCGCACTGGCCGCGTCGAGTGCCTACGACGATGCGCAAGCCAGCGCGCTGGCCAGCACGGCGGCGCAAGCCATGGCGACGATCAGCCTGCAGCAGGCGCGGCTGGAGCAGCAACTGCTGGCCGTGCTGACGCCGGAGCAGCGCAAGCAGACGGAGCAGCAACGCGAGCGCCGCACCGGCCCCCGTCGTCCCCAATAAAACCCATCCACCACAGGGAGTATCCGCATGAGCATCAGTGCCTTGAGTTCCAGCAGCGCCGCCAGCCAGTTGAGCGCGTTCAGCCGCCTGAGCGGCAGCAGCGCCGGCAGCACCAGCGGCGTGGGCGGCACGCCGCCGCAAAAGCCCGACGATGGCGCCTTTCTTGACGCCATTTCCAGCGCCTTGTCCGCGATCGGCGTGACGGTGAACGGCAGCGATGACGCTGGCGACAGCGACAGCGCGACGGCCAGCGCCAGCGGCACCGGCAGCAGTGACGCCAGCCAGGCGCTGGGCGCCTTTTTGCACCAGCTGATGGGCAGCCTGCACGCCCAGAGCGGCGGCGGTGCCGGTGGGCAGGAAGAGGGCGGCGAACCGCCGTCCGGGCCGCCGCCCAGCGGTGGCGCGCGCGGCGGCCCGGGCAATATCGAATCGGACTTGCAGAGCCTGCTGCAAAAGCTTTCGGCGTCCGGCAGCGACGAGACGGACAGTGCCGGCAGCGGGGACAGCAGCGTGACGGACTTGCAGTCCAGCTTTGCCAGCCTGATCAGCGCGCTGGGCGGCGATGGCGGCAGCAGTGGCAGCAGTAGCAAGCTGAGCAGTTTCTTGCAGGCGCTGTCGGGCAGCCTGGGCGCGGCGAATGCGGGCGGCAGCCTGTCTTCCAGCGGCAACCTGGTCAATACAACGGCCTGAACCATGGAACGCGAGTTCGCCCCCGCCGCCAGGAAAGCATTTTCGGAACGGGCCACGCAGGCCCTGTTCCTGTGCGCCAGCCTGAGCCCGGCGCTGGCGGGCTTGCCCCACTTGATGGAGTATTTATGGACTTACATGATCACGGTCTGGCATCCGACCTCGAAATGATGCGGCGGCAGGCGGCCGAGCGGCGGCAAGTCTTGCGCTGGCTGCTGGCCGGCGCCGCCACCTTGCCCTTGATCAGCTGTGGCGGCGGCTCGGACGCCAGCGGCGCGGTGGCCGACGGCAGCACCGGCAACGCCGGCAGTGGCAGCGGCGCCGCTGGCACCGGCACGTCGGGCACGGGCACGGTCACGACGCCCACGACGGGCGCCTGCACGGTGATACCCGAGGAAACGGGCGGACCGTACCCGGCCGACGGCACGAACACGAATGGCGGCAGCATCGTCAACGTGCTGAACCAGTCGGGCGTGGTGCGCGGCGATATCCGCGCCAGCTTCAATGGCGCCAGCGGCGTGGCGGCCGGCGTGCCCTTGACCATCCAGCTGCAATTGCTCAATGCCAGCGGCAGCTGCGCCGCCCTGGCCGGCTATGCGATCTACCTGTGGCATTGCGACCGCGACGGCCTGTATTCGCTGTATTCGAGCGGCGTGACGGGACAAAACTATCTGCGCGGCGTGCAGGAAACGGATAGCGCCGGCAATGTCAGCTTTACCAGCATTTTCCCTGGCTGCTATGCAGGGCGCATGCCCCACGTGCATTTCGAGGTGTATCCCAGCCTGGCCAAGGCCGCCAGCGCGGCCAGCCGCGTGAAGACCTCGCAGTTCACTTTCCCGCTGGCCACCTTGAACGAGGCCTACACGGCCAGCGGCTATACGGCCAGCGTGCGCAACCTGGCGCAGATCAGCTACGCCACCGACAACGTCTTCAGCGATGGCACCAGCCTGCAGATGGCCGGCGTGACAGGCAATGCCACGGATGGCTACGTGGTGACGCTTGCCATCGCCGTCAACGGATAGGGTATCAGGCCGCCATGAAGCCCAGGTCGCGCCGGCTGAAGTTGCCGATGTTCGGGAACACGCTGGCCAGCTGGCTGTCGGCCACGCCGAACCATTTGGCCAGGGTGGCGCCGTACTGGTCGACCGAGGTGGTCGGCAGCAGGGCGCCGGAACCCACGTCCAGTTCATGGCCGAGGCCGGTGACGGGGAAGGCGCCGTAGATGTCGCGGCCCCTCACGGCGCCGCCGACGACGAAGTGGTGCGCGCCCCAGCCGTGGTCCGTGCCATCGCCATTGCTGCTGAAGGTACGGCCGAAGTCCGAGGCCGTAAACGTCGTCACCTGGCGGCGCAGGTCGGCGCCTTGCAACGAGGCAAGGGTGCTGTCGAAGTATGCCAGCGCATGGGCCAGGCGCGCCATCAGGTCGGCATGCAGCACTTTCTGCTGGTCATGCGTATCGAAGCTTCCCAGGGTCACGTAAAACACTTGGCGCTTCGCCCCCAGGGCCCCGCGTCCGCCGATGATGCGCGCCACCGTCTGCAATTGCACGGCCAGGGGATTGACGCCTGCCACGCCCGTGTTCGGGTTGATGTAGGGCGTGGGATTGGGCACGCCGCCGGGACCGGCCGCCAGCATGGCACCGCTCAGCACGCTTTGGCTGGAGATGGCGCGCTGCACGACGGCCACGTGTTCCTGCTCGATCAAGTCGCCGCCCCCCTCGTTGATGATGGCTTGCAAGGCGCTGGCCCCGCCGGCGCTGCCGAACAGGTTGCCGCTCAGGCCACGGATGGGCACGGCGCCGGCCTGGCCCACCTGGAACTGGCGCACCTGGCGACCGCTGAGAAAAACGGTATTGCCGGCCGCCGAGACGGCCGTAAAGGTGGCGTTGCCGTTGGCTGCGCCGGCCACATCGCCGATGCGTCCGCCCCAGCCCGTGCTGGCACCTTCCGGCGATCCCGATTGCCACGTCGATTGCTGGTCGCTGTGGGAAAACAGTTTGGGCGGCAAGGCCACGCTGCCGGCCTTGTACTGTGCCAGGGTGGCGGGCTGGATCAGGGTACCCACATTGGCCACGATGGCCGCGCGGCCATTGTCGAACAGGTCCTTCAAGGGCCCGAGCTGGGGATGCAGGGCAAAGGCGCGCCCTGCCTGCGCCGTGGCGGGCATGACAGGCAGCACGCCGCCCGTTTCATTCAGACCCGGCAAATGGATGGAATCGGCCGTGCCTGTATTGCGCAGGCGCAGGTATTCATTCCAGGAGGGAGTGTCCGTGGCCAGCACCGTATTGAAGGCGTCGTTGCCGCCCGCCATGAACAGGCACACCATGGCCTTGTAGTCGCCCGCTGATTGCGCGGCGGCATTGCCCATGGCGGCCAGGTTGAGGGCGAACGGCGCGGCCGTGGTGCCGGCCAGGCTCAGCATGGAACCGAGGAAGCGGCGGCGGGAAAATGGGAAATTTTGCATGATTTAACTTATTTTTGCACCAGGTAGGCAGGCGAGGCCATGGTGAGGAAAATAGCCAGCTTGACGCGGTTGGCTTGCGCGGTGGCAACTTGCGTGGCATTGCTGGCCGTGGCGGCGGGGATGGCGATGCCGTTGACGGCAGCGGTGATCTGGCCGCGCAGCCTGGCGGGCATGCTGCCGTGCATCATGAGCAGATCGATGCGGTCGAGCAGGGCGCCGGGATCGCCCGCCAGCGCCAGTTCGCGCGTGTAGTCGGGCTTGATCACGCGGGCCTCGCCCACGCCGCTATTGACGGCTTCCTGCATGAAGTTCAGGTAACCGGTCACCGATGGTTCCGCCGTGATCTGCAGCTCCGGCGCCACCAGTCCCGCGCTGGCCAGGGCGGAATTGGGGGGCACGTATGCCGGCCGGAAAAAGCTGAACACGGAGGACGGATTCAATGGGCTTTGCCCCAGGCCGCTCAAGGGATCGTCGAGATAGTAAATGCTGTAGGGGCCGCTGGCCGGCTTGACATCAAAGGCGCGCATCCAGCTTGCCAGGCGTAGCAGGGGTTCACGCAGTTTGCCTGTGCGCAAGGTGGTGCCGGCGGGCGCCAGCGCTTCCGGATCGAGCAGCACGGCGCGGATGACGGCCTGCATGTCGCCGCGCACGCCGCTGCCATTGTTGGCAAAGGCGGCAGCGACCCGGCCCACATAGGCGGGGCTGGGATTGCTGCTGACGAGGCGCTGGATCAGCTGGCGGCCAAAGAAGGGCCCTGCGTTCGGATGCTTGAACAGCGTGTCGAGCGCCACTTTCAGGTCGGCCTGGCCGCTGGTGGCGCCGGAAATGCTTTGGCCCAGGAAGCGCTTTTCACCGCTGGAATGGAAGGCCGCATAGTTTTGCATCGGTTGCCAGTCGCGGTCCGGATCGGGCGTGCCGCCATAGAAGCGCGTGGAACTCTGGTCCGGGCCGGCCCAGCTCCAGCCGGTAAACACCCGTGCCAGGCCTGCCACGTCGTCGTGCGTGTAGGTCTCGACGGGCTTGCCGCCGGACAGTTTCAGGCTGCCGTCCGGATTCAGCTGGTACAAGCCGATGGTGAACAGCTGCATCACTTCGCGGGCGAAATTTTCATCGGGCGTGCGCGTGGCCGATTCCTTCTGGTTGCGCATGTGCGACAGGTACAGTCCCATCATGGGGTGCAGCGCCACGCCTTCCAGCAGGTCGCGGAAGTTGCCAAAGGCGCGCTGGCCCAGCATGTCGTAGTAGCTGGCCGTGCCGCGCACCTGGGGGCGCACGGATTCATTTTGTAGGGAAATGACGAAGATCTCGGACAGGGCGAAGGCCATGCGCTGGCGTAATTGATCCTCGCCGCGGATGCCCTGCTGCCAGAACGTCTCATACACCCCCGTAAAACCGACTTTTTGCCCACCCGTTGCCTGGTTCGCCAGCATGCCGTCGATATATTTCCGGTGCAAGGTCTGCGGCTTGGAAAACTGCGCCTTGAACCAGGCGTCGCTGTCGCTGGCCGCCAGCGCATCGATGGCCGCCATGTTGGGGCCGAACGTGGCGCGGCCCAGGAAGCGCGACGCTTCCTGGCGCGTGAAGGTCACGGCTTGTCCCACGGGCGGCGTGGTCAGGGGCGGTGGTGGAACAGTATCGCCGGGCGCGTCCGGATCGGCAGGCGCGACGGTTGATGGCGGCACCGCCGGCGTGTCCGGCTTCAGGACGGCGCTGGTCTGGCTGTCGCCGCTTCCGCCACCACCGCCGCAGGCGGATAGCAAACTGATCAATATCAAGGCCAGCAAGCGGCGCAAAGTTGGGTGGGTCATTTAGTTTCTCTCGGGCAATCAAATTCTGGCCCGGTAATTGTAGAGCGAAGCCCGCAAAATCGCGTTTCCAATTAGATATTTGCGTCTTGCTCATCTTTTTGTTTGTGCGCACGTTAAGTGGCGTTGCGACGTTTTTAGCCTGTTTTCATGGAACTTTATTTTTTATAAATGGAAAATATTTTCAACGTTTTTTCGCCTTTGTGGCGGATAGGCGACGTAATCGTTCTTGCTAATTAAGCTTGTCTGAAAGCTCATCCTGGCAACGAAATGCGCTTCGCCGGAAACCATGGTTTTTACGCCATCGGCGAAACGCCGTTCGCCGCCGGCCGCCCCATCCTCCTGTTTTTGCTGGCATGGGCCTTGCGTTGGCAGGGCATCAGCCGCGTGCTTTCTCTTTTTGCCGGAGCCTGCCATGACCAGCCGTCTGCTTGCCTATCGTCCCGAGATGGAGTTGCCCCAGCCCGTGGGCGCCTTGCCCCTGCAGCACGAGGATGAACTGGCGCTGGCGGCCCAGCTGCTGGAAGTGGCGGCGCCGCCGCAGTTCGACGCCTTTCTCACGCGCCAGCTGGGCGCCACCGTGGCCGGGCAGACAATACGCGGCACGCCGCTGGAAATGCCGTTGCGCCAGCTGCTGAACCAGGTGGTGGCGCCCATGCTGCCCCTGCATGGCACGGCGTCGCAGGCGCGTCGCCAGCATGCCGCGCGCCTCTTCGGCATGGAACTGGAGGGACTGAGTCCGGAAGACCAGGAATTCGAGCTGGCGCGTCACGTCGTGCATCTGGTCGATGCCGTCAATACGGCGCTGGCACAGAACGCCGACGCCGGCGGCACGGCTGCGCGCGCGCCCAGGGCGCAGGTGGAAACGGCCTTGTTGCGCGTGGCGCGCACCCTGGCGCCCGGCCTGCTGCGGCAGGCGGCGCAGGCGTCGGCGCAGATTCCGAACGGTGGCCGCTGGCGCCGTGAAGGCGGGCACATCGTCGTGCTCGATTGTTAGCCGGAGGCACACGCCGTCCGGCACTGCAGTGTAAATGGGATGTCAACCGAGGTGTCACTTTGAGGAGTTCATCATGCATGACATAGATCGTACGACCCTGGAATACGGGCAGGAGATGTCCGGCTTTGAAGCGGAACAGTTCGAATTCGGCCAGGGTGAATGGAGCGGCGAGGGCGGTTCCAACGCCATGTTTTCCGAAGCCGAAGAGATGGAACTGGCCAATGAATTGCTGTCGGTCAGCAATGAAGCGGAACTGGAACAGTTTCTCGGCAACTTCCTGCGCAAGGCCGCGTCGGTGGCGGGCGGCATCATCAAGTCGCCCGTGGGGCAA
Organism: Janthinobacterium foliorum; assembly: GCF_978021625.1. Lineage (NCBI taxonomy): Bacteria > Pseudomonadati > Pseudomonadota > Betaproteobacteria > Burkholderiales > Oxalobacteraceae > Janthinobacterium > Janthinobacterium foliorum. The sequence continues at coordinate 66,090 of NZ_CDXDQE010000002.1, read as the reverse complement.
GCCATCGGCGGCGTGCTCAAGGGCGTGGCGAAGAAAGCCATCCCCCTGGCAGGCGGTGCCATCGGCGGCTATTTCGGCGGCCCGCTGGGCGCCAAGATTGGCAGCGGCCTGGCTTCGGCGGCCGGCAGTGCCCTGGGCCTGGAAGCGGAAGCGTCATCGAATGAAGACCGCGAATTCGAGGGCGCCAAGCAGTTCGTGCGCCTGGCGGCCGATACCGTCAACCGTGCCGCCCAGGCGCGCGGCAACGGCGATCCGCGCGCCATCGCCCAGGCGGCGGCCAGCGCGGCGGCGCGTCAGTTCGCGCCCGGCTTGCTGGGCCGTCCCGGCAGCCAGGTGGCCACGCAAAACGGCAGCGGCGGCAGCCTGGCGCAGGGCGGTGCGCGCCCCGCATCGGGCATGCGGCCGGCCAGCGGGCGGTGGGCGCGCCAGGGCCATAAAATCGTCCTGTACGGCGTCTGACATCATGGCCATCGGCGCTTACGCGGCCTGGATGCTGGCGCAGGAGGCGCGCTCGCTGCTGACGCGGCTGGCGCGGCTGGAACCGTTTGCGCTGATCGAGCCGACGGTGCTGGCGGCCGCCCTGATGCCCAGCGCCCAGTCGGCGATCGAAAGCCAGCTGGTGCAGGGTCGGCGCGCACTGCGGCGCATGGTGGCACAGTTCCAGTGGTGGCTGCGGCGCGAGGCGGCCAACGGCGCCAGCATGGCCACGGCCGCCGAAGCGCAGCGCCGGTTTACCTTCCTGCGCCTGAAATTCAATGCCGCGCTGACCCAGTTCGACTTGTTCAACGAGGTCATCACGCAACGCAGCGAACACAAGACGGGCGTGTGGCTGGCCGGCCTCGACATCGTCGCCGCCGACGCGCTGGCGCTGCCCGGCAATGTGTACCAGGCGCCGCCCGTGATCTGCTATCTGGACCGGGGGCCGGGCGCGGCCATCCGCCGCGCGCGCACGCGCCTGCCCGGCGGCGGCGACAATCCCGTCGCCATCATCCGCCTGCCGCGCGAACGCATGATCGGCAGCGGCATCGCTTCCTCGCTGGTGCACGAGATTGGCCACCAGGGCGCGGCGCTGCTGGACCTGGTGGCGTCCCTGCGGCCCGTGCTGCAAGCCATGCAGCACGGCGGCAGCGGCCTGGTCCACGTGTGGCAGCTGTGGGAGCGCTGGATTTCCGAGATCGTGGCCGACTACTGGTCGCTGGCGCGCGTGGGCGTGGCCGCCACCCTGGGCCTGATGGGCGTGGTCAGCCTGCCGCGCGTGTTTGTCTTCCGCCTCAACGTGGATGACCCGCATCCGGTGCCGTGGCTGCGGGTGCGCCTCAGCTGCGCCATGGGGCGGGCCCTGTATCCGCACCCGCAGTGGAACCGGCTGGAGCAGCTGTGGCTGTCGTACTACCCGCTGGCCGGCCTGCCCATGCCGCAGCAGCGCTTGCTCGAACAATTGCAGGGCAGCATGGCGGCCCTGGTCGGCTTGCTGGTGCAGCACCGGCCGCCGGCCTTGCGCGGCGGCTCGCTGGCCGAGGCCATGGCCGTGCACGGGCGCCAGCCGGCCATGCTGGCGCATCTTTTTCGCAGCTGGAACCTGGCACCGGCGCAGATGTACCAGGCCACGCCCACCCTGGTGTTCGCCGTGCTGGGCCAGGCGCGCGCGAGCGGCAGCCTGAGTCCGGAAGATGAAAGCGAACTGCTGGGGCGCCTGCTGACCCATTGGGCTTTGCGCAGCACCCTGGACACCTCGGAACTGTGCGCCGACGTCGTGCGGCATGGCCGCCAGCCCGGCAGCCCGCTGCCGCCCCTGGCATCGCGTTTGATTATCCATTGAGGAGAATGACATGAGCAGCAAGATGAGCAGCAAAAGCAGGGGGGCGGGGCAGGCGGGCCCGAAAATCCGGGGTGGCAGCATCGCCGTCACCGTGCACGAGCAGGACAGCGGGACGATGGTCGCCAATGCCGCCATCAGCCTGTACCGCGGTGCCGAGGCCGACTGCCACAATTTCGTCGCCGCCACCTGGGTGCCTGATCCCGCCAGGCTGGTGGGCGTGCGCTGGACGGATGGGCGTGGCAGCACCGTGTTTGCCGAGCTGGAGACGGGAAGTTACGTGGGCGTGTACGGCAATTTCCCCGCCACCATGCCCCAGTGCGTGACGGTGCAGTCCGGCTGCAGCGCCGTGCTGTGCTTCAAGCCCCAGCTCAATCCGCAGGTGGGCCTGGCGTTCGAGACGGCCGATTGCCATCCCAGCGACTGCCAGTTCGGCAGGGTGGGCGATCGCGCCATCGCCACCGTGTCGTTCGACGGCGACCAGAGCGCCGATGGCCGCGACCAGGTGCAAGTGCTGGCCGCCGCGCCGTGGGTGCCCCTGCGCGGCACGCCGAATGCCTTTACCGCGCCCGTGCGGCGTGCCGGGATGCATCGCTTTTCCGGGCAGATGATGCTGTCGCAGCGCCCGGATCTGCGCAGCGCCTTGCCCGTGCCCGAGGGACTGAGCCCGCACGCCATGCTGGCCGTGGATGCGGAATACGAGACGGAGGAGCGCCAGCCGCAGCCCATTTCCGGCAATGTGGGCGTCTCGCTGACGCGCACGGAAACGGAACCGACGGAAGACTTGCCGCTGTGGACACTGATACGCAACAGCACCGAGGCCATGTCGTTTACGAATTACCTGCATTTCATGGACAGCCTGTTCTGCAGCGACCTGGCCACTGTGCGCGGTTTCGAGCAGGAGCGCTTCCTCAAGAAGGCCGAGGCGTTCCAGCAGCTCAAGCAGCGCCGCGCGCTGCCGTTCTCGGATTCGGACTCCTACCGCGTGCTGAAAGTGGCGACGGAAGCGTTCGTGATGGTCAATTGCGGCGTGCTGAACCAGCCGCTGGCCTTCAATCCGGCGGAGGACAACGCCTATCTGGACCGGCGCGACATTCCCCAGGGGCGCGACCTGGAAACGGTGTTGCGCAATGACTACCTGGAAAACATCGACGGCTTCCAGACCTTGCCCTACCTGGCCGTGATCCGCCGCAAGCTGCCCGACATTCCCATCAGCATCCCGCGCGGACAGGAAGGCGAAGTGGACCTGTGCTTTGGCATCATCCAGGAAAAGCTGGCCAATCCTTGCCTGCTGGAACTGATCTGGTCGTACTGGCACGAAGAAGGCATGCTGGTGCAAACCATGAATGCCATCACGCAGCGCTTCCAGAACCTGCGCGCGCCCGGCGGCGGACTCGACCCCCTGTCGAACACGGAAATCGACATGCTGCGCCCGCTGAATAATTTGCTGTGGGGCTACACGCAAGACGAGCAGCACAGGCTGACCGTGGTGCGCCGCAACTACGAGTACGACCACCATTACGGCGTGCGGCTCGATGGCAAGGCGGTGCAGCACTTCCGGCCCGCCGACAGCCGCTCGAAATTCCTCGAAGCCTTCCACCATTTGCTGCGCCTGCTGACCTCTTTTTACAAGCAGGATGACGACACCACCGTCAAGGCGGATGCCTTCCCCGTGCTGAACGCGCTCAAGGAAATTCATTTGATCCTGTCGCAGGGCGCGCACAACCAGTTCGGCGACTTGCCGTCGACGGCCCGCATCGAGATGCTGATGCAGCAGTGGATGCTGGCGCGGCCCGAGTTCCGCGAATTCCTGCCCACGCGCGTGATGGTGGCATATCCAGAGCCGTGGATGGACCGGGTCGACGCCATGAAGAAACTGCAGGGCTGGACCGATACCAGCGTGATGCACTTCCGCAACCTCGCCATCTTCGGTGAACAGTTGCTGCTGTCCGTGCGTTATGGCAACTGGAGCGACATCTATGAACCCACGCAGGCCTTCAACTGGGCGCGCTTCTGGCGTCCGCAAGTGCAGGGCTACATCCACGGTTACCGGGCCGCCACGGGGGTGGACCTGTCCGTCGACAGCAGCGACCCGGCGATCGAGTCGACCATGCCCTCGGTGCTGTTGCGCCAGCGCCTGAGCCAGCAGCTGCGCAGCGTGTAGGAAGGCCAGGAGGCGCCTGCATGCTCGACTTCAGCAGCGCCCTGTATCTGGGCATGCGCCATCCCGCTGCGGCCCTGGCCCCTTGGAGCAGCTTGAGCCTGGGCAAGCCGGCGGCGCTGCAGGAGGCGCCGGGGGCGCTGGCGCTGGCGGCCGGCCTGGCCGCGCTGCAAGGCTGCGAAGCGGCATGCGTGCTGCCCTCGACCCTGCACCTGTTCTGGGATCTGTTCGGCATGCTGGCGGCCGAACGGCTGGTGATCCTCGTCGATGGCGGCAGCTACGCCATCGCGCGTTGGGGCGCCGAGCGGGCGCAGGCACTGGGTCTGCCACTGCGCCTGTTTCCCAGTGGCGACGTGGATGTGCTACGGCGCCACGCGGCGGCCTGGCGCAGGGCAGGGCGGCGCCCGCTGGTCCTGGCCGACGGCTATGTGCCGGGCAGCGAGCGGGTCTTGCCGCTGCCAGCCTATGCCGCCGTCGCGCGCGAGGGCGGCGGTTATTTATTGCTCGACGACACGCAGGTACTGGGCGTGTGCGGTGCGCAGGGCGGCGGCTCGGCGCGGCTGCATGGCTTGTCCGGCGGCAGCGACGGGCAGGGCGGGCAACTGATCATCGGCGCCTCGCTGGCCAAGGGGCTGGGCGTGCCGCTGGCCGTGCTGGCAGGCAGCCGCAGCCTGCTGCGGCGCTTTGCCGCGCATAGCCAGACGCGCGTGCACGCCAGTCCGCCTTCGGCGGCCGTGCTGGCGGCGGCGCGGCGGGCGCTGGTGCTGAACGCGCGGCAGGGCGATGCATTGCGCGCCGGGCTGGCAGCGAGGGTGGCGCAGTGGCGGGCCGGCATGGCGGCGGCCGGCATCGCGTGCCGGGGCGGCGGCTTTCCCGTGCAGCGCCTGCCGGGCCGTGCCCACTTGCAGGAAGTCTTGCGCGAGGCTGGCGTGCTGGCGCTGGCGCAAGCGGGAGGCAGGGCGGGGGCGCTGACGTTTCTGCTGCGGGCCGACCATACGCCCGCGCAACTGGAGCAGGCGATGGGCTTGCTTGAACATCACATCAGGAGGCGATATGAACGAAGCTTTTGAAATGCTGCCCTTCGCGGGCCAGCCGGCCGCGGGGGAATATGCGGCAGAGCAGGAATGGTCGCAGGAGTGGTCCCAGGAATGGCAGGGCGAGGAGGAAGGCGAATGGGAGGGCGAGCGCTGGCGCCCCGACGGCGGCCGCGGCGGCCTGCGCGCGCGCCCGCCGCTGCGTGGCCCGCGCCGTCCCGCGCCGCCCCGCTACCAGGGACAGGGGCGCCGGCCATCGCGCTTCCCGCCACATCCCCTGCCTTACCTGCCGCCGCGCTATCGGGGCTGGGGCGGCTATGCGCCCATTTACCCGGCCATTTATCCTGCGGCGTATCCCGTGCCTGAACCCGGATTTGGCGACGTGCAGCAGCCGGGTCTGGACCAGGGCCAGGATCAGGGCTTTGACCAGGGCCAGGACGACGACCGGCAGCAGGGCGAAATCCCGCCCACCCTGACGGGCACCATGGGCCGGGTGCCGGAAGCGGCTGCCTTGAATTACCTGGCACTGGGGACGCTCGCCAATGCCCTGCTTGATCCGAATGGCCGGGGGCCAGGCATGTACGTGATCGAGTTCGATGCGGGCGGGCGCCGCCGCGCCTACAGCGGCCAGACCGATGATCTGCACCGGCGCCTGCTGCAGCACCGGCTGTGCGGCCAGATGATGGGCGTCGACCTGAGCGCTCACCAGGTGTACGTGGCGCCGCTGGCGTCGGAAGCGCAGCGGCGGCGCATCGAACGGCGCATCCACGACGACATGTTCGCCAACCAGCGGGGCGTGCTGACCAACCAGCGGCGCGAACTGGAGCTGGCCGTGCTGGGCGAGATGTGGAATTGAGAATAGCGTCTTGATCACTGCGTAGGAGGGCATCATGCACCAACTCGAATGCGAATGCGCGCAATGCCGGCAGCGGGCCGGCACCGCGTTTGAAGTGCTGGAATTCGGCGAGGCCTGGCCCGGCAAGGAGAGCACCCCGGCCGTGTTCAGTGCGGAGGAAGAGCTGCAACTGGCCATGGAGCTGCTGGCAGTGGCGAGCGAGGACGAACTGGAGCAATTTCTCGGCAATGTCTTCAAGAGCGTGTGGAAGGGCGTCAAGAAAGTGGGCTCGACCATCGCCAAGGTGGCCCAGCCCCTGGGCGGCGCCCTGAAGGCCGTGGCGAAGACGGCCTTGCCCTTTGTCGGCGGCGCGCTCGGCTCGATGATCCCGATCCCGGGCGTGGGCACGGCGCTCGGTTCGGCCCTGGGCCGCGCGGCCAGCAATGCGCTGGAACTGGAAATGGCGAGCGCGGCGCCAGCCGACCGCGAGCTGGAAATGGCGCGCCGCTTCGTGCGCATCGCGGGGCAGGCGGCGCGCCTGGCCAGCGAGGGCGATGGCAGCCCACGCGCCGTGGAAAGCGCGCTGACGCGGGCGCTGCACCAGCAATTGCCGCATTTCCGCCCGGCGGCGCCGCAACAGGAAGCGGAAAGCGGACGCTGGCGCCGGCGCGGCAACCGCATCGTCGTGATGGGCGACTGGACCTGAGTGGCCGGCGCGGGACGTGTGATGGCACCCGTCATCGACTGTCATTGCCATGCCGGGCCCGGCGACGGCTTGAGCGGACCGTGGGACAGCGACGCCCAGCTGGGTGCCTATCTGCGCCGCGCGCAGGCCGCCGGCATAGAGCGCAGCGTGCTGTTCGCTGCTTTCCACTCCGATTACGCCATCGCCAATCATGGCGTGGCGCGCCTCGTCGCCAGCGACCCGCAGCGTTTTTACGGTTTTGCCTTCGTGCACGCGCGGCGCGACCGGGGCCGCATCATGGATCTCGTGCGCACGGCCGTCGAGCGTCATGGCTTTGTCGGCATTAAGGCGCACCGCGCGGATGCGCGCATCAGCGGCGAGTTGTGCGAAGCGGCGCGTTTCTTCGGCTTGCCCGTGCTGTATGACCCCATGGGCGAGGTGGCCGTGGCGGAACTGCTGGCGCTGCAATATCCTGACGTCGATTTCATCTTGCCGCACCTGGGCAGCTTCGGCGACGACTGGGCCGCGCAGCTGGCCCTGATCGATCACCTGGTGCGGCACGCCAATATCCACACGGACAGTTCCGGCGTGCGGCGTTTCGATTTGCTGGAACAGGCCGTGCGTCGCGCCGGGCCGCACAAGGTCTTGTTCGGCTCGGATGGCCCGTGGCTGCATCCGGGGCTGGAATTGCACAAGATCCGCTTGCTGGGATTGCCGCCGGCCGATGCGGCGCTCGTCATGGGGGAGAATTTCCTGCGCCTGGCCAGGCAGGACCGGATGCGGCGCTAGCGCCGATGCACGACGCGGGCGCCAGGCAGCAGGGTTGTTCGACGCGCAGTAACTGCGCGATGACGCCGGCAGGACGAGGCCGGCATGAGCGGCATGAGCAGCATGAGCAGCAGGAAAAAGGCCAGGCCTTGCGCCTGCGGCGGTTGCAGCATGGCCAGCGCCAGGAACGCGCCTTCAGCGTCACGCCGTGGATCAGCGCATAGGCATAGCGGCTATTGCCCGGCCAGCGTGGCGGCGTCCGGCAAAACAGCTGCGCCGGCCGCTTGCAGGTGCCTGGCCAGCACCGCCAATGCGGCGCCGCTGTGGCTGGCTCAAGGTAGCGTGGTGGACGCAACGCGCGAACGGCACGGCCAGCCCGCGCAAGCCCTGCATGGGGTGCAGCCGCGTCGCCGCGCCCGTGGAAGCCAGCTTGAAATACGCGCCCAGGACATGGCGCCCGGGGCTGAAATACGGGACATGGGCCGACCATGGCCACCTGCGAGGCAGTGGACTCATGTTGGCGCAACCTCGCTGGCCGTTTTTGCCAGCTGGGCCGCGCAGGCGGCAGCCTTGCGGCGTATCTGCAGGGCGCGGTCCGTCACGCCCAGGCGGGCGGCGGCGCGCTGGTTGTTGCCGTGTTCTTCCGCCAGCACCAGGCGGATGGCCATGTCGGTGGCGCAGCGCGTGATGTGCGACAGGTTCAGGCCCAGGTGCAGGGCGCGCCGCACGGCCGCTTCGAAATGCTGGTCGGGCCAGCACGGCGCCAGCAGGCACTCTTCGGGCGGCAGGGCGCCGATGGTGATGGGGCCGGGGCCGCAATGGCGGTGCCAGATGCGCGTGACGGTCTGGCGCAGTTCGCGCACATTGCCCGGATACTCGCGCAGCAGCAGATACTCGCGCACGGCGGCGTCGAGCGCCGGTGCGGGCTGCTGCGCCAGTTCCGCCAGGAAGTAGCGGGCCAGTGGCAGGATGTCGTCCTGGCGCTCGCGCAGGGGCGGCGTCCGGCAACGCCAGCCGGCGATGCGGTAGTACAGGTCGGCGCGGAAGGCGCCGCGCGCCACTTCCGCCTCCAGTTCGCGGTTGGTGGCGCAGACGAGGCGGAACTGCGTCGGCTGCCAGGTGTTGCCGCCGACGCGCTTGTACTTGCGCTCCTGGATGGCGCGCAGCAGTTGCGCCTGCAGGGGCAGGGGCAGTTCGCCCACTTCATCGAGGAACAGCACGCCCCCGTCGGCCAGGGCGAAAGCGCCGTCGCGTGATCCGGCCGCGCCGGTAAATGCCCCCCGTTCATGGCCGAACAGTTCGCTGCCGGCCAGTTCCGGCGACAGGGTGGCGCAATCGAGGATGGTGAAGCCGCCCGTGCAGTTGCCGAGACGGTGAATCAGTTGCGCCAGGACATCCTTGCCCGTGCCCGTTTCGCCCGTGATCAGCACGGATGACTGGCTGAAGGCGGCCATTTCCACCACGTGATGCAGCAAGCCGCGCCAGGCGGCACTGTCGCCCACCAGGTGCTGGCGCACGGCGCTCGATGCCAGCAGCTGCGCCACGGCCTGCCAGCGCTGCAGCCGGGCCAGCACCTGGCCCGCATCGATGGCATCCGCCGGCCACAGCAGCACGTCGAGAGCTCCCGCCGCCAGCACGGCCCGCTGCTGGGCACAGCTCAAGGGCTGGCCGCAGGCGGCGATCGCCAGCACGCGCGCCTGCCGGCACAGCCCCGGCAGGCCGTGCAGCAAGGCCGCATCGGCCTGGGCAAACAGCACGATGCCATGGTTGGCGGACGCGCCATCGGCACGCCGCACCATCGTGACCTGAGCCTGCTTCAAGGCCGCAAGCAGCAAGGCGCCACTGCCAGCCGCCGCCTGCTGCATCACTTCCAGCCAGACCTTGAGCGCCATATACGGGACATCCCACTACGCGAGTGGCCCATCTTAGAAGTCCGCCACCCCAGCCATTTGATCTGGCACAAGCGTGCGCCGTCGCCCGAAATGAAAAACGCCGCCTGATGTGCATCAGGCGGCGTTAAATAGTGTGCACTGTTCTTGGCGAACGTCACGACGCTTCATCCAATCGTCGCGAGCGGCAGTGATTTGTGGCCGGGCAGCGCAACCGTACTGAAGTACGGTGAGCAGCGCCGGCCGCAAAGCGCGCCGCGCAGCAGATTGGAGGAACCGTGACTAGTCGTCCATCTTGACGCAGTCGACGAAGTAACCGCGCTTGCCGTCGACTTCGCGTTTCACCAGGCCATGCACATCCGTCTCGAAGCCGGGGAAGCGCTCGTTGAAGTCGCGCGCAAAGCGCAGGTAATCGACGATGGTCTTGTTGAAGCGTTCGCCCGGGATCAGGAGCGGGATGCCCGGTGGATACGGCGTCAGCAGGATGGACGTGATGCGGCCTTCCAGGTCGTCGATGGCCACGCGCTCGATTTCACGGTGCGCCATCTTGGCGAACGCGTCCGATGGCTTCATGGCGGGGATCATGTCCGACAGGTACATTTCCGTCGTCAGGCGGGCCACGTCGTAAGCCTTGTAGAAATCATGGATCTGCTGGCACAGGTCGCGCAAGCCCATTTTTTCGTAGCGCGGGTTGGCGGCCGCGAATTCCGGCAGGATGCGCCACATCGGCTGGTTCTTGTCGTAGTCGTCCTTGAACTGTTGCAGCGCCGTCAGCAGGGTATTCCAGCGGCCCTTGGTAATGCCGATGGTAAACATGATGAAGAAGGAGTACAGGCCGCACTTCTCGATGATGACGCCGTGCTCCGCCAGGTATTTGGTGACGATGGACGCGGGGATGCCCGTCTCGCCGAACTGGCCATCCAGGGACAGGCCCGGGTTGACGATGGTGGCCTTGATCGGGTCGAGCATGTTGAATCCGGGAGCCAGGTCGCCGAAACCGTGCCAGTCGTCCTCGGCGCGTATCATCCAGTCCGCTTGCTCGCCCATGCCTTCGTCGTTGAAGTTGTCCGGACCCCACACCTGGAACCACCAGTCCTGGCCCCATTCCTGGTCGATCTTTTTCATGGCGCGGCGGAAATCAAGCGCTTCCATGATCGATTCTTCCACCAGCGCCGTGCCGCCCGGCGCTTCCATCATGGCCGCGGCCACGTCCAGCGAGGCGATGATGGAATACTGCGGCGAGGTCGAGGTGTGCATCAGGTAAGCCTCGTTGAAGGCGTCCTGGTCCAGCTTGACGGTGTCCGATTCGCGCACGAGGATTTGCGAGGCCTGCGACAGGCCTGCCAGCAATTTGTGCGTGGACTGGGTCGAGAAGATCATCGACTCCTTGGCGCGCGGGCGGTCCTTGCCGATGGCGTGCATGTTCTTGTAGAAATCGTGGAAGGTGGCGTGCGGCAGCCACGCTTCGTCGAAGTGCAGGGTGTCGATCTTGCCGTCCAGCATTTCGCGCAGGGTTTCCACGTTGTAGATCACGCCATCGTAGGTCGATTGCGTGATGGTGAGGATGCGCGGCTTCTTGTTCTTCGCTTCGCGCGCGAACGGGTTGGCTTCGATCTTGCGGGCGATGCTTTCCGGCGTGAATTCATGCAGCGGGATGGGGCCGATGATGCCCAGGTGATTGCGCGTAGGCATCAGGAACACGGGAATGGCGCCGCACATGATGATGGAATGCAAGATCGACTTGTGGCAATTGCGGTCGACGACGACGATGTCGCCGGGGGCCACGGTCGAGTGCCACACCATCTTGTTCGAGGTGGATGTGCCGTTGGTAACGAAATAGCAATGGTCGGCATTGAAGATGCGCGCCGCATTGCGTTCCGAGGCGGCGACAGGGCCCGTATGGTCGAGCAGCTGGCCCAGTTCTTCCACGGCGTTGCAGACGTCGGCGCGCAGCATGTTTTCACCGAAGAACTGGTGGAACATCTGGCCGATCGGCGACTTCAGGAAGGCCACGCCGCCCGAGTGGCCGGGGCAGTGCCACGAATAGGAACCGTCGTTGGCGTAGTGCACCAGCGCGCGGAAGAAGGGCGGCGACAGGCCATCCAGGTAGGATTTCGCTTCGCGGATGATGTGGCGCGCGACGAATTCCGGCGTATCTTCGAACATGTGGATGAAACCATGCAGTTCGCGCAGGATATCGTTGGGGATATGGCGCGAGGTGCGCGTTTCGCCATACATATAGATAGGGATGTCCGCGTTCTTGTAGCGGATTTCCTCGACGAAGGCGCGCAGCGACTTCAAGGCGATATTCGTGTCCTCGACGGAACCGGAGCCGAATTCCTCGTCATCGATCGACAGCACGAAGGCCGACGCGCGCGATTGTTGCTGGGCAAATTGCGACAAATCACCGTAGCTGGTCACGCCCAGCACTTCCATGCCTTCTTTTTCCATTGCCGCGGCAAGGGCGCGAATGCCCAGGCCGGACGTATTTTCAGAACGGAAATCCTCGTCAATGATGACGATAGGGAAACGAAATTTCATGCATGTCTCCAAAAAAGCAAGCCGCCCCTGACGTAATGGAGGGGCGGACTAGGGCGCGGCAGCCTGGCGGTTTCGGTGCCCGGCAGTCGCAGAAAAAAAATAAGAACGGGATTCTCGCAGAAATGCGGCCTCTGCGGGAAAAAAATATCACATCGCCATTTCACCAGACTGCGCCAGAGTGACGCAATGGTGTGACAGCAGTATTACAGCAAGCGCCTACGGCTAAAGCGTGCAGCTAAACGTGCGGCAAGGCGCCACCTTATCAGGCTTTGCGTTGCAGCGTGACAAAGGCGTACGGCAAGCCGGATTTTTCAGAAACATGCGCTTCGCGCGCGGTTTCTTGCCACACGGCATGATCCACGGCGGGGAAAAAGGCGTCGCAATCGAAGGTCTGGCCGATTTCCGTGATGACCAGGCGCTGCGTCAGTGGCAATGCCTGGCGGTAAATCTCGGCGCCGCCGATGACATAGCCTTGCGCGCCCGCCAGCAGCGCGATGGCCGCTTCCACCGACGACACGGCTTCCACGCCTTCATGGCGCCAGTCGGGATTGCGCGTGATGACGATGTTGCGGCGGTTCGGCAACGGGCGCCCGATGGAATCGAAGGTCTTGCGGCCCATGAGGATGGGGTGGCCCGTGGTCAGGCGCTTGAAATGCGCCAGGTCTTCCGGCAGTTTCCACGGCAAGGTGTTGTTGATGCCGATGCCGCCTTGCTGGTCGGTGGCGACGATGATGGTCAGTGTGCTCATTGATTCTGGGAAAGTGGTGGGGGCGACGCCCGATGCCCGCCATTATCGTTGAAATTGCCCGCCGCCTCCAGATGCGCGCGTATCGCATCGGCCAGCGCGCCCGGCGCTTCCAGCGGAATCATGTGGCCCGAGCCGCCATCGAGCATGCGCAGGGTGGCCTGCGGCAGGCGGGCGGCCATGGCGCGCAGGTCGTCGGGGTTCACCAGCTTGTCGTCCGCGGCGCCGACGATCAGCACGGGGCAGCTGAGTTCCGGCAGGCGCGCCATCAGGTCGGGGCGGTCTATGGTGGTGATGAATTGTGCGAGCAGCACGTCCTTGCCCAGGTCCAGGCCCATTTGCTGGATCAGGCCCGTGATCGTGGCGTCTTGCAGATGCGAGGGATGCAGCAGTTCGCGCAGGCGCTGGCGCGTGATGCCCGCATAGGCATTGCGCTCGAGCATGGTGACGATGCGCTGGCGCGTGGCAATTTCCTCTGGCTGCAAACCTTTGGCGGAATTGGCGATCAAAGTGAGGGATTGCACGCGCTGCGGATGTGCCAGCGCGTGTTCGAGCGCCAGGTAGGCGCCCAGCGAAAACCCCACCAGGTGCGATGCCGGGGCGCTATGGCTGGCGATCAGTGCCTGCATCTGCGCCCGCGTGCGTGCCTCGTGCAGGGGCACGTGGCGCAAATGACAGGCGCCGCCCAGGGCCGATGCCAGGGGCGCCCACATGCGCGCATCGCACAGGGTGCCGGGGATGCAGTCGAGCCGCGTGCCGTCCGCGTGCAGTGTCAAGCCAGGGATCAAATCGCTCATGGGGATGCAAAATTCTTGTCGAGCGGCATTATCGGTCATTTCTTGCCGGCGTGCTCCGGCGGGGCGGGCCAGGGGTGGCATTATTTTCAATAGTGCGGGTATGGCACGCATTTGGTTTATGGTAGGCTCATGGCTCATCAAGCCGGCGTGCCGGCGTAGTGAGCTGTCACACCGAATGCAACCCACACTTTAAAGAGGAAACACCATGGCGATCAGTTTGCAAAAAGGCGGCAATGTCAACCTGAGCAAGGAAGCTCCGGGCTTGAAGAAAATCGTGATTGGCCTGGGCTGGGACCCGCGCGCCACCGATGGCGCCGCCTTTGACCTGGACGGCAGCGCCTTCCTGCTGAAAGCGGATGGCAAGGCCCGCTCCGACGCTGATTTCATTTTCTATAACAACCTGAAGTCCGCCGACGGCTCCATCGTCCACGCGGGCGACAACACCACGGGCGGCGGCGATGGCGACGACGAGAAAATCGCCGTCGACCTGGCCAATGTGCCCGCCGACATCGACAAGATCGCCGTGGCCGTCACCATCCATGACGCGGAGGCGCGCAAGCAGAACTTCGGCATGGTCGGCAAGGCCTACATCCGTTGCCTGAACGGCGACAACGGCGCGGAAATCGCCCGCTACGACCTGTCGGAAGACGGTTCGACGGAAGCGGCCATGATCTTCGGCGAAATCTACCGCGCCGGCAGCGAATGGAAATTCAAGGCCATCGGCCAGGGTTTCAAGGGCGGCCTGGGACCGTTGGCACGTTCTTTCGGCATCAACGCCTAAGAGCTCCGGAAAACGGCCCATGGCGGCGTTGCGTCACCTCGCCGTACTATTCGTACTGTCTTCGGTGACGCGCCTTGCCCTGAACCGTTGTCCGAAGCTCTTTCAGCTTGGTATAGAACCCGGAACGGCAGTCCATGGCGGCGTTGCTCCGCCATGGACTGACTGTATATGCGTACTGTCTGCGGACGACCCGCCTTGCCCTGAGCCGTAGTCCGAAGCTCTCACACCTGAATACATACTCCCATGGAAAACCTGATCAAGGGGCAGCGCCTGGCGCTGTCCGGCCTCGTCACGGGCAATGCCGTGCAACTGGGCCTCAACAATGCCGGCCTGGCGCTGGACTTTGCCTGCTTTGGCCTCGACGCCGCCGGCAAGCTGGCCGACGAGCGCTACATGACTTTCTTCAACCAGCCGCGCACGCCCTGCGGCGGCGTGGAAGCGGCGGCGCCGTCCGGCGATGCGGCCGGTTTCCGCTTCCAGCTGGACCGCTTGCCGGCTTCCATCGAACGCCTGGTCGTCACGGCCGCCGTCGATGGCGCGGCCACCATGGCGCAGCTGGGCAGCGGCCACCTGCGCCTGCTCGATGGCGGGCGCGAACTGGCCCGCTTCGCCTTTGCCGGGTCTGATTTTGCGCAGGAAAAAGCCGTCATGCTGTTTGAACTCTACCGCAAGGACGGCGGCTGGCGCTGCATGGCCGTGGGCCAGGGGTTCAACGGCGGCCTCGATGCGCTGGTCGCGCATTTTGGCGGCGAGGTGGCGCAGCCGGCCGCTGAGCCCGCAGCGGCGCCGAAGATTTCCTTGTCGAAAATCTCGCTGACCAAGGCGGGCCAGACGCACCAGGTCTCGCTGGAAAAGGGCGCGGGCGCGCCGAAGAAACTCACCGTCAAGGCCACCTGGGTGGATAACGGCGATGGCGACGATGATAACGACGACCTCGACTTGCGCGTTGGCATCCTCTTGCCGAATGGCCAGATGCGTTTCATCCAGGCGCCCGATACGCCAGGCAGCTTTGACGCCATGCCCTTCGTGCGCCACCTGGGCGACGTGGCGGGGGCGTCGGGCAAGGAACCGGCCACGGAAACGGTGGAAGTCAATCCGGCGCTGGCGCAGCACTACGGCGGCACGGTGGGCCTGGTCTTCAGCGTGTATTCGGCGCTGGCCAATGGCGCCGTCCCGGTGGCGTCCATGCGGCCGAAAATGGTCATGCAGTATGGCGAGCAGGTCGTCGAGTGCGATTTCGACTTCCGCCTGTCCAAGGCGGCCGGGGATGACACGGTCTACACCTATGTGATCGGCATAGCCCGCATCACGCCGGACAGCATCATCCTGGAACCGTCCGGCAAGACCTCCGATCCCGGCAGCGAGGCGACGCCCTGGCTGAGCTGGCAGGGCGAGCACCTGCAGCTGGCCTTCAACGGCCCCGTCGTCTTCAAGGGCGAGGACAAGGAAGACGAGGACGACTTCAATGCGGACAATCCGCGTCGTTATATTGCATAGGAGATACTGATGGAAACCTTGACCAAGGGACAGCGCCTGCCGCTGGCCCATCTCGTTCCCGATGGCGTGCTGGAACTGGGCGTCGCCGCGCAGGGACTGGCGCTCGACGTGGCCTGCTTCGGCCTCGATGCCAACGGCAAGCTGTCCGACGAGCGCTACATGACGTTTTTCAACCAGCCCCGCACGCCCTGCGGCGGCGTGGAAGCGCGCAGCGGCAGCGGCGGTGACGTCGCCGCCTTTGCCCTGCAACTGGCGCGCTTGCCGGCCGGCATAGACCGGCTCGTCGTGACGGCCGCCATCGATGGCGGCGGCGTGATGTCGCAGCTGCAATCGGGCCATGTGCGCCTGCAGGCGGGCGGGCGCGAACTGGCGCGCTTCGCCTTTGGGGGATCGGATTTCGCGCAGGAAAAAGCAGTCATGCTGCTTGAGCTCTACCGCAAGGATGGCGGCTGGCGCTGCATGGCCGTGGGCCAGGGTTTCAATGGGGGCCTGGACGCGCTGGTGCGCCACTTCGGCGGTGATGTCGAGCAGGCGGCGCCAGCCAAGCCGGCATCCCCGGCCGTCCCGGCGGCGGCCGTCGTGCAAGCCAAGCTGAACCTGGAAAAGCGGGTCGAGCGGGATGCGCCGCAACTGGTCAGCCTGGTCAAGCAGGCGGGCGTATCCTTGCAAAAAGTGGGCTTGTCGGATCACCGCGCCAAGGTCTGCCTGTGCCTGGATATTTCCGGCTCCATGGGGCGGCTATATAAAGAGGGCCTGGTGCAGCGCTTTGCCGAACGCATCCTGGCCCTGGGCTGCAAGTTCGACGACGATGGCGAGATCGACGTCTTCCTGTTCGGCAAGAACGTCCACCATCCGGCGCCCATGGCCTTGAGCAACTGCAACACCTATGTGGGCCAGGCCATCACCCGCCATCCGCTGGAAGGCGATACGCGCTATGGCGCCGCCATGCAGGCCATCCGTGCATTCTATTTCCCCGATGCCCGCGGCGGCGAGCGCACGCGCCCCATCGCCGCCGAGCTGCCCGTCTACGTCATGTTCGTTACGGACGGCGGCACCAGCGACCAGGCGACGACGGAGAAGCAATTGCGCTGGGCCAGCCATGAACCGATCTTCTGGCAATTCATGGGCATCGGCAAGGGGCGCAAATCGAAAAGCAAGTTCCTCGCCGCCTTTGCCGATTCCGATTTCCCCTTCCTGGAAAAACTCGATGAATTGCAAGGGCGCCTGGTCGACAACGCCAATTACTTTTCCGTCAGCTCGCCCGATGAGCACAGCGATGCGGAACTGTATGATTTATTGATGACGGAATATCCGGGCTGGCTGAAATTGGCGCGCGGCAATGGCTTGCTGAAGTAGCATCTTCTGCAGCCCGATTTCCAGCCTCGCCCGTCCCGGATGAGGCTGGAATGCCACAAGCGCAAGAGATTTGTAAATTGAAGTAAATAACAATGGTTCGCATTTGCTTTGGCCATTGCAGTCGTGGCATGCTTTCGATGTGCCCTCACGCTGCGGCGTAGCGCCTCATCCGTAGCGTCCCGATTACTTTCTTGGTCCCATGCATAAAATCCTTTTCCATTGTCTGGCGGGCGGCAGCCTGCTCGTTGCCGGCGCCGCCCAGGCGCAAACCACCACCGCCGGCGACGCCGTCGTCAAGCCCGCCGCACCAGCACCGGCCAAGGCGCCGGCCGTCGATGCGCCCGCGACCGTCAGCGTGACGGCCGAACGTCCCACGGGGCGCATCGACCGGCAAGTCTACGACGTCAAGTCCGACGTCGGCAGCACGAACGGCACGGCGGCCGATGCCTTGAATAACGTGCCGTCCGTGGCCGTCGATCCCGATGGCAGCGTCTCGCTGCGCGGCAGCAGCAATGTGCAGATTCTCATCGACGGCAAGCCGTCGGCCATGCTGCAGGGCGATTCGCGCGGCGCCACCCTGAACGCCATGGCGGCCGAGGATATCGAATCGGTGGAAGTGATCAACAATCCCGGCGCCCAGTTCGGCAACGAGGCCGGTGGCGGCCCGATCCTGAACCTGGTCATGAAGCGCAACCGCAAGCCGGGCGGCTTTGGCAGCGTGAATGCGAATGCGGGGATTGCCGGGCGCTACAACACGTCCGCGTCCGGTTCCTATAATGAAGGCCCATGGGGCTACCAGGGCGGCATCAATTTCCGCCACGACGGGCGCAATTCCGTCGGCGAAGTCAGCCGCGAACGCCTGGAGCGGGGCACGGGCGCCTTCGCCCCCAGCAGCCAGAGTTCCACCAGCAACGGCTTGAACGATTCGCTGGGCTTGAATGGCACCGTCAATTACAACCTGAACGCCAACGACACCCTGGCCGCCAGCGCGTCGTTTAACGGCCGCAGCAATGACCAGCGCTCGCAGGACCGCTACCTCAATGGCGACAGCCTGGGCAACACCATCGGCGACTACACGCGACGCACCGTGCGCAATGGCGACAGCCGCAACACCAGCTGGGGCGGGCGCTACGACCACAAGGGAGAATTGCCGGGCGAAACCCTGAAAATCGATTTGCGCGTGTCGTCGTCGACCAACGAGAGCGACAGCGCTTATGCCAATGCCTATGCGGTGGCGCCCGTCGATGCCTTCGACAGCCGCGCGCGCCAGCACAGCGAGACGGGCAACCGCATCATCGATTTCAGCGGCGACTATGAGCGTCCCCTGGCGGGCGGCACGGCCAAGCTGGGCTACAAGGTGGCCGACAACAAGAGCAGCTTCGACACCCTGTATACGGACATCAACCCGGCCAGCCTGGCGGAAACCGTCAACCCCATGCGCAGCAACCGCTTCGAGATGGACGAGCGCACCATCGCCCTGTACGGCTCCTACCAGATGCGCCTGAGCGAGCGCTGGGGCGCGCTGGCCGGCTTGCGCGCCGAATACACGGACTTGAACGTGCGCCAGATCACCAGCGGCAGCGAGGCCAGCAATAATTACATCAACTACATTCCCAGCCTGTTCGCCACGTACAAGGTCAGCGACGAGAGCAATCTGCGCTTCAGCTATGCGCACCGCATCCGCCGCCCGAACGCGGGCGACCTGAACCCCTACGTGGTGTACCGCGACGAGTTCAATGTGTCGGCCGGCAATCCCAAGCTGAAACCCACGCAGACGGATTCGTTCGAGATCGGCTATGAAACGAAGATCGCCGGCCTGGAAAGCAGCTTGCGCGCCTATCACCGGCGCGACACGGACGCCATCGTCGACTACCGCTACTTCATCAGCGACAATGTGCTGCTGACGACGCGCCAGAACGGCGAAGGCAGCCATTCAAGTGGCCTGGAGTTCAGCGTCAGCGGCAAGCTGACGCCATCGCTGACCCTGAACACGAGCGGCAACCTGGCCCGCAGCCAGCAGACCAGCTCGGACGACCTGGGCAATCTCAGCACGCGCACGGCGAATGCCCTGAGCGGCCGCGCGCGCCTGAACTACCAGTTCGATCCGAGCAACCAGTTGCAGCTGGCGCTGCAAATGCAGGGCAAGATGCTGTCGGGACAGGGCTACCGTTCGCCCAACAATACCGTGAACCTGAGCTGGCGCCACACGGTGACGCCGCAGCTGAGCCTGGTCATGAATGTGACGGATGTATTCAGCACCAACAAGATGGAAACCGTCATCAACAGCGCCTCGCTGCGCGAAACGAGCACGCGCCGCTTCGACGGACGCATGCTGTATGTGGGGCTGTCGTACCGCCTGGGCGGCGCCGCCACGGCAGCGAAAGAGGGCGAGCGCGAGCCGCGCTTCGGTCCGCCCGGTGGCCGCGGTCCCGGTGGTCCGGGCGGCCCCGGCGGTCCAGGCCCTGGCGGAGAAGGGTGATGCCCGCCTGACGTTGCGGCGTCAGGCGGCGGCGATCTCCTGCAGGAAGGCAATAAAACTGTCCGCATGGCGCGCGAATTGCCAGGTTCCCGCGCCATGCATGGCCGTGTAGACGGGGGCATCGCCATCGGCGATGGCGCCCAGGTCGAGGCAATACGGATCGGCGCCCGCATCGGCGATCACCAGGTAATGTGCGGGCCAGCCGCTGATGCTTTCCTGCGTGACAGGATTCCATGCATAGCCGTGCTGCGCCTTGAGCAGTTCGGCCGCGCCATACAGGTTCAGGCCCTGGAAATAGTCCGCATGCGCGATGTGCACGCGGATGGGCGAGTAGCAGGCGAGAAAGCGCTGATAGTGCTCCGGCAAGGTCCAGCGCGCATTGATCTGCGCCATGTCGGCAGGGGCGGCGATGGCCAGCCAGTTCGACGGCTGCGCCAGGTCCTGCTCGCGCCGGCGCCTGGCCGCCAGTTTCTTTTCCAGCCGCGCAGCCGCTTTTTCCAGCGCCGATTGCGGCGCCGCCAGCGAGGCATGCGTGGCCGGGGCCGCAAAGCCCTGGCCATCCGGGTAGCCGCCCGCCTGCCAGGCCAGCACTTCGACCACGCGCAGCTGTTCCGTCTTCCAGTGGCCGGGATCGACCATCAAGCCCCGGTCGAAGGGCTGGCCGCTGGCGACGGCCAGGCTCTTGATGGCCTTGGCGCGCGCGCTCCGCTCGGCATTTTCCCGGGCGGCGAGCGCCACCAGTGGGCCATACGCGGCCGTGCCCATGCTCTTGAGCATGCCATCGACGGCCCAGTAGCTGAGGTCGGGCACTTCCAGGCAGGCGCTAAAGAAGTCGCCGCACTCGCCAGGCTCGGCCAGCGCGATGATGTCCGTCATGAGGAAGTTGCGCCAATGTAGCAGCTGGCCATCCCTGGCGTAGCCGATGAGGATATCGAGTACGGCGCGCCGCTCGTCCACCCCATGCTTGTTGATCAGGCGGTCTTTCAGCCGCGCGAACTTGTTGCCATCGGTTTCGTCAAACAGTTTGCGGTGCAGGGCGGCAAGGGGAGTGACTGCCATCAGACGGCCATCGCCGCCTTGATCGGCGCATGGTGTTCATAGCCTTCCAGCGAGAAGTCGGACGGTTCGATCTTTTCCAGCCATTCCGGTTCGTACTTGCCCGTCCTGGCGTAATCGGGCACGCGGTCGGAAATGACGAAACGCGGCGCCGGGAACGGCGTGCGTTTCAATTGTTCTTCCACCATGTCGAGGTGGTTTTCATAGATGTGCGCGTCGCCGATGAAATACGTGAACCAGCGCGGCGTGTAGCCCGTCAGGCGCGCCACCAGGTGCAGCAGGGCCGCGCCTTCGGCGATGTTGAAAGGCGTGCCCAGGCCGATGTCGTTGCTGCGCACATACAGGCACAGCGAGATTTCGCGCGTGCTGGCGTTGGGGATGAACTGGTACAGCAGGTGGCAGGCGGGCAGGGCGACGGCGTCCAGCACGGCCGGGTTCCAGCCGTGGAACAGGATGCGGCGGCTGCCCGGGTTCGTCATGATGGTATCCAGGCACTCGCGCAGCTGGTCGACGGCCTTGTACAGCAGCACTTTCTGCACGCCGTCCTCGACGATGGGAGCGACCAGCGTAAAACCGTTGGCTTGCGCGTCGGCGATCTGCGCGGGCTGGCTGGCGTCCAGCAATTTATACGCGGGCCACTGCCTCCATTGCACGCCGTACACGGGCCCCAGGTCATCCTCGCCTGCGCGGTAGGGATTGGCCAGCCATTGCGCGTTTTCATTGGCGTTCTGGTCCCAGACCTTGCAGCCCAGCGCGCGGAACTCGGCCGCGTTGCGCGAGGCGCGCAGGAAGGCGCACAATTCGCCGATCACGGATTTGAAAGCCAGTTTCTTGGTGGTCACGGCAGGGAAGTTGCCATTGGCCAAGTCGAAACGCATCATGGCGCCCGGCACGCTCAGGGTGCGGATGCCCGTGCGGTTGTCTTGCCAGCTGCCCGTTTCGAGGACGGTCTTGATCAAATCTTGATATTGCTGCATGTGTAACACTCTCCAACGGTAAGGATGCTGATTGTAACGCAGGCGCGACAGGCGGTCAGCGGCCGACGTACATAATTACGCTGCTGTCTCACATGCAATCATGACTCTGTGGTAATTTGTGTGTCCCTAAAGAAATACAGAAATGGCAGATGCGGGCACCATGTTCTTGCGACAATTTGTAAATAATAACAACGCCGCCGTGGTGGAGATGAGCAGGGCCGATTTTCTCAAGGCGAACCTGCGCCTGATCCTCGCCTGGCCCTTGCTGTGCCTGGCCCTGTGCGGCGTGCTGTGGACGGCCACCCTGCTGCAGCTGGAAGCGGAAAAGAAGGTTGCCCAGCAGCAGGCGCTCGACAGTGTGGCCTCGCAATCGAAGGCGTATGGCCAGTACTTGCTGCGCACCCTGGAACAGATGGACCAGCTGACCCTGCAGCTCAAGTATGAATGGGAAAATTCGCGCGGCCACCTGCGCCTCGATCAATTGAAGACGCAGGGCATGTATGCCTTGCCGCAATTTGCCATCGTCGCCATCCTCGACCGCAAGGGCCATGCCGTGACGGCGACGGCGCCGCTGACGCGGCTGCGCACGAACGAGCGCAGCGATTTCCTCCTGCGTCACTGGCGCAGCAATTCCAGCGCCCTGCGCATCGCGCTGGGACGGGTCAACGGAGATACGGCGGACAAGGCGGATGATGTGGCCACGGCGCCGGGCACCGACGAAAGCCTCGTGCATTTCACGCGCCGCCTGGAAGACGAGGATGGCAATTTTGACGGCGTCCTGCTCATTTCCATCCATTCCGGCTATTTTTCCGAGTTCTACGACAGCGTCAACTTCGGCAAGCTGGGCATGTCCGCCATGGTGGGCGAGGAGGGTGAACTGTTCAGCACGCGCCTCGGTTCGCGCGTGCTGCCCGCGCACGGCAACCGTGCCACGCCGTTTCTCGACACGAGTTTCCTGGAAACGGACAGCGGCGCCATGGAGTCGGGCGGCCGGGTGGCGTTTTCCGACAAGCAGAACCGCTACGTGGGCTGGCAGGCGCTGAAAGCGTATCCGTTCACGGCCGTCGTGGGCCTGGCCGACAGCGAAATGCTGCATCCCTACGAAGAAACGCGCACCATCTATATCGGCATCGCCCTGGGCGTGACGCTGCTGCTGCTGGCCTTTACGGTGGTTGCCACCGTGCTGTCCTTGCGCCTGGCCTGGCGCCACCACCAGTCCGAAGGCGTGCGCAACGCCTACCGCATGGCCACCGAAGGCACGAGCGACGGCTTTTATATCATTTCCGCCCTGCGTGGCGACGACGGCGCCATCCTTGATTTCGAGATTGTCGACTGCAACGAGCCGGGCGCCGGCTACTTTGGCGTGCGGCGCGAACAGCTGCTGGGCATGCGGCTGCAGTCGCGCGCGCACGAAGCGTATTTCCGCGACCTCATCCATAATTACCGCGCCGCCATGCAGTCCGGCTTTTCCGAGGAAGAGATCGAGCTGCCGGAAGGCAATCCGTTCAAGCTGCGCTGGATACGCCGGCGCCTGGTGCGCAGCGGCGACCGCCTGGCCGTCACCCTGCAGGACATCAGCACGGCCAAGGAGCACGAGCGCGACCTGCGGCGCCTGGCCAACGAGGACGGCTTGACGGGCTTGCCCAACCGCTACTGGCTGCAGCAATTCCTGCCCGGCGCACTGGCGCGCGCGGCCATTGCGCAGCACATGCTGGCGCTGCTGTTCATCGACCTCGACGGCTTCAAGGATATCAACGATACGCAGGGCCACGCCGAGGGCGACAAGGTGCTGCGCGCCGCCTCGCTGCGCCTGAAGGCCGTGCTGCGGCCGGGCGACCATGTGGTGCGCCTGGGCGGCGATGAATTCGTCGTCGTGCTCGACCCGGTGGAAGACGATAGCCGCGCCGAGCAGGTGGCGCAGCGCATCGCCATCGCTTTCGACGAGCCGTTCTACCTGGGCAGCGAACGCCACAAGATGGGCGCCTCGATCGGCATCAGCCTGTACCCGCGCGATGGCGCCGAGACGGATGTGCTGCTGAAAAATGCCGACATCGCCATGTATGCCGTGAAGGTGGCGGGCAAGGGCCACCACCGCTTCTTCCAGCCCGAACTGTTCGAGACCATCCGCAACCGCCGGGAACTGGAGCAAAGCCTGGTGGCCGCGCTGGAGCAGGACCAGTTCCTCGTCGTTTACCAGCCGAGGGTCGACGCGATGAGCGGGCAGCTGTGCAGCATGGAGGCGCTGGTGCGCTGGCGCCATCCGCAGCATGGCATGGTGCCGCCGCTGGAATTCATCCCCGTGGCCGAGAGCAGCGGCCTGATTTCGCAGCTGGGCGAAGTCGTCATCGAAAAAGTGTGCTTGCAGATGGCGCGCTGGCAGGCGGCGGGCCAGGAACTGGTGCCGGTCTCCATCAACGTCTCGGCGCGCCAGTTCGGCCGCGGCGACGTGCACCAGGTGCTGGCCTCCGCGCTGGCGCGCCACCGCATCGACGCGCGCATGATCGAGGTGGAGATCACGGAATCGGCCATGATGGATGAACAGAACCGCGCCGTGGAGCAGCTGTCGGCCATCCGCGCGCTGGGGGTGCGCCTGCTGGTCGACGATTTCGGCACGGGCTATTCCTCGCTGTCGCAGCTGCAGAAGTTCGCCATGGACGGCTTGAAGATCGACCGTGCCTTCACCATGGAGCTGGGCCGCTCGGAGCAGGGCGAAGTGTTCGTGCGCGCCATTTTGTCGATGGCGCATGCGCTGGGCATGAGCGTGGTGGCCGAAGGGGTGGAGACGCGCGAGCAGCTCGACATCCTGCGCGCCTTGCAGTGCAACGAAGTGCAGGGCTATTTCATCTCGCGTCCCGTGCCTGCGGAACACATGCTGGCGCTGATGCGCAAGCGCTTTTTAATACCACTTCCCGCGCCCGTGCTGCCGCCGTACAGCCCCGTGCATAGTGCGGAAAACAACGTCGTTTCATAAAAAGAGCGATCGTTCGCTTTTTTTTCAAAAATATTATATGCTTCGCTCATGCCGCCGGTGAATTGGAGTTCACGGCGGCAAGAAATGTGCAGGACGGGCCAGGTTGAAACGCCCGAGACAATATGCCGAAGTACAAACCATATAATATTAAGAGAGACGAACTTGAAACATAAATATCTGCCCCTCCTGATCATCGCCGCCTTCGCCGGCATTTCTTCCACCGCACAAGCATCCGGTTACCGTTTCGGTTCGCAATCCGTGTCCGGCCAGGGTACGGCCGACGCGAACAGCGCCGAAGCGGCCGATGCCTCGACCATTTTCTACAACCCGGCCGGCATGTCGCGCCTGGAAGGCACGCAGTTCGTCGGCGGCGGCACCATCGTCGTACCGCATTCGACCTACCAGGACACGGGCTCGAAGACCTTCACGGGCCGCAATCCGGGCGGCACGACCAAGGACTATGCGCCGGACGCCGTCGTCGCGCCAGCCGTGTATGCGAGCAAGAAGCTCAATGAGCAATGGACCGTCGGCATGGGCCTGTTCGTGCCATACGGCGCCAAGCTCGATTACGGCAATGAATGGAGCGGCCGCTATGCGATCACCAACATCAAGCTCGAAGCCATCGCCCTGAATCCTTCCGTTTCGTTCAAACTGGACCAGCACCACTCGTTCGGTTTCGGCATCACTGCCGAATACATGAAGGCGGAACTGGGCCAGGCCGTCGACGTGCCGGGCACGGTCGCCTTCCTGGGCCAGCATGCGCCAGCCGCGTCGACCGCCTTCCTGACGAATATTCTCAAGACCCAGGGCATGGATGCATTCAATGCCGCCAGGACCGCACTGGGTACAGCGAAAGATGGCCATGCCTCGATGGATGGCGATGACTGGGGCTTCGGCTTCAACCTGGGCTACCTATATCAGCTGAATGAAGGCACGCGTTTCGGTATCGCCTATCGCTCGTCGATTTCGCACAAGCTGAAAGGCGACACGATCTGGGACTTCTCGCAGGTGTCGAACAACGCCGCCGTGAATGGCTTCATTTCCGCCGCATCGGGCAAGGTCAACTCCAAGGCGCTGGTGGAAGTGCGCACGCCGGAAACCCTGTCGGTCAACGCCTTCCATCAGATGGATGACCGTTGGGCCTTGATGGGCGACGTCACCTGGACCCGCACCTCGCGCCTGGAAAACCTGGATATCCAGTTCCCGCCGACGGCCGAAGGCGCCGAGCGCATCCGCCAGAACTGGAAAGACACTTACCGCGTGTCGCTGGGCACCAACTACAAGTACAGCGAAAATCTGCTGCTGCGTGCCGGTATCGCCCACGACCAGGCGCCAGTGCGCAGCGCGGAACTGCGCCATCCAGCCTTGCCGGACAGCGACCGCATGCAGTATTCGATCGGCGCCAACTGGAAGCTGAATGCCAATTCCTCGATCGACCTGGCATACAGCTATATCGACTTCAAGGATGCTGACGTCAACTACACGAATAACTGCTCGCCAGTGACGTCGGGCTGCACCGGCAACGGTGAAACCACCAAGGGCCTGTTCAAGACCCGCATGCAGCTGATCGGTATTGCTTACAACTACAAGTTCTAAGCGAATGATGGTGGCCGATCCGGCCGCCGGCATGTCAAAAAGGCGCCTTCGGGCGCCTTTTTTTGTGCTGTGCAGAACGAAACTTGCTTTTCAAGAATGTTGATTCATTATTATAATCAAACCGGATGCACATCCTGATACACAGGAAAAACCGAGAAGGACATGCCATGCGCAGCGATATTGACCACGACGCTGACCACAGCGTTGCTCACGGCGACGATGCGGCATCGCCGACGGCACCGGCAGGTGCGAGACCGCAGCCGCCAGGCGGTGCCGGCCGCAATGGCGAGCCGCAGCCATGAGCGCCACGTTTCCCGCACTGCCGCCGTTCCTCGCCCAGCCCGGCTTCGGCGACACGCCTGTCGGCGCCGTGGTGGCCTTTGCCGGGGATGTCGCCGGCGGGCAGATCGAAGCCAGCGGCTGGATGCCGTGTGACGGCCGCATGCTGGACGCCGCCAGCTATCCCGAGCTGTTCGTCGTGCTCGGCTATCTGTATGGCGGGGCGGACGCGCAATTCTGCGTACCCGATTACCGGGGCAGCTTGCTGCGCGGCCACGCTGCCGATGCTGCCGCGCAGGCCGCTTCCGGCGTCAGCGCGGGGCCGGCCGGGCCGGAGCACAGCGCGAAGAGCAGCGGCGTCAACTATCTGATCAAATTTACCTATGGCATGCGGACACGCCAGCCATTTCCGGCCTTCCCCCATTCCCGTTAGCAGGAGCGCAGCATGGCAGATTATCTACAAGGCATGGATGTTTCGGACAATAACGGACCCATCGGATGGGGCAGTATCGCCACCGGCGCGGCGGTGCCGGCATTCGTCTACCTGAAAGCCACCGAGGGCGGCAGCTGGGTCGACAGGCAGTATGCCAGCAACCGCGCGGGCGCCAGGGCGCAAGGGCTGCCGTGCGGCGCCTATCATTTCTTCTCGCCCGCGACGCCGGTGGCGGACCAGGTCGCCAACTTTTGCAATACGGTGGGCAGTGTCCGGGGCGACTTGCCGCCCATGCTCGATGTGGAGCAGCCGGGGCTGGCACAGCCTGCCTACGCGGCAGCCGTCGCCCAATGGCTGCAGCAGGTGGGCGAGCGGCTCGGCTGCATGCCCGGCATCTACACGACGGCCAGTTTCTGGAGCAGTTATGTGGGTTCCTACCTGCCTTTCCTCGCCCATCCTTTATGGATCGCCCACTACACTGCCGGGCCGAGTCCCGCGCTGCCGCCCGGCGCCACCAGCTACACGCTGTGGCAATATGCGGATACGGGCAGCGTGCAGGGCGTCGCCGGGCCGGTGGACCTGAGCCGCTATCCGGGCTCGCTGACGCAACTGAAGGCGTTGCTGTGCTGATGCCCGCCTGAGCGGAAGGCGGAGGCTAGGCGCGCATGGCCTGGTCCAGCAGGGTCAGGGCCAGGCGCACGCTGTCGTCCGGCAAGTCCAGCAGATGATCCCCCACATACCATTCCACCACGCTGCGCCCGGGCAGGGCGGCGTGGCTGGCGCGGCCGAACAGCCAGATGCCGTGCTCGGCGGCCACCTGGTTGCGGATGGCGATGGCCCGCTCGCGCGAGACGGGCAGGTGCAGGTGCAGCATGTTGGCCTGAGGGCTGGCGGGATTGACGGCAATCGCCGGGAAGTCGCGCAGCAGCGCGTACAGCCATTGCGTGCGCGCGAAATAGCGGGGCATGGCGGCGATGCGCGCATCGAACTGCATGGCGGCGGCCACCACGTAGGGCGTGCGGTGGACGATATTGCCGCCCTGGCGGCGGAACCATTCGCGCGCCCGTTCGACAAACGGCCGGCTGCCGGCCAGCATGGCGCCACCGAGGCCGCCGATGCCCTTGTACAGCGACACGTAGACGGAGTCAAAACCGCCGCAGATGGCGGGCAGGGGCTGGTCGAAACCCGCTTGCGCTTCCCACAGCCGCGCGCCATCCATGTGCAGGTGGATATTGCTGTCGCGGCAGTGGCGCTTGATCGCGTTCAAGTCATCCCACGACGGACACTGGCCGCCGATTTCGCGCATCGGCAGTTCCAGCTGCACGGCCCCCAGCGCATCGGGCACGGCGCGCAGGTCGTCCACCGTCCACGGGCGGTGCGGGTCGCCCAGCATCAAGCCCTTGAAGTGGTCGAGCAATTCGTGGTTGCCCCGTTCGTGGCGCAGGATGTGCGAGGTGGGATGCAGCGCCACCAGCGGCGAGCCGCGGTCCTGGCAGGCCAGGCGCAGGGCCGTCACCTGCGTCATGGTGCCGGTGATGCAGAACACGGCCGCTTCAAAGCCCAGCAGGCTGGCGACCTTGTTCTCGAATTGTTCGATCAGCGCGCCCTCGCCATACGTGTCGTGCGCGATAGCATTGGCCTCGCACCAGGCGGCCATGGCGGCGAAGGTGGCGGCCGGGGTGGGCTGGCGGTGGCCCGGCAGGACGGCGTGGCAGCGCTGGCGCAGTTCGAGGTCAGTCAAGGCGGTTCTTCCTTACAGGGTGGCGGTGGCCAGTTTTGCGCCAAAGGCGATGAACATGGCGCCCACGCCGCCGCCCATGCCTGCCGACAGGCGGCGACGGCGGCGGAAGGTCTCGGCCAGGCGGGCGCCCACAAAAATGATGGCCGTCAGGTAGCTGAAGCTGATGACCTGGCAAATCATACCCAGGCCGATGAAGGACAGCACGGGGGTCGGGAACGCGGGGTCGACGAACTGGATGAAGAAGGAAATAAAAAACAGAATGGCTTTCGGATTCATCAGGCTGATGATCAGGGCCTTGCGGAATGGCTCGCTTTCCTTGACGGCCGCCGGCATGGCTGGCGCTTCGCCTTCGGCAGGGCTGGGCGCGCGCAGCTTGCGCCAGCATTGGAGCAGCATCTGCAGGCCGATCCAGCCCAGGTAGGCCGCGCCGATGTATTTCACCACGTAGAACAGGGCCGGGCTGGCTTTCAGCAGCGAGGCGACGCCGCAGGCCGACAGCACCATGAGGATCAGATCTCCGGCGAAGATGCCGAAGGCGCCCTGGTAGGCGGGCCGCACGCCCCGTTGCGCCGCCACCGACAGCACGTACATGGAATTGGGGCCGGGCAGGATGACGATGAAGATCGTCCCGAGTAAAAAAGTCCAGAAATCGGTGATGCCCAGGTTGGCGTGGAAAAGTGCGTTCATTTTTCTTTGGTCTTGGTAGTGTCGACGTTTGATCGGATGTCCTCAAACGTGGTGGAATTGCAGGGCCGCCAGGTTGGCGTAGATGCCGCCGAGCGCCACCAGCGAGGCGTGCGTGCCCGTCTCGACGATCTTGCCGTCTTCCATGACGATGATGCGGTCGGCCCGCTGCACTGTCGCCAGGCGGTGCGCGATGATGACGGTGGTGCGGCCCACCATGGCCGCTTCCAGGGCCTTTTGCACCAGGCGTTCCGATTCCGCGTCCAGCGCGCTGGTCGCTTCATCGAGCAGCAGCAGCGGCGGATTTTTCAGCAGGGCGCGGGCGATGGCGATGCGCTGGCGCTGGCCGCCGGAGAGGCGCACGCCCCGTTCGCCGAGGAAGGATTTGTAGCCATTCGGCAGGCGCTCGATGAATTCGTGGGCAGCCGCCATCTTTGCCGCTGCGATGACTTCCCCGTCGCTGGCGCCGGCGCGGCCGTAGCGGATATTTTCCATGGCGTCGGCCGAGAAGATCACGGTATCCTGCGGCACGATGCCGATGGCGTCGCGCAGGGTATGCAGGTCGAGCTGCTTGATGTCCACGCCGTCGAGGCGGATGCTGCCGCTTTGCGGGTCGTAGAAGCGCAGGAACAGCTGGAACAGAGTGGTCTTGCCGGCGCCGGACGGCCCCACGACGGCCACCGTTTCACCGGCGCGGATATCCAGGCTGACGTGATCGAGCGCGTAGGTATCCGGGCGCGACGGGTACGAGAACACCACGTCGTTCAGGGACAGGGCGGCGCCATTCGCGGCGCGCGCGGGCAGCGCCAGCGGCGTGGCCGGCGATTCGATTTCGGACTTGACGGCCATCAGTTCCAGCAGGCGCTCGGTGGCGCCGGCGGCGCGCTGCGCTTCGCCCATGACTTCGGACAGGGCGCCGATGGCGCCGGCCACGATGGAGGCGTAGAGGATGAACTGGCCCAGGTCGCCGCCCGTCATCGAGCCTTCCAGCACGGCGCGCGCGCCCAGCCACAGCACGAAAACGATGGTGCCGAAGACCAGCAAGATCGCGATCATGGTCAGCAGGGCGCGCGCGCGGATGCGGCGCATGGCCGTCATGAAGGCGCCTTCGACGGAATCGCCGAAGCGTTTCGATTCGATTTTCTCGTGCGTGAACGCCTGCACGGTGGGCATGGCGTTGAGGATTTCGCCGGCCATGGCCGAGGCGTCGGCGATGCGGTCTTGCGAGTCGCGCGACAGCTTGCGCACCTTGCGGCCAAACACGATGATGGGCACGACAACGAGGATGAGCAGGCCGATGATGATGCCGGCCAGCTTGGCGCTGGTGACGAACAGCATCACCAGGCCGCCCAGGAACAGCAGCACGTTGCGCAGCGCCATGGAGATGCTGGTGCCGACGACGGCCTGGATCAAGGTCGTGTCGGTGGTGATGCGCGACAGGACTTCGCCCGTCTGCGTGGTTTCAAAGAATTCCGGGCTTTGCGTGACGACATGGCGGTACACGGCGCTGCGGATGTCGGCCGTGACGCGCTCGCCCAGCCACGACACCGTGTAAAAGCGCGCCGCCGTCGCCAGCGCCAGGATGGAGGCCACGCCGAACAGGGCGAGGAACACCAGATCCACGTGCTGGATGCTCTTTGAACCGGCCGCGCCGCCGAAACCCAGGTCGATCATCTGCTTGAAGGCGGCGGGAATGGCCAGGGTGGAGGCGGCCGCCACCACCAGTGCGATACCGGCCAGGAAGAACTGCTTGCGGTACGGCGTCAGGAAGGGCATCAGGCCCTTGAAGGCCGCCAGGCTGCCTTTTTTCAATTCGCGGCTGGTGCCGGTGTCGAGAGCTGGTGCGGTGCTTGCGGCGGTTGCTGTACTCGTGCTGCCTGTTTCTGTACTGGTTGTCATTGTTTTTCGCTTTGATTTACTTTTTGCTTGTCCGGGGTCTGCCCCCGGCATTTTATGCATTGCTTACAACTTCATCGGCTGCACATAGCCCGTCATTTCCAGGTAGGCGCGGCCCGCCGGCTGGCCATCGCGCTCCACCGTCACGGCGCCTTCCCAGTACACGGCGCCGGTGGATCTGCGCGAATCGAGTTCCTGGTCGGCTTGCAGCGGCTTGACCTGCCAGCGTGTCGCGCCCGTGCGGATCTCCGTGGCGACCGGGTATTCGGCCTGCGTGCGGGGCGAGCGCCACAGCTGCGTGGGCGTGAAATCGACGTCCTCGGGCGCGAACTGCGTCATCTTACCGGACGCGTCGCGCCATGTCGCGTGCGCCCATAGTTTAGCACCTGTCTTGCTGCGGATCTGGAAGGCCATCAGGGCGCCGCCGTCAGCGAGGTTGGCGCCGATCCAGTTCCAGCCGCTGGCGTCCGCATCGAGTACCTGGCTGGACCACTCGTGATCGAGCCAGGTGGTGCCCGTCACGGCTTCCGGCTTGCCGCCCGCGCGCGCGATGGTGCCACGGGTAGCCAGTTGCGGTTCGCTGTAGTAATAGCTCGATTGCGCGGGCCGCGCGCCCTTGCGCGAATAGCCGCCTTGGCCCTGCAGCAGCACGGGCTGGGTGGGCGCGAGGGTCAGCTGCAAGGTAAAGTCGCGCGCGGCCAGGCTGACCTGATAAGTGCCGTCGGCCTGGCGCCGCATGCGCCAGCCGTCCAGCTTCACGTCCGTGTCACCCACCTTGGCATGGGCCAGGCCAAAACCTTCGCGGGCGCTTTTTTCGTCGTGCAGCAGCTTGCCCACTTTCGGGTCGGACAGGGCCGCGTGGCCGATGATCAGCTGTTTCGGCGCGAAAGCGCTGGGATTGTCCGCATCGGTGGCCGTGGCGCTGCGGAAGAAGGTCACCTGGTAGCCCAGTTGTTCGCCGCCGCTGGTCTTGACCCAGCCCGTGGCATACCACCATTCCGTTTTATATGCGGGATGGGCGCCGAAGTCGTGCGGCAGGCGCAGGGTCTGGCCGGGCGGCAGGGGCGTGACGGGGGCGAACGCGGGCGGCGCGGCCAAGGTGGTGGCACTGCAGAACATGAGCAAAAGAGTCAAGCGGCGCATTACCAGTCC
The DNA here is from genome assembly GCF_978021625.1 of Janthinobacterium foliorum. Lineage (NCBI taxonomy): Bacteria > Pseudomonadati > Pseudomonadota > Betaproteobacteria > Burkholderiales > Oxalobacteraceae > Janthinobacterium > Janthinobacterium foliorum. The sequence continues at coordinate 33,921 of NZ_CDXDQE010000002.1, read as the reverse complement.
TCCCTGACGGCGCGGATGGGGCCAGCGGACAGCGCCTGGCGGCCCGCGACGAGGGCCGTGAGGGCCGCTGCCGTCAGCAGGGCGCCTGCCACGGTGGCGATCAGGGGCCAGGGCAGGTGCAGCTGCATGGTCCAGTGGAACGACTGGGGATTGACGATGAAGACCAGCACAAAGCTGATCAGCAAACCCAGGATGAAACCGGTGGCGATGCCCAGCGCCGTCAGCGCGCCGCCTTCCAGGGCCAGGATGGCGAGGATCTGCCCGCGGCTTACGCCCACGTGGCGCAGCATGCCGAATTCGCGCGCGCGCGCCAGGGTCTGCGCCGAGAACGTGGCGGCCACGCCGAACAGGCCGATGACGATGGCGATGGCTTCCAATAAATACGTGACGGCGAAGCTGCGGTCGAAAATCCGCAGGCTCAGGGCGCGGATGGCCGAAGGGTTCGACACTTCCAGGCTGGCGCCGAACGGCAGGGCCTTCAGGCGCTGCTGCAACTCGTCGCCCGTGACATCCTTGGCCAGCCACAGGGCCGCGTCGCTGACATCGAGGTCGCCCGTCAGGGCGCGGTAATCATCGAGCGGCATCTGGATGGAGCCGGACGAACGCGCATAGTCGCGCCAGATGCCGGCGATGAAAAACTGGTGCAGGCCGCCCGCCAGCGGCAGCTCGATGCGCTGGCCCGGCTTGCGGTTGTACAGGTCGGCCGCCGCTTCGGACAGCCACACGGGCCGGCTGCCTGCCGGCACGGGCAGCGATTCGCCCACCAGCACCATGCTCTTGCCCGGATCGGCCAGCAGGATGGGACGCGCCAGCAAGACCACGTTCGGGCGGTCCGGCGACAGCGACAGGCTGCGCACGCGCTGGAAATCCACCCGGGCCGCGCCTGGCAAGGCGACGATGGCGTCCTGTTCGCGCGGGTTCAGGCCGCCGGTGCCCGCGCCGGAAACCGTGCGCGCATACAGGTCGGCCGGCAGAATCTGCAGCAGCCAGTCGTCGACGGAGACGCGGAAGCTCGACACCATGATGGCCATCGCCACCATCAGGCTGAAACTAGACAGCACGCCGCCGAGGGCGATGCCGGCCTGGCCCGAGGCGTTTGCCAGGCGCGCCAGGGTCAGGCTGCGCACGGGCGCATGCAGGCTGCTCTCCGTGCGCATCCAGGCGCGCTGCAGCAGGCGGAAGACGACGGCGGCCAGCTGCGGCATCAGGGCGATGGCGCCGATCAGCAGCAGGGCGATGGACAGGTAGCCGAACAGGGGCAGCTCGAAGACGGGCGGCAGGAAACTCAGGGCACCGGCCAGCAGCAGGCAGGCCAGCGCCGGCCAGGTCTTGGCCAGGCGCGTCGTCACGACTTCCTCGCTGCCCGATTTCAGGGCGATGGCGGGGGCCGCGCGCGCCGCTTCCAGCGCGGGCGTGGCGCAGCCCAGCAAGGCCACGCCCAGGCCCAGGGCAAAGTAGACCAAGGCGGCAACGGGCGTGAATTGCACCTGCGGCTGCACGCCCGCGAAATAGCCGGCGCCCAGGTCGCCGCCAAAGAAGCGCAGGGCGACGGCCGCCAAGGCGTAGCCGCCGGCGATGCCCAGCGCGGCGCCAAGCACGCCCAGGCTGGCGCCTTCCAGCAGCACCTGGCGCAGCAGCTGCCCCCGCTCCATGCCCAGCACGCGCAGCAGCGCGAACTGGCCGCGGCGGCGGATGACGGACAGCGCCTGCGTGGAAAACACCAGGAACGCCCCCGTAAACAGGGCGACGAGGGCCAGCACCGTCAGGTTGACGCGGTAGGCGCGGCTCAGGTTATTGTTGCGGCTATTCTGGTTTTCATCATTCGGCTGGCCCACGCGGAAACGTCCCGGATATTGCGCTTCCAGCGCGCCCGCCAGATCGGCCTGGAAGGCATCGCGGTTGACGCCCTGGCGCAGCTTCAAATCGATGCGCGACAGCTTGCCCAGCTTGTTGAAGCGCCACTGCGCCGCGCCGATATCCATGACGGCGATGCGCTGGCCGGCGCGCGCGCGCTGCAGCGACCCGGCCACGCGCAGGCTGACCGTGCCGGTGCCCGATTGCAGCGCGATACGGTCGCCTTCGCCCAGCTTGAGCCAGCGCAGGGCGGCCGGCGACAGAAAGATGGCGTCGTCGGCCAGGGTGTCGAAGGTCCGGCCTTCGGCGGGCGCGCCGATCAGGTCGGGGGAAATGAAGCCGGCGCGGAAGACGTCGAGCGCCAGGATGTGCAGGGGGCCGCCGTCCGGGCCAGTGCTGCCGGCCACGCCGGCCTGCAGTTCCAGCACGGGCGAGGCGACGGCCACGCCATCGCGCTGTGCCAGCCATGGATAGATGCTTTCATCGAACAGCGCTTCGCGCCCGGCCACCTGCACGTCGGCCTGGCCGGACAGGCTTTTCACGGCCGTGGAAAATTCATTGAAGGCAGCCGCGTTGATCAGGTGGATGGCAAAGCCCAGCGCCACGCCGATGGCGATGGCGAGGATGGCGACCAAGGCGCGCACGGGATGCGCGCGCCACTCGCCCAGCAGCAGCCAGCGCGACAGCAGGCGCGCGCCCGCCGGATTTGCCGCCGGCGCACTCAATGCAGGCATTCGATGGCCAGGCGTTCGCCGGCGCGCCGCACCTTGAGCTGGGCCGCGTCGCGGTTTTTATCACCGGCACCGACGGCGTCCTGCGCCGCCCATTTCTGCTCCAGGCGCAGCTGGGCGCAATGCTTCTCGTGCGCCTCGCGCTGTCTGGCGCCCCGTTCGCGCGCCTGGTCTTCCAGCTGCTCCTGCTTCTTGCGCGCCGCTTCCAGCTGGCTGGCCACCCGTTCCTGCCGCGTGGCCGCGCCCTTGTCGACGGCCGGCGGCGATGGCACTTCGAGGATCTGCAGCTGCCCGCCCGTGCATGGCGTGGCGCTGTAGCTGGTCTGGCCATCCTTCACGCATTTGTAGACGTCCTGCGCGCCGGCATGGCCGGCCAGGCCCGCGCAGAGGGCGAACAGGAAGAATGGCGTTCTCACAGAATTTTCCCGGGATTCATGATGTTTTGCGGGTCCAGCGCCTGTTTGACGGCGCGCATCAGCTGCAGTTCCAGCGGCGACTTGTAGTGCGCCAGGTCGGCCTTCTTCAGGGCGCCGATGCCGTGTTCGGCCGAGATGGAACCGCCGAAGGCGTGGACCTGGTCGTGCACGATGCGGTTGATGGCGTCCTGGTTGGCGAGGAAGTCGCCGTCCGTCATGCCGGCTGGCGGCGCCACGTTGTAGTGCAGGTTGCCGTCGCCCAGGTGGCCGAAGCATACGAGCTGGCAGCCGGGGAAGGCTGTTGCCAAAGCGGCATCCGTGATGGCGATGAAATCGGCGATGCGGGAAATCGGCAGCGAGATATCGTGCTTGATGTTCTTGCCCGCCTGCGCCTGCGCCAGCGGGATGTGCTCGCGCAGCTGCCACAGGCCTTCCGACTGCGCCACCGAACTGGCGACGACGGCGTCGTCGATCAATGTGTCTTCCAGCGCCGCGCCGATGCTCGCTTCCAGCAATTCCACGGCATGCGCTTCGGACTGGCTGCTGGACAGTTCCAGCAGCACATACTGCCCGTGCGCTTCGGCGAAAGGCCGCGGCAGCTGCGGGAATTGTTCCGCCACCAGCTGCAGGCAGTACTGCGACATCAATTCAAAGCCCGTCAGGCTGGCGCCGCAATGGTCCTGCATCAGCGAGAGCAGGCGCAGCGCGTGGGCGGGAGAGGGCATGGCGGCCAGCGCCGTGATGCAGGCTTTCGGCTGCGGATACAGTTTCATGACGGCGCCGGTGATGACGCCCAGGGTACCCTCGGCGCCGATGTACAGGTCGCGCAAATCGTAGCCCGTATTATCCTTGCGCAGGCCGCGCAAGCCGCTCCAGACCTCGCCCTGCGGCGTGACCACTTCCAGGCCCAGGCACAGTTCGCGCGTATTCCCGTAGCGCAGCACGGCCGTGCCGCCCGCGTTGGTGGCCAGATTGCCGCCGATGGTGCAACTGCCTTCAGCCGCCAGCGACAGGGGGAACAGGCAGCCGGCGGCGCTGGCCGCTTCCTGGATGGTTTGCAGGATGCAGCCAGCGTCCACCGTGATGGTGCGGTTGACGGGATCGAGCGCGCGGATGCTGTTCAGCCGCGCCAGCGACAGCACAATGGCCGTGCCTGCGGCGTCGGGAATGCTGCCCAATACCAGGCCAGTATTGCCGCCTTGCGGCACGACGGGAATGCGCCATTGCGCGCAGGCGCGCAGCACGCCCGCCACTTCCTCCACCGTGGCGGGACGCAGCACGGCCAGGGCCTTGCCCGTGAACCGGTCGCGCCAGTCGGTGACGAAGGGCGTCATGTCGGCATCCAGGGTGAGGACGTAGGTGTCGCCCAGCAGGTCGCGGCAGGCGGCGAGGAAGTCGGTGCGGTCTGTCATTTCTTGATGCTCACTTTATTCACTTTTTCCAGAAGCTCTTTGGCCATGCGCTTGGCAGCCTTTTTGTACGGGCGCAGGTACAGCACGGCGCAGATGAAATATATGCAGACGATGGCCGCCTCGCCCCAGGCCATCATGGCCGAGACGGGATTGGTGTCGCTGTAGCCGCGCACCACGCCTTCCGTGAAGTACAGCAGGATCACCATCGACGACCATTGCAGGGTGTAGACATCGCGCTTGACGACGCCGTACAGGGGGATGAGCAGCGGCACGGCCTTCAAGGCGACCCAGGAGCCGCCCGGATGCAGCGGGGCGACGAGCATCTCCCACAGCACGCACCAGAGGATCAGGGTGGCCAGGCTGGCGATGGCGCCCCAGTGCAGGTATTTGTGCAAGGTGCCGTGCATCACGCGCCTGCCAGTTTCAGGGCGTTCTCCGCCAGGCGACGGCCCAGGGCGACGGCCAGGCGCTTTTCATCCTCGCTGATGGCTTTGTCGCCGGCTATGCCCGACCAGTGCGTGGCGCCGTAGGGCGAGCCGCCCGTGGACGTCGTCATCAGTTCAGCATGCGTGTAGGGCAGGCCCATGACCAGCATGCCGTGGTGGAAGAGGGGAATCATCATCGACAGCAGGGTCGATTCCTGGCCGCCGTGCAGGCTGCCCGTGGACGTAAACACGCAGGCGGGCTTGCCGGACAGGCTGCCGGCCAGCCAGTCGCTGGCCGTGCCGTCCCAGAAGTACTTCATGGCGGCAGCCATGTTGCCAAAGCGCGTGGGCGAACCGAGGGCCAGGCCCGCGCACTCCTGCAAGTCGTCCAGTTCCACGTAGGGCGCGCCGTCCTCTGGCACTTCCGGCGCGGTCGCTTCGGCGACGGTGGAAACGGCGGGCACGGTGCGCAGGCGGGCATCGCAGCCAGGCATGCTTTCCACCCCCTGGGCAATCAGTTCGGCCAGCTGGCGCGTGGCGCCATGGCGTGAATAAAACAATACGAGAATAATCAGATTGGTTGGCTTCATCGTTGGTATTATAGGGCGCTTTACAGCCTGATACGACTGCTGTCATGGCGCCGTCCTGATTTCGAACATGTTTTCAAAATATATACTGCCGTTCTTCCAATACTTGTGGCGCGTCCTGGGCATGGTCCTCGATGCCGTGCGCGGCCTGACCTGGTCCGAAACGCGCGACCTGCTGCAATTTGCGCGCCGCCGCGTGCGCGAGGAAAGCCTGCCGCAAGTGGCGGGCAGCCTGACCTTCGCCACCGTCTTCGCGCTGGTGCCGCTGCTGACGCTGGCGCTGGCGATCTTCACCACCTTCCCGCTATTCAATACCTTCCGCCACGCGCTGGAAGACTATTTCGTGCAAAGCGTGATGCCCAAGGGGATTTCGAACACCATCCTCGACTACCTGACCACGTTTGCCTCGAAGGCCACGCGCCTGTCGGCCATCGGCGCGGGCGCCCTGATCGTCACGTCGGTGGGCATGATGGGCTTGATCGAGCGCGTCTTCAACCGCATCTGGCGCGTGCGCCAGGAGCGCCGCTGGACCAAGCGCCTGCTGGTCTATTGGGCCATCGTCACCCTGGGGCCGCTGCTGGTGGGCGTGTCGCTGACGGTGACCTCGCGCGTCTTCATTGCCACCAGCGGCGTGGTGGGCGCCGTGCCTTTTCTGGGCACCGTGTTCTATACCCTGGTGTCGGTCGGCCTGACCATGCTGGCGTTTACGCTGCTGTACATCACGGTGCCGAACCGCGACGTGGACTGGCGCGACGCGGCCTGGGGCGGCTTGCTGGCCGCGCTGGCATTCGAAGTGGCCAAGCGCGGCTTCGGTGAATTCATCCAGGAATTCCCCACGTATTCGCGCATTTACGGCGCGCTGGCGGCCTTGCCGCTGTTCCTCGTGTGGATATACCTGAGCTGGATGATCACCCTGGTGGGCGCCTTGCTGGTGGCCGCCTTGCCCGTCGTGAAATACGAGCGCTGGTGGTACGAGGCGGCGCCGGGCAGCGAATTCGTCGACGCCGTGGCCATTCTGAAAGTGCTGCACCAGGCTTGCCACTGCGCCGATTCGGCCCTGGTGGGCGCGGCCGAGATCCGCCGCAGCACGCGCCTCGGTTTCGAGGAAATGGAAAACCTGCTCGACAAGATGGTGCTGCAAGGCTGGGTGGGGCGGGTCAACGTGGAAGGCGCGGTGCGGGTGCAGTGGGGCAAGCGCGTGGCCGACAGTTCCGACCATTGGGTCTTGCTGGGCAACGTCAACCGCATCACCCTGGCCGACGTCTACCGCGTCTTTGTCTTTGGCGGCATGCGCGTCAATTCCGGCTATCCTGCCGGTTCCACCAACGAGCGCGACATCAAGGCGGCCGAGGAAGCGGCCGCGCTGGCGGCGCAGGTGGAAAACGCCGTGGAGCAGGGCCTGGGCATGAGCCTGGCCCAGCATTTCGGGGAAGTGCGCTGCAATTGACGGGCACTCAGGTGTTGAGGCGTTCGTACAGCAGGCTGTCGAGCGCCCCCGTCAGCGTCCTGCCATCCTCGTCGAGCAGCGTGTAGTCCTGCTGGCTGCCACCGAGCGACGCGCTGCCCCCGATGCCGCACAGGAGCGGGTACGTGCTGTCTTCGATCGCCAGCTTGATCATGTCCGGCAGCTGTTCGCGCTGGTTTTCGGCCAGTGCCAGCGCATCGAGCATGGCGCCAAGCCGGGTTTGTTCCTGGCGCCCCTGCGCATACAGCGCCAGCAGCGATGCATTGGCTGCAACGATATCATCGATAAATTTTGGCTCTGTCCTCGTAAAATAGGGGAAATGCAGGAATCTTTCCTTGGCGCTGCTGTCTGACTCTGCATACCCGCCACACAGGGAGCAGACCATGCAGCCAGCCGAATGGATCAGCTTTATCGCGCAGTTTGCGCAGTTGAGCCGGCGCCAGCGGCAGGCGGGCATGGCCCTGCTGCGTGGCAACACGCCACACGACGCGACCGTCGCGCTGCTGGAGGGCGTGGCGCAGTCGCGCTTGGCCTGTCCCGCCTGCCACTCGCCCCATCTGCATCGGCATGGCCATGCGCACGGCCTGCAGCGCTACCGCTGCGTGCCCTGCGGGCGCACCTTCAATGCGCTCACCGGCACGCCACTGGCTCGCCTGCGGCATAAATCGCTGTGGCTCGGTTATGCCGACTGCCTGCTCGATTCCCGCTCGGTACGCCAGGCAGCCAGCCAATTGGGCGTGCACCGCAACACCGCGTTCCGCTGGCGCCACCGCTTTTTAGCCCTGGCAAAAACGGACCGGCCGCATTGTCTGCATGGCATCGCCGAGGCCGACGAACTGTATGTGCTGGAATCGCAAAAGGGCGCGCGGCATCTGACGCGTCCGGCGCGCCGCCGGGGCGGCCATGCCCGCCAGCGTGGCATTTCCAGTGAGCAAGTCTGCATCCTTGTGGCGCGCGACCGCACGGGGCAAACCCTGGCTTTCGTCACCGGACAAGGCGCGCTGACGACGGCGCAGCTGCATGAGTGCTTGTCTCCCGTCATCGACAAGGATGTCTTGCTGGTGACGGACGGCCATGCCGCCTACCGGGACTTCGCGCGCACAGCGGGGATCAGCCACCAGGCCGTCAACTTGCCCGCAGGCATCCGCGTGCGCGGTGCCGCGCACGTGCAGAACGTCAATGCGTATCACAGCCGCCTGCGCGAATGGTTAAGAGCGTTTCACGGCGTGGCGACGCGCTACCTGCCAAACTACCTGGGATGGCGCTGGATACTCGACGCCAGACGCATCCGTTCACCAGAAACGTTATTGAAAGCAACATTGGGCGCATTCCCACATCTGACGGTGACATAGCCTAAATTTTTCCGCTTGCATGGCCAGCCCTGCCGTGTCGTTTCGTGAAGTGGCATGGCCTGCGGTCCGCCGCCGGGCCGGGGGCTCAAAGCAGCACGGGCCGCAGGGCCGCCTGCTGCGCCACCTGGCTGAACGCCGCGGCATCCTCTGCCCGCACCACGCCCAGGTAATACGTGTCTTCGCCACCATGCAGGTTTACCAGGCGCAGCTGATGCGGCGCCAGATGGGCGGCGATGGCGGCCAGGCCTTCGGCCATGGCATCGCCATCCTGCTGCTCCGTCCAGGCAAAGTCCTGCAGCGCGGGCAAGTCGATCAGCTGGCCGATGCGGGCGATCTGTTCCACCGACTTCCAGTCTAGCGTGGCGCCATGGCCCAGCGCATCGGCGGCCGTCGACCAGAGCAGGAAGAAGCAGGCGGCGGCTGGCGTGTCGCCTTCGTATTCCTCTTGCGGGTCGTCCTCTGCCAGTTCCTCCAAGGTGATGTCCACGCAGCGCTGCGCCAATGCCGCGTCGCCCAGCAAGAGCAGGGCGGCCATGGCATGCAATTGGCCGCGGTCTGCCTGCGCCAGAAGCTGCGGCGGCGTAAAGCGGCGGCGCGGCGGCGCTTTCTTCTTCGTCAAGCCGAGCGATGCGCTCAGCTGGGCCGTGATGGCGGCCTTGAAGTTCTCCACGGTGTCGAGCTGCTCCAGCAGCCGGCCCGTGAAATCCATGGTCCAGGCCATGCCATCCTTGACCACATATAAAAAATCGCTTTGCACGGCGACGCCGCGCAAATGGTGGGCGGGCGGGTAGCGCGGCGAGAAAGCCTGTTTTCCATCAGGCGCCAGCATGCACGCCAGTCCCTGCGCGTCAATGGCGAAGATCAGATTCTTGCGCAGCCGGGGCGGCGACGAGGTGGTGGCGCAATCGATGGCTTCATAGCGGCATGGCGCCAGCAGCTCGCCCTGGCTGTTGGCAATGCCGAACAGGTAGCGGCCGTCAATGCGCTGGCTGACGATGGCGATCTTCTTTTTCGTGCCGAAGTCCTGCACGGAGCTGTAAACGGCCGGCAGCAGCACCTTGCCCGTGGCGTCGATCACGCCGCAGACATTGCGTTCGTCATCGGTCGTCTGGCGTTCGATGTCGATATGGCCGTCGTCGCGTTGGCAGATGTTGTCCACGCAGTCCATCAGCAGCGCGCCGTCGGGCAGGCGCAGCAGGCGGCTGCTGCCGTCCGGCGCCACGTGCTGCACCAGATGGGGGCTGATCACGTACAGGGCGCCGGGGGCAGGCGCCAGCACCACGCTGCCATTCAAGTCCATCACGCCGTGCGCAGCGGGCTGGTCTGCCTGGGCAAACGTGATCCAGCCATCGTGCGCGTCGCTGGTGTCCAGCGAGACGAGTCCCGGCGACAGGGGCGCGATCCAGCGGCCATACGGCGTGACGAGGCCCAGCGTGGCGTGCTGCCCGGGCTTGCGCACCTCGTAGCATAAGGCGTCGTCGCACCATGCCTGCACCTCCAGGCCGTGCAGGAAGGGCAGGTCGTCCGTATCGATTTCCTCGACATCGGCCAGCTGCGCGCTGGCCGTGGCGGACCAGTAGCCAGTAGCGGGCGATGCGGCGCCGGCGGCCAGCAGAGGCGCCAGCGTTGCGCGCTCGCCGCGCAGCAGGGCAGAGTGCAAGGCTTGCGCCTCGGCGCGCAGGGCGTCGAGGGCGGCGGCGTAGTCCGGCGTGCCGATGTCGTGCGGAATCAGCTGCACGCAGTCGAGCACCAGCCAGGACTGGCCGCCGGCCAGCAGGGCGCCGATGGCGCCGCGCGCGACGATGGATGCCGCGTCGCGGGGCGGCGCCATCAGGGCCGATAACGCTTGCCAGCTGGCCTGCGCCTGCGCCATCGGCGCGGCCAGCACGCAGGGGCAGTCCTCGCCGTCGCCGTAGACGGGCCAGGCGACGGCCTGCGTGCCGGCGCCGACGAGCAGCTGGAACAGCATGGGCATAGCGAGCCGCCATTCGGCCAGGCCGGTGATGGTCCCGGTGTCGAAGCCGGCCTGGCCGGGCAGAAAGGCAGTGCTGAACAGGGCTGCGGTATTGATCATCGATATTTATCTGGAAGTAAACGGGGTATTCAGGGTGTTGGCGGCATGAGCCAGTGCGCCAGCGCGCCGCGCTCCAGTCCCAGGCGTTGCGCCGCGGCGGCCGCCTCGAAGGCCCACAGGCCGTAGTAGCCGCCCAGGCCCTGCGTGCGCAAATGGCCATTGAACCAGTCTTCCTGCACCAGCGCCGGGTGCCAACTGGCCAGGTAATGGCGCAGGTGCGCCAGCTGCTGCGCGGGATCGTCCGCGTGCAGGCAGTCGTACAGGGACGAGTAGGGTTCGGCGAAATACCACTCGTCGACGGCGGGGCGCCTCGGATCGGCGGCCGACAGCAGTGCCTCGTACACGCCGTCTTCGCCATCGAAGGCCGTCTGCAGCGCGGCCAGGCGCGCGGCCAGGTCATGCCGGCCGAACAGCAGGACGGCGCCCAGCAGCTGCAGGGTGCGTGCGTAATCGGTCAGCTGTTCGAAGTCGAAGGCGGGCAGGGCGTCGTCATCGTAGGCGTCGGCCAGGGCTGCGCGCGCCGCTTCGCAGGCGGCAATGGCCGCCTCCAGCGCCGTTTCTACTTCGGGCAAGGGCAGGCCCGCCGTGTAGCGCAGCGAGAACACCTGGTAGGCCGCGCTGGCGGCCGCGCAGGCCCAGTAGGCACAATCGCCGCCGTCGCTTTCCGCCCGTGCCTGCGCGTGCCCGTAGGCGGCCAGCAGGGCGTCGAGGTAGCGCAGGTTGCGGGCAAAATCAAAAGCGGCGGGCGGCGCCTGGCGCGGCGCGTGCGGCCACGCCGCCACGGATGGCAAACAGCTTTCCGCGCATGCGCGCTGGATGGTCCAGTCGGCGAACACCTGCTGCAGATACTGCGCCGTTTCGTCGTCGTGGGCGATGGCGCCCGCTCCCACCAGGGTGGTGCCCAGCAGGGTATAGCCAGGAAAGCGGCTGCTTTCATAGGCGATGGTGGTGACGCTCTGGATGGCCTTGCCGTCGCTCAGGTCGCGCACGCGGAAATACACGTCGTCCCAGCCCGCCAGTGTCGCTTCCATGCGCGACGATGGCAAGGTGTTCCAGCTGTCGTCGGGCTGTTCCGCATAGGCGTCGAGCAGTTCATCGAGGCCGCCGGGCCGGTCGATGCGGTTGTTGGCGTCGTATTGCAGCCCCAGTTCGGCCGCGAACGCGGCAGCGTGGCGGCCGGCAAACACGAGGTACTGGGCGTTCAGGGTGCCGACCAGCAGATCCGTTTGCTGGCCGGCCACGCGCAGCGCTTGCGGCAGCCGGTACCAGTGGTGGCCGGGGATGCCGGCCATGGCACCGCCTTCGGCCGCGTCGGGATTGGTGCAGCGCAGCTGTTCCAGCCACTCATAGCGCGCGTGCCGCGCCGCCTCGGTGCCGCTGCCGCGGCCAGTCAATTCGTCAAACAGGGTATTCAACAACATGGTCCATCTATCCTAAAAAAAGCGCGCGCTCATGCCGGGGCCGACTGTGCGAAGGCGAACAGCGCATCGAGCACGGCATCGGGCTGTTCCGCCATCAATTCGTGCCCGCTGTCGACCTGCACCACCTTGCCGTGCGCGATGCTTGACGTCAGCAGCCGCGTCGACCTGGGCGGCGTCATCATGTCGCGCGCGCCGAAAATGAATAAAGTGGGGCAGTGTACCGAAGCGGCGGCGATTTCGCCGTTCGCGTAGGCATTGCAGGCATAAAAATCCGTGTGGAACACGTGATCGGGGTTGAGGGCGGCGATGCGCTGCTTCAGGCGCCGCGCGCCGCCCATGGCGTAGAAGCCGGGGCCGGGGAACGAAGGCTTTTGCGCGATCGAGGAATGCGACCAGATATTGACCATGTCGATGGCCGCCTGCTCATCGTTCAATGCCGTTTCCAGCAGGGCCGGCGAGACTTTCATCGGGTAGGTGGAACCCAGCATGGCCAGGTGGCTGATGCGCCCGGGCGCCAGGAATGCCGCTTCCAGCGCGATCAATGAGCCCATGCTGTGGCCGACCAGCATGGCCTTGGCCGCGCCAGCCGCGTCCAGCACATCCAGTATCCAGCGCGCCAGTGCCGCGACGCTGGCTTTCGCTGCGCCGCCGCTGCGGCCGTGGCCCGGCAAGTCGACGGCCAGCACGTTCCAGCCGTGGTGGGCGAAATAGCGCGTCTGCAGCGCCCACACGCTATGGTCGTTTTGCGCGCCGTGGATGAAGACGGCCGTCGGCTGACTTGGGTTAAAAACTTTACTGCCCGTGTAGCAGTAGGCCGTGGTGTTATCGATGGTGAACTGCATCTCAGGCGCCTTTCTGCGACAGTTTCAGGCCACGGGCCAGGTCTTCGATCAAGTCGTCCGCGTCCTCCAGCCCCACGGACAGGCGCATGGTGCCTTGCGTGATGCCGGCCTGTTCCAGCTGCTCGTTGGGCACGCGGAAATGCGTGGTGGAGGCGGGGTGGATGACGAGCGACTTGGCGTCGCCCACGTTGGCCAGGTGCGAGAATATGTTGAGGCTGTCGACGAAGCGCTGGCCCGCCGCGCGGTCGCCGCGCAGGTTGAAAGTGAAGACGGCGCCCGCGCCTTTCGGCAGCAGGGTCTTCGCCAGCTCGTAGTCGGGGTGCGACGGCAGTTCGGGATAGGACACGGATTCCACGGCGGGGTTGGCCAGCAGGAAGTCGACCACCTTGCGCGTGTTGGCCACGTGGCGGTCCATGCGCAGGCCCAGGGTCTCGATGCCTTGCAGGACGGCGAAGGCGTTGTGCGGACTCATGACGGCGCCGAAATCGCGCAAGCCTTCGCGCCGCGCGCGCAGGGCGAACGGCGCCACCGTCGACTCCTCGGCGAAGACCATGCCGTGGAAGCCGTCATACGGCTCGCACAATTCGGCGTAGCGCCCCGTTTTGTCATGCGCCGCCTGCCAGTCGAAGGTGCCGCCATCGACGAGCAAGCCGCCGATGGCCGTGCCGTGCCCGCACAGGAACTTGGTGGCCGAGTGGAATACCAGGTCGGCGCCATGCTCGAAAGGGCGCAGCAGATACGGCGTGGTGAAGGTCGAGTCGAGCAGCAGCGGCAGGTGGTGCTCGTGGGCGAGGGCGGCAATCCGGGGGATGTCGAGCACGTCGAGGCCCGGGTTGCCCAGGGTTTCGGCGAACAGCACTTTTGTTTCGGGGCGGATGGCGGCGCGCCACGCATCTGCGTCGCGCGGGTCGACGAACGTCGTCTCGATGCCGAAGCGTTTCAGGGTGTAGGCCAGCAGGTTGTGCGAGCCGCCATACAGGGCGCGCGAGGCGACGATGTGCGAACCGGCGCCGGCGATGGTGGACAGGCCCAGGTGCATGGCGGCCTGGCCGCTGGCCGTGGCGATGCCGGCCACGCCCCCTTCAAGGGCGGCGATGCGCTCTTCCAGCACGGCGGTGGTGGGATTCGAGATGCGCGAATACACGTGGCCGGCCCGCTCCATGTTGAACAGCGAGGCCGCATGGTCCGAGCTCTTGAAGGCAAACGAGGACGTGAAATGGATGGGCGTGGCGCGCGCGCCCGTGGCCGGGTCGGGCGTCGCGCCCGCATGCAGGGATAAAGTGTCAAAGCCGGGGTATTTCGGGCCGCTCATGGTGTCTCCGCCAAGTTTTTATAGTGGCAAGATCGTAACCTGATTTGTGGCAGAGCAAAAGGGCTCCTGTGCAGGGCGCATGGCGCCGTGGCGGCGGGCGGGCAGCGTAACCTGAAGTCCCAAAAAAAAGTAACCGCCACGCGGCGGCGGTGGTAGGATATCGGGTCAGCGATTTTCGCGCTGCCTGGGCCTTCGCGCGTGCGCCGCGAGGCGGGCAGCGGCACGTCAGCGAAATCCTGGGAGTCAGACGCACGCTCATGACACGTCCACCAGGAAAGATCGTATGCCCGCAATATCGTTCGACGGCGCCCTTGCCGTACCCGGACCATCTATCGTCGACGGCCTGTGCCACGCAGGCTGGGTCATGCAAGAGCATTTCATCCCCCCGGAACTGAGCCGTCAGCTGGCTGCCGAATGCGTGCAATCCATGCTCAATGGCAACATGAAGGGTGCCGGCGTGGGCAGCGGCCATGCGCCGCTGCTGCAGCCGGAGATCCGCGGCGACCATATCGAATGGCTGGAAACGGGCCGGTCAGCGGCCTGCGACAGCTACCTGGCGCACATGGAAACCTTGCGCCAGACCCTGAACCGCGAGCTGTTCCTGGGCCTGGACGAATACGAAAGCCATTTCGCCCTGTATGCGCCGGGCGCCTTTTACCGCGCCCACCTGGACCGCTTCCGCGACGACGACAAGCGCACGGTCTCCGTCGTGCTGTACCTGAACGATGACTGGCTGCCGGAACACGGCGGCGCACTGCGCCTGCATCCGCATGGCGCGCCCGTGGTGGATGTCGATCCGGTAGCGGGGCGCATGGCCATGTTCCTGTCGGGCGAGATGCTGCATGAAGTGCTGCCGACGGCGCGCGAACGCCTGTCCATCGCCGGCTGGTTCCGCCGCCGGGGCTGAAACCGTCTCAGCAAGGCGACTGCGCGTCGCGGGGGATGGCCGGCGATGCGCACGCTACCGTACCGCTGCGCTTCCCGGCGCGCCGCGCATCCGTTCGCCATCTTTCTTGCCCGACTTTCCCCTTGATTTGATTGCGCGCAAGGCTGGATTTTTCCGCAGGCATAGGCTACAGTCGCTGTAAGGGCTAGAATAACTAAAAAACCAATCACGCGGACAGGACGGCCAATATGAAAGTATCTGAAATTCTCCAAGTCAAGGGCAATATCCTCTACACGGTCACGCCTGACCAGCCCCTGCTTGACGCGGCCAATACCATGGCTGAAAAGGACATCGGTTCGCTGGTGGTCATGGAATTTGGCGACCTGGTCGGCATGCTGACCTTCCGCGAAGTGCTCAATGCCCTGCACGAGAACGCGGGCCAGATCGGCGGCGGCACCGTGCGCAAGCACATGGATGACCACCCGATCACCGTCACCCCCGATACGGAAGTCAATGAGGTGCGCCGCATCATGCTGGAAAAGCATGCGCGCTACCTGCCCGTCATGAATGCCAAGACCTTGCTGGGCGTCATCTCCTTCTACGACGTGGCGCGCGCCGTGCTGGAAGCGCAGAGCTTCGAGAACCAGATGCTGAAGGCCTACATCCGCGACTGGCCAGCCGAAACGGCGGACTGAAAGACTGCGATGCAGTAAAAACAACGCCGGCAGCAGCCGGCGTTTTGCATTGCAGGCAAGCAGCTCGATAGCCTAGGCCGCGCCCTGCAGCGCCTCATTGTTCAGCCAATTGCCCAGCGCCGTGGCCGTCATGGGGCGGGCGAACAGGAAGCCCTGTGCCATCGGGCAGCCCAGCGCCTGCAGAATCTGCGCCTGGCGTTCGTCTTCCACGCCTTCGGCAATCACGGCCAGGCCCAGGTTGCGGCCCAGCTGGATGACCATCTCGGCGATGCTGCTGCCGCGCGCCGAACCCGTGATTTCCGTTACAAAGGCGCGGTCGATCTTCAGGCGGTCCACTTGCAGGCGCTGCAGGTAGGACAGCGAGGAAAAGCCCGTGCCGAAGTCGTCGATGGCGATGCTCACGCCCGTTTGCTTGATCTGCCACAGCATCTTGATCAGCATGTCCGGCTCTTCCATGGCCATCGATTCCGTGATTTCCAGCTCGATGAATTCGGGCGGCGCCTGCGTCTCTTCCAGCGCCGCGCGCAGCATTTCCAGGAACAGCGGGTGGCGGAACTGCACTTGCGAGACGTTGACGGACATGACGAAATTGCGGTGGCCCTGCTCGCGCAGCTGCACCAGTTCGCGGCAGGCCGTGCGCAGCACCCATTCGCCCAGGTCGATGATGATGCCCGAATACTCTGCGATGGGGATGAAGCGGTCGGGCGAGATGAACTTGCCGTCCGGCGTCTGCCAGCGCAGCAGCGCTTCGGCACCGACAGGGCGGCGCGTGGTCAGGTCGATCTGCGGCTGGTACACGACGAACAGCTGGCCCTGGCTAAAGGCCGTGCGCAGCGCGTGCATCATGCGCACCCGTTCGCGGATTTCGATGCCCATGCTGCGCGAAAAATAGAAGTGGCCGGCGCGCTGCTGGCTTTTTGCCCGTTTCAGGGCGATGTCGGCATCCTTCAGCGCATCGGCGCCCGTGCCCGCGTGCTCGCCCAGGCGCACCAGGCCCAGGGTGGCCGATAGCTGCACATCCTGGCCGTCGATGCAGAACGGTGCCTGGAACAGGGCCAGGATGTTGGCCGGATTGACTTGCGACGAATCGCCCAGCACGCAGAAAATGTCGCCGCCCAGGCGCGCCACCGTCAATTGCGAACCCAGCTGGGTTTGCAGCCGGCCCGCCACGGCGACCAGCAGCAGGTCGCCGAACTGGTGGCCCAGCGCATCGTTGGTTTCGGCAAAGTGGTCGAGGTCGACCAGCGACAGGGTGGCGTCGTCGCGCGCGGGGCCGGCCAGGGTGGCGTCGAGGATTTCCACCAGGCGCGTGCGGTTCGGCAGCTTCGACAGCTGGTCGTAGAAGGCGGCGTTGTGCAGGTGCGACACCAGCTCGACGTTGTCCAGGCCCACGGCGACGTTGCTGCAAAACACTTCCAGCAGGCTTTCGTCGATGGCGGACAGGGGGCGCGGCAGCAGCAGGTAGGCGGCCGCGTCGCGGCTGGCCTTGCCGGCGAAGTACAGGGTGGCGTAGTCGTGCGCGTACACATTGCGCCGCTGCGCCAGCGTATGCTCGATGGACGCCATCACCCGGGGATTCTGCAGGCCGCACAGGGCGCTGTGCGGCAAGCCGGAAAAGCTGCCCGTGCAGGCCGAGACGAGCAGCTCCTTGCCGCCATTGTCGAGCATCTCCTGCACGCACAGCACGCCGTCGGCGCGGATGCCCAGCAGGTCGGCGATCTGCGCCAGCACGCCGGCCGAGAAATTCTGCACGCCGTGCAGCGCCATCAGCTGCGTGCTGGCGTGGACGATCTGGTCCAGGCCGCGCCGGCTGCTGCTGATCGAGCGGATCTGTTCGTAGGAGCGGATGGCCGCCGTCACGGTGGTAAACAGCTTGATGCGCGTCAGTTCGGACTTGGTCTTGTAATCGTTGATGTCGAAGTCGCGGATGGCGTCGATTTCCGGCGCATAGCCGGGCTGGCCCGTGCGCAGGATGATGCGCACGTCCGTCATTTTGAGGGTTTCGCGGATGTAGCGCACTAGGTGCAGGCCCGCGTCGTCCTGTTCCATGACCACGTCGAGCAGGATGACGGCGATGTCGCTTTCATGCTTGAGCAGCTCGCGCGCCTGGCCGGCCGAATAGGCATGCACGAACTCCAGCGGGCGGTGCTGCATTTCCAGGTTGCCCAGCGCGAAAGTGGTGGTGGAGTGGACGTCTTCATCGTCGTCGATGATCATCACCCGCCACACGCTGCGCGGCGCGGCCGCCAGCGGCGCAGCTGGTTGCTCATCGAGGAATACCAGGTCGTCGTGATCGTCCTTGTGGGGGGCAAGGGGGATGATCGGTGCGGGCATGTATAGCTTCTCCAGGATGACTCGATATCAATACGGCGCGGGCTAAATATGGTGTGGCGTTCAGTATTGTGTGCCGCGCTCTGATCCAAGTATATAGCTATTTAATAAGCAAAATGTTTTTTTAAATCTATTCTGTAGGGCAATATTTCTTGCATTGCATGATTGCGACTCGTATTTGGTATTTTTCATACGAAAAAAAACATGGAATTTTAAAATGGCGGGGTGGGGCGGGTGAAAAGTGGCGGCGGGGCGGCGGCACGGGGTAAATATCGGGCGCTGGCGCGGCATTAGCGGCATGGCCTGCCCCGCAGGCTGGTAGAATTGGGTTTTCCAGTCTTTCACACTTCCTACTATGTCCGGCAATTCTTTTGGCAAGCTGTTTACTGTTACCACTTTCGGCGAATCGCATGGCCCGGCCATCGGCTGCGTGATTGATGGCTGTCCGCCGGGGCTGGTCCTGTCGGAAGCCGATATCCAGCCCGAGCTGGACCGCCGCAAGCCGGGCACCTCGCGCCACGTGACGCAGCGCCAGGAATCGGACACTGTCGAGATTCTCTCCGGCGTCTACCAGGGCGTGACGACGGGCACGCCCATCGCGCTGCTGATCCGCAATGAAGACCAGCGCAGCAAGGACTACGGCAATATCGCGGAAAGCTTCCGCCCTGGTCATGCCGACTACACCTACTGGCATAAATACGGCGTGCGCGATCCGCGCGGCGGCGGACGTTCCTCGGCGCGCCTGACGGCGCCCGTGGTGGGCGCGGCGGCGATCGCCAAGAAATGGCTGCTGCAGCAGTACGGCACCACGTTCAAGGGATGCATGAGCCAGCTGGGCGGCATTCCCGTGCCGTTCCAGTCCTGGGAGCACGTGCATGCGAACCCGTTCTTTGCCGCCAGCGGCGATGCGGACCTGATCGCGCGCATGGAAGAAGCCATGGACCAGTTGCGCCGCGACGGCGATTCCATCGGCGCGCGCATCGACGTCATCGCGCAGAACGTGCCCGTCGGCCTGGGCCAGCCCATCTACGACAAGCTGGACGCCGACATCGCCTACGCCATGATGGGCATCAATGCCGTCAAGGGCGTGGAAATCGGCGCCGGCTTCGGCTCGGTGGCGCAAAAGGGGTCCGAGCACGGCGACGAACTGACGCCGGAAGGCTTCATCGGCAATCACGCCGGCGGCGTATTGGGCGGCATCTCGACGGGGCAGGATATCAGCGTCTCGATCGCCATCAAGCCCACATCGTCGATCCGCACGCCGCGCCGCTCGATCGATAAAGAGGGCAATCCCGTGATGGTGGAAACCTTCGGCCGCCACGACCCGTGCGTGGGCATCCGCGCCACGCCGATCGCCGAAGCCATGCTGGCGCTGGTGCTGATCGACCACGCCTTGATGCACCGCGCGCAATGCGGCGATGTGTCGGTTTCGACGCCGAAGTTGAAATGAGCTGAAGGTTGTCGGATGACGGGCCTGCGGCCCTGATCCGACCTGCGCCCCATGCCATGTGTTGCGGTGATGTCGGGTTACGCCATTCTGGCTAACCCGACCTACGCGTCGATGTGGTTTTTCTCATTAGACAACAAAGTTCGCGGCACCTGACAAAACCGTAGCGAGCGGAAGGGAGAGGTGGCTAAGAAGCGCAACCGTACGCTAGTACGGTGAGCATCGCAGGCCGCCTATACCGACGCGCAGTAGGTTTGGTCAGGTGTTCTCATGCTACCTTGTTCGCCACCAGCTCCAGTTGGTGCCGCATCTCCACCGATTGCACCAATAACGCCCGGATATCGTTGATCAGGTTGAATTCCGTCTGGTTCAATTGAATCGGCGGGAAGCTGTCGTCCCAGTCGCCATACAAAAATCCCGTGGGATGGCCGTTGGCCGACAGGGGCAGCACAACGAAGCTGCGCGCTTCCGACAGGGTGGCCTTCCACCATTGCGGGAGCTTGGCGGCAAATTTCGGGTCGCGCGCATTGTCGATGAAGATCACGCGGTCGCTGTTGAGGGCCGCGTGGAAGACGTTCGGTTCATATGCGTCGCCAAACACCATCAGGTCCTGCAGATCGGCCATGCCGTCGCCCATGCTGATGCGCGCCGAATACAAATGATCCTTGTGGTTGCGCACGAACGCCACCGAGCGCGAAAAATCGAAGCCCTGGTGCAGCGTTTCCAGCGCCATCGAAACCATCTGGCCCGGACTGGCGCTGCCGATGGCGCCGCGCAGGTCGGCCAGGCCGCTGATCAAGACCCGGTTGCCCTCGGCGCGCATGCGCGTCGAGGCCAGCTGGCGCGCGCGCCGTTCGGCCGGTTTCGACAGCGGCGCGATCGACAGGTCGGCTGCCGCCATGGCCTTGGCCTTGTCCACGGCCACCACCAGGTCGGTGGCCGTGATGCCCAGCGTGCCCGCATAGTCGTCGATCAGCGCGTGCACTTGCGCCGCGCCGGCCGCATCGTCGTGCCACAGCGAGTCGGCGCAGCGCGCCGCCATGGTCGACAGGCCCGCCATCCAGTCGGCGCCGCTGACGGGCGCGTTGTCCGGCGACGGGTCCATCGGACGCATGCCGTTGATCAGGTGCTGCGGCAAGCCCCAGTGCGCGGCCGTGGCATAGCCCACTTCCGGCAGCGACAGGCCGAGGATTTCGCGCGCGGCGGCCGCCTCGTTGCCCGGGCCGGCGTGCGCCTGCATGCGCGCCCAGAAATCCGTCATGTAGAACGTCACCATCATGCGGCCCAGCGTATGCAGCATGGAGCAGACCACGGCCTGTTCCGCCTGCAGGCTGCCGGCGCTGGTGGCCACTTGCTGCGCCACCATCCCGGCCAGCACGGCTTTTTCCATTTCCACGTGGGCGCTGACGGAGTCGGGCGAGGCTTGCGACAGTTCCTCGATCAGCTTCAGTCCCAGCGCCAGGTGGCCGATGGCGTCGATGCCCAGCACCAGCACGGCTTTCGATACCGTGTTGACGCGCTGGCCGAAGGCCGAGTACATGCCGCTGTTGGCCAGCCGCAGCACCTTGTGCGTGAGGACAGGGTCCGACAGCACCGTTTGCGTGATGTCGAATTCGTGGTCGTCCTCGCCGCGCATGGCGCCGAGGATGGCGCTGATGGCCTTGGCGAAGCCGGGCATGTCGCCCTGCTGGCGCGTGCGCGCCCACAGCAGGTCCAGGGTATTTTTGCCGAGCTGTGTCGGCGCCGTGAAATGACCTGGATTCATTGCACACCTCCGCGCAGCTCATGGGCAGACGGCGTGGGCACCAGCGCCGCATAGGTTTTTTCGCTCAAGGCCGATAGCGCGGCGTGGGCCGGCATCGGTTTTCCCGTCAGATAGCCTTGTACATAATGACAGCCGCGCGACTCGATGAAATGCATCTGCTCTTCCGTTTCCACGCCTTCGGCCACCACCGACAGATTCAAGTGCTTGGCCAGGTCGAGGATGGTATTGCAGATGGCCGCATCCTTGCTCGATGCGGGCAAATCCTTGATGAAGGTGCGGTCGATCTTCAGCACGGAAATGGGAAAGCGCTTCAGGTAGGCCAGCGAGGAATAGCCGGTGCCGAAATCGTCGATGGCGATGCGCGCGCGGCGTTCCGTCATCTTGCCGAGGATGGTTTCCGCATGCACGGGGTCGATCATCAGCGTGCCTTCCGTGATTTCCAGCACCAGGTGTTCGCCCGACAGGCCTGAAAAAGCGATGGCGTCGTCCAGCACGTCGAGGAATTTGTCGTTGCGGAACTGGCGCGGGCTGATATTGACGGAGATGTACAGCGGCCGCCTGGCCACGTCCTGGAACTGCTTGAGCTGCACGCAGGCCGCCTTCAGCGCCCAGGCGCCCAGCAGATTGATCAGGCCATTCGCCTCGGCGATGGGGATGAAGCGCACGGGCGGCACCAGTCCCAGGGTCGGATGCTTCCAGCGCATCAGGGTTTCAAAACCCTGGATCTGGCGCGTGCGGGCGTCGACGATGGGCTGGTAGAAAAGTAAAAATTCGCCTTCGCGCACGGCGTGGAACATGGCCGCTTCCAGCGAGATATCGTGCTCCGACGGGCCGTTCAGGCGCGGGCTGTACACCAGGCAGCGGGCCTTGCCCGTTTCCTTGGCGCGCGACATGGCCGCATCGGCCAGCGCCACCAGGCGCACTTCGTCTTCCGCGTGCAGCGGATAGATCGAGACGCCGACGGATGCGCCCACGTAGATCGTGTGGCCGTCGACTTCGAACGGCGCCTGCAGGGTGGCCAGCAGGCGGCCCGTCACCAGCTTGATCTGCGCGTCGGTGGCGCTGCCAGGCAGCACGGCGACGAATTCATCGCCGCCCACGCGCGCCAGGGTGTCGCTGTCGCGCAAGGTCTTGCGCAGGCGCGCCGCGGCCAGGCGCAGCACGGCGTCGCCGACGGGGTGGCCCAGGCCGTCGTTGACTTTTTTAAAGCCATCGAGGCCGATGGTAGCCACGGAAAAGCCCTGGCCCGAGCGCGCGGCCTGGGCGATCACCATGCGGATGCGGTCCGACAGCAGCAATCGGTTCGGCAGGCCGGTCAGCGCATCGTGCGTGGCCATGTGGCGCAGGCGTTCTTCCGTGTTGTGCTGGGCCGATGTATCGCGGCCGACCACCAGCAGCTCGGCGATGCCGGCCGCGCTCATATAGGAAGACAGGCGCAGTTCGAACCAGATTTCCTGGTCCGGCGTTTGCAGGCGCACCTCCAGGCGGCCCGGTTCTTCCAGGGCGTCTTCGAGCGCCGCTTGCAGCGCCGCGCGCGACGCTTCGGCCGCCAGCGGCAGCAGCAAATGGCCGGACAGGCCGTTGGGGGCGCCGAACAGGGTGGCCGCGCGCTTGCTGGCAAACAGGATCAGGCCGTCCGCATCGAGACGGAACACGACGTCGCCAGCCTCTTCCATGAGGTTGTCCAGCTCGTGGCGAGCTTCGCGGTGGGCGGCGGATGGGGTACTGGAAAACATCGTGCTGGCTTTTACCTTTTTTTTATCAGTGCTGGCGCCCGCTGCAGGGCAGGGCGCCAACGAAAAATGCATCGTGCTGTTTGCCCCTGCCGGGCAGAGGGTCGCTATCACTACGCGATCCACACGAAATGTATCATTGAAAAGCACCCGATTACATGAAATAGAGCAACATTGCTTCAGGTTTTGTAAATATTCCTGCCTTGCATGAAAAAAATCAGCCTGCTTTTGTGCTGGCCGATTTTTATCCTGCCGGGCGCCGCCGTGGCGCGCTTGCCCCGCCGGCGTGTTTGCGCTAGTCTGGCTCACGGACGATGTGGACGGTGCGCCAGTTGCGACAAGGGCGCCATGATAACAAATCGCGGGAGATGCCCATGAATGCCTTTGACACGCATGAAGTTTTCAACCAGGCGACGCCGTTTGAAAACGTCAATCTGTTTGCCTGCGACCCTGCCCTGATCGAGGCCCTGCTGCGGGAAGGGGGCGGCGCGGCGCTGCAGGAACTCGATGCGCTGGGCGAGCAACTGGGGCAGGCCGCGACCTACGCGCTGGCGCGCGAGGCGAACCGGCACGGGCCGGAACTGCAGCAGTTCGACCGCGCCGGCCGGCGCATCGATGAGGTGCTGTTCCACCCCGCCTGGCATGAATTGATGGCCATCCTCGTCGGCGCCGGCGCGCACGCTGCGCCATGGGCAGCGCCTGGCCCCGGCGCCCAGGTGGCGCGCGCGGCCGCCTATCTATTGGTGGGGCAGGTGGAAAACGGTGCGCAATGTCCCGTGACGATGACGTATGCCTCGGTGCCGGCGCTGCGCCAGGCCGTTGAGCTGCCGCAGATCGCCGCGCGCTGGCTGCCGAAAATCCTTGCGCGCGAATACGATCCCCGCTCCTTGCCGGTGGAACAGAAACGCGGGGCCCTGGTCGGCATGGGCATGACGGAAAAGCAGGGCGGCTCCGATGTGCGCAGCAATACCACGCGGGCGGCACAAGTGCCGCCGGCCGAGGCGCGCACCTTGTTTGGCGACCAGGCGGACGGCGCCTGGCGCATCGTCGGCCACAAATGGTTTTTCTCGGCGCCGCAAAGCGATGCCCATTTGATCCTGGCGCAGGCGGACGAAGGGGGCGGCAGTGCAGGCCTGTCGTTTTTTTTCGTGCCCCGTTTCCTGCCCGACGGCAGCCGCAATGCCATCCGCGTGCAGCGCCTGAAAGACAAGCTGGGCAACCGCTCGAACGCGTCATCGGAAGTGGAGTTCGCCAACGCGTATGGCTGGCTGGTAGGGCAGCCGGGGCGGGGCATTCCCACCATTCTGGAAATGGCCAGCCACACGCGCCTCGATTGCGTGCTGGGCAGCGCCGGCATCATGCGCGCGGCCCTGACGCAGGCGCTGCACCATGCGCGCCTGCGGGCCGTGTTCGGCAAGCCGCTGGTAACGCAGCCGCTGATGCAGAACGTGCTGGCCGACCTGGCGCTGGAATCGGAGGCGGCCACGGCGTTCGCCTTGCGCCTGGCCCGCTGCTTCGATGAAAAGGATGATCCGCAGCAAGCCATGCTGGCCCGCGTGCTGACGCCGGCCGGCAAATACTGGATCTGCAAGCGCGGTCCCGGTTTCGGCGCCGAGGCCATGGAAGTGCTGGGCGGCACCGGCTACGTGGAAGACGCGCCGCTGGCGCGCCTGTACCGCGAACTGCCCGTCAACTCGATCTGGGAAGGTTCGGGCAATGTGATGTGCCTCGACGTCCTGCGCGCCTTCGGGAAAACGCCCGCCGCGCGCGCGGCGCTGGCGGCCGAACTGGCGCTGGCTGGCGATGCGCACGCCGCCTTTGTCGAGTACCGCGCGCGCCTGCTGGAAGACCTGGACGGACCGCAAGGCGATGAATTTGGTGCAAGGCAATTATCGGAGCGCATCGTGCTGGCCGTGCAGGCCGCTTTGCTGCTGCGCCATGCGCCGCCCTTTGTCGCGCAAGCGTTCCTGCAATCGCGGCTGGTGATGGCGCCTGGCGGGGCGTACGGGCGCTTGCCTGCCGGCACGGATTGCCCGGCCATCCTGGCGCGCGCGCTGCGCGAGTATTGAACTTGCCCGGTGTCGGCATGCAATTATTTCGAAAATTCCGGCCACAGGCGGGCTGCGGGCTGGGATAATGCTGCAATCCATGATTTTATCGACACATCGCGTGCTTGCGGTGCATGCATGCCGCCGCGCTAGATAGCAGAGAAAGAAAAACAACATGAAACAAGATCCACGCTTCCCGAATTTGTTCATTACCGATCATCCTTTGATCCAGCACAAGCTGAGCCACATGCGCGAGCACGATACGTCGACGCGCACTTTCCGTGAATTGCTCAAGGAAATCACCTTGCTGATGGGTTACGAAATCACGCGCGACTTGCCGCTGACCACCCGCGAAATCAAGACGCCGCTGGTCACCATCGACGCGCCCGTCATCGCCGGCAAGAAACTGGCCATCGTGCCCATCTTGCGCGCCGGTATCGGCATGAGCGATGGCCTGCTGAACCTGGTGCCATCGGCGCGCGTGGGGCATATCGGCGTGTACCGCGACCCGGCCACGCACATGCCCGTGGAATACCTGGTGCGCCTGCCGGACTTGAACGAGCGCACCTTCATCCTGTGCGACCCGATGGTGGCGACCGGCAATTCGGCCGTGTATGCCGTCGACGTGCTGAAGAAGCGCGGCGTGACGGACGAACAGATCATCTTCCTGGCCCTGGTGGCGGCACCGGAAGGCGTGACCGTCTTCCAGAACGCGCATCCGAACGTCAAGATGTTCTGCGCCTCCCTCGATTCGCACCTCGATGACCACGCCTACATCGTGCCTGGCCTGGGCGACGCGGGCGACCGTATCTTCGGCACCAAGTAAGCACCATCACGGCGACCACTGTAATGGCAACCTTGATCGATCCGGATTTTCGCGCCCGTCTGCGCGCCTTGAACGACAAATATGCGGCTGGCGTGCCGGCCCTGATGCAGGCCATCGCGCAGGCGCAGGCCCGCTGCGACAACGAAGGCCCGCGCCTGGAGCCGCTGACGGACTTGCACCGGGCCCTGCACGCGGTGGCCGGTTCGGCTGCCACCTTCGGCTTCGCCGCGCTGGGCCAGGAATGCCGGCGCATCGAGCAACTGGTGCGCACCTTGCTCAATGAGCCGGGCCAGGTACTGGCCGAATGGCCGGGCGTGAGCGCGCAGGTGGGAACGCTGTTGCGCTGGGCAGAGCGCAATGCGGCCGCTACCCACTTCAGCGTTTGAGTGACAGTAATGCGCTGGTGTGGTTGCAATGATTCATTTGATGCAACGCAAAGCCGTGCCATCGCAGATTAGGATATAGTGTCTCCATGCCGCTGGTACAGGGCGCCGCAAGACGGGGATTTGGCTATCAAAGTAGTGTTCGCAAGTTTATTTTGCGAAAGAATGGTTTTTCTCAGTTTTGTTGGTATAATTGGGCATCGTTGGATTCGAGGTAGTTGTGCAGTTTGTCTGTCATTTCTTTCTTGCTTCAAACGATATAACGGGCGCAAGCCCAACTTAACTGAAATAGGAAATTGTAATGGCAACTGGCATCGTAAAATGGTTCAATGATTCGAAGGGTTTCGGCTTTATTACCCCTGACGAAGGCGGCGAAGATCTGTTCGCTCACTTCTCGGCTATCCAGTCGAACGGCTTCAAGTCCCTGCAAGAGAACCAACGCGTTTCTTTTGAAGTGACCGCTGGCCCTAAAGGCAAGCAAGCTTCGAACATTCAGCCAATCTAATACGCTGGATCAAACGAAATAAAGAAATCCTCGGTCTCCGAGGATTTTTTTTTCGCCCAAATTTCCTTGAGGCCTGGGGTTTGGATGCTTCGCGGGGAGCCGTGCGCGGCCAATTGTCGGGTAACTGCGCCGCAGCGCCGGTCAGGCCGGCCTGGCGCTTGCCCGTAAGCCGGCCTGTCCGCATTTCCCTGTCGCCATGGGGCTGTGAAGTCTCGGCTTGGGCTGCGCCAAGCGGACCTGTGCTGCGACGCTACTTCCCCCCATGCCGCCCGGCGGTGTTTGGCCACGTGCGTCCGCTGAAGCGGGAGCTGGAACGTCGCCGCGCCCAATCACGCCGTAGCGAGCGGCAGTGATTGGTGGCCGAGAAACGCAACCGTATTCGGTGCGGGGCCGCCGAGGCGGTGAGCGTCGCCGGGCGCACAGCGCGACGGGCGGCAGGTGTGACCTGATCGGGCGCGATCAGAAAGCCCGTTCGCGCCAGTAATCGGGCTGCGCGTACGCATGCCTTAAAAAATCCACGAACGCCCGTATGCGCAGCGGCAAGTGCCGGCGCTGGGCAAACACGGCATAAATATCGTTGCCTGGCGCCGCAAACTGGTCCAGCACCGTCACCAATTGCCCCGATTCGATTTCCGCGCCCACTTCCCACATCGAGCGCCAAGCCAGGCCTTTGCCTGCCAGGGCCCAGTCGTGCAGCACTTCGCCATCGTTGCAAACCATATTGCCCGTCACTTTCAGGGTCACGTTCTTGCCGTTTTCGCGGAACGTCCAGCCCCGCTGGCTGCCTTCGCTGCTGATGGCCAGGCAATTGTGTTTCGCCAGGTCGGCCAGGATGCGGGGCGTGCCCGCCCGCTTCAAGTAGGCGGGCGAACCGACCAGCACGCGCTGGTTATCGGCCAGCTTGGTGCTGACCAGTGACGAGTCCGACAGGCTGGCGATGCGGATGGCCACGTCGATGCCTTCGCCGATCAGGTCGACGAGGCGGTCGCTCAGGTTCAGCGACACCGTCACGTCGCGGTGTTCGGCCACGAACGAGGGGATCAGGGGCGCCACGTGCTGGCGGCCGAAGCCGGCCGGTGCAGAAATGAGCAAATGGCCGCTGGCCTTCACGCTGCGTTCGGCGACGGCCGATTCCGCTTCTTCCAGCTCGCCCAGGATGCGCTGGCAATCTTCCAGGAACGCGGCGCCTTCATTCGTCAGGGCCAGCTTGCGCGTCGTGCGCTGGAGTAATTTCACGCCCAGGCGCTGCTCCAGCGCATCGAGGCGGCGGCCGATCATGGCTGGTGCGATGCCTTCGGCGCGCGCCGCGGCCGACAGGCTGCCTTTGGCCACCACTTCCACGAAGGTCGATATTTGTCTGAACTGGCCCATGGCATGCTCCCGTCGCGCACTCACTTGTGATAAAAACGCATAGATGAAGTGATTATTAGTCTCGTTTCCATGCTTTATAGTGCAATACTATAGGACAAACGCGCCGCCTGGCAGAGTGTTTTTTGTCCCCGCCAGGCCAGTCGCCCTAATCGTTGCCATATACTTGGATCACCAGATTACTTTTGCATATATTTACTAAAAACGGAGAACTTCATGACGCAGAATACGATCGCACTTCCCGAAGGCATGCAAATCACGGGCGAAATCCAGCCCGGCTATGAACAGATTTTGACGCCGGCGGCGCTGGCGCTGGTGGCCAAGCTGACGCGCGCTTTCGAGCCGCGACGCCAGGAGTTGCTGGCCGTGCGCGTGGAACGCGCCAAGCGCCTCGATGCGGGCGAGCGTCCTGATTTCCTGCCGGAAACCGCGCACATCCGCGACGGTGACTGGAAGATCGCGCCGATTCCGAAAGCGCTGGAATGCCGCCGCGTGGAAATCACGGGTCCTGTCGAGCGCAAGATGGTCATCAACGCCTTCAATTCCGGCGCGGACAGCTACATGACGGACTTCGAGGATTCGAACACGCCCAACTGGGACAATCAGCTGACGGGCCAGATCAATATGTTCGATGCCGTGCGCAAGACGATTTCGCTGGAGCAAAATGGCAAGTCGTACAAGCTGAACGACAAGATTGCGACACTCGTCGTGCGTCCGCGCGGCTGGCACCTCGATGAAAAGCACGTGCTGGTCGATGGCAAGCGCATTTCCGGCGGCATTTTCGACTTTGCCCTGTTCATGTTCCATAACGCCAAGGAACAGCTGGCGCGCGGCGCCGGCCCGTATTTCTACCTGCCGAAGATGGAATCGCACCTGGAAGCGCGCCTGTGGAACGATATCTTCGTCATGACGCAGAATGAACTGGGCTTGCCACAGGGCACGATCAAGGCGACCGTGCTGATTGAAACCATTCTGGCGGCCTTTGAAATGGATGAAATCCTGTACGAACTGAAAGAACACAGCTCGGGCTTGAACGCGGGGCGCTGGGATTACATCTTCTCTTGCATCAAGAAATTCAAGCTGGACAAGGATTTCTGCCTAGCCGACCGCGCCAAGGTCACCATGATGGCGCCGTTCATGCGCGCCTACGCCTTGCTGCTGCTGAAAACCTGCCACAAGCGGGGCGCACCGGCCATCGGCGGCATGGCGGCCTTGATCCCGATCAAGAACGATCCGGAAAAGAACGACATCGCCATGGGCGGCGTGCGCAACGACAAGGCGCGCGATGCCACCGATGGCTACGACGGCGGCTGGGTGGCGCACCCGGGCCTGGTGGAGCTGGCCATGGGCGAGTTCACCAAGGTGCTCGGCGACAAGCCGAACCAGATCGACAAGCAGCGTCCCGATATCGACGTCAAGGCGGCGGATTTGCTGAATTTCCAGCCGGAGGCGCCGATCACGGAAGCGGGCTTGCGCTACAACATCAACGTGGGCATCCACTACCTGGGCAGCTGGCTGGCCGGCAATGGTTGCGTGCCTATCCACAACCTGATGGAAGACGCGGCCACGGCCGAAATCAGCCGCTCGCAAGTGTGGCAGTGGATACGCTCGAGCAAGGGCGTGCTGGAAGACGGCCGCAAGGTCACGACCGAGATGGTGCGCGCCATGATTCCGGAAGAGCTGGCCAAGGTGCAGCGCGATGCGCCAGGCGGCAACGGCCCGACGTATGTGCGCGCCGGCCAGATCTTCGAGGAAATGTCGACATCGGAATCGTTCGCCGAGTTCCTGACCTTGCCGCTGTACGAAGAAATCTGATCCTGATCAACTAGGTCGATTAAAAAATCCCGGCGGTGCATGCAAGCATCGGCCGGGATTTTTTGTATGGATGTCTGCAACGCCTTATAAAAACGGCCTCAGAAATTGTTCTTCCACATGCGCAAAGCGGCAAACGCTTCCACGGGCGAGGCGTCGCTGGCCAGCTTGCCTTCCACCTTCAGGCGGTTCAGGATGGCAGGTTCGCGGTAGCGCAGGAAGGGGTTGGTGGCCTTCTCCAGGGCAATGGTCGACGGCACGGTGGACAAGCCTTGCTGGCGTTTTTCCGTGTCGATGGCGACTCTTTCCTGCAGCGCCAGGTTGCCCGGCTCGACGGCGCTGGCGAAGCGCAGGTTGGACAAGGTGTACTCATGCGCGCAGAATACCTGGGTATCATCGGGCAGGGCGGCCAGTTTGCCCAGCGAGTCGGCCATCTGGCCCGGCGTGCCTTCGAACAAACGGCCGCAGCCGCCCGCAAACAGGGTGTCGCCGGAGAACAGCCATGGCGCGTCGCCGTGCTCGGTTCGCTGGCGTACGTAGGCGATATGCCCCTTGGTATGGCCGGGCACGTCGATGACGGTCATCTGCAAGCCCAATTCGGGCACGTAGGCGACATCGCCTTCGGCAAGCGGTTCCGTGATGGCTGTGATAGCCTCATTGCGCGGGCCGAATACGGGCACGGCGAAATGCTGCAACAATTCAGGCACGCCGCCCGTGTGGTCAGCGTGGTGATGCGTGAGTAAAATGGCAGACAAGGTCAGCTGATGCGTCTTGAGCGCATCGAGGATGGCCATGGCGTCGCCCGGGTCGACCACGGCGGCATGGCGGCCGTCGTGGATCAGCCACAGGTAATTGTCGGCAAAGGCGGGCACGGCAAGTACCGATAAAGCGTGTTCAGGGGAATGGGTCATGAGTCAAAGAGAAAACTGAATGGACAGTGTGGCATCCGAAAAATCCATTATAGCGCTTGATGGCTGGCTGCAGACGCCGGCCGGGCTGTACGTGCGTGCCTGGGAGCAGCAATGCCTCGACAGCTTGACCGTCGATATCTTCGGCTTTAATGCCGTGCAGATCGGCTTGCCCCAGCTCGATACGCTGGCTGCCAGCCGCATGCCGAACAAATGGCTGCTCGATTCGCGCCTGCCACCGCGTCCGCCACAGGGCAGCCGCACCACCCTGGTGGCTGCGTTTGACGAGTTGCCGTTCGACTCGCAAAGCCTGGACCTGGTGGTCTTGCCGCATGTGCTTGAATTTGCCGCCGAGCCGCACCAGGTCTTGCGCGAAGTCGAGCGCGTGCTGATTCCGGAAGGGCGCCTGATCGTCTGCGGCTTCAATCCGGCCAGCCTGTGGGGCGCGCGCCAGGGGGTGGGGCGGGTCACGGGCCGCCATTATCTGCCGCAGGCGGGCGAGCTGATCTCTATGCCGCGCATGAAAGACTGGTTAAAATTAATGAACATGGGCGTCAGCCAAAGTCATTTCGGCTGCTACGCGCCCGCCTGCCGCACAGAAAAATGGCTGCGCCGCAACGCCTTCATGGACAGGGCGGGCGCGCGCTGGTGGCCATATCTGGGCGCAGTGTATATAGTGCAGGCGATCAAGCGTGTCAAAGGGATGCGCTTGATCGGTCCGGCGTGGACCAAGAAACCGGCGACGGCGCCCGCAGGCGCACCGGTCACGAATAAAAGGCGGGAACAGCAAGATGGATAAGGTAGAAATTTACGCCGATGGCGCATGCAAGGGCAATCCCGGTACGGGCGGCTGGGGCGCGCTGATGGTAGCCGATGGCGCCAAGAAAGAAATTTACGGCGGCGAACTGAATACGACAAATAACCGCATGGAATTGAAGGCCGTGATCGAAGCCTTGACGGCGCTCAAACGTCCCTGCCAGGTGGTGATGTATACCGATAGCCAGTACGTGCAAAAGGGAATCAGCGAATGGATCCACGGCTGGAAGGCGCGTGGCTGGAAAACGGCGGCCAAGGCCCCCGTCAAAAACGTCGACCTGTGGCAGGCGCTCGATACGGCCCAAGCCGTGCATCAGGTCGAATGGCGCTGGGTGCGTGGCCACAACGGCCACCCGGGCAACGAACGTGCGGATGAGCTGGCCAACCTGGGCGTAGAAACCGTGCGCGCCTGAGAACCAACATTTCCTGCCATGCAGCAGCGGGCAGGGCGTAACCGGAGGGCACAGGTTTGCTATACTGTGCCCTTCGCTTTTTGCTTTTAAGACTGAATCTGCCATGCGTCAAATTGTTCTCGATACTGAAACCACCGGCCTGAACCCGCGCACGGGCGACCGCATCCTGGAGATCGGCGCGGTCGAGCTGAACAACCGCATGCTGACCGGGAACAATTTTCACCATTACATCAATCCCGAGCGCGATTCGGAAGAGGGCGCACTGGCCGTCCACGGATTGACCACCGAGTTCCTCAGCGACAAGCCGAAATTCGCGGAAATCGCCGACGAATTCCGCGCCTACATTGCCGACGCCGAGCTGATCATCCACAACGCCCCCTTCGATATCGGCTTCCTGAATGCGGAATTCAAGCGCCTGAACCTGCCGCCCGTCCACGAGCAGGTGCACGGCGTGATCGACACCCTGGTGCAGGCGAAAGAAATGCATCCCGGCAAACGCAACTCGCTGGACGCCCTGTGCGACCGTTACGGCGTCTCCAACGCCCACCGCAAGCTGCACGGCGCGCTGCTCGACTCCGAACTGCTGGCCGACGTCTACCTGGCCATGACGCGCGGGCAGAACAGCCTGAGCATGGAGGAAGAAGTGGAAGAGGCCGCCGACGGCGCCACCCTGGAAATCGTGCCCCTGGCCGAAGTCATCTTCCAGAGCGCCACGCCCGACGAACTGGCCGCCCACGAAGCCACCATCGCCGGCCTGGACAAGGCCGCCAAAGGCCAGTGCATCTGGAGCGCCGTCACGGCACCGCCAGCGGCTGCCTGAGAAAAATGCCGGCCGCGACAAATTTCCTGCCGCCGGCCCTTGCGAATGCCGCAACACCTATGCGATAATTCGCCTCGCTTCGGGAGGTTAGCTCAGGGGTAGAGCACTGCATTCACACTGCAGGGGTCGCAAGTTCGAAACTTGCACTTCCCACCAAATTTAAGCTTTGAAATCAAGGTCTTGGCGTTCGCCGGCAGGTTTCAAGGCATAGGCAAATGCCGGCTTGATGGTGAAAAATAGGGGAATTCGACAAACGATTCCACCAACGCCAAAGGCCAATCATGGCATCATCCATTCCTCGCGGCATCCGGGTCATCGACTGGAAAAACGCCGACAAAACAAAATCCATACGTTACAGAGTGCGCGTTGAGCGTGGCGACTTCGTTGTCGACCGCTCGTTTGGGCAAGACGAGCTCGAGCGCGCCAAGATATTTTTGGCCGACACCAAGACGCCGCAAGGCAGGCTTCTGATAGCCCAAGGGCGAGACCGCGCGAGCCTGATGGTTTCCGAGATCGAGCGCCTTGCCGCGGAATTCATCATGGAAGGGCGCTGCACGCTTGGCCATGCCATCGACAGCTATCTGCGCGCCTACGTGACCCCATTGATAGATTGCGGCGTAGACAAGGTCCAGCAAACAGCAAAGGCCGCCAGGGCGCGCCTGGAAAGCTGCCGCAACATTGAGATCTCCTACATTAAAAGCGGCTTCGTCGTCCCATCGGGACCTCTTGCGGGCTTGAGGGAGCATGCCAAGGGCTTCGCCAAGCAAAAGATCGGAGATTTCTATATCGACGACCTGACGGAGCAGGAGACAACCGAATACATCGATGTCAGATTGCGGCAGGGCAAGGCGAAGAGCACGGTCAAGCGCGAGATATATGCTCTGCAAGCCGTCGTCAACAAGCTGCGCTTCACGGACAACAAGGCGTGGAAACGCCTCAACGGCCACAATCCCTTTGCAGAAGCAGACAAGGCCAAGGTGAAGGGCGGCGAGCGGCGCCGACGGCGGATCATCTCGCCGGACGAAGAGGAAGCGCTGCTTGCGGAGCTGCGCAAATGCCGGAACAAGGAAATGCCGCTCATTTTTGCCGTCGCCATATCCACGGGCATGAGAAGAGCTGAAATACTTGGCCTGCTATGGTCGCAAATTGTAGTGGTTTAATGTACCTGGACACCAATTTAGGCGAGAATGCTCGCCATGGAGAGGTGTTTGATGAGCAAGCAAAGACGTACGTTTTCCCCTGAGTTCAAACAGCAGGCAGCATGCTTGGTGCTG